>JAJYJI010000040.1 GCA_021789605.1 bacterium
AATGTTCCGCCCCGTAATTGACATACCTTAGGCATATATAGTATAATCCGTTTATTGAGTATCGGAGGCGATACGGCAATAATTTTATTTATATGCATAAATTTATTAAAAAGGAGAAAATATGTGCGAGCATCACATCGATGAAGTATTAAGCGAAGAAACAAGGAACCTCGAAATGGCAAGGCAGTCTTTAATCGAAGAATTTCAGGCTATAAACTGGTATCAGGAAAGAATAGAGTACACCGAAGACGAGGAATTAAAAAAGATTTTAGCGCATAACAGGGACGAAGAAAAAGAGCATGCGGCAATGCTTATGGAATATATTAGAAAACACGACAATGTTCAGAATGACAAATTCCTTCACCACGATTAAGAAAGACCTCTAAGCTTAAGTCAAATACCTGCTTATGGTTTTATACATGCCGGCGGACTGAATATATCCGGCGGCATTATTCAGTCCGCTCATGTCCATGTATAATAAATAGCTTTATATCAGAATCCGTTAAATCCGCCACATACTTCCCGAATATATGTTTAAGCGCAAAAATAATACAATTTACCTTAAACCCGCGTTAGAAATTTTATTTCCGGCTCTACGCCACCGCCGGAGAAAGCGCGGCGGCTGATTCTAAACTTTTAGCTTAAACGGCGTAATTCTCCGGGGAATCCGGTATTTGCATATATAATAGAAAGAGCAGAATATTCTCTAACGCATGTTCAACGTAAAACAAGACAAAAATAATACTTTTCAAAAAATCGGGTTATATGTTATAATTTTTAAGGGTAATCCGACGGTACGGCATTGAGGTCGAAAACTCCGCCAGGTTTGAAAGAAAGCAACGGTATCGATTCAAGGTGCGCGTATTTTATCGGATTACTCTATTTTTTTAGTTCAGCAAGTGCCGCCGCCCGTCCGGCGGAAAAAATTATTCCTCTTCTTAATCTTAATCTTAATCTTAATTTTAATCTTAATCGTTCATGTTCGCCGATATACCGTATTTTATTTTTATTTTAACTATGGATTAGTTCCGGGGACGTTATTTTGGCTCTAAATCCTTATTGTAATTTTCAGAAAGCGGGCTCCTTTAATTCTAAAGTCCTTTTAACGGGAAACGAAGCGATAGCCCTGGGCGCATATAAAGCGGGCGTTTATCTCGCAACCGGCTATCCGGGCACCCCGAGCTCTGAAATATTGCCGTATCTCGCAAAATTCAACAGCTCAATCGTAAACTGGTCCATAAACGAAAAAACGGCATTAGAAATTGCCATAGGCGCTTCTATCGGCTATAAAAGGTCTATGTTCACCACAAAACACGTCGGCCTTAACGTTGCTTCCGACCCCCTTATGACTTTTGCGCTCACCGGAGTTAGGGGCGGATTAGTTATAATTACCGCCGACGACCCCGGCATGCACAGCTCGCAGAATGAGCAGGACAACAGATTTTATGCTAAATTTGCCAAGATTCCTATGTTGGAACCCTCCGATAGTTTGGAATGTTTTAATTTTACGATAAAAGCATTCGATATAAGCGAAAAATTCGATACGCCGGTTATCATTAGAACCTCTACGAGGATTTCACACTCAAGGAGCATCGTTTCCCTGCCGGAAAATCTGACGGACGGCTCTTGCGGCACAGCGGCCGCCTCTTCTTCAAAATTACAGCTTCAGCCTTATAAAAAAGATATAGAAAAATTTGTCATGGTTCCGGTTTATGCAAGAAAAAGGCATAAATTATCCATAGAAAGACTTAAACTTCTATCCGATTATTCAAATAATTCCGGCATAAATAAAATAGAATACAACAGTCCGGATTTTGGCATTATCGCAAGCGGAGTTTCATATCAATACGCCTTGGAAATCGCCCCTTTCGCTTCTTTTTTAAAACTTTCTTTTTCTTTTCCGGTTCCGGACGTTCTTATTAAAGAATTCGTTGGAAACGTTAAGAACGTAATCGTCATCGAAGAATTAGAACCTTTTATTCAAAACGAAATTTCATTATTGGGTATAAATAATATAAAAGGAAAAGAATATTTCCCGAGAGATGGAGAACTCAATCCGGATTCCGTAAAAAAAGGCTTGTTTGAAGCCGGCTTTCTCAAACAATCCTCGAATATGTCGGAAAATTTATCATTTGTTTATAAAAACGGCGGAGCGGAAATGCCTTTGCGCGATAACGGCAAAATTTTAGAAACGCCGCAAAGACTCCCTGCTTTATGCAGCGGTTGTCCGCATTCTTCCGTATTTTACGCTTTAAAAAAATTGAGGGTTCCGGTTATGGGAGATATAGGATGTTACACCCTCGGGGCGCTGCCGCCTCTCGGCGCCATGGACAGCTGTATATCTATGGGTCTTGCCTTTGGAGCGGCGCAAGGTTTGTCCTTAACGAAATCTTCCCCCAAAAAAACGGCTGGCATAATGGGTGATTCGACTTTTTTCCATTCCGGCATCGCGTCTTTGATAGACGCAAAATACAATAACGCAATTTTTACGGCAATTATCTTAGACAATTCTACGACGGCGATGACCGGCGGACAGGGCCATCCCGGAACAGGCAAGAACCTGTCGTTAAATAGTACGGCTTCCAATAAAATCGATATAAAAAAAATCGTGGAAGCAATAGGTATAGACGAGATTTATACAATAGACCCGTACGACTATAACGAAACTTTTGACGCTTTAAAAAAAGCTCTGAATTCCGAAAAATTGAATGTCGTCATAACAAACAGGCCGTGCGTTTTATATCCTGAAAAAATAAACTCAGGAAAAAAATTTAAAGTTTTAGGCTCATGCATCGGATGCGACCTGTGTATGCAGATTGGATGCCCTTCCATATTTTTATCCCCTGATTCCGCCAATGCCCCGAGCCGCCCGTTTATCGACGATTCATGCGCGGGATGTTCCATTTGCAGGGATATATGCATATTTAATTTTATAGAGGAAATAAAATCGTAAATAAATAAATCTTACGATAAATTATATTATGGGCGCTCTGATTACGAAAAACTTTGAAAATACGCAAAATATTGCATATAATATTTTAATTTGTGGCATAGGGGGGCAGGGGGTCGTTCTCGCAGGCAAGATTATCAGCCTTGCCGCGTTCAAAAACGGATTCGATATAAAAACCTCTGAAGTGCACGGCATGTCTCAAAGAGGCGGTTCGGTATCTTCGCATATAAGATTCGGCGGAAAAATTTTTTCGCCTTTAATACCCAAAAATAAAGCATCGGTAATTCTTTCTTTCGATATTTACGAGACGCTCAGATATATATCGGAGTTTGCAAACGATAAAACGATTATAATATCATCGGATTACGGTAAAATGTCCTCGTGGATTTCTAAAAATAAAAATGATAAAATTAAAAAAACGGCGGCGGGCATAGCCGATATAGCCGGTTTTTTAACGAACAACTTTAAGCGTTTTCATCTTATAAACGATAAAAAAATGGCTGCAGATTTAGGAAATATCAAGGTTTCAAATATTATCCCCATAGGATTGCTTTCAAATTACACGGATATCGCGGTGGAACAGTGGTTGAAAGCTATAGAAGAAAACGTTCCCGAAAAAACCGTAGATTTAAACTTAAAAGCATTTCTGGCAGGCAGAAAAGAAGCCGGAGATAAAAAATAAGTTAAAAAATAAGTTAACGGCAATGGTCGAAATAATTAAAAACATAAACAAAAAACCGCGGATAAAATATTTCGAAAAAAAATCGGAAACTATCGGCCGGTCCGAGCTTAAAATACTTCAAGCAGAAAGGCTAAAAAAAACCCTCCGGCAGATTTTTTCTGCCGGAGGGTTTTTAAAAAACAGATTGGCGGAAGCCGGCCTGAAAAATTTAAAAGACGTCGAAAAAATTAAAACCGCGCTGCATATTAAAAACCTGCCTTTTACTTCAAAAGCGGATTTGGTGGACAACTATCCTTTCGGCATATTTTCCAGTCCAGTAAAAAATATCGTCAGGATTCACGCCTCGTCCGGCACGACCGGAAAGCCAATTATCGCAGGATA
This sequence comes from bacterium, assembly GCA_021789605.1. Lineage (GTDB taxonomy): Bacteria > SZUA-79 > SZUA-79 > Acidulodesulfobacterales > Acidulodesulfobacteraceae > Acidulodesulfobacterium_A. The sequence continues at coordinate 4,014 of JAJYJI010000040.1, forward strand.
TACGAAGCGCGATATCGTTATATGGTCGAAACTTATGGCGCGCGTTTTTTGCGGTGCGGATATTTCCAAAAGCGACATAGGTCAGAATGCTTACGGATACGGTCTTTTTACCGGGGGCTTAGGATTTCATTACGGCGCAGAAAAACTTGGCATGACGATTATCCCCATGTCCGCGGGCTTCACGGAAAGGCAGTTTATCATGATGCAGGATATCGGCGCAACCGTTCTTTTTTGCACTCCTTCATACGCTCTTTTTTTATCGGAAGAGATTCATAAATATATTCCCGATAAATCAAAAATCAAATTAAGAAAAGGCATTTTCGGCGCTGAACCATGGTCGGAAGAACTTAGGAAAAAAATAGAAAAATCTCTCGGAATAGATGCATACGATATATATGGGTTATCCGAAATTATGGGGCCGGGGGTGGCTTTCGAATGCGTTTATAAAAACGGGCTACATATAAATGAAGATAATTTTCTTCCCGAAATAATAGACCCTGAAACAGGCAGGGTTCTGGAAGAAGGCGAAACCGGCGAATTAGTCCTTACGAGCCTTAACAGGGAAGCTATGCCCCTAATAAGATTCAGAACGAAAGATATTACGAGGCTTACCGGAGAAAAATGCAAATGCGGAAGAACTTTCGTCAGGATGGATAAGATTAAAGGCAGAACAGACGATATGATAATCTTAAAGGGGGTAAATGTATTTCCTTCCCAGATAGAATCGGTTTTATTTCGCTGCGATTATTTAGAGCCGGTTTATATGATTGAGCTTTATACCGATAACCTTCTCGATAAAATGAATATAATAATAGAACCTAAGAATGAAATTTTTAATGCCGGCGAAAATAAAATAACCGATGCAGTAAATGAAATTTCCCATAAGATATACGAATTAATAGGAATAAGGGTAAAAATAACAGCAGTGCCTCCAAAAACTCTTGAAAGAAGTCAGGGGAAGGCAAAAAGAATCAACGACCTTAGAAGAAAAATTTAACGCGGCGCGACGAGCCTTTCTATAAGCACGTTTAAAGCGCCTACGTCGACGAGGGTATCCCTGCAGGGTCCGTTAGGCCTTATATTGGTAAGACCGTAAACCGGAAGCGGAAAGCTGTCAGTAATCCCGGAACTTAAATCTCTCTCGCAAGCCACCGCTATAACCGCTCTGGGCTTTTTTTCTTCTATGACCCTGCGCGCAAGAGTTCCCCCCGTAGCTACCGCGATAAAAATGTTTTTTTTATCCGCCAGTATCGCAAGTTCCTTAATATTGCACTTTCCGCAATTCAGGCAGTTATGGATATCGTCCGTAATTTTCGCCCTGCAATTGTGCAGCTGCAAGCAGTGCGGAAGAAGAATCAGAATCCTGTCTAAAGCCACCTGTTTATTTTCCGAAAAAAGCAGAAAGTTGTTTATATCTATAAAAGAGCTCTGCATCTTATCTCGGTTGATTCTAAAAACAGACGTAATAAAAAACGCCAGCGGATACAAAATTCTTACCAATATATATCTTGCGGGGTAAACGGGCAACATTTTATTTTTATTGCGTCTGGCGGCCAGTCCTATAAAAAATATAAAAATAACGGACAGCAAAAAAGCGTTTAAAAATAAAAATATGTAAGCGGGCAGATTCGGACTTAGTTTCTCTATCCCTCCGGATATAACCCAGAAAAGAAAAGAAGATACCGATAACAGCAATAAAATCGACGCTGATATTATCTTTAAAAAATAAACGTGTTCTTTTTTTACCGGCATTCATCACCCTGCTTTATGCGGTAGCCGTTAATAAAATCGGCATGACCCATAACGTTTTTCCCTTCGGGTTTAACTTTTAGAATTTGCATATAAACTCCTTTCTTTATTGTTGAAATTATTAAACCGGATTTATTTGCCGAAACTATAATACCCGGAATATTAAAAATATACGGAATCCGTTTATCCGTTTTTCCGTCTGCCTTCTCCGTTTCATCATTGCCGAGGCTCTTTAAACCGCAATCTAAATCGGCATAATCGCAATAATCGAAAAATAAGCCGTCCTTCCCTTCCTGTTCGGAAGAACAATCTTCTCCAAGTTCCGTTTTATCGGCAAATAATCTTGCCTCGATAAGTTTGACGGCTCTACTTTTAAAAATAAAAAAAGCGCCTCCGTTTTCTTCGAATGCCCTGACCTTTGCATAAATTTCAAGCGGGTCGTCCGTAAAAAAATCCACCTTTTGTTCATCCGTATTTATTAATCCGCTTAAAGTAAAAAACGGGTCAGGGTCTATGGATGATTGGGAAAATGCGCATTCGCGCATATTTAATTTAAATTTGAAAACGGTTTTTACGACTTCGGCTAGTAAAACAGCGCCTGCCAGCGATAATCTTTTATAAAGGCTGCGGTAATATTCGTCTTTGCCCGCATCAATTTTTTGCTGCGCCGCAATCGGACCCGTATCTACGCCCGCATCTAAAGCCATAACCGAAACGCCGCTAAATCTAATCCTTTTTAAAATTGCGCAATGTATAGGCGCCGGCCCTCTTAAGTCCGGCAACAATGAAGGATGAAGGTTCAATATGCCGTACTTGGGGATATTCAGGATTTCTTGCGGCAGGATGAGCCCGAAGGCGACTAGTATGATTAAGTCGATATTTAATGATTTTAAAAAATCGGCCTCGTCTTTATTGTCTCTGAAAGTTCGAGGCGTCCTGACGTCTATATCGTGCTCAAGCGCCAACTTGCTTACCGGCGATATAACGAAATCCTTTTTTTTATTGTTCCAAACCGGCGGTTTTGTGTAGACTGCCCTTAAATCTATCATGTTTGCGCGACGCAATTCTAAAATAGACTTCATAGAGTCGGAAGCAATCTCTGGAGTTCCCATAAAAACCACACTCAAAGGATGCATAGACAGATACTTACCGTCGTTTTATGTTAATAATTTATTTAACCAAATTAATCGATTTAATTGTTTTATCGAGTATAACCCGGCTCTTTTTCTGATTTGGCGGACTTTTTTTTCTTAAGGGATGCGTTATATAACGACCGTTTTAACGGAGACGCCTTATCGATAAATAAAATTCCGTCGAGATGGTCTATTTCGTGCTGAAAAGCGATAGCCGGTAAATCTTTAGCTTCCATAACGATTTCCCTGCCTGAAATGTCAACCGCCCTGATTTTAATTTCTGACGCCCTTTCGACATCGGCGTTAAATTCTGGTATGGAAAGACATCCTTCTTCATGCATAGTCTTCCCCTCCTTAAAAATTATTTCAGGGTTTATTGCGACGATAAGGCCTTTATTGCCGGTAAGAATATCAGCTTCTTTAAGGGAAAATATTTTATCCTTGCTTAATTTTCTGCTTACGTCTAAAACTATTATGCGTTTATTTATGCCGACCTGAGTAGCGGCAAGACCGATGCCTTCGGCTTTGTACATTGTATAGGCAAGACTTTTAATTAAAGAAATATTCTTTTCTATTTCGCCCGCTTCTAACGGCCTTGCTTTTATCCTTAATTTTGGGTCCGGATACTCTAATATCTTAAAAAACTCCATAACTATTGTAAATACAAACCTCGTTAATTACCGTCGTCTATCTGTTAGAATTAAAATTGGAATTAAAATTAATTTGATAAATAACTAATCCATTAAGTGTTAATGGAAGATTATACAAATGCTCTGTGGCCGCTTTTGGAAATTCGTTTTTAACGGGCTGGGGGGGGACTTTTAATGCGGCAAAACCGGCCGGGATATTTTTCCTTTTAACTCTTAAAATCGGGCCGTGCCTTAAAGGAGCGGGGATATCCCGTTGAAGGGTTATACCGAACATTCCGTTTATTTTTTTAGAATCGAACCATATGCCTTTTGACCATAAATAGTATGTATTGCCGTAATAATAATAAACTTTTTGATTTTTTTTGTCAATATACGCTTTAAGATTTTTCGACATTTTAAGAATTATAAATTTTTTGTTCTCTGTGTAATATTCTTTATTTTTATTTGATTTTAAATATTCAATGCCGGTTTTAGAACAAGCTGGGCCGGGCATTATAAAATTAATAATAACGGTCGATAAAAAAAAAGCTAAACCGATTAAGCCTATTAGATAGTTGTTATTGCAGCGATTCTTATTGGTATTTACTGATTTTTCAAGCATAATCGTCCCCTTTTTTGACGTTCTATAATACTTTTGTTAATTTCATTATACATTATAAATAATAAAAATCAATTTTTTTATTAAGATTTTTCTTGACTTTACGGGGAGTTAGATATATAAATATAATTAATAAGCAATCTATATATTATTTAAATTCAAAGGAGACGATATGTTCAAAAAAATCTTGTGCCCCGTAGATTTCAGCGATACTTCCATGAATGCCGCCAATAATGCAATTAAATTTGCTTCGGAAATTAAAGCCGAAATAACCTTTATCCACATTATAGACGTTCAGACGCTGCAAAACATAGGCGACTTGTCGGGAGGAGGGATAAACGACCTTGACCTCCTGATAGAAGAAGAAAAGCCTATCCTTAGAAAACTTAAGGAAGATTGCGAAAAAAAGGGTGTTAAAGTAAAAACTATACTTACCCACGGCGAACCCAAAAACTCTATATTCGAAACAATAAAAGAAGAGGGGAACGACCTTATAATAATGGGAACTCACGGGAAAACAGGCTTGACAAGATTGGTGCTCGGCTCAATGGCCGAAAGCGTGCTTAGAAAATCGGACGTTCCCGTCTTATTGTATCACCACAAAAATCATAATTAAGCAAATAAAAACCCGTTGATTTTTCTAAATTTTAATATTTTTAGAAATCAACGGGTTTTTTTATCTTTATAGTTTATTATTATTTATTATTTCCCCGATAGCCTTCTAAAACTTTTTCTAAGAAAACGGATTCCGGAACGGCGCCGACAACTTCAGCAGATTCGTTCATTACAGTTTTTGGAACGCTGAAAACGGCATATTTATCGGAAAGTTCGGGAAACTCCTGAATCTCTATGACATCGGAGGTGATATTGTCGTTTACGATTGCAAAATTATAAGCAAGGACCGCCGCCGGCGGACAGTGGGGTCAGGTGGGGGTAGCAAACACCTGTATATTGTAAGGCTTTATAATTTCTTTAAGCTTTTCTACGGTTTTTTCAGAAAGACCCGTATTCTTGGTAGAAACATTTATAATGCCGTTGATTAAAGTCATAAATTCGTGTCCGGACGGAATTCCGTAATAACGGACGCCGTAATCCATGTCTCCTTCTATGGAGATGGCAGGCGTTCTTTTAATGGAATACTGCTTAACTTTGTCCGGATTTTTGTCGAAATCATACTCCTCGAGGCTAATTTTATCGTTAAGCGCGGACACCTCGATAAGAATGTCTTTGATTTCTTTGCAATATAAACAAGCGCCTTCCGATTTAAAAAATATAAGCCTGACATTGTTTTTTAATTTATCGTTAAAATCTTTTCTTAAAAACTCGGTATCCTGTTCGTTAAGTAAAGGCACATTTCCTCCTCATTTTTATAGTTTAAAACTGCTCTTCTCGTCTTAAAGTTTGTTATAATATTAATTTTATCTGCAGGCGCATATGAATAATAGCCTTATAATATCATTATTATTATAAATAAATGATGCTTAAATTGCAATAGCGTTAAAACCTTGAACCGTTAGAAAACATTTGATATTTCTATTATATGCAAATACCTGATTCCGGGTTCCCCGGGAATGGCGCCGTTTAAGCTAAAAGTTAAAATCGGGCTTCGCCGTTCCCGCGCAAGCCTAGAGCGGGAAATAAAATTTCTGACGCCGGTCCGAGGTAAATTGTTAAATCGGAATAATCTGCATTGCCAAAATAACAATTGCCAAAATAATTGTTGAATTATTCTCAGGATATGATATAAATATGTTATGTAATTTTAATTTTTTATGCTATTAAAGATTTAATTTAAAAACGAAAATATAAAAATATAACGGATTATGCAGCCTAAACTTCACAACTATTGTATAGAAAAAACTTTTAACCTTCTCTATAACGATTCTAAATTCAATGCTTTAGATATTATTTTTAATCCGCGAATTCTAACCGCTAACCCGGAAGAGCGCATTAAACTGATACAGCACGGTTCATACATAATAGACAGGCTTGCGATAAAAAAGTTAAGGATTCACTGGTTCGGCGGGCACTACCTCTATCCCCACTCCCATGCCGGTTATATCAGGGGCTTCTCCGACGCCGGCACAAAATGCCTTCAACTGTTTAATATAGCCGTAAAAGAATGGGAGCGCGGGAAGTTTAAAAAATCGCTTATAGCTCTTGGAGGCGCGACTCATCTAGTGCAGGACCTGTGCATTCCTTTTCATACGACAAATCTGGCGCTAAAAAAACACGTGCTTTTCGAAAGATGGATGTCTTCGCGCTATTTGGACGTCGATTTAAAACTTGAGGGGGGCGTATATAAGTTTAAACCTCTTAAAGGGCATTACAGGGATACGCATCCCTTTGGATGGGTAGATTACAATGCCCATAATTCCTCTATCTTTTTACCGGAATTATTATACGCAAAAACAAAAATCGACTACTTTAATGCCATGAACAGAATACTGCCTGAGGCCGTAAAAACGTCTGCCGGCTTTCTTGAACTGTTTGCTAAAAAAGTTGGCAGACCTGCGAATAAATAGCAAATAACGTGTCCAAAAATCCTCCAGAAACATTGTTTAACCACGGCGGAAACATTTTCCGGTACGCGCGCCATGCACTGGACGAAGGAAGCAAAATCATAGATTTTTCCGCCAATATTAATCCCGTCGGGTTAAGCGGTAAAGCGGTAAAAATTTTAAAAAATCCTGAAAAAATAAAATTCTTAATAGAAAATTATCCCGATGTTTATCCTGAAAGATTTGCCGATGCTTTATCAGATTTTCACAAAATTGATAAAAAATTTATATTTGCGGGAGCAGGAGCAACCGAACTGATTTTTAACGCGGTAAATATTTTAAAACCAGGAACCGTTTTTATAGCCGAACCCTCTTTCTCCGAATACGAAAGGGCGTCGGCAATCGCAAATTCAAACATAATTCATATCGATACCTTTATTTCTGAAAATTTCGAATTTAAAGAAAAAAGCCTTTTAAGATTTTTTAAAAATATAAAAAAAATTAGTAAAAACGATTTGTTTTTTATCGCAAGTCCTTCTAATCCTGCAGGAACGATACTGCATAAAGACATTTTAATAGAAATTTTAAAAGCGTTAAAGCAAAGAAACGCCTTTTTAATTCTAGACGAATCTTTTATGGATTTTTGTGAAGAGTTTTCCGCTAAATTTATTATTCCTGATTTTGACAATTTAATAATTATAAGGTCTATGACAAAGTTCTTTGCAATGCCGGGACAAAGATTAGGCTATATTTTTGCCGTTCCAAAAATAATTAAAAAATTTGCGGAAACCGTAATGCCATGGAAAATAACTTCTTTAGGAGCCGCTATCGCCGTAGCATCTTTAAAAGACGGGAACTATGTATTAAAAACCTTAAATCTGCTAAACAATTTAAAAAAAGACCTTTTAACGGAGTTCGAGAAACTGAAGCTTTTCAAGATAATGCCCGGACGGGCGAATTTTTTTTTGATAAAAATAAAAACTAACCTGTTTAATTCTAACGATTTAAAAAACTATCTGCTTAAATCCCGCATTTTAATAAGAAGTTGCAGCGACTACCGCGGGCTTAGCGATAAATATTTCAGGATAGCGGTTAGAAAAAAAGCCGAAAACGACCTACTCATTGAAAAATTAAAAAAATTTATATCGGCTGTTTAAGCCATAAAATATAGCTTCAAAAACACCGCCGAAAATTCTATTTC
>JAJYJI010000041.1 GCA_021789605.1 bacterium
TAGACTTGCATCTATACATGATTTCCAGTCATGCTCCTTCGGCCTCTCGGACATCTCTCCTTAAGTTTGCGCAAGCAACATTATTAATTTAACATTATTTAAAAATTTATTCAAAGATTATTTTTAATCCCTAATCCCGATTTAGAACGCTTATTAATATTTCTATTTTCATGGCGATTTTTAGTTTAGATAAACAATTAAAATACCTTAAATCATCGTTAGAGACTATAAAAATTGATTTAACAAGTTATAAATACCTGATTCCCGCTTACGCGGGAATGATACCTTTTAGGTTAAAGCCTCAATCCCTTCATATTCATTCTCGCGTAAGCGGGAATCCATGATAAAAAATTTCTAACGGTGATTTAAGTTAGTTATATTAATTTGTATCGATACATTCCGCATTTTCGTCGGGAAGTCCGGTTTCGGCGGATAAACATGGGGCTTTAAATAAGTAGCCGTGCCACATTCCATGCAGCGTTCTTGACGTTACGACCGTCCAGAAAAATGCAAGCATTATAATAAAAGCGCCGCCCAATACTTTAAACAGTCCTATTCCGGTTATTCTGAACAGTGCAATAGTCGCAGCCGTATATACGCCCAAAGGAAACGTAAAACCCCACCAGCCCATATTGAAAGGCAGGTCTTCCTGCATATACCTGAGAGTCATAAGAACGGCAGTTATAAGCCACCAAAAGCCTAATCCCCAGAGAATAAGTCCGCCTATAGGTCCGAAACCGTAAGCCGTTTTTGCGTAAATTTCAAGTTTTGTTCCGGCAAACACTGCAGGCGCGTCGTTTCCTAGAAGAAGCAGGCCTAAACTGCCCGTCCCAATCGGTCCCAGCGTCAGCCAGGTAGATACCGCCATATCTCTATGCGGCAGTTTGTGCCATGCAAGGCGCAAAAATAATATAACGAGGATGCCGAAGGCAAGCGGAACCGAGAACGCCCACAGCGCATAACCTAATATTATAACGTATCTGCCGACGGCGGGAGCAACGTGCGGCGCTAAAAAACCTGCGGATGCCGCAGCGACTTCTGCCGGCACTATAGGCAAAAGCCATATCGCGGTCATATCTTCTATGCTGTGCTTATGATTAGTGAACATATAGAAAGGAACAAGCAAACCCACCACTATCGAAATGAAAGCGTCAAAATACCATAAATTTAGAGCAATCTGCGTCGCGCCTTTGCCTGCGAATAGCAAAATTCCGTTTATTATAGTTATCAATCCCATAGGTATGGCGCCTAAAAACATCGATTGCACCGGATGTCCGAGAAGTTTTTTGGCGGATTCGAAATAAAAAACGAAACGTCCTATAAAAAGAACGCTAAATACCGCGAATAGCGCAATGTTTACAATCCATAAACTTTCGGCTATCAGATGCAGTCCGGCGACTTTATAAGGGAAAGCAGCGAGCATAAGGGATAGAATGCCCGTACCCATGTTCATCGTGAACCAGTTAGGAGTAAACTGTTTTATAAGGTCGGTCGGATGAGACATCTGCTTAAGCGGTCGCAGACCGTCGGCTATCCTATTTATTTTTTTTCTCATTTTATGCAAACCTCTGCATGAATATTAAATTAATTTTGAGCTGGCTTAAATAAACCGGCATACAAAATATGCCGAATATGCGGCGGTATAATTAAAAGGTTTATCTATACTAGACTATTTTTATCTTAAAGTCAAATTGATGGCAACAATTGATGGCAACAATTATTTTTCCCTTAAGCCGCGTTAAAAATTTTATTTCCGGCTCTGCGCCGCAGGGGGAACGACGACGCCTGAATATTTTCTAACGCAGGTTCAAGGTGTTTTATTTACCTGTTCTTTACCTTGACAATAAATTGGAAAGCGGGGTATAATTTTAATTAAATGTTATAAAAACGCTATATTATATATTAAAAATAAATAAAATCCTAATTATATTCTTAATTATATTATCTTAGACAAGAGATATATTTTATGCTTAATTCCTCAAATTATCTGCCAAATATTTTAAATCCTTCGACGCATTTCGGATATTTTATATACGGCGAAGGAGGCGTAATAATTTATGTAAACCCATATTTTGCGGAAATTTTAGGGTTTAACGCCCAAGAACTTATCGGTAAAAATTTTGTAGATTTTTTGTTTAATCCCGAAGAAGAAATTAAATCTTATATATCGAGGCGGCTTAACGGAGAAGAATTCATAAGGGAAGACGTCCATTATATTTTTATAACGAAAAAAAAATCGTTAATGCCTATTTCCGTGTCGTCCTATACGGTTTTATACGAAAATAAACCTGCGGGGTTCGTTATTGCTATAGATAAAACGAAAGAAAAATCCTATGAAAGACTATTTTTATCCACGAGCCAGATAAACCAGATGATAGTCAGGGTAGCGGACGAGGAAACGCTTCTTCGCAAAATATGCGATATTTTTGTTGATACCGTCGGATACGATGCCGCAGTCGTCGGATATATAGACGATTCAAAATTATTTAAACAAAAATACGCAAAAGCCAAAACCAAAGAACACGAAGATAATTTAATGTCCATTAAGATAGGGGTTGACCCGGATACGCCTTACGGGAAAGGCTCAGTGGCAAGAGCCTATGCAAGCGAAAGAATCAGCCTTATCTCGGACGTATTAAAAGATTCCGCTTTAAGCGCATGGCATGATTATTACGAAAGATTTAACATAAACTCCGTCTGTTCGATACCTATTCCAAAAAGCGATAAAATAGAATATATATATCTGCTTATGGATTCCATGCAGAACGCTTTCAGTGAAAATAATATAGACAGGATAATAGAAATGGCGAATTCATGTGCGGAAGAAATAGCGGGAATAATAAAAACAGCCATAAATTCCGGCGAAATTTCCTCTTCCGATATATGGGACAGAAATTATATTCCAATTCCCGATACGAATCCTCAAAAATATAGAACAATATAGAACCCTCTTCGCCTCATTCGTAAAAAACCGGATACAGCCGATAGAAGATAAATATCTAAGAATGAATCCGAATTTCAGGTTTTTCGTTTTAACCGACGACAACGGCTACGTTGCCGCGCACAACGGCATTAACGACCAGCCTCTAACCGGAGATTACAAAAAAGACCTTTACGGCAGCCGTTCTATGAGGATTTTAGACGACCCGGTCGGTTTGGCCGTTGCCAGAAATACAGACAGCTTTATCGTCCAGACTTATCCAAGGGACACGGGCGAGGTTATGAGCGATATCGGCGTTCCGATATTCATAGACGGAAAACACTGGGGAGGCATAAGGGTCGGCGCGGGCGAGGACCGCATGAACCTTCTCGAAGAAATTCAGCTGGACGTTTCTTATGCTTTAGAAAAAATAGAGTCCCAGCGGAATATGCTCATTCTTCAGGAGAAACTCAGGATTGCGGCGTTTTACGACGCGCTTACCGGACTGCCCAACCGCCGCGCTCTTACGGAAGAACTGGAAAAAGCCATGGCAAGGGCTATGCGTCAGAACTGGCTGACTGCGGTAGGAATGATAGACTTAGACCGTTTTAAGCCCGTGAACGATACCTATGGACACGAGGCCGGCGATACCGTACTTCAGGTTATAGGAAAGCGGTTGAAAGATTCTCTTCGCAAAACTGATTTCGTCGCAAGAATCGGAGGCGACGAATTTGTTATTTTAATAGAAGACTGTAAAAATATTAACGCCCTAATCCCGATATTTAATAAAATCGAAGAAACGGTCCGTGTCCCTGTCGTGCTTTCGGAAAGCAGGACGGTGGAAGTCGGCTTAAGCATGGGGGTGCATATTTGCCACATAGATAACGACGTCACAGCCGATACGCTTCTGCGGTACGCCGACAACGCGCTGTATCAAAGCAAGGAACATAAAGCGGACAGAAAATGTTACTGGACGGTAACGGATAAATGCAGTTAAAATAAGCGGGGAAGGCATATCATAAAAGGGCGGATACCGGCGGTTATATAATAGCTATCTTACTTAAATAACTATCTTACTTAACGGGCTTTTGCGTAATCAATCGTAAAAGCGGATATAAATCATGAAAACGGCAGGAGCGGTTATTATAACCGTGGACGGCTGTTATTTCGGCTTTATTACCCCCGTTTCGGCATTTTATCCTGCTGCGGCCGAAAGCATTAATAAATCTTGAAGAGGGAGAAGGGTAAGGGGAATGTTTAATAATTAACATTGATTCATAACCCCTTGAACCTCCGTTAGTAATTTTATTTCCGGATTTTATTTCCGGCTCTAAGCCGCCGCGGGAGCGACCGCGCCCAATTTTAAACTTTAGCTTAAAAAGCTTAAACGGCACCGTTTCCTGGGAACCAGGAATCCGGTATCTGCATATATAATAGAAAGGGCAGAATATTTTCTAACGCAGGTTCAAGGCAATATTTAAAATATATATTCTATTTCTATAAATTTTTGTGTTATAATTTTAATTAATATAAAAAATTTTACATATTTATTATATTAATCTTAAACAAAGGAGGCTTTATGAAGGAAAAAAACAAAAAAAACTCATTTTTATTTTTCGTTATTTCGGCATTTGCATTTCTTCTTATTTTAACGGGAATCGCCGTTAAATCATTTGCCGGAAACGGAACCAACTGGACAACGCCATGCGGTTTCGGCAATAATAGAGGCACGTCTTATTTATCCAGTCCATGCAGTTCTTCCTATAATTGCTGCATGGAGGCTCCATCTCCTAAACCGGTAAATGCGGTTAAGAGTTACGTTCCAAAAAAACGCGTTTCTACTTACGATATATCTTCGCACAATATTTATTTTGCTTTAAATAGCGCCGTTCTTACGAGCAAAGACAAAGCTATTCTTAAAAGAAACGCAGAATATTTAAAAAACAATCCAAAAATAGTAGTGCAAATTCAGGGAAATTGCGACCAGAGAGGTTCCGTTTCGTATAATATAGCTCTTGCTTCGAGAAGAGTTAACTCCGCCAAAAATTATCTTGAAAATTTAGGAATTGCATCAAATAGATTAAAAACCGCCGTATTCGGAAAAAGCAGGCTTGCATGTACGGCTGATACCTCATCCTGTTATGCCATAAACAGAAGAGATCATTTTGAGGTTATTTCCAGATAAAAAAATAAAATATTTTCCAGAGACTGTTTTTCTATATAAATTTAATTATAAGATAACGGCCTCCGGATTTTTTTAAAATTAAATTAAATGTGCCTGGCAATACCTTCAAAGGTTATAGAAATAAAAGACGAAAGTACCGTTATCGTCGACACTATGGGGTCTAAAAGGCTCGTTTCTACGATGCTTCTGGAAGAACCCGCCTCAATAGGCGATTATCTGCTCATACACGTGGGTTACGCAATGCAAAAAATAGACGAAAAAGAAGCCATGGAAAGCCTTAGCCTGTTTAGGGAAATCGAAATAAAAACGATATAATAACAAAATAAAAAATATAAATTATGCTTAATAATCTTACCGAAAAAAAATTGGGATAACTATTTACTATCGTTAAAATCCTGTTATGGAATTATATTCCGATTTTAAAAGAAAAGACGAAATAATCAGGCTGACGTCGATTATAGGCTCGGAAGTTAAAAAAACCCTTAACATAATGGAAATATGCGGCGGACACACCCATTCCATTATGAAATACGGATTAAATACCCTCCTTAAAGATAAAATAAATTTTCTTCACGGACCGGGATGCCCGGTTTGCGTGATGCCAGTTGGAAGAATAGACGAGGCGATAGAAATTGCAGATTCGCCCGGCGTCATACTTGCGGTATACGGCGATATGATGCGGGTTCCCGGAACGGAAAGTTCGCTTATAAAAGAGCGGGCAAAAGGGAAGGACGTAAGGATGATATACTCCCCCCTCGATATTATAAAAATCGCCGAAAATAATGCAAATAAGGGTAAAAAAATAGTTTTTTTCGCGATTGGGTTTGAAACGACGACTCCTATGACGGCGGCTCTTCTAGAAGAAATTATATCCAGGCGCATAAACAATGTTTTGTTTCACGTAAACCATGTTCTCGTGCCTCCCCCGATAAACGCCATTTTAGATTCGGGCGATAATTCAATAGACGGATTTATTTGTCCGGGGCACGTCAGCGTTATGACCGGAAGCGGCATTTATACCGATATTCCTGATAAATATAATAAGGCGGCGGTAATAGCCGGATTCGAGCCTTACGACATTTTAAGCGGGGTGCTTTTAATAGCGAGGCAGATTAACGAAGGCAGGCCGGCTGTCGAAATTGCCTATAAAAGAGCGGTCAAAGAAAGCGGAAATAAGAAAGCCCAGGCGCTTGTAAATAAATATTTCACGGTAAGGAACGAATTTGAATGGAGAGGTTTTGGCAATATACCGAAAAGCGGGTTAAAATTAAGGGACGAATTTAAAGATTTCGACGCCGAATATGCTTTTAAGGATAAACTGAAAGAATCAGAATTAAGTTCAAAAGCGGGAGCCGCCGGCAAGACAGGCCGGTCCGGCAAAACAAGGCGGAAAGGCAAAGAAAACGCCGTATGCAAATGCGCGGAAATATTAAGAGGGAAATCCAAACCGGACGACTGCCCGCTGTTCGGAAAAACATGCACCCCGGAAGAACCGGTAGGCGCATGTATGGTATCTTTTGAAGGAGCATGCGCCGCATATTATAAATACCGCAATTTCTAAACAATTAATTTTAAATTAAAATGAATAAAAAAAAATTCGACGGAATATTGCTTTCGCACGGCGGAGGAGGCAAAGAAACTTCCGATTTGATAGGCGGTATTATATTTAACGGACTTTACGGGCAGGACGCCGGAAGCGGTTACTTTTACGAATTGAATAACGGTAACGGCCGGCATAAAGGCGGGGGTATTGCGACAGATATACCGAAGACGGATATGACGGAGCAAAACCAAAAAATAAAATTATTGGAAGATGCCGCGGTTTTGAAATCTCCGCAAAAAATTGCTTTTACTACCGACTCTTTTACAGTCAGCCCCATTTTTTTTAAAGGCGGCGATATAGGGAAATTATCCGTAGCAGGAACGGTGAATGACCTTTCGGTTATGGGAGCCAAGCCGCTGTTTTTGAGTCTTGGACTGATAATAGAAGAAGGATTTGCCTCCGGGGATTTAAGAAAGATTATAAACAGCATTTCTGAAGAGGCGGATAAAACCGGCGTCAGAGTGGTAACCGGAGATACAAAGGTGGTTCCCGCAGGAAAAGCGGACGGAATATTTATAAACACGAGCGGAATAGGGGAGATTTTATACGACGGCCTTTCGGTTTATAATATAACGGCGGGAGATATAATTATCGTATCCGGCAATGTAGGCGACCACGGGGCGGCTATTATGTCTCAGAGGGAAGGTATAGAAATGGACGTGGAAATAGAAAGCGACTGCGCTTCTTTGTGGGATATGATAGCCGCCTTATTAGCGGACGGTATAAAGGTCAGCGCGATAAGGGACGCTACGAGGGGCGGATTAGCAGCAGTTCTTAACGAATGGACCGTAGCGGCGGGCGTCGATATTTGTGTCGAAGAAGATAAAATTCCCGTAAGCGGCCCGGTAAAAGGTTTTTGCGAACTGCTCGGTTTCGAGCCGTATCAGCTTGCATGCGAGGGCAGGGCAGTATTTGCCGTAAAATCGGAATTTGCACGGAGAGCGCTTGACATTCTTAAGTCGCATCCGCTTGGAAAAAATGCAAATATAATAGGAACGGCAGAGGCAGGCGGCAAAATTAATAAAGTTATTTTAAAAGGGATTTACGGAGTCGACAGACTTCTTGATTATTCCTCCGGCGAGCTATTGCCGAGAATCTGCTAAAACAAGCATGGAACCCGATGTAGAAATTTTTATATATTAATTGCAGGAATGCTTTAATAATGCCGTTGCGGGCGCAGCGACCGGATACCGGAATTTATTAAATATTTTTTTAAGGTAATATTTAATATCTAATATCTAATCTTTAAAGCCTAATCTTTAATCCTAAAATTATTAAGTTATAAGTTATGCGGAACCGAAAAAAATGGACTCGCCGATAAATAATAAATCGATAAATAATAATAATACCCCTATAAAAAGAGCAAAGATTAAACTATCCGGCAGGGTTCAGGGCGTAGGATTCAGACCTTTCGTTTACAGGCTTGCCGAAAAATACGGAATAAAAGGCTATGTTTTAAATAATAACGAGGGGGTAGAAATTTCTGCCGAAGGGAAGGAAAACGACCTGTTAAATTTTATAAAATCTTTAGATTCCGATTCTGAAAAGCCTCCCCTTTCCGTTATAGACAATAAAACCGTCGTTTTTATCGATTATATCCGGCAGGGACATTTTTTTTATAAAACTTTCGAAATTAAGGAATCCGATAAAACCGTCAGTAAGAACTATAACGTTAAATTTAATAAATCAAATAAAAACAATAAATTAAATTTAACCATACCCCCCGATATAGCAATATGCGGCAAATGTTTAGACGAACTTTTCAACCCTTCCGACAGGAGATATTTATATCCGTTTATCAACTGCACGGACTGCGGCCCAAGATTTACAATATCTAAAGAACTGCCGTACGACAGGGCTTCTACTGCTATGGATAAATTCATAATGTGCCCGGAATGCCTGACAGAATATAAAAATCCTTTAAGCAGAAGATTTCATGCCGAACCTAACGGATGTTTCGCCTGCGGTCCGGAAGCCGAATTTATTTTGAGTTCGGATATATCAAAAGTTGATATAAACAACAAAATAAATATCCGCAAGATAAGGGCAGAAGGCGGTTCTGCACTATCGAAATTAGATAATTATCCTCAAAATAGCGCAAGAGGCATAGAAGAAGGGACAAAAGATATAACCGGGGTTTTAAAATTAAAGCAATTAAGAAGTTTAAACCACTTAAAATCTTCAGTAGATTTAATCAGAAACGGAGGTATAGCCTGCGTTAAAGGAATCGGAGGCTTTCATTTAATGGCTGATGCCTCAAACGACGATGCCTTGAGATTATTAAGGGAGCGCAAGAACAGACCGAAAAAGCCTTTTGCCGTTATGTTTAAAGATATCGAACAGGCTTCCGGATATGCATATACAGACGATATTTCGGCAGGTTTATTAAACTCCAAAGAAAGACCCATATGTTTATTGAAAGACAAAGGGAACTTGTCTTATTACGTAAACTGTGGACTAAAAGACATAGGGGTGTTTTTGCCTTACGCGCCGCTTCATTATATTTTATTAAGCCTTTTCGGCGGACCTTTAGTGGCGACGTCGGCAAACATAGGCGGAGAACCGATAGTAAAAGACAACGCAGAGGCTATTTTTAAGCTGAAAAGTATCGCAGACGGTTTTTTAATCCATAACAGGGATATTTTAAGAAGATGCGACGATTCAGTTGTAAAGGTCGATACAGAGTCCGATAAATTAGATAAAGATAAATTAGATAAAGAAGATGCGAAAGATGTTAAAATTAAAATTCAAAGTAAAAACAATAAAGATTCAGGCAAAAAGGGTTGTCCGTATTTTTTTGTCAGGCGCTCGAGAGGCTATGTTCCAGAACCGGTTAAACTTCCTTTTAATTTAAAAAGAAACGTTCTTGCGTCAGGAGCGTTTCTTAAGAATGCTTTTGCGCTGGCTTACGCCGGAGAAGACGAAAGCATTTGCGAAGGGGAGGCGGTGGAGAAGCAAATAGATAGAGGCAAAGCCGGCGCGGATAAAAAAGATAACCATAACGATAACCGTAACCATAACGATAACGGAGGAGCGGTCGTGTTAAGCCAGCATAACGGCGACTTGGAGAATGTTGCCGGGTTTGTCAATTTTAA
Organism: bacterium; assembly: GCA_021789605.1. GTDB lineage: Bacteria > SZUA-79 > SZUA-79 > Acidulodesulfobacterales > Acidulodesulfobacteraceae > Acidulodesulfobacterium_A. The sequence goes on from JAJYJI010000041.1 coordinate 9,804, forward strand.
GGAAAACATAGAGGATTTTGAAAAATTTTATAATTTTAAACCCGATATTATCGTTTACGACAGTCATCCCGCTTACGAAAACACGAAATGGGCCAAAGTATCGGCAGAGGAAAGAAATATAACGGGCATACCTTTACAGCATCACAGGGCGCACGTTATTTCCTGCATGGCGGAAAACGGGCTTGAATTAAACGAAGCGATTTTCGGCATCGCTTTTGACGGAACCGGTTACGGAGACGATGAAACTTTTTGGGGAGGAGAATTCTTCAAAGGCAATTATAAAAACTTAAAAAGAGTCGGAAGTTTCAAAAAATTTAGGCTTCTCGGCGGCGACAAAGCCGTTAAATCGCCTAAAAGGGTTCTTCTGGGCATTCTGTTCGATGTTTTATTAGGAAAAAATGCCGTTATTTCTCATATCGGCGGCAACGGCGCCACTAAATACATCTATAAATATGATAGCCGGGATATTAAATTTAAATCTGATGATATTTTAAACATTATTTCCGATTTAACGGGTTTTCCCGAAAAGGAAATTAATATATTTCTTAAAATGTGGAGCACCGGATTAAATTCTCCACTTACATCTTCCTGCGGAAGAATTTTCGACGCAGTTTCGTGTTTGTGCGGATTTAACGGCGACATAACATATGAAGGAGAGGCGGCGGTTTATTTAGAAAATTTGAGCGGCATACCCGATAATTTAAATTCAACGAACGGAAGCGGCTGTTTTAAATATTCTATAAACCGCAATGAAGGCGACGATTTTTTTACGGTCGATTATAATCCGATGTTTAAGGATATTATTCAAATTATTCTTGGTAGCGGCGGTTTTAAAGGTTTAAAGAAGGACGGTAAAATCGGTAAAAATATGGATGCAATATATAGCGATAACAATATATGCAAAAATATTGCAGACAGGTTTATGGATACTCTTGTTATGATTATTAAGGATGCGGCATTAATGTCCGGATGCAAAAATGTCTGTATGAGCGGGGGAGTGTTTCAGAATGTCTTGCTGAGGCATAAAGCCGCCGCTATCCTTAAGGAAAACGGCTTTAGCGTTTACTTTAACGAAAAAATACCGACTAACGACGGCGGAATTGCATTAGGTCAGGCGGTTTACGGCGGGGTCATATAAACTAACTTTTATAGCCGCCGCAATATAACCGCCCCGTCAGGCTGACGCCTGCCACCCCTCCTAAATAGGAGGGGAGTTAAGTTCTTGTAAATATTCCTCGAAAACTTGATGGTCTGCCCCTCCTAAATAGGATGGGAGTTATTGTAGCCGAAAGGCTTATTGAAATCCCGAATTATTTATGCTCACCTCATATAAGGAGGGGAGTTAAGTTTTTGTAAATATTCCTCGAAAACTTGATGGTTTGCCCCTCCTAAATAGGATGGGGGTTATTGTAGCCGAAAGGCTTATTGAAATCCCGAATTATTTATGCTCACCTCATATAAGGAGGGGAGTTAAGTTTTTGTAAATATTCCTCGAAAACTTGATGGTCTGCCCCTCCTAAATAGGATGGGAGTTATTGTAGCCGAAAGGCTTATTGAAATCCCGAATTATTTATGCTCACCTCATATAAGGATGGGAGTTAAGTTTTTGTAAATATTCCTCGAAAACTTGATGGTCTGCCCCTCCTAAATAGGATGGGAGTTATTGTAGCCGAAAGGCTTATTGAAATCCCAAATTATTTATGCTCACCTCATATAAGGAGGGGAGTTAAGTTGATATTTAAATCATTGACGTAACAAGCCCTACCGGCTCATTTGCAAAAAGGAGAGTCTTATGGATATGATTATGACGATTAGCGCGGGACGGCTTATAATTTTTAAAGTTCGGCGTATTCGGGATTTATAAGCCAGTTTATGCCGAGAGGTTTTATTTCTTCCAAAACTAAGTTTTCAAGCAAGGGCATAACTTTTTTTAAAGGTTCGGAGATATCTGTCCCTACG
>JAJYJI010000001.1 GCA_021789605.1 bacterium
ATTATATAATCGAAAACTTTGGCGGAATTAGGCGGATATAGCGCCGCCCTCACGAAAGAACCGCCGTTTTTCAATAAATCGCCGCGCAAAAAATTAAGAACGCCGGTATAATTGTAAGTATTATAACCTATATCTCTTGCGTATTGATTTAAATGATATGCCTGCCGTACGGCAAGCTCTTCCCCCGACCACGCTATGCCGAAAGAAGCCCCGATTTGAAACAAAACGTTGTATAAAGCGGACGCGTCGGGTATCTGTTCGAACTTGGCGGAATTTATGACCGTCATCATAACCGGAGCGTTTATCAAGCCCACGCCTAATCCTCTTAAAAATTGGTTATATACTATAAAAGGTATAGATGTCTGCAAAGAAATGCTCCGCAGGTAAAAATTAGAGATTGCGAATATAAACATGCCTGATAAAAGCAGATATTTAGGCCCGTATTTATCGGATATTTTGCCGGCGACCGGCGACGCGACGGCAACCGCGATAGCGAACGGCGCCATTAAAAAACCTGCGTGCATTGCGTTATAATTAAGCACGTTTTCGATGAATATCGGCAAAAGAAACATGGTGCTGAAAATACCCCCGGCCCTTATCATGTTTACTATGTTTCCGGCGACGAAGTTTCTTGTTTTAAAAAGAGAATAGTCCATTAAATGTTTTCTGGAAAATATTTCGACGACGATAAAAAGTATAAAGGAAGCTGCGCTTATTAGTTCGTTCAGGCGGATTGCGGCGGAATCCCATTCGAGCGTCTGCCCTTCGTTAAGCACATATAACAGCGTTCCGAGGCATATCGCTATAAGAATAAAACCGGCGAAGTCGAATTTTTTTACAAAGGGTTTCGACGGCGCGTCGTTTTCCAGTAAAATTAAAGTACCTAAAAAAAGGACGATGCCTATCGGAACGTTAAAATAAAATATCATCCTCCAGTCCACGTAATCTACGAAATAACCGCCTATTATCGGTCCGAGGGCCGGGGCTACCATTATGCCTATGGTCCAGATGCCCATAGCCGTCCCCCTTTCCTGCGCCTTAAAATATTTTGCGATAAGGTTGACGGATACAGGAATAAGACCCGCTCCTCCGACGGCCTGAATTATCCTGAATATTATCATTATCCTGTAAGTAGGGGCAAAACCGCAGAACGCGGAGCCTATCAGAAAAAATACTATGGATACCGCAAAAGGAATCTTAAGTCCGTATTTTTTGCTGGCAAAGCTCGTAAGGAGAATAATAATGGAGTAGGTTATAGTGTAGGCGATAATGACCCAGTCAATCGTTATAACGTTGACTCCGAAATGCGACATCATCTTGGGAAGGGCGACTATGACGATATTTATATCTAATATCGCCATAAAAGAAGCGGTAACGGCTATTGCCAGAACGAGCCATTTATAAAGTCTGTGCTCCGCTATTTTATTCATTCAGTATTTATTCATTCAGTTAGTTAGTTTATCTAAAAATCAGTCATTGCGCGCTAAGAGGAGGGAGTCCAGCGAAGTTCGCAAATTCGGTCTTTTGTACCGGCGGCGATAGGCTGTTTAATCGCTTACCTTATCCTCCGCTATAAAAACCGTCGATTTTTATTAACCGGCGGCAAAGCTCTCCCGCAGCGAGGCATTAATTTATATTATTCCACGAAGTTTTTTAACTTTCCGATATTTTCTATTTCTATTTCGAAAATATCGCCTTTATTTAAACTTCCGACGCCCGAAGGGGTTCCCGTAGAAATTATATCGCCCGGGGAAAGCGTCATAATCCCAGAAATAAATTCTAATAATTCGTAAGGGTTAAAAATAAGGTTTGAAGTATTGGAAGACTGTTTTAATTCCCCGTTAAGATAGCCCCTTATTTGAAGATTGGACGGATTTTCTATTTCCGTTTCTATATAAGGGCCGACGGGCGCAAAGGTGTCGAATCCTTTGGCTCTGGTATATTGAATATCTTTTGACTGCAAATCTCTCGCCGTTACGTCGTTCAAACAGGTGTATCCGAATATATAATCCGCCGCATTTTGCTTCTTTACGTTTTTTGCGGTCTTGCCTATTACGGCCGCCAGTTCGGATTCGTAATCCACCCTTTTTGAGGCTTCCGGCCTGACTATGGTTCCCAGATGAGGAATAACGGCGGAGGACGGTTTTATAAAAAGCAGAGGCTCGTCGGGCAGTTTTTTCTGCATTTCGGCGGCATGGTCTTTATAATTTAATCCTACCGCAACGATTTTTGTCGGGCGGACGGGCGGCAAAAACTCTAGTTCGTCTAACTCGTACTGTCTTCCAGTATATTGATACCTTAAGTCCTCTTCAAAGCTAAATTTTTCTATAATATTAACAAAAGAGGCGTCTTTATCCGTAGAAAGCGTCCCGTAATATTCTCTCATTTCTCCGGTTTTATGCCTGAATCTTCCGAATTTCATTGATAGCCTCCTACGGAAATATATGGGTTATTTGCGTAAGCTCTTTAATCATAAAGCCGTGTTTATTCCACGGCATTAATCTTATCGGATAAAAACTGCCGTATAGTTCCCGAAAAATATTCCGCAAGTTCTTTTTTGTTCATTTCATATATCGGTTTCAAAGCTGAATTTAATGCGTTTTCTTTTACGTTATCCATATCGATTAGTTTTTTAAAAAATAATTTATAATTAAAATCCTTGTCGTAATCTTTCGCTTTTTTTATAAGTTCATTCATTGAATATTTTTTTAATAATGAGTATATATCATAATAATCCCTGAAAATATTTCTTTCTCCGATAGTTTCCATTTTCATTGGAATAACTATTTCTTCGGCCGCAATATAAAAATTGTTTTTATATTTTATCCTGTCTTTTAATACGATATCTTTACCGGACGCAATAAAATCGACCTTTACGCCATCGACAAAATATATATTCATTATAAAACCGACACGGGAATTTAAAAAATCGGCTTCTTTTACCGAGTGTTTTTTTTTAAAAGATTTCATGACTAAATTAATCGACCGATTAGGAAGCATCTCGTCCGGGGTGAATAAATCTATATCTTCAGATAATCTATGATTTATGTAATAGCTTAAAGCACTCCCGCCGGCCATTACAAAGTCGTCTAATAGGGGTTCTTCGCTAAGTAAATCGATAACCTTTTCGGTTTTTTCCGTCCATAATATAGGCATAATGTTAATAATGTTTTAATTACGCAGATTATCCATAAACAATTCGGAAATCATATCTATGATTTTAATTAAATATTTATCTTTTTCATATAAACGGCTCTTGATTGCGGAATAAATTCCGTTGACCGTTTCCGCACCGAATATTTTATACAGATTTAAAATTTCTTCAATATCCCCATATTCAAAAACCTTTAGCGCTACTTCCTCTAATGGCAAATAAACATTGTCGTAAGCGCTGTAACTCCACCAGTACTCTTTCGGAAAAGGCAGTTCGTCGAGATTCAGATATTTTTCATGACCGATACTAATCATACTAATCAGTTTTTTTATTTATTATTCTTTATTTATTATGTTATTGCATTTTATAAAATATTATACGGCAAGTTTAATTTATAATTATTATAGCAGAAATATTTAAGAAAATGAAATGAAACAAAAAAATATCCGTATTGAAATTTTAGTCTTGACTTTTGGAAATAGTTTATTCATATGGGAACAAACGGCAAAAATTTTTAGTCTAATATATTTGACTTGACCAACGACTTAGTCTATAATGATAAACATCGGCAAATAAAAAATTTAAATGCGGTTTTAAATAAATTATGAAAGAAATTAATATATACGAGGCAAAGACTAACCTTTCAAAAATCGTAAACGATGTTTTGGAAGGAGAAGAAGTAATAATCGGCAGAGCGGGATTGCCTTTAGTAAAAATCGTGCCTATCAGAGGTAAGAAAAAAAACCGAATATCCGGCTTATTTAAAAATGATATTGAATTCTCTAAAGATATCGATAAACCTCTTCCGGATAAAGTTATAAAAAATTTTTACAAATAATCATGAATTATATTATGGATACCCACGCATTTTTATGGTTTGCGACAGACGATATGAAATTATCGCCCGCCGCAAAAAAAATCATCGAAAACGGCAAAAACAATATATACTTAAGTTCCGCATCCGTTTGGGAATTAAGTATAAAAATAATTATAGGTAAATTAAAATTAAAAAAAGACCTGAATAAATTTATCGCGGAAAACATAGCCAGATACGGATATATTCCTATTCCAGTCACGATTCCGCATGCCCTTGCAATTGCGAAACTGCCGGAAATTCATAAAGACCCTTTCGACAGAATGTTAGTAGCTCAGGCATCAGTTGAAAAGATGAAGATAATTACGCCGGACTGTTATATAGGCAAATATAACGTAAAAACCGTTTGGTAACCGGATGTTTCCCAAAATTGCCGATAGAAATATTTGGAATAATGGCATGAAATAATGGCATGAAATAATGGCATGGAATAATGGTGTCAGGAAATAATGGTGTCAGCAACTGTGTTATTTGTCAAGTAAAATATTTAAGAAATAATGGTGTTAAGAAATAATGGTGTCAGAATTATTTATTTTAATGGATAACGCAAGTAATGCAAAACAACTCGAAATGCGGACAGAAGTAAGAGGATAAATAAATTCAGCATCTTTTACTTAATTTTACTTTTTTATATTTTAGTGGTATATTTAAAGTAAAAATTAATAGTATTTGTTTAATATAAAGCGAGCTATATATAAAGAAAATACAAGCGATTTTGAAACTACTGCGCTTTAATAAAAATTTATAAAGGTAAATTTATGAATGAAATTATATTTATAGTCGAAGAAGACGTTGAATCTGGATATACCGCCAAAGCTCTTGGATATTCAATTTTTACGGAAGGCGAAACTATCGAGGAACTTAAAGAAAATATTAAAGATGCTTTAGAATGCCATTTCGAGGATAAATCCGATATTCCTCCTGTTGTAAGACTTCATCAGGTCAAAGAAGAACTCTTTGCATATGCCTAAAATCCCAAGAGATATTTCCGGACAGAAATTAGCACAACTATTGTTTCAATATGGTTATAAAATCGACTGGCAAAAAGGGAGTCATATAAGATTGACCGCTAAACGCAATAACCTCGAACATCATATAACTATACCGAATCACGATTTTATTAAAATCGGAACTCTTAATAATATTTTAAACAATGTTGCAAGTTTTATAAATATTAATAAAAAGGATTTAATCGATAAATTATTTAGCTAAATTCTGCAAAAATCTTATTCTCGCCCATATAGCTTTTTTTATAGAGACAGCCGTTACTTTATATTCGGGGGTTTCGGTAGACCAGTCCGCATATTCGCTGGTTAAAACGTTGGTTTTTAGTTCTGGAAAGCGAAAAGTAGTAGCAACCGCCTTTTTAATGCAAACTTTATTGACGAGATAATGGGATAGATTTATTTATTTTATTAGTAAAATAAATCTTGTATAATATACGTATTATCATTTAATAATATACATTTATTAAATATTAAGGGGATAATGTAATGTCGAGGGTTATATTTTTGCGCCTGTTAATAGGAATATTCGGCATTTTGTTTATAGTTCTCACATTTTGGTTAGGCGCATATTTCCATTTAAACGTTTCCACAAAAATAGTGATCGTATTGGCTTTTGCATTAGCCGCTATTCTTGCGGAAATTGTAATAGCCATTGATAATCTGGAAAAAAGATTAAAGGCGGCTTTTCCGTCGCTGGAACTTCCCCTTAGGGAACAAATCGCTATTAATGAAACTATAATGCTGTATAACAGGCTTAAAAAGAAAAAATCGGATATTTCGACGCAAATAGCCCTGGAAGATTTTGAAAAAATTCATACCCTCTTAAAGCAGGCGGAAAAAGGCGGAGATTTTATTTTTCACGATATTTACGCCGCTAAATTGATTGTATTGAAAGAATTAAAACCGGGGCAGTCGTTTAAGGTTGTAAGCAATTTTATAGAACCGTTTTATTGGGGATACGGCAAGGATGTGACCGAACATACGCAACAAAATTACAGGCAGGCAAAAAGAGGCGTTCATATCGAACGAATATTTCTTTTAAAGAATGAGGATGATTTCTCCAAAATGAAAGAAATTATGGATGAACAGGTAAAAAACAATATCGATGTATTTTACGTTTTTCAAAACGAATTAGATAAAATGCTGCCGTACGCCAGTTTCGCAATATGCGAAGAATTGTCGATAGGGATAATTTCACATAGAGAAGATTTATTGGGAAAGATTACCGTCACGTCTAATAACGAGATAATCACGGAACTTGCCTGGCAATTCGATATTATTAAAAAACAATCGAAGAAGTTAAATTAAATAAGGCAAATGCGTTTTCCATATATCTATGTATTCGTAAATGGTATTTTTTGAAACGGCTAATCCCTTTTTTATAACTCACGGAAGAACTCGAATATATATATTTGAGTTCTAACCGAAATGCTCGGCAAGCAACATTTTAATTATCGCCTGCCTCGATATGCCTATCCGTTTTGCTCTTTATCCAAGGATTCGACAATCCAGACGGGAATGTCTATATTTATTCTTTTCAATCCAAGATTGGGCTTTCTAATATTTTTTAAATCTAAATAATCAATGACGGATTCGCCGTTATCGAATTTTTCATCAAATTTAGCCGCTTTCATATAAATTTGCATGAACTTTATAAGAAAAAGCTTTCTTATGTCGTCGCGCTTGATAAAAAAATAGGAGAGCAGGCTATAGATATAGTCGTAAATAATTTTACGGATAATAAATATATTTACGAAGTCGCAAAAAAAAACGGGGATTATGATAAAATAGCGATAATATCTATTTAGTACTTAATATATAATTATCCCCATTACAACAAGAAAAAGAAAATATATAAATATTTTATGTTCATAGAATATTTAAATCATTTACCGTCCGTTTTCCTGTTTATTATAGAAGCATCGGCGCATTATTTTTATTGACATTTTGTCGTAAATTATATTAAATAAACAGTTAAATTAAATTTTTTACGTAAAAATCAGCCGGGGGCGATATGACGCATCTTTCCTTATTCCATGCTTTAATTCTTGCAGTTCTTCAGGGTATTACCGAGCTGTTTCCGGTTTCGAGCCTTGCCCACGGGGTTATAGTTCCGGCTATTTTAGGATGGAAAATTAACAGGCGCGCGGAAGGTTTTTTGCCTTTCCTCGTGGTGCTTCATCTTGGAACGGCCGCCGCCCTCCTTATATATTTTTATAAAGACTGGCTCAAATTGTTTAAAGGCTTTTTTGCCGGCTTAAAAAGCAAAAACCTTAACATAAACGAGGATTCAAAAACATTATACCTGCTTGCGCTCGCCACTATACCCGCGGGGCTCATAGGGTTTCTGTTCGTCCATAAACTGAAAAAGCTCTTTGGCATTACGTCCGTAGCCGCCATCTTTCTTATGGTTAACGGGGTCATATTATATCTCGGCGAAAAGCGCAGAAGAAAACAGGGTATAGCAAAGATTTCCGATATGACCGTTACCGCCGCTATTATCATAGGCGTATTCCAGTCTTTTGCGTTAATTCCGGGCATATCCCGCTCGGCTATAACCATGGTCGCCGCCCTTTATCTCGGTTTTAAGCACGAATATGCCGCAAGATTTTCCTTCCTTCTGGCGACGCCTATTATTCTTGCCGCCGGACTTCTTGAGGTGCCGAAGATGCTTAAACTCCATATGCTTCATTTTACCGCCGTATCGGCGGCCAGCGGCTTGGTCGCCGGCATCGCCGCATATTTGAGCGTTTACGCCCTCATGAAATATTTTAACAAATATGAAATAAACGCCCTTTATCCCTTTGCTTTTTACTGCATAATTTTCGGCGCTTTCGTCCTTGCTTACGGGTTCGTTTAATTTAAATAATTTTTTATTAACCTAAATTATTATCTTGATAAAATCAAATACGGCAAAAGGGTTGCAATACGTTTGAAAACAAGATTCTAAATAGGGGTGCAATTCATCCCCGACCTCGCGGACGGGGTCTTCTTGCAATTTTATGATAAATCGATAAATTAGAGATATAAAAATGGAAACTGCGAAATTGTATTTTGAATGCGAGAATTGCGGGCAGCCGTTTGATATCGAAATAAACAGCGGCGATTTTAAATGCATTGAAGCCGGCGGCTCGCGGGCGGTTAGCGAGCAAATATATGAATTTAAAAGCGAATTTCATTGCTGCGGCAAAACCATCGAGCTCAGAATAGTTATACGGAAATATCCGGGAGGCGCGTATAAACGCCATGACGCATATCATAAAGGACTTAGGAATTTAAGAACCGGCGATAATTTTATTAAAATTATAAATGAAGCGCGTTAAATGAAAATGCGGAAAATAGAATCATAGTCAGGGTTTGATGGAACGGAAAACGGCTTTACCCGCGGACAAATTGTGGTATAATTATTATAACGAAAGATAAAATAATATATTTAACTTTTAATTTCAAGGAGGATTGCAATGGAGCATAAATTGCCGGATTTGCCTTACGCCATAGATGCGCTTCAGCCGCATATTTCGCGCGAAACCTTAGAATATCATCACGGAAAGCATCACCAGGCATACGTCAACAATCTGAATAACCTTATTAAAGGCACGGAATTTCAAGAGCAAAAATTAGAAGACATTATTAAAAAATCGTCCGGGGGAATTTTTAACAACGCCGCCCAGATATGGAACCATACTTTTTATTGGAACTGCCTTTCGCCGAAAGGCGGGGGCAACCCTTCCGGCAATCTCGCAAAGGCGATTGAATCAAAGTTCGGGTCGTTCGACGATTTTAAAAAACAGTTCAGCCAGACCGCCGCTACCCTATTTGGCTCCGGCTGGGCATGGCTCGTAAAAAATAACGACGGGTCTATCGAACTTATGCAGACTGGCAACGCAGGCACTCCGATGACTTCCGGCAAGACCGCGATTTTCACCTGCGACGTATGGGAACATGCCTATTATATCGATTACCGCAATGCAAGGCCTGCTTACATAGAGCATTTCTGGAATTTGGCGAACTGGGAGTTTGCCGCCGCGAATTTCGGGGCGTGATTAACCGTTTATTTATGACAAAAGAATGAAAAAACCGTAAAAAAACAATTTATTAAAAGAGCGTCTTATTTGCGGATAAGGCGCTTTTTTTTTAATTAATTTATCGCAATACTAAAAATATTCAGGAGCGGCGCAAAAATGTCCGAAAAAATTAACGATATCTTTTCTTCGATAGCTTACGTTTACGATTTTATGGGGCATTTTTTTACCCTGGGGATTGACGGGATATGGCGTAAAATGGCCGCGGAAGAAGCCATAGCCGATAATAACGCATACAGGATTCTCGATATTGCGACCGGTACGGGTTCAATCGCGATTGACATTTCGATAAAAGCAAAGAGGGCAAAAAAACGGGTAGAGATTATAGCCGTCGATTTTAATCCCGATATGCTTAAAATTGCCGAAAATAAAATAAAAAAGAAAAAAATTAATAATATTTCATTCAAAACGGAAGACGCGATGAATCTCGACGAACCGGGCTGCGCATACGACGTAGTCACCGCGGGGTTTTTGCTTAGAAACATCGACGACGCCGAAATATTTGCCGAAGAAGTTAAAAGGATTTTAAAAAAGAACGGAAAGTTTATATTGCTGGAGATGGGCAAACCGCAGGACGGTCTTTTGGCGGCGTTTTTTAAATTATATTTTTTGTTCATAAGGCTCATAGGTTCGCTGATTAATAAAAATGCTTACCGCTGGCTGACTTACAGCATACTGTCCTTCGACAGGAATAAAATGGTGGATATATTATCAGGTAAAGGATTTAAAGATTTAAAAATTAAAAATCTGCCTTTACATATAGGTTTTTTAATAACGGGCGTAAAAGAGTAAAAAGGCAAAATATATAAACATCCCGGCTAAATTACCCGAAATTGCCGTTAGAAATCCGTAAAACCGCTTAAATATATTAATATAATTATAGGCAGGCGCGTGATGAGCAGCTTAGCCGCGCTTCGTTCGACGCCTGCGCCGTATTTCCGGCCGCGTTTATCGAGGCATATTTTTGACGCGGGCAAAAGATGCGGATATAAGCATGCCGTTTATGAGCCCATGCGGAAAGGGAATTTTCTGCCTGCAATTTCGGGAATTAAAAAAATTAAAAAAATATTGACTTATGACTTTTAAGTCATTATAATAAAAAAAGGATGCGGAATATTTTATTTTATACGTAAATTTTAGCCCGTATATATAAAATAAATATAAAATAAATAAGCGGAAAATAATAACGGCGCTTAACTTAACGGAAACCGAAGCCGAACTTTGCCCGTATTCAAATTAAATTAAACTAAATTTTTTAGCGTAAAAGAAATTATTAAATGCAAACGAAATATAAAAAATATATAAAGTTCATGAGAAATAAAATATGCTGTCTTAACATGCCCTTTTTAATTTTCGCTTTATCTTTAGCATGCTCTTTATATTTTATGAATTTCGGCGTAAAATATGCTTGCGCATTTTATCCAAAACCCGCCAAAAGGGTCATTACTTTAAATGAGGCGTATAATCTTGCGGCACGCCATAACGGCGGCATAAAAGCCGCAAAGGAAAGTTATTACCGCTCCACCCTTTTAAAGTGGTCGGCCGCGGGCATGCTTTTGCCGTATGCCGCTCTTAACTACACCGACCAGAGAATGCATGTTAATTCCGCGCCCGCTCCGGCGTCAGAATCCGGCATGATGAGCAGTATTTTTTTATTCTTTTTCCCAAACTATGAATACAGCTTTACTATAAAACAGCCTCTGCTCGATATAGGCGCTTTTCCGGCTTATGCCGCGGCGCAAAATACTATAAAATCGACCAAAATGTATCTGAATAACGTTTCCGCTTCGACCCTTTTTAACGTTGCGGCCGATTATTACACCGTTTTAAACGATTTGAGTTTAATTAAGGCGGATTCCAAAACTTTTAACGAAGCAAAATCGCATCTCGAACTTACCAAGGCAAAATTACGGGCCGGACTTGCCATTATTACCGACCTTCTTCAGGCAAAATCGCAGTTTTATTCCGCAAAACAAGAACTTATAAGTTCAAAAAATTCGTTAAAAGCCGCAAAAGCCAATCTCGCGTCGCTTCTTGGGATAAGCGGCCGTTTCGGCGTGGCCAATCCCCCTGAACCCGCTATTGAAAAAACTTCGTTAAAAAAATACATAATGCTTGCCTATAAAAATAATCCCGGCTTAAAATCGTTGAAGTTTGCCCAAAAATCCGCAAACGACGAAACGCTTTATTATGAATCCCAATATATTCCAAAAATTGACTTTACGGCTTCCTACAATGCTCTTTCAAACGCCCATTTTATACCGCAGGGTTCTACCAATTACTGGACGGCGGGAGCTACGCTGACCATGCCTTTGTTTCAGGGAGCGGCGAGGTTCATATCTATAGAGAAAGCGCGTTCGGAAGCAAACCAGTCTATGTACGGCATAGTTCAGGCTAAGCGCGATTTGAAAGCGCAGGTAATATCGGAATTTTATAACGTCCGCAGTTTGAAATACCAGACGGGCGCCCTTCAACACGAAGAAAAATTTGCGTCTAAAAATTATATGCTTGTCGAAGAGGAATTTAAGGCGGGAGTCGCGACAAGCGTTGACGTGGTAACCGCGCTCGCGGAATTGACGAAAGCAAGGCACAATCTCTTATCGGCAAAATTAAGCTATTACGAATCCGTTTTAAATTTGCAAAGGCTTATCGGCTTATTTAAGAGAAAACTTATAAGATTGAACGCGGACAGGCTTAATTGAACCTAAAACGTTTTATAATATATATTTATAATAAATTAACATGGTGGCGTTAAATGAACGGAGATAACGAAAAAACAGGCGGAAGCAAAGATAGCGGCTCATTTGCCGGAGGAACTAAGTTTAATAAAAAAAATATTATTACCGCCTCCATTATACTATTGCTCGCAATAATAGGGGGCGTATTTGTTCTAAGGTGGTATATTTTCGGACTTACCCATGTATCTACCGAAGACGCCGAGATTGACGGGCACATAGTATCGGTAAGCACGATGGTTCCGGGAAATATCACGGCGTTATACGTCCGCAAGAACGAATACGTCAAGAAAGGCATGCTGATTGCCCGCATAGACGATTCCACTTACCGTCCCGCTATGCTTCAGGCAAAAGCTAATTACGAGCTTGCAAAAGCAAGGCTGTTCAGCGCCGGCGGGAATATAGGCAGGTATATCGGAACAAATTTTAACTCTTATTATCTCGCAAAACTTTCTTACAGAACCGCCCTGGCCGATTTGCACAAAGCAAAACTTTCATATGAACTTAACAAAAGAAACTATAGCCGCGATTTATTGCTGTTAAAAAAGGAATTTATCACGAAACAGCAGTTCGATGCGGTGCATACCGCATATTTGGTATCAAAACAGGCTTATCTCGCGGCGCTGTCGTCCGTCGGAACCGCCAGAAGAAATTACTTTCAATCCAATTACATGAAAAATAACGTCGCCGCCAATACCATAACGACCCTTAAGCCCCTCGAAGCAGACGTTAAAATTGCCAAAGCGGCATACAAGGTCGCTTTGGCCAATTACAAAAATACTTTTATATATTCTCCTATAAACGGCGTCGTAACCGAAAAAATGTCCTATACCGGAGAATATGTTACGCCCGGCACCCCCATAATTATGGAAAACAATTCCATCAGGGTCTGGGTAACGGCAAACGTCAAAGAAAGCGTTATAGGAAACATTAGAAAGGGAGAGCCGGTAAAAATAAGCGTCGATTCCTTTCCGGGGAAAGATTTCGACGGCGTAGTAAAATTCGTCGGCTCGGTCAGCACTTCTAAGTTCGCGTTAATCCCCACAAACAATCCTTCGGGGACTTTTACGAAAGTAACGCACAGGCTTCCCGTAAGGATTAAAGTATTAAACGACCCGAAACACATTTTAAAACCGGGAATGATGGTCGAGGTAACGATAAATACCGCTGAAAAATAAACCGAAAAATAAAGATAATTTTAGATTATTATACTTATATGCGGCGGTAAATATAAAATTAAAATAATATACGGGAAGCCAAAATACGCCAAATTTTTAAAATTAATTAATTTAATTAACCTGTCGATAGATTATTTATAACATAGAGGTTGTAAAAAATGAATTTTAAAATTAATTATAAAAAATTTTTATTCGTTACTATTTTGACGGCGGCCGCCGTCATATTTTCAGGACTCCGCATAGCGCTGCCAAAAGCCGCATACGCATACGGGAACGGCGGCGGAAGATATCTTTTTAATTACTATAATTGCTTGGATTGCCATATGATAAAGGGAATAGGAGGCACATTAGGCCCCGCGCTGTCTAATTACGGCAGTAAAAACAAAAGCTACGGCTGGACGGCGGCGCAGATAAAAAATCCGCAGTCCCATTATAAAAAACCGGGTTCTAAAATCGTCGTGAACGGTAAAACTTATTATGCGGTAATGCCTTCTTATAATTATATCCCGTCCGCGGATTTAGAAAAGATAATATCTTATTTAAACTCTTTAAAAAAATAACGGTAAAACGCAAAATTTTATAAATCTCCGCCGCCGGGGTCGGTATTGCCGCCGTTATCGTTTCCGCCGTTTTCTATGCTGAGCCCGTTTTTAAACAAAATGTTCGTCCACGGATAAGTTAAATCTATATCGTATTCCTCAAACTTTTTTGCAATTTCGAAATTGATGTCGCTTATTATAAAATGCCTTCTTATGGGCGACGATATCCATACTATAAGTTCGAGGTTGAAAGACGAAGCCCCTATATTGACAAACCAGACGGACGGTTCCGGTTTCTTTAAAACCTCTGGATTTTCTTCCGCTATCTCTAAAAGAACCTTTTTTGCAAGGTCTAATTTAGAAGCGGTTTCCTCGATGCCTAACGGTATATGCAGCCTTATTTTAGGGTCCCTGTGCGACCAGTTTATGACGTTTGACGTTATAAAATTAGAATTCGGAACTATTATGGAAATATTGTCCCTCGTCGTAATCGTGGTGCTTCTTGCCCTTATATCCGTAACTATTCCGTCGTAACCGGAAACGTCGACGTATTCGCCTTCTTTTATAGGTTTTTCGAACAGTATAATAATTCCGGAAATAAAGTTGCTGATAATATTCTGCATTCCGAAACCTATTCCTAGGCCTATCACGCCTGCCAAAAATGCGAGAGAACTTAAGTTGATTCCCAGAACCTGAAAAGCTATGAAAAAGCCTATTATTAAAATAATATATTTGATAAACCTCGTTACCGTTTTTATAAACGCTTTGTTTAAAGTTTTATTTTTTTTGAATTCCCTTTTAATTATAAAAGCGAATAAATATGCAAATAAATAAGCGCCCAGAATAATCAGAATGGACGTAACTATAGATGACAGCCTTATCTTGTTTCCTCCTATCGTATATATTTTGTCCGTTAAAAATTGAAACACAGCCGTCTCCGTTTATTTTTTCGTTACGTTTTTATTATAATATATTATAATGTATAAATATAAAATAAAAATAGCTTAAATATAAAATAAAATTATAAAAATACTAAGTGATAAAAAGAAGACATACTCGCGCAATTAAAGTCGGCAGCGTTACCATAGGCTCGGACGCGCCCGTCAGCGTTCAGTCGATGACGAACACGATTACCGAAGACGCGGTTTCCACGATAAAGCAGATAAAAGAATTGGAAAGCTACGGCTGCGAAATAGTCAGGGTAGCCGTAAATACCGAAGAAGCCGCAAAATCTTTAAAAGTTATAGTAAAAGGGGTGGAGGCGCCTTTGATAGCCGATATCCATTTTGACCACAGGCTTGCCTTGGCTTCGATAGATGCCGGAGTTAAATGTTTAAGGATTAATCCCGGAAATATAGGGGGGAAGGAAAAAGTAAAAGAAGTCGTAAGCGCTTGCAGGGATAAGGGGATACCTATAAGGATTGGGGTAAATTCGGGTTCGCTCGAAAAAGGAGTTTTAGATAAAAACAGCGGGGATTTTGCTTTAGCGATGGTCGAAAGCGCCCTTAAGCATGTTAAGCTTTTAGAAAACGAATCTTTTTACGATATTAAAATATCCCTGAAGTCCGCCGACGTTCTTTCAACCGTTAGGGGATACGGGCTTTTGGCGGAAAAAAGCGATTATCCGTTCCATATAGGCATTACCGAGGCGGGAACGGTTTTTTCAGGGGCCGTAAAATCCGGAGTAGGGCTGGGGATTTTGCTTTATAACGGCATAGGCGATACGCTGAGGGTTTCTTTAAGCGGCGACCCCGTAATGGAAGTTATAGCAGGGCGCCATATTTTAAGGGTTCTGGGATTAAGGCGCGGCGGAGTCCAGTTAATATCCTGTCCCACCTGCGGGCGCGCGGAGATAGATATTGCGTCTATCGCGAGGGATTTTGAAAAAGTTTCGGCTAAAATCAAGTCCGACATAAAAGTAGCCATAATGGGATGCGTCGTGAACGGTCCCGGAGAAGCAATGCACGCGGACGTCGGCCTCGCCGGCGGAAAAGAAAAGTCCGTTTTGTTCTCTAGGGGAAAGATGATAGGAAAATACGGCAATAACGAAATATTGGCCGCGCTGGTAAAAGAGGTGGAGAGCCTTACGGGAGAAAAGACGGCGTCCGATTCCTAATTATAATTTATTTTGCAATATTTATCAGGGAATTAATTTAAAAAATATTTACGGTTTAAAATCTAAAATTACAGGAGCCAGCGTGAAATATTCCGCATTTTTTATTCCTTCTTTAAAGGAAGACCCCAGAGAAGCGGTGCTAAAAAGCCACAAATTACTTTTAAGAGCCGGTTACGCAAGACAGCTTTCGGGGGGCATTTATACTTATCTGCCTCTCGGTTTAAGAAGCCTTAAGAAATTAGAAGATATAATAAGGCAGGAAATGGATTCGGCGGGAGCGGTAGAGCTTTCGATGCCGTTTGTGCAGCCGCTGGAACTTTGGAAAGAATCGGGAAGAGACGAGGATTACGGAAAGGAATTATTGAGGTTCAAAGACAGGCAGGGCAGAGATTTTTGCCTTGCCCCTACTTACGAGGAGGTCGTTACCGACCTCGTCAAGAAAAACGTCAGGTCGTACAAAGAACTTCCCCTGACCCTGTATCAGATACATCTTAAATTTAGAGACGAGATGCGTCCCAGATTCGGTTTAATGAGGGCAAAAGAATTTATTATGAAGGATGCCTATAGTTTCGATATAGACGAGGACGGCATGGACGCAAGCTATAAAAAAATGAGAAAGGCCTATGAAAATATATTTAGCAGGCTCGGGCTGGATTTTAAATTTATCAAAGCTCAGGCTGGAGAAATAGGGGGAAAATATTCGGAAGAACTTATGGTCTTTTCGGAATACGGAGAAGACAAAATAGTCGTTTGCGAAAATTGCGGAAATTATTCTTCTATCGACGAAGCCGATTCCATAAGCGATTATAAGGGGGCGCTTGAATCGTGCAGACAGCCATTAATGACCAAACTCTTTACTCCGGGAAAAAAATCCGTCGAAGAAGTATCGGAATACCTTAAGGTAGATAAAGACTGTTTCGCTAAAACGCTTATATACGAAACCGAATCCGGATTCATTGCGGGGGTCGTAAGGGGAGACAGGGAAATTAACGAACATAAGCTAAAAAAAGCCGCCGGAGTTAAAAACTTATTTCTTGCGAAAGACTCGGACGTCGAAAACATAACGGGAGCGCCTTGCGGTTTCGCAGGCCCGTTCCGTTTGAAAGGACATATCCGCGTCGTTATAGACGAAGAGATTAATAATTCGGAGTATTGGATAACCGGAGCAAACGAAAAAGACGCCCATATGGCAAACGTAAAGCCCGGACGCGATTTTATGCCGGATATAACGGCCAACATAAGAAGCGTGCAGGCCGGAGACAAATGCGCCAGATGCTCCGGCAGGCTGGAGATTAAAAACGCCATCGAACTTGGGCATATTTTTAAACTCGGCGAAAAATATTCCGAGATTTTAAACGCAAGATTTTTAGACGAAAAAGGCGAATACAGGTTTTTTGTTATGGGCTGTTACGGCATAGGGGTGGGAAGAACCCTGCAAACCCTAATAGAAGTTCTTTCCGACGAAACTGGAATAAACCTTCCGGTTTCCGTAAGCCCGTTCGTTATAGCCGTAGTAAGCCTTAACGCCGGCGATGCGGACATAACCGCGCTTTCCGAAAAAATTTACGGCGATATAACCGCGATGGGAATCGACGTTATTTACGACGACAGAAAGTTATCCGCGGGCATAAAGCTTAAAGATATAGATTTAATAGGCATACCTTTCAAAATAGTAATCGGCAATAGGACGATTAAAGATGAAAAATATGAACTTATTATAAAGTCCGGCAATATAAAGGAAGTTTTTGACGACCTTGAAAGTTTGTATAAAAGGGTTAAAGAACTTTTAAGATAGATTACGAAAACAGGCGCGTGTTTTGATAAAAAAATCCCGCGTTTTTTTAATTGAAAAAACGCGGGATTAAATTTTTAACCGGACGACCGTCCGTTAATTATGCTCAGCCGAATCCGCTGTGTCCTCCGCCGCATGAACCGGAACCGCCGGAAGCATAACCGCCGGAATACCCGCCGCTTCCGCAGCTGCTGAAAGAACTGACTCTTTTTACAGGTTTCGGCTCTCCGCAAACGGGACATTTTAAATCTTCGCTCTTTTCGCTGAGCCTTTGATAAATTTCAAATATTTTTCCGCATTTTTTACATTCGTATTCGTATATAGGCATTTATATATTTCCTCCTTTAGTCGTTTTTAAAAACCGCGCAGTATACCTTTACCTTTTAACTTCGGCCTTTTATATTAATTTTATCATAAAATAGGTTAAAATTCAATTTTTATGATTTTTTTTATGATTCTCTGTTTGCGGCTTTAAAGCTTTCCGGTAACAAGCTTTATATAATATTTATCTATGTTTAAACTGTACAGGGTATTCATATAATTTACTTTTGCAGTTTTATACTCGTCAAGCGTCCTGTCCAAGTCTATCAGCGTCGTTATTCCGGCCTTATATCTGTTTGAGGTTATCTTTAAAGTCCGGTTTGCGTTTAAAACCGCAAGTTTTGCAACCTTCGTATTCATAAGGTCGGTTTTATACTGCAAATATGCTTTTCTAACCTGCATTTCTATTTTGCTTTTCAAAAGCCCCTGATATTCGAGCATCGTATTGTATCCGGTTTTTGATTTTTGCAGATTATTATAATCGTATAATCCGGAAAAAATATTAAATTTAAGCATAACCGTTAAAGCGTAACCATAGGAATCGTCGGGATGAATGGCGGGTCCGTTGCTGAAATAATCGTAGCCGGCTACTAATTTAGGCAAAAATTTACCCTTTGCGGTTTCGATGCCGAGCTTCATATTTTTTTTATTAAGAAGAAGGGCTTTGTAATCCGGCCTATTGCCGAGAGCCGTTTTTTGCAGATAATTTATATCGAACGATTTGCCTTTGCCGTAAGAGCCGTAGCTTAAAACGCTTGTAAGGCGGTATCTGGAATTTATAGGAATACCGATATTAATATTTAAAAAATATCGGGCTAGCATGTAATCCTTTTTTGCCGATGCAAGCTTTTCTTTCATGCCGGCAAGTTCGACGTCAGCCCTTAAAACATCGGAAGAAACGACCTGTCCAGCCTTGAAAAGATTTTCGGCGAGGGTTTTGTAAGCCTTTGCCGTTTTTACTACGCTTTTCATAAGTTTAACGTATTGTTCCGCCAGTATAACGGAATAATATGCCTTGGCGACATTATAAAGCACTTTTTGTCTGGTTTCGCTTAAACCTTTTTCTACCGACCGTTTATGAAGGTCCGCCCTTTTATATCCTAAATATATTTCACCTCCCATAAACAGAGGCTGTTCGACGGAAAATTCGGATTCGTAATTGTGAATCATTCCGGGTTCGTTTAAAAAATTTGGGCTGAAATAGCTTTGAACATTTTGGTTTGTAAGTATTTTCTGATTTAATACGCTGCCGAACGCATAAAGCGGATTGTCGGTGTTAAGATATATTTCGTTAAAATTTATTTTCGGGAGGAAGCCGCTGAAAGCCTCTTTTTCTTCGTAACCGGCCGCATTTAATTTAATTTTTTCTATTTTTAACATCTTGTTGTATTTTAAAGCATATAGAAAAGCCTGATTTATGGACATAGCGCTTGTTTGAAAAGCAAAGGATTTTTTTGCGCATAGCCCAGCGGATATAAACGAGAGAAATATTATAAGCGCGGTAAGCGCGGATTTTAAATTTAAACCCGATGAAACCGCTGTGTATTTGGGCGAAAGGTCTTTATTCATATATATTAATAATTATATATTTGATTTATAAATTTAATCTGCGATAATAAATAATTAATTTAAAATTTTAACGGTTTTTATTATTATTTATGTATATTTAACGGGATATACTTTTCGATTTTTGAATTATTCGCATTATGATTTTCGTTAGAAGAGCCGCCGTTGCCGTATTCTTTTAAATCATTAAAAATTTTTTCTATCCTTTTGTCGTTAAGCTCGTAACACATCATGACGCCGTCGCGCTTGCAGCTGACGATGCCTTTGTTTTTAAGGGATATAAGATGCTGAGAAACGGTTGCCTGGGGAAGGCCGAGCGACTCCCATATATTTTTTACGCATGATTTCTCGTTAACCAGAACTTCGATTATTTTGAGCCTTATCGGATGCCCCAGCGTTTTAAGAAGTTCGGCTTCCGCAACATATTCTTCGTTATTTTTCATTTAAAATTAAAATCGTTAAAAACCGTTATATAAAAATATTCATATATATTAATAATATATTTATTATATTTAATTTTATTCCGCATGTCAATAAAAAACAAACGTTAAAAAAATAAAACCCCTGCAATTACGCAGGGGTTTAACATAATGTTAACGGAACGACAGATTTTCGGCCGCGTTAAATCTGGCTTAAAACGACAGATGGATTTGGGAATTGGCGGCGTATTCCATAAACGCCGCGGCTCCCGAATATTCAAGCCCGTCAATCATATCTTCTCTTTTAAAGCCGAAAAGGTCCATAGTCATCTGGCACGCTATAAGCCTGACGCCGGATTCCTGGCAGATGGATATAAGTTCGGGAACCGTCGCGATCCCGTTTTTTTTAATCATGGATTTCATCATGGAAGTAGCCATGGCGGTCATACCGGGCAGGGTCCCTACGATATTGGGCACGGGCATTGGCATCGCGGGATTGCCGAGCGGAGAAACCTTAAGGGTGTCGCCGGCGTCTTTTTTTAAAATTTGCAACCCGTAAAAAGTAAAAAATATTGCGCTGTCGATATCGAGAGTCGAAGCCGTGGAAGCCAGAATAAGCGGAGGATAAGCCATGTCTAGCGTTCCGTGGATAGAGATAACAGCCATTTTAATCTTATCAGCCATTTTTGTTCTCCTTATTGTTATATCGTTAGATTAAATTAATTAAATTAAATAGATAAAAAATTAATTTTTAAGATAAAAATTTAAAAATTAAAGCAGGAAGATAAAATCAAGCCGTATAAATATAAAATTTGATAAATTTTATGCCAGCTTTTTTTAATATATTATATCTTAAAATAAATAGCAAGAAAATATTTTTTTAGCCCAAAATAAAAAATATTATTATTTGCCGGTTTTTTTAACTAAACCGACAAATTTACCTTAATAATAGACTTAAATTTGACATTTATTAAAATTCATGGTATATTTTAACACATAAGCTCTAATATTTGTTTATTTTTTAATAAATATATATATTTTATTAGCTTTACCAATATTATGGAGAAAAATTTGAGAAAAATTAAAAAAATTCTATTCGGTTTGAGAATGTTTTTCGGAAAACTGATTAATAGAATCCAATTCAAATATTTTTTGCCCTATTTCATGCTATTATCGGTCGTACTTTCCGTAGCCTTATTATATTATTATTACGTCGTCCCGATGTATTACGGCTATCTGAAAGAAAGGCGGGACGTAAGGCAGCTTAAAAATAAAATACGGGTGGATTACGAAAAAATAAGAATTTTCAAGATTATAAAATCCTTTAATTCAGGGCTTCCGGTGCCTGAAGAAAAAAAAATTTCCTCCCTTATTTTCAATCTGGGAGAAAAATATAACATAAACCCTGCTTTAATCTTGGCGGTTATAAGAGTGGAAAGCTCGTTCAACAATTTCTCCTATTCCAATATGGGAGCGGTTGGTCTTATGCAGATTAAGCCCGTTACGGGACTTTACCTTATCAAGAAATACCGCATAAAGTCCAAAAAATTTAATTACGACGCAAAATATATCGGGCATCTTCCCGCAAGCTATCTGTATAATCCTTCTTTGAATATAAAAATAGGAGCGAGATATTTATTGAGCTTAATATACGAATTTAAAAATTTAAAATTCGCTTTATTTGCGTATAACGTCGGTCCGACGCTGGCATACAGGACTTTAAAACTGCGCGCGACCGGAAGCGGGAGCGCCGGCATTGGTTCCGGTATTCCGGAAAGCACGAACGGGCTCTTTCGCGATTTTTATTACGGATATTATAAAAGGGTCGAAAAGTATCTGCGGGCGTATAACGAGAAGATATTTACCGACGGAATAAAAACAGTAAAAACAGGCGGCATCGGCAAAGAATTTAGAACTCTCATAGCCTACAATTATTCCCCGAACCCGCTTTAGAAATTTTATATAAATTTAGAGACGTTATTTTTTACGTATTTCAAATATTTTATAAACGATGCGGTTAATATAAATAAAATTATAAAAATAACCAGAAAGAACCCTATGCCAAGACTGTGCAGATTGTGAACCCTTAAGGGGGTGATAAATCCCGCTTCGATAAGTTTCGGAAAGGCGATTTCCAATATCGCCGCCAGCACAAATGCCATGCCGCCCCAAAGAAGGGTTGACCCCGACGTGCCCCTTGCTATATATTCTATACCCTTTTTCGAAATATCAAGCCGTTCCATAAATGCGCCTACTAGCGCGCCTATGATTATTTGAGTCGCCATAGTTCCGAGTCCGAATAAAAGCCCGGGCAGGAATCCTACGTATCCGTTAGGCATTTTAGGGGCAAGAACTGTATAAACGATAATGGCAAACGCTCCGGTTCCCCAGCCGGCAATAAATCCGTGCAGTAAAACCATATAAACCGGAATATGCCCTGTTTTTTTGCTGATGTTTTTAGACAGCGATTTTATTTTCAAGAGTTTCATAAGCCTGTGCATTATGCCCTCGAACAATTCGAAATTTTTTCCAAGGCCGGTTATATAAGCTCCCGCGTAAATCATGACGATGCCGACGAATATATATATTACCGGCATCGCGTCCGGTTTTGTCAATATGCCCGCCAAGGCAAAATATGCCAGTTCGGAGGCGAGAGCCCTTTGAAAAGTGAACGCGAGAGAAAACAAAAGGCCGGTTTTAAATCCGCCCTTAGTGCTGTAACTGCCCACGGAATAGCTGAAAGTAATAGGCCACGTATGTTCGTCCGGCGTAAATCCGTGCACTATTCCTAAAAGGAAGGCGGTAAACAGCACGGAAAACATAGACGGAAAACTTTGGGGATTATAGAGATTAATCATAACTTTATTTTACGGCTAACGGTTAATAGCCTGCGGTTTATTCTCGTTTAACTTAACGCTTAACGGCTTATTAAGCATCTGTAAGTATTTATGTTTATATCGCCCGTTTATATTTAAATTTAAGCGTTAACCGCATGCAAATATGCTAATTGCAAATAAATGAATAGCAAAAGGTTATTTATTATTATTCAATTTTCATAAAATTATATCATATTGTATCAATTTTTAAAGGTATAATTAAATATATAATTAAAGGTATAATTAAAGGTATAATTAAAGGCAGGCATGATTAACGCGCTCAAACCCGCCATAATATATCATAACCATTGCGGAGGAACGTCTCGTCAAATAAAATATGCTTAACAATAAAATGGTTAAAATAATAGCCACTTTAGGGCCGGCAAGCAAAAGTAAGATTATCATTAAAGAAATTATAAAAAACGGAGCCGATGTCGTCAGGCTTAATTTCTCTCACGGAAATTATGATTTTTTTAGCAGGGCGATAAAAGATATTAGGGAAATTTCGAGAGACGCGGGCATCCTAATAGATTTGCCCGGACCAAAAATAAGAACCGGCAAATTGGCCCGGAAAGAAATTTTTCTTAAAAAGGGCGGCAGAGTAGTATTAACCAGTAAAAATATAATATCGGACGGGTCAAATATATTTATAAATTATCCTTACCTCGGAAAGGATATAAAACTTAACAGCCACGTTTATATCGACGACGGAAAGATAAAAATTAAAGTAATAAAAAAATTAAGCGAAGACGAGCTCTTATCCGAAGTTGCAATCGGAGGCGTATTAAGGGAAGAAAAAGGCGTGAATTTTCCTGACGCGGTTTTAAGCATTCCGTCCGTTACGGATAACGATATAGAATTTTTAAAATTCGGCGCCGCGCGCGACGTCGATATGTTCGCGGTTTCATTCGTAAGGAAACCCGAAGATATAATTTACGTAAAAAATTTCCTTAAAAACAACTATCCGGAAAAAGAATTTTTAATTATCGCAAAAATCGAGAAAATCGAAGCGGTAAAAAATATCGGAAAAATAGCCGAAGCCGCGGACGCCTTAATGGTGGCGAGAGGAGACCTAGGGGTAGAAGCCCCCGTCGAGAATATTCCTTTAGAGCAAAAAAAAATAATTTCCGCCGCCAATTTTTATAAAAAACCGGTTATAACCGCAACGCAAATGCTTTTATCAATGGTCGAAAACGAGTCTCCGACGAGAGCGGAGGTTACCGATATTTCTAACGCCATTTTTGACGGAACGGATTCCGTAATGCTGTCCGAAGAAACGGCAACCGGCAAATATCCCGCCTGCGCCGTCAGATACATGTCGAAAATTATCAGGGCTACCGAGAAGAGCCGTATTTTCAACGAAGCCGGCAAGTTTGGCGAAATCGATAAAACCGGCGGATATTTCAGGAAATACGGCGATTTTAATAACAGGGCGGAGCGAACGGAAAATATTTCGTTAATAATAGCGGAAATGACGGTAGCGGCGTCTAAACTTTTAAAAAATTCCATTATAATAGCGATAACGAGGTCGGGTTATACGGCAAATTTAATATCTTCGCTAAGGCCCGGCGTTCCTATTCTGGCCGTGGTTTCCGACGAAAGAATTAAACGGAAGCTGTCTTTGAATTTCGGAGTTTCGTGCATTGTAGCGGAAAATATAGCGGACAAAAATGTTTTTTCGGAAAACCTTACGGATATAATCGGCGGATGGCTGTCCGCCGATAAACGCCGTTCCTTTTCTTTTGCGGTATTGACCGGCGGAATACCCATAGGCGAACCCGGCTCCACCGATTTCGTAAAAATAGTTAAAATAAAAAATTAACGGACTATCGCTTAAAAATTATTTTGCCGAAATTGCCGGAATTATATAATTTTTTATTTTTACCGATTATAATTATATTATTTGCATTATAACGCTTCGCAAAGTTCTAAAATTATGGAGGGCGTAAAATGGAGGGCGTAAAAAATTGAAAAAACAAATTTTCATAGGAAGACAGCCTATTATAAACAGCGATAAAAGTATTTTCGGATACGAGATACTGTTCAGAAGCGCCGATGAAAATTCCGCCGACGTGGCGGTAACGGAAAATTTGAGCGCCACCGCAAACGTGCTTGAAAATATATACGATATGGGTTTTAAGACTCTATTGGGCGATAAGCTTGCGTTTATCAACATAATTCCAGACGTTCTTAAAGCGGGGATGGCGGAATTGCTTCCCAAGGACAAGATAGTCCTTGAAATATTAGAAACAAGCAAAATAGACGACAATGCCGTTTCCATAATTAAAGAATTTAAGAAAAGAGGATTTTCTATCGCCTTGGACGATTTTGTTTACGACGAAGAATGGGAGCCGCTCCTGGCGTTATCGGACTATGTAAAACTTGACGTCAAGCAGTATTCTAAGCAGGAAATAAAGGAAATGCTCATGATACTTAAAAATTACGGGATGAAATTTATAGCCGAAAAAGTGGAACTCGACGAAGATTTTAAATTTTATAAAAGTCTCGGCTTCGACCTGTTTCAGGGTTATTTCTTTCAGAGACCCACCGTAGTTTCCTCCGTCAGATTAGACCCCGATTACATATTGCTTATAAATATATTCAACGCTTTTCAGGCCAATGAGGATATAGGAGAGATAGAAACATTATTCAAAATGGCGCCGGAACTGGTTTACAGGCTGTTAACGCTTATAAACTCGGTTGCTTATGAATTTATCGCAAAAATTTCCTCCGTAAAACAGGCAATAGCGCTTTTGGGATACGACAATGTTTCCAGATGGATACTTACGATTATACTTGCTTCCAAAAAAAGCGATTTCAGGTCGGACCCCTTGCTGGAAGCCGCCGTGATAAAAGGCAGGATGATGGAAGACATATGCAAAAGTTTTATAAGCAAAGAGCTTGCCGATAAAGCCTTTCTGGCGGGCATGCTTTCATTGGTCAACGTCGCCGTAGGAATGCCCCTTAAGGATTTACTCGATAAAATAACGGTCGATAAAATAATCTACGAGGCGCTGATAGAACGCAAAGGCAAACTCGGCGAATTATACGAATTTATGGATGATTTCCTTAAGGAAGATTACGGTTCGGCACATGCGAGCCTGAAAAAAATTAACCCTTCGGCGGCGTTAGCCGATATTCTGGAAATAAATACCAACGCCTTGGCGTATCTCGAAAAAGTTAAAAAAACCGGTTTAGTTTAAATTATGGCGACAATAAATACGATTTGCTTTTTTGAAAATTAACGGGGCGCGTTAAAGATTTTCTTGCGGTCTTAAAAATTCCCGTATTTTCCATATAAGGCGCTTAATTTGAAGATAGAGCAAAGCAGGCCGTCGGCAGAATCGATGCTGAACAGAATAAAGTATTCCACCCATGAATCCCAAAATGTTTTCAGGGTTTACTTGGGTTCCGCCCCCGGAACCGGCAAAACTTATACAATGCTTGAAGACGGAAACTATCTGCTGGAGCACGGCATAGACACCGTCATAGGGTACGTCGAAACTCACGGCAGAAAAGAAACCGCAGAAGAGGTCAAGAAACTCGAAATTATTCCGCGAAAAAAAATATCGTACAGGGGCTCGGAATTCGAAGAGCTCGATGCCGATGCGGTTATTGCCAGAAAACCTGCTATCGCTTTAATAGACGAACTTGCCCATAATAACATCCCCGGTTCTAAAAATTTAAAGCGTTATCAAGACGCGATAGAAATATATAAGTCCGGCATAAGCATATTTACCACCTTAAATATATTCCATCTTAATTCCATTGCGGAGAGGGTCGAGGCGGAACTAGGGATTAAAGTCGGCGAAAGGGTTCCCGATTATATATTAAATTTCGTTACGGAAATTATAAACGTCGATATTCCGGCCGGCGAGCTCATTAACAGGCTTAAAGAAGGAAAAATTTATTCTATGGAAAAAGTCCCCCTTGCCTTAGAAAACTTTTTTAAGCTCGACAATCTTTTAATATTAAGAGAGCTTGCTTTAAGAACAATTGCCGACGAACTTAGCGCCCAGTCCACCGGAATCGGAAATCCCGATGAAAAACTGGAATTAAAGTCAAACGAAAAGGTTCTGGTCCTGATAAGCTCGAATCCGGATTCGGCAAGGCTCGTAAGAATAGGTTCCAAGCTTGCGGGCAGGCTCAATTCAAATTTTTACGTCCTGCACGTAAATCTTAAAAATAGAAATAAAACTAAAAAAAAATCGGAAGATTACGACAGGACTCTTTCCCGCAATATTTCAATCGCCGAAAATCTCGGCGCGGCGGTTTTCAGTTTTCAGTCGGAAGACGTGTCGTCGGGCGTAGTAGATTTTGTTAACGGCAACAATATATCCCATATCGTCATAGGCGCGACAAACGAGAAAAGAAGTTTTATCGGCAGGATTTTTAAAAAAAGCATAGTCGCAAAATTAATAGAAAAACTTCCCAACGTTTCATTTCACGTAGTTCCGCCCCGCCCGCTTCCGTCCCGCCCGCTTTCAGTTTAGCCGACATTTATCCGGTTTTTGAAACGGCGGGTTCTTAAAATTTATTAAATATTTTATAATTTATAATATGTTCTGCAAATCCTGATTTCGGCGTTACGTTATATTTTTGTTATATTTTCGGCGTCATGCTATGCCGCGCCGCTATGGCCTGCCATGTTACGGTATGGCATGCGTGCTATTATTATGCCGCGCCGCGCTATTATGCTCCATAATATAGTATAACCTCAATCCTGCGATAGAAATTACGTAAAATAGAACATTTAAATATTTTCTATTGCAGGATTAGGGTATAATAAACAGGAAATAGTATAATAAACAGGAAAATGAAATTAATGGACGATAACGAAATTAAGGAAGATATTTCAGAAGACTCCGCGGGAAGCTCAGCGGGAGGCGCAACAGCTCCCGCAACGACTATAACCGGCGTTATAAAAAGAGTAATATTTCAAAATGCCGGAAACGGCTTTATTATATTAAACATATTTTCCGGCGGCAGATTTATAACCGCCTCCGGCACCTTTTTCGATAAGCCTTTATTGGATTCAAAAGTTAAATTGACCGGAGGCTTTACCCACCATAAAAAATACGGCTATCAGTTTAATTTTGACCGGTACGAACTTGCGCTTTCAAACACAAAAACCGCGATAATCGATTATTTATCTTCAGACGTATTTAAAGGCATAGGCAAGGTTATAGCGGGAGAGATTTATGAAAAATTCGGGGAAAAGACGCTGGATATAATAGACAACGAACCGGAAAAACTGAGGGACGTCGGCGGAATAGGCAGGATAAAACTTGCTACGATACTAGAAGGGCTCAAAGAAAGCTACGGTTTAAGAAAGGCTATTATGTTTTTTAAGCCTCATCAGTTCAGCGACTATCAGATAAAAACTATTTATAACAGATTTAAAGATAAATCCATAGCCGTCGCCGAGGAAAATCCTTTTATGTTTACCGAAATAAAAGGCATAGGATTTAAAAAAGCCGACATTATGGCTGAAAAACTGGGGATACAAAAAGACGACCCTAACAGAATTAAAGAAGCCGTAAAGTATGTTTTGGGCCAGATATGCGAAAATTCAGGAAACTGTTATGTCTATTATAAAGACTTAAGGCATGGCATGAAAGAAATTATAGAAAATTTGAGCGAAACGGAACTTAAGAAATATTTGAACGATCTGATAAAAGAAAGGACGATACTGCCGGAATTTGAAAGCCTGCCAGAATTAAAAACGCAAGCGTCTGCGCATGGCGGACTGCCGGATTTAACCGCGCTAAAAGAAGACGGCCTCTTAAACCGCATAAAAATTTATGCCCCCGTTTATTATTACAGCGAACTTGGGATATCGAAGGAACTGAAAAGGATTTCAGGATATAACGAATCCACGGCAGGAAACAATACGGAAGGAAACGAAGGCCTTATTGAATTTCTTGGGCGGAACGCTAATAAAATAGCTCTTACGGACGAACAAAAAATTGCGGTATTAAACACTTTAAACTATAAGATTTCGATTATATCCGGAGGCCCGGGTACAGGAAAATCGACAGTGATTAAGACTATATCCGGCTTATATAAGGGAAAAAAAATAGCGCTTACCTCGCTGTCCGGAAAAGCCGCGCAGAGGCTTTCCGATATCGTAAAACCCGGATACGGGGAATACGACGAAATAAAAGCCGATATTTCAACCATTCACAGGCTTTTAAAAGCTCAGTACGACTGGCAGACCAACGAAACGTTTTTTACTTATAACGAAAACAACAGGCTTCCCCACGACCTAATCGTCGTAGACGAAATGAGCATGGCGGACGCGGTTATTTTTTACAAACTTTTAAAAGCCGTAAAAAACGGCGCGGTTTTAGTTTTGGTCGGCGACGTCAACCAGATACCTTCCGTAGGCCCCGGAGATGTTCTTAGAGACCTGATATATGCGGCGGGAAAAGAAGAAGCCGCCATAAATACCGTTTCCGATAAAATCAACCAGTTTTTTCCGGTAACATTCCTGACCAAGGTATTCAGGCAGGACGAAGGCGGCTTGATAAATTTAAATGCCCATAACCTCCTAAACAACAAAAGATTTGCCGCCGGAGGAAAAGAAAGGGGCAAAAAGGAGTTCATTATAAAATACAAAAGAGAATACGACGCCGCGGACACAGGTAAAAATGAGCTGTTAAAAGACTTTATCGAATTTGTAAAAAAAATATGCGATAAAAGAAGGAATAAAAAAACAAGCGAAAATGAACCCGCCGGAGGCTATAATACCTTAAAAACGTCCGTTTTCGACGATATTCAGGTTTTAACGCCTATGAGAAAAGGCGAGCTGGGATATAACAATTTAAATAAAATGCTGCAGGATTTGTTTAACCCTTTGGGCGACGCCGCTTCCGTTTCCGGCGCGGACTGCACGGTTCAGCCTCAAGACGTCTTTATCTGCAACGGAACCCAATTCCGGCTATACGACAGGGTAATACAAAAGAAAAATAATTACGACCTGGACGTATTTAACGGCGATACGGGCTATATCGTAAATATAGACCACGCGGAAAAAACTTTATCCGTGGATTTTACCGGTTCGTCTGCCGAAACGGCCGCGGGGAGCAGCGGCAGAAAAATAATAATATTTGACTTTCTTGATATTTACGAAAATATAATGCTCGCTTACGCGCTCTCCGTCCATAAAGCCCAAGGCAGCGAGTTTAATAACGTTATAATTTTATTTCATCAGACGCATTACATGATGCTGAAAAAAAATTTATTATATACGGCCATAACGCGGGGGAAGAAAAACGTCGTTATTTTCGGAACGTTTAAAGCATTCGGCATTGCAATGAATTCAAGGGAAGAAAAGAGAAACTCCGGTTTAAAAGACCGCCTTGCCGAAGCATTTAGAAATGGATAGAGGGTTCGAACCCCTATTGCACCGATTTATATTCTTACTTTGCGTATATCGCGTTTTAACTGGCTTAAGAGAGAGGGATGAGCGTCCTTTGGACGCTAAAAGCGGCGAACTTCCTCTTGCGGGCTTCGCCCTGCGAGGGTTCGAACCCCTATTGCACCGATTTATATTCTTACTTTGCGTATATCGCGTTTTAACTGGCTTAAGAGAGAGGGATGAGCGTCCTTTGGACGCTAAAAGCGGCGAACTTCCTCTTGCGGGCTTCGCCCTGCGAGGGTTCGAACCCCTATTGCACCGATTTATATTCTTACTTTGCGTATATCGCGTTTTAACTGGCGGAGAGAGAGGGATTCGAACCCTCGGTACATCTATTAGGACATACATTCGCTTAGCAGGCGAACGCCTTCGACCTACTCGGCCATCTCTCCTTAGCAATATTTACGATATAATACTTTTAAATAATATAACATTGAGCGATAAATTATTCAAGCAGAAATAATCGGCAGAAATAATCGGAGAAAATAATCTAAGAATCAGCCGGATTAGTTTTCTTATATAACTAAACTAAATGTAAATAAGTTATTATCATATCGATTATTTTAATGCCTATAAACGGGACTATTACTCCTCCGAGCCCGTAAACCAATAAATTTCTTCTTAAAATGGCGGAAGCTCCCGCAGGCCTGTATTTTACGCCCTTAAGAGCAAGGGGTATAAGAATAATTATTATGACGGCGTTAAATATAACCGCAGAAAGTATCGCCGAATAAGGAGACGATAAGCGCATTATGTTTAACGGGGCGAGCCACGGCAGTATAGGCACAAACATCGCCGGTATTATAGCAAAGTATTTTGCCAGGTCGTTCGCGATAGAAAATGTCGTCAAAGAGCCTCTTGTTATAAGAAGCTGTTTTCCCGTTTCGACGATTTCTATGAGCTTTGTGGGATTAGAATCGAGGTCTATCATGTTCCCCGCCTCTTTCGCGGCCATAGTCCCCGTATTCATAGCCACGCCTACGTCGGCCTGGGCAAGGGCGGGCGCATCGTTTGTGCCGTCGCCGGTCATGGCGACCAATTTTCCCATAGCCTGTTCTTTTTTAATAATATCCATTTTTGTTTCGGGAGTCGCTTCGGGAACAAATTCGTCGATTCCGGCTTCGTCGGCTATGGCTTTAGCCGTAAGGGGATTATCGCCCGTTATCATAACAGTCTTTATTCCGATTTTTTTTAAGCTCCCTATTCTTTCCTTAATCCCGCCTTTTACGACGTCTTTCAAATGTATTATTCCGAGAATCCTGTCGTTTACGGCTACGGCAAGAGGCGTTCCACCTTGTTTGGAGATGTTGTCCGCCGTTTCGAGGACTATTTTTTCTACCGCGCCTCCGTTTTGTTCGGCAAACCTTACGACCGAATCTACCGCGCCTTTCCTTATGAACTCTTTCTTATCCGATAAATCCACCCCGCTCATTCTGGTTAAAGCGGAAAAAGCAATAAAATTTATATTTTTTTCCTCCAGATGCCTCTCCCGTAATCCGTATTTTTTTGCCAGAGTTACGATTGACCTGCCTTCCGGAGTTTCATCGGATAAGGAAGAAAGCTGGGCATAGTCCGCTAATTCTTTTGAGCCGACTCCCGGGACGGGAATAAAATCGACCGCCATCCTGTTGCCGAAAGTGATAGTTCCGGTTTTATCCAAAAGCAGGGTGTTTACGTCTCCGGCGGCTTCGACGGCAGACCCGGACATTGCTATAACGTTATGCTTGACTAATCTGTCCATGCCGGATATGCCGATTGCGGACAATAGTGCGCCTATAGTGGTGGGAATCAAACATACGACAAGAGACGCGAGAATTACGGGGGAGATATTTCCTTTAAAATAATTGGCCATAGGTTCAATCGCGGCGACGACGACTAAAAAAAGCGCGGTGAACATAACAAGCAATATATTTAAGGCTATCTCGTTAGGAGTTTTTTGCCTTGAGGCCCCTTCGACCAGACTTATCATTTTATCCATGAAACTTTCGCCCGGATTAGATATTATTTTTATCCAAATTTTATCCGAAAGCACTTTTGTTCCTCCGGTTACGGCGCTTCTGTCTCCGCCGCTTTCCCTTATAACCGGCGCAGATTCGCCGGTTATTGCCGATTCGTCGACAGAGGCGATGCCGCGGATTATTTCTCCGTCGGCGGGAATGATATCGCCGGATTCCGCAATTACGATATCGCCTTTTCTGAGGGAAGAAGCTTTTATTTTTTCTTCTTTGCCGCTTACCGGTTCGATTAGTCTTGCTAAAACCTCCATTTTACTTTTCCTAAGGCTTTCAGCCTGAGCCTTGCCCCTTCCTTCGGAGATGCTTTCCGCGAAATTCGCGAATAATACCGTAAACCACAGCCATAAAGTTATCTGAAACGTAAATCCTATATTTTCTAAATTATGGAAAAAAATGTTTTTGAACAGAATAGCGGAGGTTATAGCCGAACCGACCTCAACGACAAACATAACGGGATTTTTCAGCATAACTTTCGGGTTCAATTTCCTGAAAGACTCCCATATAGCCGATACTAATATTTCTTTGTTAAACGCCGATACGTAATAATCTTGTTTTGGCATATCGTATTCGCCCCTTTTTATTTATTTCGTTTTTAATTTTAAAATTGTTAAATGCTCAGTTATTAAATCTATCCGTTAATCATTCGGCGCCGGCGATTCGACGCCGGCAAGCCCCTTAAAAACCTTTGCGTAAATTTTTGAATTAACTTTTTTTAACGACGCGGCTAATTTAAAATTTAGCCTTACCGTATTTACTCCGGGCGTTCCAAACACGCCTAAATCCCTGTATGATACTGCGCTTTTTACGAGTTCTTTTAACCGCGCGCGGTTAATTCCCGTCAGCTTTGAAATCCTTGGAATTTGCGCGAGCGCGCCGGATATAGAAATAAAAGGGTCTAACCCCGAACCTGAACCCGCAATTAAATCTACCGGAATTTTACCCTTTTTAACGGACGGGTTTTCCGCGAGGAAGTTTTTAATTCTTTTTTTTACGCTTTCAATGTAGCTTCCGTTCGTCGGTCCGTTGTCGGAAGCCGAAGAGCTATCGGCCTCGTAGCCCTTGCCGGCGCTTGACGGTCTGGAATCAAACAGGTAGGGAGAGTCGAAATTCTCGCCGATTAGCAAAGAGCCCGCCGGCTTGCCGTTTTTATATATTATGCTGCCTGACGCCTGAAAAGGGAAAAAAATCCGGCCTATGCCCCATATAAAAAACGTATATATAATAGAACATAATATAAATAACCAGATTGTTAATTTTATCGACCTTAAAAAATCGTTCAGCATAAAACGCTCCAAAAAAATTGAATTGCATTATAAAATAACATTATAAAATAATTGGTTCATAAATCGGTTAAAAAAGATGCCCCCGCATTAGCGCAAAATGCTCGGCAACGGGACCTAAGGCAAGCGCGGGAAAAAATGTCAGTGCCCCGATTAAAATTATAGTCCCCATTACTACGAAATAAAAAAGCGGTCCGTGAGCCGGAAACGTACCGGAAGATTCGGGAACGCTTTTCTTTTTAATTAAAGAACCGGCTATCGCCACCTGGCAGATTATCGGCACGTATCTTCCCAGAAAAATTACAACGCCCAGTATTACGTTATAGAAAACCGTGGCTCCGTTAAATCCGGCCATTGCCGAACCGTTGTTCGCGACCGCAGAGGCAAAGGCGTATAAGATTTCGCTGAAACCGTGCGGACCGGGGTTGGCAGTCGTTCCCGCCGCGAGGCCTGCCGGAACGGAAAGGGCTAAGGCAAAAGGGACTATTATTATAAAGGCATGGGCAAACATAGCCAGCGTTGCGAGCTTAACTTCTTTCGACTCTATTTTCTTACCAAGAAATTCTGGCGTACGTCCAACCATAAGGCCGGCGATAAATACCCCGATAATAACCATAGCAAGCATATTTAATAAACCGACTCCAATCCCGCCGAATATAAGATTCAGCATCATTTCGCCAAGAAGAACCGCCGCCGAAGCCGGCATATAGCTGTCGTGGGCGCTGTCCACGTTTCCGGTGGTAAACGCCGTAGTGGCGGCGGCAAACATGGAACTTTGCGCGATGCCTATATGTTCTTCCTTGCCGGTCATATTTCCTCCCGGATTATACTTTGAGGCGCGGACCGCGGCTCCTAATTTTGCCAAAAAGGGATTGCCGGCGGCTTCCTGACGGTATATAGTAAAGATACATACCGCCAGAAGCGTGAGCGCGACAAGAAACAGTGAAAAGGCGTGTTTTTTATCTTTTATCATTATTCCGTACATAAAAAATATCGCCGTCGGAATAACGCCCATCATAAATATGAGCAGGGCGTTGGTAAACGGGGTAGGGTTTTCATAAGGCTGCGCCGCGTTTGCGTTGTAAAAACCGCCGCCGTTGGTACCGATGTTTTCTATCGAAACCATGGAAGCCACGGGTCCTACCGAAAGCAATTGCGTTGCCCCAGTCATATCGACGACCTTCTTTTGCATCTTAAAAGTTTGGGGAGAACCCATAAAAAGCATAATTACGGCGAATACGACCGCCAGAGGAATGAAAATCCTATATAAGGCTTTTATAAAGTCCGGATAAAAACCGCCCACATTTTTTGCCTGCGTTTTTGCCAATCCTCTTATAAACGCAATTAAAAAGACCAGTCCGGTAGCCGCAGACGTAAACTGCAAAAAGACTAAGGCCATCTGGGAAAAATTAGACAGCGCGGCTTCCCCCGCATAGTTTTGCCAGTTCGTATTGGTAACAAAACTTATAGCAGTATTGAAATCAAGCGCCCAAGGAATGCCTTTATAATGCATCTGGTTGAAAGGAAGATAATTCTGAAATCTTAAGATGATAAAAACCAATGCAAGCATAAAAAAATTTGCGGTTAATCCGGTTTTAAGATACGTCAGCCAGTCCGTTTCCTCTTTTTCGTTCAGCTTAAGAAATTTAAACGTAAGATTTTCCGCAGGATTTGCTATCTTATCAAAAAAAGTAGCTTCCCCGTTAAAAATATGCGCCATATATCTGCTTAAAGGGATGCTTGCCGAAATTATAGCCGAGAGCACGATAACGATTTGTAAAACGCCGGCGATATCCATAAAATTTTCACCTCTGCAATTTTTTTCGATTAAGCCGCGAATTACCTATCTATAAATTTATAGGCTTCACGGTCATTTTATTTTTTCTCAAATCTTTTCCAAAAAATCTATTAACAGCCGCATTGCGGCATACATTATACCTATGGACAGCAGGGCGGCGAGCGAATCAATCATATAATTCCTCCTTTTGCCGTTAAAATTTATCGGGATGGATTAGGACGTAGAAGAGATACGCCAGCACCAACGCCGAAACCGCTAAAAGAATAATATTTTCAATCATAAAAACCTCATTATGCAAACTCCGGTTTAATTTATATTTTAATTCGGGAACGATTCAGGAAGACAGAAAAATCGGCAAAAAAAATAGCCGAAAGAAATTGGCTTCGGCTATTAAAGTGTCTTCATTTAAATTTAAATTGAATATTTACTAAAACGATAATATGCGCAATAACTAACGGCGGCGCAACTAACGGCGATATGAACGCTTTGCCGCAAAGGCGCATTGAATTGCAATACGCCTGCGATTAAGAAGGCATTACGATATTTTTGATTCCCTTTAATAGCTTGCGAAGTTAGCTGGCGGGCTGGGGATAAAGAGTAGTCCCCTGCATTCCTGAAAATGCATTAGCCCCGGATTAACGGTTCCTCCGCTTCCGCGATATTGCGGAATTAAGCTTTGTTTAGTTTAATTGTCAAAGAACTATCGAACCGAACGGTCGGGCGGTTATAATATTTTACCGCCTTTACGGTTTATATTTATCTTAATATACTATATGCGAATATACATCTTTGAAAAAACGTTGTCAAGTCCCTAAAATTACCCCAAAATTGCCGACCCAAAATTACAGATAGAAGGTTTGCTTTCCGGTCGGCCTATGCCTGTTTTGCATCCGAATCCATAATCGCGGCGGCAAGCAGAGCGGGAAGCGCCGGTATAAATTTAACTTGCGGAAATTTTTACTCCGTTCCTCATTCTGCCGTATGCATAAACTCCGGCGGTCAGAATAACGTTTGTAATTATAATTACAAGAAAAGCGTATTCCGGAAAATCTTTAGTGCCTGGTATTCCCGCATTTAAAGGCATATATGCCATTATAGCCGTAGCCAATGCCCTTCCTATCATCGACCATAGGAAAAATTTTTCTTTTTTCGGCAGTCTCTCTTCCTGCTTTTTCTTGAAATTTTCCATAAAAAATACCGCCGATACGCTTAAATATCTTCCTATGGCCAGCATAATTATTATAATCAAGAGCCTGTCTATAAAATCCCAGCCGATATGGGACAATTGAACCACTACTCCGAGAAAAACAAAAAATAAGGTTCTTATTAAAAACGAAAATTCAAAATTAAACTGTTTAATAATAGATTCTTTTATGCTCATCTTAAAGAAATTCAGTTTAAGCCTGTTCAATAATTCTTCGTTTCCCATTATTATTCCGAATACCAGTATCGCAATAGCGCCGTTTCCTTTAATTAAATGAATTAATAAATAAAGAATCAGCATTCCGCCGAAAGTAATCGAATATGCAAATTTTGTTTTAGATATAAACTTTAAAATTATAAACCACGATATTCCGAATAAAACCGCAACCGCGGCGGATATTCCAAAAGAATAGAGCAGCGACGCGGCTTTGGATAAATAATTTATGCGAATGGACGAATTTTCGGCAAAATGGATTAAAACGATTAAAATGAGGATGGCAAACGCATCGTTAAAAGTGGATTCTATGGCTATTACGGTCTTATTTTTATCGCTTGCGCCGATATTAGGCAAAAGAGGCATGATAACCGTGGAACTAGAACACGACAATACCGTTCCGAGCATAAGGGATTGCATTATATCGCCGCCGCCCATTATATAGAAGAATCCGCCCGCCAATATTATGGAAAAGGCCAAACCAGCAGTTATTAAAACAATTGAGTATGCCGAATTCTTGAAAACGGTTATGAAATTAAGCTCAAGTCCCCCGGAAAACATAATGAGAATTAAAACCAGCGTGCTCAGGTAAGGCGCAAAATCGATAAACAACTGCTGGTTAAAGATATGGTAAATAGGCCCAAGTATAATGCCAGCAAACATTAACAGCAGAATAGACGGAAATTTAGTGTATGAGAAAAATATCTCTCCTAGGAAACCTAAAATTATAACTATCCCTATTATTCCTATGGCTATCGAAGGGCTCATATGCTATATTTTATAGCCTTTTTAATAAAAATGTTCAGCGAATCTCTGCAATATCTTTGGAATCTATCTTTTGCCTTACGTCTGATATTTCGTCCATGCCCTTCAAAAAAGCGTTAAAAAGGAATTTTTATTTTTTAAAATAAAAAAATTTTCAGATATAAACCAAGCAAAGTTATAAAAAGAACCGGTATAGTAATGAACAATCCGACTTTCATATAATAGCCCCACGTTATTTTAATTCCTTTTCTTTCCAGAACGTTCAGCCACAATAAAGTCGCAAGCGAACCTATCGGCGTTAATTTCGGACCGAGGTCGCAGCCGATAACGTTGGCGTAAACGGATGGCCTAAGCATTGCTTCGTTAAGATGCGCCGAATGGATGGCAAGGGAGTTTATCATCACGGTAGGCATATTGTTCATAACCGACGATACGAAGGCCGCGAGATAACCGGCGTACATGGTAAGAACGAAAGCGCCGAAGCCGGCAAAATAAATAATGGATTTTCCGAGCAGATATGTCAAGCCGGCGTTTTTTAATCCGAAAACGACTAAATACATTCCTATGGAAAATACCACTATGTTCCACGGCGCATTCTTAAATACGGTCCTTAAATTAACGGCGGGGCTTTTACAGCCGAACAATATAAATATCAATGCAAAAAATATAGCGAAAATAGAAACGGGGAGTTTTAAAAATTCGCTTAAAAAATATCCTCCTAGAAGCAGAGCCAATATAAAGAAAGATAATTTAAAAAGCGCGGGGTCCTTTATTGCATCTTTGGGGTTTTTTAAAAGGCTTGCGTCATAGTTTTTGGGAATATCCTTTCTGAAATAGACGTATAAGGCCAGCAGGGATATCGCTATAGAAAATAAATCCGGCGCATACATATCCATAAAATACGTAAAAAAACCGATATTAAAATAATCCGCGGAAACGATGTTGACTAAATTGGAAATCTTAAACGGAAGGCTTGCCGCATCCGCGATGAATCCGCCGGCCATAATAAACGGGAGCATATTTTTTCTATCAAATTTCAGGGCTTTCATCTTTTCGTAAACTATCGGCGTTATAATAAGCGCCGCTCCGTCGTTGGCAAAAAGAGCCGATACCAAGGCGCCCAGAATGACCACGTAAACAAACATCTTCCGTCCGCTGCCGCCGGCAAATTTGGCCATATGCAAAGCCGCCCATTCAAAAAAACCTATTTCGTCGAGTATTATGGAAATAATTATTATTGCGACAAAAGTAAACGTCGCATCCCAGACTATATCGAAAACCTTTATTACGTCTTTGACGACTATTACGTTAAAAAAAAGGGAGAGCAGCGCTCCTATAATTGCGCTGTAGCCTATTCCGATATTAAAAGGTTTTTTAATTATAAGGAAGAGGGTGAATAAAAATATCAGAGAGGAAGCCGCGATTAAATAACCGTAAAAATGCATAATATCTCCGTATTCCGCATAATAATATATGAATTAATATTCATATATTATTATAATGTTTTGATTTAATATGTCAATAAAAAGTTGACAACTTAAAAAGTTTTTAGAAAAGTTTCTGGAATAAGCGCAGACAGAAATATTTAAAAGCGCCGCGCGGGACGTTCTGACTAAACTGAACTAAACTAAATAGATGTCCGCGCGGCGCTATATTAATTTAGAGCCGCTTCGATTTTAGAGCCGCTTCGCGATGCCGCAGGCGCGGTCGTCACCGTAAAATAAAAGGAACGTTCTTGGCTATCAGTCCGGTCAAGGTATATTCTCCCGGACCCATTATGAAAATGCTTAACGCGATAGTAAATTCGGTTAAAGCATATTCGTAACCGTTGGCCATTATATTGAACCCGTGCGGCAGATGCAGTATGAATATGGCTCCAAGCATTACAATCATGATGCATAATGCCCCTATTCTGGTCAATATCCCGCTAATCATGGCAAGGCTTCCGGCTGTTTCGGCTATCCCCACTAAAACGGCTATAATAACCGGGAAGCCCATATATCCGGCAAATCCGGCTATTCCGGGACCTTCGAACCAGTCTAAGAGAATGCCTGTTCCATGATAGAAAAAACTGAGAAAAAGCACCAATCTTAAAAGAAATAAGCTAACGGACTCGTTTTTCATTTTGCCTCCAGTTTCTTAATTAAAGTTAAAGCTTCCGGTAAAACGGCGACCGGCGATACGGGCTTTTACCCGCGGATTAAATTAATTAATCAGATAATATTATTATAGCAGAGTTTCTTGAAAAGAAAATGCAGAATCAGGATTTTTTGGATTTATATTTGGATTTATATAGATATTTTAAAAGATATTAACGTATTTTTGGATTTTTTGCGCAGATTTTTTGTTGCCCATTTTTGATTTTAGTGATAAACTCATTAGACGCCGGGTTTCATATATTGCGGTCCGCTTTTTACGTTATCGCCGGTATTTGTTCGGCGATATGTTTTAATTGCGATAATTTTATGGGAGATTTCAGATTTTTATCGCGAGGTAATTTAAGGTAATTTATATTTTTATTTATGATATAATACATAAACCATAATTGTTTTGTCATTTACGCATTGCGTTAATAACGGCCGCATTCGCCTAAACAAAAATAAATAAATAATCAACATAAACAAACAAACAAACAAACAAACAAATAAATAATTAATTAAATAAATAAATAAATAAAATTATTTAAGGAAAATGGAAGATTTCTTAAAGGATTTCGCGAAAAATATTAAACTCGAAAAGAATTATTCTTCCAATACCGTCCTGGCATACGTATCGGACGTAAAGGCCTTTATTGCTCATATTAATAACGAAACGCATCTAAATTCGCTCGAAGACGTTACCGAATTCGAAATTAAAGACTATCTTAGTAAAATTTACGGCGGCGTCAAAAAGACGAGCCTTGCAAGAAAGATAGAATCCATAAAATCGTTTTTCGGCTTTTTAGAAAAAAAACATATATTAAAACAAAATCCCGCCTTCCTAATAGACCTGCCGAAAGCGGAAAAAAAACTGCCGTTTTTTTTAACGGCTAAAGAGGCGGATTTTTTATTAAATAATTATTTAGATTTTAAATTAAAAAAAGATAAATTAAGCAGGATTAACGACGCCGAAGACCCCCCGAAAAGCTATTTTGCATGGGCAGGAGTTTCTGCCGAACCGTTAAGATATTTCGAAGCCGTAAGGAACGACCTTATTTTGGAATTTTTATACGGAAGCGGCCTTAGGGTTAGCGAATTGATTTCCGTTAAAAAAACGGATTTGGAATTGGAAAAAAAAGGCGGCTGCGTCAGGGTTTACGGAAAGGGTTCTAAGCAGAGAATCGTTCCGGTTACGGAAATTACCGCGGAAAAGATTAAGGCTTGGTTCGGTTATTTGCATGCCATAAACTTAATTCCGGAAGAAGGCTATATAATCGTCAATAAAAAAGGCACGCGGCTTACGAGAAGGACTATCCACAGGATAGTCAAGGAATCTACGGCGATAACGGGGCAGTTTAAAAATATTTCTCCGCACGGTTTGAGACACTCTTTCGCTACAAATCTTCTGGATAACGGAGCGGATTTAAGGTCTATTCAGGACATGCTCGGCCATTCAAATCTTGCTACGACGGAAAAATATACTCATTTAAGCATTAAAAAACTTATC
Source organism: bacterium (assembly GCA_021789605.1). Taxonomy (GTDB): domain Bacteria; phylum SZUA-79; class SZUA-79; order Acidulodesulfobacterales; family Acidulodesulfobacteraceae; genus Acidulodesulfobacterium_A. Next base: position 41,003 of record JAJYJI010000001.1, read on the forward strand.
GACGTTTACAGTAAGGCCCATCCGATGTCCGGCGCAAAGGCGGGGCACTTCCCTGCGGGCGATTGACGAAGAAAAGGGATTGGGCCGCGCCGTCGCGCGTTGCGTCAATAAGGTCGCCGATAGAGAAATTAAATTAAATACCGGAGAAATAAACTTATGAATAGCGGCAATAACGAAGAAATAAAACTTATTGGAACGACTATAATAACCGTAAGGCGCAAAGGGCGCGTCGTAGTGGCAGGCGACGGACAGGTTACCCTCGGCAATACGGTCATGAAACACAATGCAAGGAAAGTCAGGCGGCTTTACGGCGATAAAGTAATTGCGGGGTTTGCCGGCGCAACCGCCGACGCGTTTACTCTTTTCGAGAAAATGGAAGAAAAACTCTCCAAGTATAACGGAAGCGTTAAAAGGGCAAGCGTAGAACTCGCTAAAGACTGGCGAACCGATAAAATCTTAAGACATCTGGAAGCGATGATGATTGTTGTCGATAAAACAGATTCTTTCGTTATATCCGGCGCCGGCGACGTTATAGAACCGGACGAGGATGCCCTGTCAATAGGCTCCGGCGCTCCTTACGCCCTTGCGTGCGCGCTCGGCTTATTGGAAAAAACGGATTTAAGCGCGAGGGAGATTGCCGAATATTCTATGAAGACGGCGGCCCGCATATGCATTTATACGAACGAAAACATAATTACGGAGGAGATATAATACCGACATGGCAAATAAAACGGCAAAAGATAAGGCGGCCGCAGCGGGCAAGATAGATTTCCTGACGCCTAAAGAAATAATCAAAGAATTGGATAAATACGTCATAGGACAGGACAAGGCTAAAAAATCCGTCGCTATCGCGTTAAGGACGCGTTTCAGGAGAAACAGCGTTCCCGACGATATAAGGGAAGACATAGTGCCTAAAAATATTCTTCTCATAGGGCCTACCGGGGTAGGTAAAACCGAAATAGCAAGGCGCATAGCAAAACTTTCCGACTCGCCGTTCATTAAAGTCGAAGCGTCGAAATTCACTGAAGTAGGATATATGGGGCGCGACGTAGAGTCCATGGTCAGGGACCTTGTCGAAACGGCTTATATGAACGAAAAAACGAAAGAAACCGAACAGGTTATCGATAAAGCAAAACAGAACGCAGAAGAACTGCTTTTAGATTTGCTGGTGGCGCCTCCCCCAAGGGCTCCAAAGAAAAACGGCCAGCCTGAGCCGGAAAAAAACAGCTATGCCAATACGAGGGAAAAATTCAGGAAAATGTTTTTAGAGGGAAAATTGGACGACAGATTCGTCGAGATGGAAATTAAGTCTTCCGCCAGACCGCCTATTCCGGTTATAGAAATATTTTCACAGTCGGGAATAGACGATATCGGGCAGGATTTTAAAGATATATTTTCCAATATTTTTCCAAAACAAAAAAAAGTCGAAAAGGTGAGGGTTCCGGAAGCCTATGAGATATTGGCTCGCGAAGAAAGCGAAAGGCTCGTGGACAACGACAAGGTCGTACAGAACGCCGTTCAAAGGGTGGAAAATTCCGGACTGATATTCGTGGACGAAATAGACAAGATTGCGTCGCGGGAAAAGTCTTACGGTCCCGACGTTTCGAGGGAAGGCGTCCAGAGGGATTTACTGCCCATAATCGAAGGTTCCAACGTTATGACTAAATACGGAATAGTCAAAACCGACCATATATTATTTATCGCCGCCGGCGCTTTCCACGTTTCCAAACCTTCGGATTTAATTCCCGAACTTCAGGGAAGATTTCCCATAAGGGTCGAAATGGATTCCCTTTCCAAAAAAGATTTCGTAAGAATATTAAAAGAGCCTAAAGGCGCGTTGATAAAACAGTATTACGAACTCCTTAAAACCGAAAACGTAAGCATAAATTTTACGGAAGACGGGATAGAAAGAATTGCCGAAATTGCCGAAGAAGTCAATATAAAAACCGAAAATATCGGCGCGAGAAGACTGCATACTATTTTAGAAAAAGTTATGGAGGACGTTTCTTTCGAAGCCCCCTACAAGGCGGCGAAAAAAGTTACGGTTGACACAGATTACGTCGACGAAAGATTAAAGGACATAATTAAGGACGACGACCTGTCAAGATATATACTTTAATCCAAAATTGCCGATAGAAGCAGTTAGAGCGGCTCATCCAGAAAAATAATTTTCTATCGGCAATTTTGGGTTTAACAAGCGGAAGGACGCTAAATGGAAGAATATATTAAAAAAGCAAAAGTTTTACTTGAAGCTCTGCCTTATATACAAAAATTCGCCTCAAAAACCTTCGTAATAAAATTCGGCGGTTCGATTGCTTCCGACACCGGATTAAAAGAAAGCTTCATAAAAGACGTTATCCTTTTGAAACTCATAGGAATAAACATAATTATAGTTCATGGCGGCGGCAAGGATATAGACTATTTTTTAAAGAAACTGAATATAGATATAAACTTTCACGACGGTTACCGGCTGACCGACGAAAAAACCATGGAAGTCGTCGAAATGGTTTTATCGGGAAAAATAAATAAAGACCTCGTCGCTTCGATAAATAAGTTTGGAGGGCGCGCCTGCGGTTTGTCCGGCAAAGACGGGAATCTTATTACCGCAAAAAAGTTTAAAGCCGCAAAGGTAGACCTTGGCTTTGTGGGCGAGGTGCAGAACGTCGATAAAAAAATTTTATTGGCGTTGGACCCATTGTTTATTCCCGTAATCGCTCCCGTCAGCATGGACGGCGAAGGCAATACTTTAAACATTAACGCCGATATTGCGGCGGCGGCGGTCGCGGCGGAACTTGAAGCGGAAAAACTTATTATATTATCCGACCGCGACGGACTTCTTAATTTTAATAACGAGCTTATTCCTTCCGTGAAAACGGCGGACATTAAAAATATGATAAAGGAAGGGGTTATTTACGGCGGAATGATACCCAAGGCTAATTCCTGCGCAGACGCCGTAAAAAGGGGGGTAAAGAAGGTCCACATTATAAACGGCTCGATTCCCCATGCGGTTTTACTGGAAATATTCACTAAAAAGGGCATAGGCACGCAGATAACGAACTAAAAAACCATAAAATAATAAATATCCGGCGGGAGATAAGAAATGGATGCAGAAAACGTAAAAGAGCTTACCGGCAAATATATAATGAATACCTACGGCAGGTTCGACCTGACCCTTAAGGAGGGAAAAGGCTGCGCTTTGTTCGACGAGGACGGAAAAAAATATATAGATTTCGCTTCTGGAATCGCGGTAAACAGTCTGGGCTACAATAACGCGGCAATAAATTCCGCGCTCAAAAAACAGCTTAATAAGTTAATCCACGCATCCAACTATTTTTATACCGAACCTCAGGCGCTGCTTGCGGAGAAACTCTGCAAAAATTCGTTTGCCGATAAAGTTTTTTTCTGCAACAGCGGAGCCGAAAGCGTCGAAGGAGCTATTAAACTTGCAAGGATATACGCAAGGAAATTTTCCAAAAGAGGCTATAAGATTATAGCCATGCAAAATTCTTTTCACGGAAGGACCTTCGGGGCGCTTTCCGCGACAGGTCAGGACAAATACCATATCGGATTCGAACCATTGCTGGAAGGTTTTACGCATGTAGAATTTGGAGATATGGATTCAGTAAAAAAATTGGTCAAAGGCACTCACGGGGGCGAATACTGCGCCGTAATAATCGAACCCGTGCAGGGAGAAGGGGGCGTCAACATAGCAGGCAAAGATTTCCTGAAAGGCCTCAGAGATTTAACGTCCGAAAACGACATGATTTTAATTTTCGACGAAGTGCAGGTCGGACTCGGCAGAACGGGCACACTTTTCGCTTATATGAATTTCGGCGTCGAGCCGGATATAATGACTCTCGCAAAACCTCTGGCGGGCGGGCTTCCGGTGGGGGCGGTGCTGGCGAAAGATTTTGCCGCAAAGGCGTTCGAACCCGGCAATCATGCGTCCACGTTCGGCGGAGGACCTCTCGTGATGTCGGCCGCGGGAGCTTTTTTCGACGAGATAACCAAAGAAGGTTTCTTAGGCGGGGTTTTAAAAAAAGGAAATTATATAAAAGCAAAATTAAACGAATTAAAGATTGACTTTCCCGAATTCATTAAAGACGTAAGAGGCATAGGGCTCATAGCCGCCATAGAATTTTACCGGTTCAAGGCAAAAGACATAGCGGTTAAACTGATAAAAGAAGGTTTTCTGACCACGGCGGTTCAGGATAAAATATTGAGGCTTACCCCCCCATTAATTATAAAAAAAACGGAAATAGACCTGTTTATAGAATCTATTGTAAAAATTCTTAATTATAATTATAATAAATAATTTTAAGAAACGGTTTTAAAGTTTTAAACAAACCGTTTCTTTTTGGATTAATTTAAACCATTCTGATTAATTATAAAATTTAATTATAAATTTATTAACCTTATAAGGTGTTCGTTAAATTATGGAACCTGCAAGAAATTTTTTATCGGTTTACGATTTTACCGAGAGCGAAATATATGAACTTATTTTGAGGTCGGTCGTATTAAAGGAGGAAAGATTAAAAAGCAACCCCTGTCTCGAAGGAAAAAAAATAGGCCTTATTTTCGAGAAGTCTTCGACCAGGACGAGGGTGTCTTTCGAGGTGGGCATAATGGAAATGGGAGGACATCCTATTTTTATGTCATCTAAGGATTTACAGCTTGGACGCGGAGAGCCCATAAAAGACACGGCAAGGGTTCTCGGCGGCTATATAGACGGAGCCGTAATAAGGACGTTCGAACAGGAAAGAATCGAAACCTTTGCGCAGCATTTCGGAAAACCCGTGATTAACGGCCTTACCGACCTATACCATCCCGCGCAGATATTAACCGATATATTTACGGTTTACGAGACTAAAGGCAAATCTAAATACGAATCAAAATACATTATCAGAGATATCGTCGGAAATTTAAAAGTAGTTTATTTTGGCGACGCGAATAATATGGCAAATTCTTGGGTAAGCCTTCAGGCCGCGCTCGGCTTCGAACTTGTGCTGGCTATGCCCGAAGGGTTCGACATAGACGAAAAAGTTAAAGAAAACGCCGTAAAAAGAGGCGGCCGTTTCACGGTATCCCGCGATAAAATTTCCGCCGCGAAAAATGCCGACGTTATTACAACCGACGTTTTTATCAGCATGGGGCAGAACGAAGAAAAAGAAAAAATAGATAAATTAAAGCCGTTCATTATAGACGGCGACGTCGTAAAAAACGCCGCCGAGGACGTTATGCTGCTTCACTGCCTTCCCGTCCACAGAAATGAAGAAGTTACCGAAGAAGTGTTTGAAAGGTTTTCGGAGATAGTGTTCAGGGAAGCCGAAAACAGGCTCCACGTCCAGAAGGCTATAATGGAGCAGATTTTTACATAAGTTTTTAATATATAAATTTATAAAGATATACGGAGAAATAATTTATTATGGCTGCGGTAAAAAACAAGATTGTTCTGGCATATTCAGGGGGTCTCGATACCTCCGTGATTTTAAAATGGCTGATAAACGTTTATAAAGCCGACGTCATAGCCTATTGCTGCGACGTGGGGCAAAAAGAAGACCTTGACGCAGTAAAAGAAAAAGCCTTGAAAACAGGCGCGGCGGAAGCCATAGTAGAGGATATGAGGGAAGAGTTTGCAAAAAACTATATTTTCCCCGCGCTTAGAGGCAACGCCCTTTATGAAGGCTCTTATCTTCTTGGGACTGCTATCGCAAGGCCATTAATCGCAAAAAGGCAGATGGAAATAGCCGCTTTAACCGGCTCGAACTGCGTAGCACACGGAGCTACCGGCAAAGGAAACGACCAGGTCAGGTTCGAGCTTGCGTATTCGGCCATAGACCCCGATATTAAAATAATAGCTCCATGGAGGGAGTGGCGCATTGCGTCAAGGACGGAGCTTGTCAAATATGCCGAAGACAACGGCATTCCAGTTCCCGTTACCAAAGAAAAACCGTATTCCAGCGATAAAAATCTTTTTCACATAAGCTACGAGGGGGGAATACTTGAAGTTCTGGACAATGCCCCCGACGAATCCATGTTTGAAATCACCGCGTCGCCGCAGAATGCCCCGGATATTCCCGAATCCGTGGAAATCGGCTATGAAAAGGGAAACCCGGTATCGTTAAACGGAAAAAAACTCTCTCCATTCAAAATAGTCGATAAGTTAAATATGCTGGCCGGAAGAAACGGCATAGGAAGGGCGGACATAGTCGAAACGAGAATTACCGGAATGAAATCGAGAGGAGTTTACGAAACGCCCGCCGGTACGGTTTTGAGTTCTGCGCACAGGCTTTTAGAGTCCATAACGCTTACCGGAGAGGAGATAGAGCTGAAAAACAGCCTCGCGCCCCAATATTCAAAGCTGATATACGAAGGCGGCATGTTCAGTCCGGAGTTTAAGGCTATTCAGGCGCTTATAGACGGCACGCAGGAATCTGTCAACGGAAAAATAGGATTGGAGCTATACAAAGGAAATATAAAGGTTTTATACAGAAAATCCGCAGGAAGCCTTTATTCTAAAAATATCGTAACGTTTGAAGACGACAAAGGGGCATATTCGCAGAGCGACGCGACAGGATTTATTAAATTGAAATCCGTCAGATATAAATTAATGGAAAAAGCGCGCAAAGCATAATCGCATAATCGAATCTCTAACCGTTCGGACCCGACAGGCGGTTCGTTGAAATTATGGATAAAAAAAAGACTACCGGCGGCGTCCGGCATAATAATTTCTTAAGGGGGCGTTTCAAAGACGACATATCCGAAATGACCGCAGGCTTTACCTCGTCTTTAGACATAGACAAAAAACTCGCGGATTTCGATATCGACGGCAGTATCGCCCACCTTTACGCATTGAGAAAGGCCGGCATCGTCGGCGAAAACGAAAAAAACGACATAGAAAAAGCGCTTTTAAAAATAAAAGCCGGAATAAAAAGCGGAACGTTGGAACTCGATAAAAAATATGAAGATATTCATATGAATATCGAAAATAAACTTACCGGGCTTCTTCCTGAAGCCGGCGCAAAACTTCATACCGGCAGGTCGAGAAACGACCAGGTTTCGGTAGATTTCAGGCTTTACGTAAAAAACGATATAAAAAATATAGCCGAAGCCCTTATAGGCTTAAGAAGCGAGCTTATAAAAATCGCATCTTCCAACATACGCACATTAATGCCCGGATATACGCATTTTCAGCATGCCCAGCCGGTATCTCTGGCGCACCATATTTTAGCGTATTACGAAATGTTTTCCCGCGATTTCGAAAAACTTGCGAACGCTTTTAAAACCGCCGACGTTTCGACGCTCGGCAGCGGCGCGCTCGCCGGCGCGGATTTCGATATAGACAGAAGGTTGGAAGCGCGGATGCTAGGCTTTTCCAATATTTCGAGAAACAGCATAGACGCGGTTTCGGACAGGGACTTCGCAATAGAATTTAATTTTGCCCTGTCCATGATAGCCCTTCATCTTTCGCGGTTTTGCGAAGAGCTTATCATATGGAACGGCTCGGAATTCGGGTTTATAAAATTAAAAGACGAATTTACTACGGGGTCAAGCATTATGCCGCAAAAGAAAAACCCCGACGTTCTGGAGCTCATAAGAGGCAAAACCGGCGGCGTTATCGCCAATCTCTTGTCCCTTTTTATTATGATGAAAGCCCTTCCTCTTGCGTATAACAGGGATATGCAGGAAGATAAAAAACCGGTTATGGAAAGCGCCGGCACAGTTTATAATTCACTGCTAATATTTAAAGAGATAATAAAAACCGTAAAATTTAATAAAGAAAATATGGCGGCCGGACTTAAAGACGATTCTATTTACGCTACCGATATAGCGACTTATCTTGTTAAAAAAGGAATTCCTTTCAGGAAATCCCACGAAATCGTCGGCCGCTTGGTCGGATATGCCGAAAGCGCCGGCAAAACCCTCTCGGAACTTTCGTTAAAAGAATATAAAAAAACCGCGGACGCTATAGAAAACGACATATTCGGCATCTTTAATCCTGTAACTTCCGTTAATTCAAAAAAAACCGCCGGAGGAACGGCATTTAAAGAAATAGGAGCCGCCGTTAAAGCTTATGAAAAAGAAATCGGGAAACATAAAAAATTATTGGAAATACTTAAATGAAATAAAAAGTTCCGTTAAACCGGCTCTGCCGCTGTTAGCTCTGCCCGTTATTTTTTCCGCTTTCGTTTTTTTATCGGGATGCGCCAAAACGGCCGCCCCTCTGCCTCCGGAAATCGCCCCTCCCCATCCGCCCGCCGCCGTATCCGCCCAAAAAATTAAAAATGCCGTGCGCATTATCTATAAATATAATTACGCCGCGGACAAAATTAAAGGATTTCTGATATATAAAAAATACTATAAGGATAAAAAGTCCGTAAAATATACCTGCGGACAGTCTAAGCCTTTTATTTTCCAGAATATTAAATTTAAGAAAAGATTCTCTCTGCCGGAAAACGAATTTTATTATAACGCGAATATAAAAAATCTGAAAAGCGGATACTATATATTCTGCGTAAAAAGCGAAAAAAAATACGGCATAAAGTCCGCTTTTTCCAATTTCGCGGCCGTCCGGATTATAAAGTAAAGTTAAAATTATTATGTTTATTTAAAAAATATTTTGTATAATATTCTTTAAAACTGTAAAATATATAAAATTCTTAGATTCCGAACTTTATCCTGAACTTGCGGATTGTTAAGTTTTCACGGACACGGCGCCTTCTAGGAAAGCGGGCGCGTTTTAAGGCTCTTCGGGTATTCAGGCTTAGGCGCCCCGTCCGCCGTTTAATATTATATATTATATATGCGTTTAATCGGGTCCAATTATAAATAGTTCTTAACGGCGATTTAACCGGCATATATCGAACATAATAATATAAAAGTCAATTTAATTTTAAGGAGGCATAATTATGGCCTTACCTATCGCAAGGGAAAAGCTCGGCAAAGCGTTTTTTCTGTTAAGCATAATCATAATAATAGTACTCGCGGCGTTATTATTCGGAAAAAGATTCGGCCTTTTTTTTAAAAAGGCTCCGTTTTCTCTGAAACTAGTCAGAATTATAGGCTCGAAGGAGGGATTAAAAGGGCCTGCCGGCGTTGCGTTCGGCAAAAGAAACGATATATACGTCGTCGATTCCGGCAATTCCAGGGTCGTCAAATTTGGCATCAAGGGCAATTATATACGGCAATGGGGAATAGAAGGAAAAACAAGCGGCGAGTTCATGGTTCCGCTGTTTGCGTCTGCATACGGAAATCCCGAAAGGATATACGTCGTCGATTCCGGCAATTCGAGGATAGAGGTGTTTAAACCGGACGGAAGATTCGTTTCCGAATGGGGAAACGCAGGAAATAACGCTAAAACTAAGCTTTCCGAGCCTACTTTTGCCGGTTTTGCCTACGATAAACTTTACGTCGCAAATTCGGGGGCGGACGACATAATTATATATTTTAAGGACGGACGCTTTTACGAAAGGAAGGGAAAAGCGGCTATACTTAACGCTAACGCGGGATTTAAAAGCGGCAAGGGTTCCGGGCATGGTTTAAAAACCGGCGCGGCGGACGGCGCAGATAATAAGAACGGCAAGAACGGCAAGAACGGCGGCAACGTTTCCGGCGCAAAGCCGGCCGCTTCCTTGCGAAAGGCCGCCGTTCTTGCCGATATTTTTAAGAAACCGGTCGGACTCGCTTTTTCCAAAAAATATATCTATGTTTCGGATTACAGCCTTTCAAAGATACTCGTTTTCAACAGGGAGTTCGATTATATAGGGTCCATCGGCACTTCGGGAGATAGCGGCTATCAGCTGCATCATCCCGTCGGCATAGTTTATAAAAACGGCTATTTATACGTCGCAAATTACGGAAGAAGCATCTTAACGGTATTTAAATTGAACGACGGCTTTAACGTAGTTAAAACTTACAATTTCGGAACGCCCGGTTCGGGAAGAAGAAACTTTAACCATGAATCCAACATATCCATTTCACGAGGCGGGAAATATCTTGCCGTCGCCGATACGAACAACAACAGAATCCTGATATACCGTATTTTCGGCGCAAGCTAAAAAGCGGATATATATGTTTATGCTTATTATGCCTTTATGAAAACCGAAGCCGTAGTTATAGGCGCAGGCCCCGCCGGTTCTTCGGCGGCGTTAGCCCTGTCCAAAAGCGGGATATCCAATATTTTAATAGATAAAAGGCTTGCCGTGGGAGTTCCCGTCCAGTGCGCCGAGTTTGTCGGGCTCAACATAAGCGGCTACGTCGATTTAAGCGGGGTTGCTTCCGCAATAAACCGCAATATCAAATTTTTAGATGTAGATACCGGCAAAAATACTTACCGGTTCGACGGAAAAGGATATATGCTTAACCGCGATATTTTCGACCGGCATTTGGCGGAAGAAGCGGTTGCGGCGGGAACAAAGCTGATAACGGGCGCCAGAGCCTATAAAATAAACCGGCAAAAAAACAGCGTCGATGTTTTAAGCGTCTCCGGAAATATATCTTTCGAGATACGCTACGATTACCTGCTCGCCGCCGCTGGCCCTAAAAACGTTCTTGGGCTTCCTGAAAACAAGACTTACGCTTATGCGGCGCAGGTAAAAGCGCGGATAGAAAACGGCATTTTAAACGGAACCGAGTCCGTTATCTGTTATTTCAGGCCGTATATTCCTTTCGGTTACGGCTGGGTTTTTCCCAAAGGCGGATTTGCGAACGTCGGCGTCGGCATAGAAAAACCTGCGTCTAATATGCCCCTCTCTCTGTCTTTAAGTAAGTTTATCGAAGAAATAAGAGGCGCCGGACTAATCGGAACCGGAATAGCCGAAAAAACATCGGGACTCATCCCGGTATCGGGCATGAACGAAAAAATAACGGACGGCAATATAGCTTTATGCGGAGACGCCGCCGGTTTAACGCATCCGGTTACCGGCGCGGGAATTCTGAGCGCGGTAATTTCCGGAAGTCTCTTAGGCGGCTATATCGCCGAAAGCATAAGGACGTCGAAAAATTTACTCGCGGACTATGAAGAAGAACTCGAGTCAATTTTTAAAAAACCCCTGTCCGCAGCTTCTAAAAAAAGGGCGGAATTATACCCTTTAATGACCTGCGCCGAAAGCATAGACGAATATATAAAAAGGCTCTGGCCGTCGTTTGCCGAATATTACGCATGACGCCGAAAACTGACGCCGAAAACTTGCCTTACCGGACATATTAAAGTAAAATAAAGCATGGAAGCATATTTATTTAAACATACGGAGCGTTTTTCCTGTTTGACGCTATTTCCCGAATCCGTTTTTATGGAAGTTCGGCATGTATATATAGGATTTTACCGGTGCGGCCTAAATAATAAGCATATAAAAATTAATAAACGTATAAACGTATAAACGTATAAACGTATAAATTAATAAATGTATAAATGTATAAATTGCGGCGCAAATTCTTTAAGATGGGTGGGAAGATGTCCCGAATGCCGCAGTTTTAACACCATGGAAGAAGCGGAGGCGGAAAGCGCTCAGCCGAAAGTCGCCAGATTTAAAAAGAAACCGCCGGAAATTCCTCCGGTTACCGTTTCGGACGTCCGTTACGCCAATCCGTTAAACCGGATTCCTACCGGAATAAAAGAGTTCGACGTATCCGTCGGCTCCGGTCTTGTCGCAGGCCAGAGCGTTCTCATAGGAGGGGACCCGGGAATCGGCAAATCCACGCTTATGCTGCAGGTTGCCGAAAGGCTTGCGTCGGGCGGGCGGAAAATCCTTTATATTTCTGCCGAAGAGTCCTTAAATCAGATTATACTGCGGGCGAAAAGGCTTAAGATAAAGTCCGAAACTTTGTTTTTTCAGGCTTTAAACGATATAAACGAAGCGCTTTACGCCGTATCTGACGGAGAGTACGGTTTTATAATAATAGATTCTATACAGAGAATTACCACGCCCCGTTCGGACGCCGCCTACGGCGGCATAAACGGGCTAAGAGAAATCGCGCACGAGATAACGTCGGCGTGCCTTAAAAAAAACTGCGGAATATTTCTTGTGTGCCACGTTACCAAAGAAGGCGGCTTTGCAGGGCCTAAGACGCTCGAGCATATGGTTGACACCGTTTTATATTTCGATTCCGGAAAAAGGGATTCGCACCGCATCTTAAGATGCTATAAAAACAGATTCGGCTCTACGGACGAAATAGGCATATACGAAATGTCGGAAAACGGGCTTTCCGGCGTTAAAAATCCTTCGGCGTATTTTACGTCCGAACGCCAGCCGGATTCTTCCGGTTCGGTAATCACGGCCTGTCTTGAAGGAACGAGGGCAATGCTCGTCGAGGTTCAGGCGCTCGTCGTGCCGTCGTATATGCCCGTTCCCAAAAGGGTCTGTCTCGGAATAGACGGCGGGAGGGTTTCCATTATCGCCGCCGTTCTGGAAAAAAAAGAAGGCATAAAACTTTCCTCCAAAGAAATTTACGTTAAAATATTCGGAGGCATAACCGTTCAGGAGCCTGCGGCAGATTTGCCGGTAGCGGCTTCAATCGTATCGAGCTATATGGAGAAGCCGCTTCCGTCAAGTTTCATGGCGTTCGGCGAAATAGGCTTGACGGGCGAAGTCAGAGGGGTAGCCAATCCCGCCGCAAGAATAAAAGAAGCCGCGTCCGCCGGCTTCGGCGATATACTGATTCCGCAGTCGAATTTAAAAGACGTTAAGGATATGAAGGGCTTCGGCAATATAAATTTTCATCCGGTTTCTAAATTAAAAAAAATTATTGAATATTTAACCTAACTGAAATAAAATAATAAAGGAAAAATAACGGGAGAAATTAAAATTTGCTTAATATTTCGTTCGGCTGCATAGAAGATGAATTGCAAAGAGTGGAAGAACATTTCGAAACCAATCTCGCCACGGAAACCCCGCTGATTTACAAGGTTGCAAAATACGTGATTTCTAGCGGCGGGAAAAGGCTCAGGCCGCTTCTCCTGATAGCGGCGTCAAAATTATGCGGATATACCGCGGACGCGCATATTCCCTTGGCCGCCGTCATAGAATTTATACATACCGCGACGCTTCTTCACGACGACGTCGTCGATAACGCCCCGTTAAGGCGTGGAAAACCGTCGGCAAATATAGTTTTCGGAAACGAAGCTTCCGTTCTGGTAGGAGACTATTTATTCGCAAAATCTTTCAAGATTCTTTCGGCTTTAAATAATCCGGATATCGTAAAGGCATATTCGGACGCAACGACCCTTATGGCGGAGGGAGAAGTCAAAGAGCTTGTGAAAACCGCAGATATAACCACTACCGAAGAAGATTACCTCGATATAATCGTAAAAAAAACGGCGGTGCTTTTTGCGTGCGCTTCGCAGGCCGGAGCCATAATAGCCGGGAAAAACGACCGCTATATCAAGCGCCTTTACGATTACGGATTGAATATAGGAATCGCGTTCCAGCTTATGGACGATGCGCTCGACTATATTTCCAACGAGGAGTTCGGCAAATTTATCGGCAACGATTTAAAAGAAGGCAAACTTACCCTTCCCCTCATACATGCCATAAAAAGGGCAAGCGAACCCGAAAAAGATATTATATCCAAAATAATTTACAAGAAAAAACTTGCAAAACGCGACCTTAAAACCGCGCTTGACCTCGTTAACGGCTACGAGTCCATAGAATATACCATTTCTAAGGCAAAAGACGCCGTTCTTAAGGCAAAGAAAAATCTCGATATTTTTCCCGATTCCGAATATAAAATAAGTTTAATGGATATAGCGGATTATATAACGGAAAGAAAATTATAAAAAAGGAAATTACCGTCCATGAACGATTTTATTTTTAAAGAAAACGAACTTTACTGCGAGGACGTTCCCGTCAGAAAGATAGCTTCCGAAGTGGGAACGCCTTTATATTTATATTCCCTCGCCACTTTAAAGAGGCATTTTAACGTTTTCGACGAAAGTTCCAAAGCGCTCAATTCTATTGTATGTTACAGCGTTAAAGCCAATTCCAATATTTCGCTCCTTCATTTTTTATTTAAAATGGGATGGGGCGCCGATATCGTTTCGGGAGGAGAGCTTTTCAGGGCTATTAAGGCCGGAGTCGATACGCGCAAAGTCGTATATTCCGGCGTGGGAAAAACCGAAAGCGAGATAGAGTTTGCTCTCGAAGCCGATATCCTGATGTTTAACGCAGAGTCCCTGTCCGAGGTTTTCCTCATCGATAGGACCGCCGGCAGGCTCAATAAAAAAGCAAGAATTTCTTTCAGGGTGAATCCGGACGTCGACCCGAAAACACACCCCTATATTTCTACCGGACTTAAGAAAAATAAATTCGGCATAAACATAAAACAGGCGGTTCAGGCTTACGAAACCGCCGCTAAGCTGCCCAATATAGATATCGTCGGCTTGGACTGTCATATAGGTTCTCAGCTTACCGAGATATCGCCTTTTAACGATGCGTTGAAAATCATAAAAGAGCTTCTTTTTAAGATTATCGCCAAAGGCATGGATATTAAATATCTAGATTTGGGAGGAGGGCTCGGCATCACCTACGAAAACGAAATGCCCCCGCATCCTTCCACCTATATAAATTCCGTAAAAAAAATACTGGAAGGCTATAAAGGGCAGGTCATATTCGAGCCCGGAAGGCTGATTGTAGGAAACAGCGGCATATTAGTCGCAAAGGTAGTTTACAATAAAAATACCGGCAGTAAAAATTTTATTATTACCGACGGCGGCATGAACGATTTGATAAGGCCGGCTTTATATGAAGCGTATCACGAAATAGTTCCCGTGCTCAAAAGAGAAGGCCCGCGCCTTAAGGTCGATATAGTGGGACCGATATGCGAATCCGCGGATTTTTTCGGAAAAGACAGGGTGCTTAATCCCGTCGAGGAGGGGGATTTTATTGCCGTATTCAGCGCCGGAGCCTACGGCTTTTCCATGTCGTCCAATTACAACTCTAGGCCGAGGGCGGCGGAAGCGCTTGTGGATAAAGATAAATTTTATATCATAAGAAAGCGCGAAACATACGAAGATTTAATAGACAAAGAAATTATAGTCAACCCTTAAAAAGAAAAGAAAAGAAAAGGAGCATATATTATGTTTAAAGGAGTGTTCACGGCAATCGTTACGCCTTTTACGGGGGGCAAAATCGACGAAAAGGCGCTTCGGAAATTAATAGAATTCCAGATAGAAAACGGTGTCGAAGGAATAGTCGCCTGCGGAAGCACCGGCGAATCCGCCACGCTGTCTTTCGAGGAGCATATAGACGTTATAAGAATCGCGTCCGAAGCGGCATACGGCAAAATTAAGGTTATAGCGGGCACCGGTTCCAATAATACCGCGGAGGCCGTTCATCTTGTCCGGGAAGCCGAAAAGTTTAAAATAGACGGACATTTGCAAATCGCTCCGTATTACAACAGGCCGACGCAGGAAGGGCTTTTTCTTCATTTTAAGACTGTTGCGGAAAATTGTTCCGCGCCTGTAATTCTTTATAACGTTCCGTCCCGAACGGCGGTCAATATTCTTCCCGAAACTGTATTAAGGCTTTCGGAAACGGGCAAAATAGCCGGCATCAAAGAAGCAAGCGGTTCTTTAGAACAGGTCTCGGCTATTTTAAGAAAAGCCCCGGAAAAATTTTGCGTTTTGTCCGGCGACGACGCCCTTACCCTTCCCATAATTGCCATAGGCGGACACGGCGTTATATCGACCGTTTCCAACATTGCGCCTAAAGATATGGCCATTATGACGGATTATGCGCTTAAGGGAGATTTGAAGCAGGCAAGAAAACTTAACTTTAAACTTTTTCCGTTAATTCGCGCAATGTTTATAGAAACAAATCCTATTCCCGTTAAAAAGGCCCTAAACATAATGGGATTTATCGAAAACGAAATAAGGCTTCCGCTGGCCGAGGCGTCGGGCGCAAATATCGATAAAATAAAATCGGCTTTAAAGGAATACGGAATACTGCAATAAAAAAATGATTTTGACGGCAGGTTGCCGGAAGCGTTAGCGTTGCCGTAAAATGTTATTAGAGGCTATCGGCCGCGCAATAATATTTTCACGTTACGATTAAAATTATATCTTAAAAAAATGCGGTTTTCATGAGAGGACGGCTATAATATATTATGGAAAAAAATGGAGTTAAAACCGGCGTAATAGTATGCGGCAGCAAAGGCAGAATGGGCGGCGCCATAATATCCCTGCTTGAAGATTCCGACGGCTTGTCGCTTATAGGAAGGGTGGATTCGGGTTATTCCGAAAGCGAAGCGTCCGGCGCGGGATTCACGGAATACGAAAACAACTCCGCCGGCAAATTTTTAACGTTAAAAGAAGCTCTCCGTTTAACTGTAAAAATCGAAAATAAAGCGATAATAGATTTTACGTCAAAAAGCGCCTCTCTCGTTCACGCCGGTGAAGCCGCGGCGTATAACGTTCCGATAGTCATAGGCTCTACCGGATTTTCCCCCGAAGACGTAAAGGCGCTCAAAGATTACGGGCGGCGCATCCCGCTTGTTTTATCGGGCAATATGAGCCTGGGTATAAACGTTTTGCTCAACATAGTTTACGACGCTTCCAAATATCTAGGTCCCGATTACGATTGCGAAATAATAGAAACGCACCATAACAAGAAAAAAGACGCTCCCAGCGGGACCGCCGCAATGCTTGCCGGATCCGTAGCATTGCAGAGGAACGACGATTTAAGCAAAAAAAGCGTTTACGGCAGGTCAGGCGGCGCGGCGGAAAGGAAAAAAGGCGAAATAGGCATTTTATCGGTCAGAGCCGGAGATATAATAGGCGAACATAAGGTAATATTTGCCGGAAACGAAGAGGTCGTGGAAATTTCGCATAAGGCCGTATCCAGAAACAACTTTGCTCGTGGGGCGATGAAAGCCGCCCTCTGGCTTATCGGTAAAGATAACGGGTTTTACGATATGAGGGACGTGCTTGGGTTGGATAAACATGAATAAAACAAAATATATTTTTATTACCGGAGGAGTAGTTTCAAGTCTTGGCAAAGGCATAGCCGCCGCTTCCATAGCCGCGCTTCTCGAGGCGAGGGGACTTAATATCACTATGCAGAAGCTTGACCCATATATTAACGTGGACCCCGGAACCATGAACCCTTTCCAGCACGGGGAAGTCTTCGTTACCGACGACGGAGCCGAAACCGACCTCGACCTCGGCCATTACGAAAGATTTACTTCCATTTCGCTTACGAAAAAGAACAATCTTACGAGCGGACAGGTTTACGATTCCGTTATAAACAATGAAAGAAAAGGGCTCTATCTCGGAAAAACGGTTCAGGTGATACCGCACATAACCGATGAAATAAAAAAAAGAATAATGGAGGCTTCGGACGGAAAAGACGTAGCCATCATAGAAATAGGCGGAACGGTCGGCGACATAGAAAGCCTCCCTTTTCTTGAGGCCATAAGGCAGTTTCAGTTGGATAAAGGAAGGGAAAACGTGCTGTACGTCCATCTTACCCTCGTTCCGTTCATAAAGACGGCGGACGAACTGAAAACCAAACCTACCCAGCATTCCGTTAAAGAACTTAGGGCCATAGGCATAGAGCCTTCCATTATAATATGCCGCGCGGACAGAGTCCTGCCTCAGGATATAAGGGCAAAAATCGCGCTGTTCTGCAACGTCGAAGCCGATGCCGTAATCACCGCCAAAGACGAAGAAAGCATTTACGACGTGCCGCTTGCCCTGCACGAAGAAGGGCTGGATTCTAAAATAATAGGATATTTAAATATATGGGCGAAATCTCCCGATTTAAGCGAATGGGAAAAAATATCCGATACTTTAAAGACTCTTAAAAATTCCGTAACTATCGGCGTGGTCGGGAAATACGTATATCTCAAGGAATCTTATAAAAGCCTTAACGAAAGCCTTATACACGGCGGCATCGCCAACAATTTAACCGTAAATATAAAATATATAAATTCCGAAGATTTTGAAGGAGACGACTGGAAGGAAAGGCTCATGGAATTCGACGGCTGTTCCGGCATTTTAGTTCCGGGGGGATTCGGCTCGCGCGGGATTAACGGCATGATAAAAGCTATTAATTACGCAAGGATAAATAATATTCCGTATTTCGGGATATGCCTCGGAATGCAGCTTATGACCATAGAATACGCCAGAAACGCGCTTGGGCTTAAAGACGCTAATTCCTACGAGTTCGACGAAATTACCCCCGACCCCGTGATAAGCATTATGGAAGACCAGAAGGACATAGGGAATATGGGCGGAACGATGAGGCTCGGCGCATATCCGTGCATAATATCAAAAAATACTTTAGCCGGACAGGCCTATCTTAAAAACAGCAAAAAATATTTAATCAACAAAAAAAACAGCGTAAAAGTCAGCCACGACGGCAATATTATGATAAGCGAAAGGCACAGGCACAGATTTGAATTCAATAATAAATACAGGGAAATATTCAAATCGTCCGGCTTCGTTTTTTCGGGCGTATCGCCGGACGATAAACTTATAGAAATTTGCGAATTAAAAGACCATCCGTGGTTCGTAGGATGCCAGTTTCATCCAGAATTTAAATCGTCGCCGCTTTCCCCCCATCCTTTATTTAAAGAATTTATTTCCGCGGCGGTCAAATATTTCAACGGTTCGGGCGCATTAAAAACCAAATCCAAAAAACAGAAAAATGCCCCCCATATAAATAATAAGAAAAAAAATTTTACCGTATAATGTCGCGCCGCCTTCTTCATTTTCATTAAATTAAACAAATAAAAATATGGAAGCGTCAAACGTTTTTAAGAAAGACGATTTAGGCTTGCTGTTAAACTTTAAATTCAATAACGCCTATCCTTTTATTATCGCAGGACCCTGCGTTATAGAAGACGCCAAGACGATGGAGGGTATAGCCGCGGCTTTAAAGGACTATTCGGAAGAGCTTAATTTTAATCTCGTATTTAAGGCTTCCTACGACAAGGCAAACAGGACGTCCGTCAACTCTTTCAGGGGGCCGGGCATCGACAGGGGATTGGAGATGCTTCAGAATATTAAGTCGAAATATAATGTTCCGGTTTTAAGCGACGTCCACCGCGTGAGCGAAATAGAAAAGGCAAAAGCCGTTCTCGATATCATTCAGATACCGGCTTTTTTATCGAGGCAGACCGATATTCTTCTGGAAGCGGCGAAAACCGGAAAAATAGTCAACGTTAAAAAAGGACAGTTTTTAGCGCCGTGGGATGCACGGTTTATCGCCGAAAAGCTCAGAGCCGCTGGAAACGGCAAGATAATCCTTACGGAAAGAGGCGTTAGTTTCGGCTATAATAATCTTGTCGTAGATTTCAGGTCTCTTCCCGTGATGAAGGAAACGGGCGCGCTCGTCGTTTTCGACGCCACCCACAGCGTCCAGCTTCCGGGCGGTTCAGGCCAGATTTCTTCCGGAGACAGAAAATACGTCATGCCGCTTGCGAGGGCGGCATCGGCCGTAGGCGTAGACGGTTTATTTTTCGAGGTTCATCCCGACCCGCCTTCCGCAAAAAGCGACGCGGCTAATTCGGTTTACCTCGGCTCTTTTAAGGACGGTTTAAAAAACGTCCTTAAAATATCGGAATATAGTAAAATATAATTATAACGGCGCCGGAGTATAACGAATATAATGAAAATATATTCTTCGTCCGCGTTGAACAAAGAATGGAACGTCTTAGATGCGGACGCAGGAGATTTTTATCGGCAGATTCAGGCGACGAAATATAATTGCGCAATATAATGAAAAAACATAATATATTGGAAACGGCCGGAAACGTGTTAAAAATTGAGGCGGATTCTATCGCCGCGCTCATAGGCCGGCTCGACGAAAATTTTGAAAATATGGTCGGTTATCTTACCGGCATAAAAGGCAAGGTAATATTGACCGGAATGGGAAAATCCGGCATCATCGCCAGAAAAATATCCTCGACCCTTGCAAGCACGGGCACGCCCTCTTTTTTTATGCATCCGGCGGAAGCGTCGCACGGCGACCTTGGGATGGTTTCTCAGAACGATGCCGTAATAGCGCTCTCTAACAGCGGCAATACGAAGGAAATCGTTTCAATACTGCCCGCCATAAAGCTCATAGGCGCTAAAATTATCGGATTTTCGGGAAATAAAAATTCCCGTCTTTTCGAGTTGTCGGATTATTTTTTCGACGTATCCGTAGATAAAGAGGCGTGCCCTTACAATCTCGCTCCCACGGCGAGCACGGCCGTTCAGCTTGCCATAGGAGACGCTCTTGCCGTTTCATTGTTAAAAGAGCGGAACTTCCTCGAAGAGGATTTCGCGAAACTTCACCCCGGCGGCTCTATCGGCAAAAAATTTCTGAAAGTGTCCGATATAATGCATAAAGGCGCCGAAATTCCGTTAGTAAAAGATTCCGCGCTGATAAAAGACGCGATTATCGAAATGAATTTTAAAAGGCTGGGGCTCACGGGGGTTATAGACGAAAATTTGCGCCTTTGCGGAATAGTGGTGGACGGCGATTTAAGAAGGGCGCTGACCGGCTCTATGAATATTATAGACAGGCCGGTCAGGGACGTTATGACGAAAAATCCGAAAATTATCCTTAAAGACGCTCTCGCCGCGGTCGCCCTGCAAAAAATGGAAGAATTAAAAATCACTTCGCTTTTTGCCGTCGAATCCGAAGACGATAATACCCCGGCCGGGGTCATACATATTCACGACATAGTAAAGGCGGGTATAATTTAAACTAATTATGAACATAAATTCTAATTGTAAAAAGAACTGCGCCGGACCGGACGGCGTAAAGCGCCCGGATTTTAATAATATCAGGCTATTAGTCTTCGACGTCGATGGAATTTTAACCGACGGAAAAATATATTTATCGGAAAACGGAGCCGAAACCAAAACTTTTTTTACCCGCGACGGAGCGGGAATAAAATTGGCAAAAAAAATGGGTTTGAAGGTGGGCATGCTCTCCGCAAGAAAAAGCGCCGCCGCATCGGTCAGGGCAAAAGAGCTCGGCGTGGATTTTTACGTGGAAGGATGCAAGGATAAATATAGCGCGCTAATGCCCCTTCTTAAAGATTTCGGCATGGGTGCGGAAAATTTATTTTATATGGGAGACGATATCGTAGATATAGAGCCGATGAAATTATCGGCCGTTTCCGCGACGGTTCCGGGGGCTCCGGAATACGTCAAGGCCTGGGCGGATATTATAACGCGCAAAGACGGCGGAAGCGGAGCCGTAAGAGAAGTCTGCGATATAATTTTAGAAAATAAAGGGCTTTTACTAAATTTCTTAAATGAACTATAATTAAATTATGCCGATAGACCGTCAGATTATCAGAAAAATAACTTTAGCGTCGGGAATCGCTTTTATTCTTTTACTCGGCTTCTTTTTATTGCTTCACTATATCCGCTTAAAAAGCGGCCGGTTAAATTTTAAAATCTCCAAAGGCTATATAAGTTTAAAAAGAATAGATTATAAATTTTTTAAAAAAGGAGTTCTTGCTTACGAGATATTTTCTAAAAACTTAAATTATAAATCGCAGAGAAAAAATATCGTTAAATTGAAAGGAGTAAAAGGATACATTTACGGAAAAAATAAAAAACCGGCGTATATAATCACCGGAAAATACGGCCGCATAAATTCGGTTTCTAAAAATGTCGCCGTTTCCGGGGACGTTATAATAAAATATTTAAAAGGAACGCAGGGAACGCGCATGAAAACCGACTTGATACGCTATGAGGCGAAAGAGGACAGGATAATCGCTCCCGATAATATAAAAATTAAAGGCAAAAATTACTATATTACGGGAAAAGGGCTCATTTTTTACGTTAAAAAAAATATTTTTGTCTTGCAGAAAAACGTTCATTTTATATCTAACGATACCGGCGGGGTGGTCAAGTGAAAATTAATTTGCGGTTGTTAATCTTGTTTATTTTTTTTAGTTCAATTTTTGCGGTTCAAAAAAACGGATTATGCGCAGGCCGACCGGCCCTGCATGCCGCGCCCGCGCCGCAGTCTAAGCCTGCTCCCGCGCAACAGGCTAAACCCAAACCAAAACCCAAATTCGGCGCTAAAGCTAAAACCGATATAACTTCCGATTCCCTTAAGGTGGACGATAAAAAACATACCGCCTTATTTACCGGACATGTTATTGCGGTAAAAGGCAGGCTTAAAATATTGTCTTCGTCTCTTGAGGTCGTCTATACCCAGAAAAATAAGATAAAAAAGCTTATCGCGACCGGAAACGTCCATATTATTAAAGGAAAAGACAATATTACCGGCGGCAGGGCGGTTTATTACGATGCGGACAGGACGGCTGTAATTACCGAAAATCCGGTAGCGTTCGAGGGAAAAAATAGAATCGCCGGCGATAAAATAATAATAAATTTTAAAACCGGCATTTCTACCGTTATAGGCGGCAAGAAAAGAGTCAGCGCCGTCGTGTATTCCAGCAAATCTTTAACGGTTCAAAAATCTAAATAATAATAATATCTAAATAATAATAAATGGATAGAGCCGGCAATCAAAAGCGTAACGGGCGGAAAAAATAGCCGCCGCCGGGCAAGCAAAATAAAATGATAAAAGCATCGGGTCTCGTAAAAAGATTTAAAAAAAGAGCCGTCGTTAACGGCGTAACCGTCGAAATAAAACCCGGCGAAATAGCCGGTCTTTTGGGCCCCAACGGCGCCGGAAAAACCACCACGTTCAATATGATTTCCGGAATGTTGAAGCCGGACGGCGGTTCGATATTTATAGACGGCTCCGATATTACCGGACTGCCTATGTATAAAAGGGCAAGATTGGGGATAGGATACCTTTCGCAGGAAACGTCGGTTTTCAGAAAACTTACCACGGAACAGAATCTTACGGCAATTTTAGAATTATTGAAAATACCCGCTAAAGAAAAAAACGAAAGGCTTGACGGATTAATCGAAAAGTTCGGACTGGAAAAAGTCAGAAAATCGCAGGTAATGAGTTTATCGGGAGGCGAAAGAAGGAGGGTAGAGGTTGCAAGGTCGCTTATACTTTCGCCGAAATTTATTCTTTTGGACGAACCCTTTTCGGGAATAGACCCGATAGCCGTCGAAGATATGCAGGATATCCTCATAGGATTAAAAAAAGATTCCATCGGCATATTGATAACCGACCATAACGTAAGAGAGGCCTTAAGGATTTGCGACAGCGCCTATATAATCAACGACGGCAAAATTATAGAAAACGGGACGCCTGCACATATCATTTCAAGCAGCATAGTAAAGAGATTCTTTTTAGGCGAAAAGTTTAACCTGGGCATATGACAGACTCCGTCCGCCGCGCCCGCAATGACAAACGCAGGCAAATATTATATAATTATAATATAATACGGGCAATTTAATTTAAATTAAGTTTGTTTATAACATATATAATTATTATTATAATTTATCGTCATGGCGGCGATTCGGCTTTTAATTAACCTTTTATACCAATTTCCGGAGTTTTCTGAATGAGCGGCATGGAATTAAAGCAAAACCTGAAGTTAACCCAGCAGATGATTATGACTCCCCGCCTTCAGCTCGCCATTAAAATGCTGGCGTTAAACAATTTGGAACTTTCCGATATGCTTAAGCAGGAGATAATAGAAAACCCGATAATAGAAGCCGAAGGAACGGATGCGGCCGACAAAAGCGGGAACGCCGGGACGGCGGACGAAGAGGCCGCTTTTAAGGGAATCTCCGCCGCCAATGAGGACGGCTTTAAGGAGATAGCGGAATATTTGGTTAATTATAATGAGCAGTTAATAGACCTTTCTAAACCGGGAGAATATTATAAAAATATAGACAAAAATTATTTAGAAAACCGCATAGAGAACAGTTTCAGCAGCGGAAAGACCCTATACGAACATTTGATGGAGCAGGTAATGACGGGCGATTTTTCCGAACGGGAAATTATGCTTTCGCGATATATCGCTGGCAATTTGGATTCGCGCGGATTTCTTGCCGCTTCCCTAAAGGACCTCGAAGACTTCGTTTCGGCAAATATGGCGGAAAAAGACTCCGCTTCCGTCCAAGAAGTCAAGGGTTTAGTCTCTTCCGTATTGCATAAGATAGGGAGGCTGGAACCGGCGGGCCTCGGCGCCGAAGACGTGGTATCGAGCCTGCTCATTCAGGCGGATTGCCGTTATGAAGGCGACGGTCTGCTAAAAGATATAATAAAAAATCATCTAAAAGACGTAGCCGGTAAAAACTATTCGAAAATAGCCAAAGAAACGGGAAAAAGCGTAAACGAAGTGGCATGTTCCGTAGAAAGGCTAAAAAAATTAAATCCCAATCCCGCGGCAAATTTTAGCAAAGAAGAGCCGAGATATATAACGCCGGACCTTTTTCTTAAAAAAGAAAACGGCCGCTATATAGTCTTTATGGACGACAGCCATATTCCGCAGATTAAAATAAATTCATATTATAAAAAAATTCTGAGCGGCGAAATCGAGGCCGAGCGGGATATGAAAAGTTATGCGGAAGACAGGTTTAAATCGGCTATGTGGCTGATTAAAATCATAGATACGAGAAAGGAAACCATTTTAAATATAGCCCAGAAAATAGTGGATAGGCAGGCGGAGTTTTTCGACGAAGGAAAAGGCAGTTTAAGGCCGCTGATTCTTAAAGACATAGCAAGCGAACTCGGCATACACGAATCTACCGTATCGAGAGCGACGTCGAACAAATATTTAAGCACGCATCTCGGAGTATTCGAGCTTAAGAATTTCTTTACGGGAGCTTCCTACGGAGAAGCGTCCTCGGAAAGCGTTATGAAAAAAATAAAAGCGGTTATAGATTCCGAAAATTCGTCCGGAAATGTTTTTAATGACAGCGAGATAGCGGATATCCTAAAAGAACAGGGAATAAAGATAGCCCGAAGGACTATCGCAAAATACAGGGAAATTATGGATATCCCTTCTTCGAGCATAAGGAGAAGAAAATAAAATTGCGTTAAAAAAGCCGCCTGTTCCGGATTAAACCTAACCGCATTGCATTGCATATCGTCGGCCGGCTTGGCGAATCCCTGACCCGCCGATAATAAAAATAAACGATAAACCTTAATTATAAACTTAATTAACTAAAGGAGGCCGACAAATGAACATTAGCGTAACGTTTAAGCATATCGATTCAAGCGAGGCTATAAAGCAGTACGCAGAATCCAAAGTATCAAAACTCGAGAAGTATTTAAACAATATTTTGGAAGCGCACATTACGCTCGGTATGGAACGCGTGGACCACAAGGAATCCGGCATCGCGCAGATTAAGCTGCTTGCAAAAAACCTCGATATTAACGCCGAAGAAAAATCTGCCGACATATACAGCGCCATCGACCTTTTAATGGAAAAGGTGGAAGCGCAGATTAAAAAGCATAAAGAAAAAACGAGGAGGAAAGATTACGGAGAAGAAGGCGCGTCCGCGCCGGCCGAAGAATCGGATATCCCGGATATCGAAATTAAAAACGATTACGAAAAACAGCCGTTAAGCATTAAAGAAGCGATGCAAAAAATTAAAAAAAGAAATAAAGATTTTATAATTTTTAAAGATAAGGGAACTTCCAAAATATCTTTCATTTTTAAAGATAAAGACGGAAATTTTTCCCTGATTGCGCCGGAACTATGATACGTTTGCTTACCTAAAGAGGTTGATATTGGAAAAGAACGCAGAGGGGCCAGATATAATATTAATAAGCGGAATTTCCGGTTCCGGAAAATCGTCGGGATTAAAAATCCTTGAGGACAAAGGTTTTTTTTGCGTCGATAATATGCCGATGGTTCTTTTGCCTAAATTTTTTGAACTCGGTTTGTCCTCAAGGTTAAAAAATATATTATTCGTCATCGATATCAGGGAAAAAAGTTTTTTAAATAAATTTGAAAGCTATATTAAATTTTTAAGAGGGAAATCGGCTTTTTTTAAATTTATTTTTTTTGACGCGAGAGACGACGTTCTTATAAGAAGATATTCGGAAACCAGAAGAAAGCATCCCGTTGCCGGAAACGGCATTTCGGCGGCGATAGAAAACGAACGCCGCCTTCTTAAAAAGGCAAAAGCAAACGCCGATATAGTTATCGATACGTCCGATATCAACATCCGCGATTTGGAAAGCGCTCTGCTGTCCCATATAAAGGGGACGTCCGTCGGCCCTTTCTTCTCCGTTAAAATTATGTCCTTTGGATTTAAATACGGTTTGCCGCTGGAGGCCGACACCGTTTTCGACGCAAGATTTTTACCCAACCCTTTTTTCGTCCCGTTTTTAAAAGAACTTACCGGAATAAGCAGGGAAGTCGGCGAATACATTATGTCTTTCGCCGAATCCGGCGAATTTATAGAGCGCATAAAAGACTTTTTAATTTTTTCGCTGCCTCTGTACCGCAAAGAAAAAAAATCTTATTTTACGGTTGGAATAGGGTGCACCGGCGGGGTCCACAGGTCTGTTTTTATAACGGAAGAATTGAAAAGGAGGCTCGAGAACATAAACGGGAAGTACGAAATTTCATACTTTCACAGGGATATTAAAAAATAACCGTAAAATATGCATTAAAGAATATAAATGAAAGAATATAAATTGACGGGGCGCGCTAATTATTATAATATATAATATAGCATATAGCATAAGCGCATGAATAATATTTAATAATTTTATAATTTAAAAAGGTGAAACATTATGAATAATAATAGCAAGGGCAGAAGTTTTATTTTTACTTCGGAATCGGTTACGGAGGGGCATCCCGATAAAATTTGCGATAAAATATCCGACTCCATTCTAGACGCGTTTATAGCGCAGGACAAGTATTCCAAAGTCGCTTTGGAAACAATGGTGACGACGGGACTCGTGGCAATCGCGGGGGAAATTAATTCGGGCGGGTCGGTAAATTACCAGGATATAATTAGGGACGTTATAAAAGAAATAGGATACGACGACTCGTCTATCGGATTCGATTACAAAAGCTGCGGAATAATAGCCGCGGTAGGCAAACAGTCTTCCGACATAAGAATGGGAGTCGAAAGGGAAAAAGACGAAGACCAGGGCGCGGGAGACCAAGGGCTTATGTTCGGATACGCTTCCTCTGAAACGGAAGGCTTTATGCCCGCTCCCGTTTATTATGCGCATAAGCTTACCAAAAGGCTGTCCGAAGTCAGAAAGGCCGGCATCCTCGATTTTATCAGGCCTGACGGTAAATCGCAGGTGTCCGTAAGGTACGTGGACGACGAGCCGGATAAAATCACCTCGATTGTTCTTTCTACCCAGCATACCGAGTCCGTATCGCAGGAACGTCTTAAGGACGCGGTAATTTCCGAGATTATAGATAAAACCATACCGGCAGGACTTATGGATAAAGATACAAAGTTTTTTATAAATCCGACCGGACGTTTCGTAATAGGGGGTCCCAACGGCGATACCGGCCTTACCGGAAGAAAAATAATAGTAGATACATACGGCGGAATGGGCAGGCACGGCGGCGGGGCTTTTTCTGGGAAAGACCCCTCTAAAGTCGATAGAAGCGGTTCTTATATGGCTAGATTTATCGCAAAAAACGTGGTCGGAAGCGGCATCGCAAAAAAATGCGAGGTCCAGATAGCCTATGCGATAGGCGTTGCCGAGCCCGTTTCGGTTATGGCCAATACATTCGGCACGGGCGCTTATCCGGACGGGGTAATTTCAGACGCCATCTGTAAGGTTTTCAGCCTAAAGCCTTACGGTATCGTAAAGATGCTCGACCTTTTGAGGCCTATTTATGCCAAGACGTCCAATTACGGGCATTTTGGAAGGTTCGACGAAGATTTTGTATGGGAGAAACTGATTAAGATAGAAGAGATAAAAGAAGAAGCGTTAAATTTAAGCAAAACCAAAGAGTTCGTATAATGAATTTTATTAAGATGAGATGAAAAATAGAATTAAGATGAAATGAAATGAAATGAAATGAAATGAGATGAGATGAGATGAGATGAGATGAGATGAGATGAAATGAAATGAAAAATAAGAATCAATATAAAGAAAAATATAAAGATAAGGCAAAACAGGGGGTAAGATGGCGGATATAAAGGATATAAAGCTTGCTAAGAACGGCAAGGACAGGATTTTATGGGCCGAGCGGGATATGCCGGTTCTCAGTCTCATAAAAGAACAGTTTGCCGATAAAAAACCTTTTAAGGGATTAAATATGGGATTATGCCTTCACGTAACGGCTGAAACCGCCAATCTTGCAAGAACGCTAAAGGCCGGAGGGGCAAGCGTATATTTATGCGCTTCTAATCCCCTGTCCACACAGGACGACGTCGCCGCTTCCCTGACGAAAGATTTCGATATAGACGTTTATGCCGTGAAGGGGGAAAATTCTGACACGTATTATAAACACATAGAAGACGTTTTAAGCAAAGAGCCTAACATCACCTTGGACGACGGCGCCGACCTCATATCGGTAATACACAAAAAACATAAAAAACTGATTAAAAAGATAAAAGCTTCTATGGAAGAAACGACTACCGGCGTAATAAGGCTGCGTTCCATGGAATCGGCGGGAGAGCTTAAAATTCCGGTTATCGCCGTGAACGACGCCGACGCGAAACATCTTTTCGACAACAGATACGGCACCGGACAATCGACGATAGACGGCATAATAAGGGCTACCGACATGCTCCTTGCCGGCAAAAATTTCGTTGTAATGGGATACGGCTGGTGCGGAAAAGGGCTTGCCGCAAGGGCGAGAGGCATAGGTTCCAACGTCATAGTTACCGAGGTTGACCCAGTAAAAGCCCTTGAGGCCGTAATGGACGGATTCAGGGTCATGAAGGGAACCGAAGCCGCAAAAATAGGAGATATTTTTTGTACGGTAACCGGCGATATAAACGTCATAGACGCGGCCCACTTTAAAAATATGAAGGACGGTGCGGTAGTTTCCAATTCGGGTCATTTCGACGTAGAAATCAATATAAAAAAGCTCCGAAAAATGGCGAAAAAAGTAAAAAAAATTAAAGATTTTATAGAAGAATATACGCTTGAAGACGGAAAAAGAATATACCTGCTGGCGGAGGGCAGACTCATCAACCTTGCAAGCGCCCACGGGCATCCGGCAAGCGTTATGGATATGAGTTTTTCCGTTCAGGCCCTTTCAGCCGAGTTTGCGGTTTTGGGAAAGACAATGCCGCCGGGGGTTTATAACGTTCCAAAAGAAATAGACGAGCGAATCGCCTCTTTAAAGTTAAAGTCTTTAGGAAACGAAATAGACGTCCTTACGGAAGAACAAATAAAATATTTAAAGTCGTGGCAGGAAGGAACGTAAAAGGATAAAAAGCCGGATTTACGCCGTTTTATTTACCGCGTTTAAATCGTATAAATATTTTATGCCTTTTAGCGTCAGGTTTTCGTCCAAAATTTTTTTCGCTTTAATATCTATATCGTCTATAATAATGCCGGAATGTCCGCCGGTAAAAATCGCGGTTAAATTATTTACGTCGCAGTTATAATATTCGCAGATATTATATATAAATCCTTTTATCAAAAATAAAAAGCCGTGATACAGTCCGGACGATATGGAAGATTCGGTGCTTGTCCCAATTAATGTTTTTATCCTGCCGATATTTACCAGCGGAAGTTTTTCGGTAGAACGGTAAAGGCTGTCGGCAAGAGAAGAAAGCCCCGGATAGATTATGCCGCCTAAGAAGCTGCCTTCACGGTCGACGACGTCTATGGTCAGGGCGGTTCCGGCGTCGATTATAATTTTAAACGCCGGGTTCAAGGAATGGGCGTAGCATGCGTTCGCAATTCTGTCCGAACCCAATTTCTCACGATTTTCAAGGCATATTTTTATGTTTAATTTTATTTCCGAAGAAATAAAAAAAGGATTCAGCCCCGACTTTTTAAAAAATTCTTTATATACAGGGTCTATGGAAGGGACGACCGAAGAAACGGAAACATCTTTTATATCCATAGCGCTTAATTTAAAATTTTTTGAAAAAAGCTTTTTTAAATCCTGAACCGAAGAAATTTTTGTCGTATCTATCCTTAACGTTTTTACTATATCTCCTTTTTCGTCGAATATTCCGGAAACGGAAGACGAGTTGCCTATATCGCATGACAGCAGCATAAGATTATATTAATTGTTATTGCCGTTAAAGATATACTTCGCCGAAAACAATCGTTTCCAATTCGTTTTCGCCCGTTTTTAAAAGAAGGGCGCCTTTAGAATCTATTCCGACTACCTGACCCGCGACCCTTCTGTCCTTTATATTTATTTCTATCGTTTTGCCCATCATGCCAAAGTATTTCTGGTAGTAGCCAAGAACCGAAGATAAGCCCGTCGATAAAAACATTTCGTAATATTTGTCGAATTTATTTAGAATAGACGCGATAAGTTTGTTTCTGTCAAGGAAGCGTTCCGACCCGTTTGTTTTTTTAGATTCTATCAAAAGCGACGTCGCGATATCTTTTATTCCCGCATCCATATCTTCTTCCAATATATTGACGTTCATTCCTATTCCAACGACTATATAGTCTATCGTCATATTCTGCGTGCCCATTTCGGTCAATATTCCTGATACTTTTTTGTTTCCGATAAGAATGTCGTTTGGCCATTTTATCTGGGGTTCTAGGGAAGCAACCTCGGCTATCGCGTCGGCGGCCGAAACGGCGGCGATTATGGTCATTCCCTGAGCCGTCTCCGGATTAAATTTAGGCTTCAGAATTATAGACATATATATGTTGCGCCCGCAGGGCGACGTCCATATCTTGCCGTTTCTTCCCCTTCCTTTTTCCTGGCAGTCCGCTATAACCGCGCTTCCGCTTTTTGCATTTTTTGACGCCAGGTCTCTGGCAAGCGTATTTGTAGAATCTACTTTTTCTTCATAATATAAGTTTTTTCCTATAAACGAACCTTTAAGATTTTTCTTGATTTCAAAAATATCTATATAGTTGATTTCTTCCATTTTGCTGCCCCTTTAAATTTTTTATTTAAATTTATTTTATATTATATTAGGAATATATTATTATTTTATATCATTTCTATAAAAAATTTAAGCTAAATTTAACGCTTAAATTCCCGTAGGCAATTTTTATATACGGATTGCCTGAACCGTTTAATATCGTCGTAGAAATTTATCAAACATATTCCGAATCCGTATTTTGGGTAAAAACATACAGTTCCAACATTCCGCTCATAACGCGGCTGTTTGACTAAAGCCGGTCGGCGGGAAAGGCGGGGGGGGGGTACATAGTCCGGCGCGGGTGCCCGCGCGCGCGTTTTAGTCTAGATGATTAAATTTAACGAAAAATCGGCAGGTTTTACGGAATTTGTCAGACAGCCCATAGATATATAATTTACGCCGGTTTCTTCGGCTATTTTTCTCAGATTTTCCATGTTTATATTGCCCGACGCCTCCGTCAGGGCTTTTTTGCCTATAATGCCTACGGCTTTTTTCATCGTCTTCGAATCCATATTGTCGAGCATAATAATATCGGCTTTTGCTTCGAGCGCTTCACGGACTTCGTTTAAATCGGCGGTTTCTATTTCTATTTTAAAATTTAAACCGGAATAATATTTTTTTACCGCTTCCACGGCTTTTTTTATCCCGCCGGCAAGTTTAATATGATTGTCTTTTATGAGGATTCCGGAAGACAGGTCGAATCTGTGGTTTTCTCCTCCGCCTGTTTTGACGGCGTATTTTTGAAGCATTCTTAATCCGGGGATAGTTTTTCTCGTGTCTAAAATTTTCGTTTCTAAGCCTTTCAAGGCGTTGGAAGCGGCGTTGGACAGCGTTGCGATGCCGGATAAATGCTGGAGAAAGTTAAGGGCCGTTCTTTCGGCGTAAAGAATAGAGCTCGCTTTTGCTTCGAGCGATATTATCTGTTGCGATTTATCGGCAATACAGCCTTCGGGAACCGAAAAATTTATTTTATAATCGCCGCCTGCCGCCGCATCGAACACCATCGAAAATACTTGAAGTCCGCATACGACCGCCTGTTCTTTCGCAGTGACCGCGCATCCGATAACGGGGTCGTTATTTAGCGCTACGGCGTCCGTCGTAATATCCCCCCCCTTTATGTCCTCGTTCAGAGCCGCATATATAAGCGGTTTTATCTGAGATTCAAAAATGCGCATATATTATATTATAGATTATAACCGGCCGTTTATTGCATCTTGATTTTTTCTATTTCTTCTTTTACGAGCCTTTCTATGATTTCCGGCATTAACTGTTTTATGTTTTCGATTATCAGCGGTTTAATCTCCTCTAAAGTTTTTTCTATCGAGTTTTTTAAATAATCGTCAAATTTAACGAGATTGCCTTCGTCTAAAATTTTCAAATTTTTTTCCTCCTTACTGTTCGAATTTTTAAAAATATCATCGGGGAGATATTCCGGCAAATGCGAAGAGGCCGCAGTTCCGTCCAGTTCTATGGTTTTAGGGGCATCGACAGTTTTAAGGGATAAATCTTCCGCGGCGGTTCCCCCGGTTTCTTCCGCGGCGGTTACCCCGGTTTCTTCCGCGGCGGTTACCCCGGTTTCTTCCGTTACGCCGCCCGCTTCCGCAGTTTTTGCGTCTTCCGTGTCTTCGGGATATTCCGTTTCGTTAAGGTCCTGAAATTCTTTAAATATCGCATCGTCTTTAAAAAGATTTTCGAAAGCGCGGTTTATTTCCGGCGATTCAGAACGGTTTTCTTCGGCATATACGGCGTTGGAAGGCACTTCCACGACGGATGCGGATTCCTCGTAAATAGACGACATGGAAGGCGCCGGCGGATTTCCCGATATTTTCGGCATCGCAGCGTTTCCGGATTGCTCCGCCTGTTCGGGGGCTTCCGGCGTTTCAGCCGGCTCCTGCGCGTCCTGCGCTTTAGAACCGCCTGAGGAAGAATCGGTTGCGGCGGCAACCGCAGGTTTTTCGGATTCGAACAACGAAATATCGTATATTTTTTCTTCTTCGCGATTATTTTCTATGCCTGACACGCCGGTTGCTTCCAGAACTTTTTTTATTTTCGAAATAAAGGATTCTTTGCCGAACGGCCTGTAAATAAAGCCGTCGGCGTTCAGCTTTATCAGGGTGTCTTTTTCGTTATCCGATAAATCCGAAGGAACGAGCAGGATAAGGGGAATGCCGGAAAAACTGGCGCTGGTTTTGATGCCGGTAATGCTCTTTTTTAAT
Organism: bacterium; assembly: GCA_021789605.1. GTDB lineage: Bacteria > SZUA-79 > SZUA-79 > Acidulodesulfobacterales > Acidulodesulfobacteraceae > Acidulodesulfobacterium_A. Next base: position 74,108 of record JAJYJI010000001.1, read on the forward strand.
TCGGTGTCGATTGTGTTGTAGCTTAATACTATTATGTCGGGAAAAAAGTTTTTTACGGCCTTGTGAAGTAAAGACGGTTCGTTTATGAGGTTTACGTTGAAATCTGGATTATCGTGAAACATCATGGAAACGGCTCTTCGCATCGATTCGCTTTCGTCGATAAAAATTAAATTATATGCCATAATAAACCGCCTCCAATGCTTTTAAACATTTATAATTTTTGTTATACTGTATTATACCGCTTAAGCATAATTGTTTTAATTTTAATATTATTAAACGGCATAGTCAACAATTTAAAGAAAATTTAAAAAAAATATTTCATAAAAAACAGGACGTTCATGTCAACCATAGATAAATATATATTTAAGCAGATGATTTTTCCGTTTCTTTTCGGACTTTCCATATTTACCTTCAGCATAACCATAAACCGCATTCTTCTTTTGACCCAAATGGTTCTTAACAAGGGCATAAGCATTTCGGCCGTATTAAAACTCGCAAGCCTGACCATACCGGATTTTATGATAATAACCCTGCCGGTATCTTTTTTGCTGGCGCTGCTGACCGTTTTCGGAAAAATGACTCAGGACAACGAAATTATGGCGTTAAGGGCTTCGGGCATAAGCATATTTAAACTTACGAAGCCTGCAATCATTTTTGCGATAATCCCTTTTTCCTTTTCCATCCTTTTCTCGTTTTACATGGCGCCGCGGTTTAATTTCTTTTTCAGGGTTCTTGCCGTAAAAGAAGTTAAAAAAGCGGCTCTTTCGGCATTAAAAAAAAATTCTTTCACGAACAGATTCGGAAACCTGAAAATTTTCGTCAAGGACGTGGATACCGGCAAATCCACCCTTAAAGGCATATTTATATTGAATAAAGTGCGCAACAAACCGGAAACGCTTATCGCAAAAAGCGGCAATATTAAATACGACAGAAAGCTTAACACGCTTTCGTTTTATTTAAAAGACGGAACTATTCAAAACCAGGAGCCGGATGCCAAAGAATTCTGGCTTCTGCATTTTAATACCTATAAAATCAATGTTAAATTAAAAGGATTGTCTTTTCCGGGTAAAAACAGCTCGGTGCATTTTTTGACTTTTTCGGAACTTGCGAAAAGATATCTTACCGAACACAGCCGTAAATTAAAAAACGTTTATCTCGCATATCTTTACAAAAAAATAGCCATTCCCGCCGCCGCGGTTCTGTTTATATTTATAGGCATACCGCTTGGAATGTTTCTTGAAAAAAGAAGTTTGTTCCTTGCTATATCCTATACCATAATGATCGTCGCTATCTACTATATATTGTTTACGGCGGGATTTTATTTGGCGCTTAGAAACCAATTAAATCCTTTAATAGGCGTATGGGGGGCGGATTTATTTCTGACGGCCGGCGGTTCGGCGCTTTATTTTAAAGCTTTTTTAAAGTAAGGCGGACGGCGTCGGAACGGCAACTTTAAAAATATAAATCAATATTTATGAAAATAAAAATATTACAAAAGTATCTTATAGCCGAATTTCTAAAATATTTTGCCGTCGCGCTTTTAAGCCTGACGGCTTTTTATATAATCGTAGATTTTATTTCAAATATAGGCGCTTTTACTAAACATTCGCCGGAGTTTAAATACGTGATTCTTTATTTTATTTACAAACTGCCGGAGATAATATACAGGATGCTTCCCTTATCCGTTCTTTTAGCGACCCTGCTTTCAATTTCGTTTTTTAATAAAAATAACGAAATAACAGCCGCAAAATCTTCCGGATTAAGCATGTTCAGATTTTTCGCGCCTTTAATCGCGCTAGGACTTGCGCTATCTGTTTTTGCTTTTTTGCTTTCCAATTTTATTGCCGTAAAATCCAACGTATTGAGAAGAGTCGTCATGCGGAGGCACATAAATAAAGATAAATCTTATAATGCCGGTTCCGTTTACAAATACAGGACCAGAAATATTTTCATCCATTACAAACGCTGCATTATAACGGCGAAGGTCATGGAGGCGCGGTCTAAAATGATAAAAGGCGTTAACGTATATGTATTCGACGACAAATTTGCGCTGATAAAAAGATATATAGCAAAAACCGGTTATTTCGACGAAAATGGGCTGAAACTTGCTTACGGTCAGGAAGACAAATTTAATTTTGAAACCGCCCCCGGATTTTCCCAGAAATCGTTTAAAGCAATCGTAATACCGATATATTTAAACTTAAATTTTTTCAGGTCTTATACGTTGAAGCCGGAATTCTTATCCATAATAAACCTTTCCGACATGATAGCGGTCGCAAAAAAATCTGAGTCCGGTTTAAGTTACGTCTTAACCAGCTATTATTCCAAAATATCTTATCCGGTTATCAATTTAATTCTAATACTTTTAGGAATTTCGATGGGGCTTTTACTGGGCAAAAAGGGCAATTCCCCCGTTTCCGTCGGCATAAGCCTTTTATCTGCTTTTGTCTGGTGGATTATAAATTCCATTGCGCTGTCGCTTGGAGAAACCGCCCAGCTTAATCCTTTTTTGTCGGCGTTTATGGCGGATATTATATTTTTGTCGTTTGCCTTATATCTTATAACCGATATAGATTGATTTTACCCAAAATCGCTATATTTCTATGCTTAATCCGTCGTATGCCGGGTAAAAATTGCCCTCCGCGCAGAGATTATTAATTTCTTCGTAATCTATATCGTGCCCCATATGGGTAAAATATGTCGCCGAAGGATTTATCCTTTCCGAAAACCCCACCGCTTCTTCGATGCTTAAATGGGTAGGATGAGGTTTATACCTGAGGGCGTCGAGCATTAATATTTTTAAATCTTTCAATAAGCCGAACGACTGCTCGGGAATTTTAGAAACGTCGGTAATATACGCAAAATCGTTTATCCTGTAGCCGTATATCAAATTTACTCCATGGTATACAGGAACGGGGGTTACTTTTACCCCTGGTTTTATTTCGACGGCGCCGTTTATAATATGCGGGTCTAGATACGGCTTGCTGGACTGCGATTTTTCTTTGAATATGTAGTCGAATTTGCTTCTGATAAAACTTATGGAAGCGCCGGAAGCGTAAACCGGTATAAATTTATTTTCTCCCTTTTTTAAATAATTAAACATTCTAAGGTCGTCTATGCCGAAGACGTGGTCGGCATGCGTATGGGTGTATAGTACGGCATCGATATTTTTAACGCCTAATTTTAACGCCTGAGTTCTTAAATCGGGAGAAGTATCTATTAAAATGTCGAAGTTATTTTCGGTCACCAATACGGAAGGCCTGAGCCTTTTATTTTTGGGATTTTCAGATGCGCAGACTTTGCAGCCGCATCCTATTAACGGTACGCCCGTTGAAGTTCCGCAGCCGAGCACCAATACTTTCATATATTTTTATGATACAATAAACAGGTATTAAAGTAAATATTTATGATAAGATTTATATAATATTTATCGATAATATTGCTAACTTTTGTTTCGGCGCAAGTATAAAATGCAAAACGCGTCGGAAAAATAGCGATAAAAACCGGCAGAGATAAATTTCCGGCTTTTATCGTAAATTTAATAAGCGGAAGCGGCACGTAAAATGTTTAAAATCCGTAAAATAATAAATAAATCCGGCGATATGGATAATAACGATAAAATATGAACGGAATATGAATAAAAAAGACCCAGAAAAAGTTAAAATCAAAAGGGAATTTATCTTTGCGGCGATAGTATTTTTTCTTGTCGTGTTTTCTACGTTCGAAGAAACCAGGATGATTTCTTTCTCTAACGTTTCCGTTACGTCCAAGATTATAGTTTACGCGTATATAAATATCACCGTGGTATTATTTCTGCTTATGTCGTTTCTCGTCTTAAGAAACGTCGTAAAGCTGGTCATAGAACGCAAAAAGGGAGTGATAGGCGCAAAACTCAGGACGAAACTCGTAGGATTGTTCGTGATAGTCAGCATAGTCCCGTCTATTTTTATGTTTGTAGTTATGATTGCTGCCGGTTTTGCGGCAAATATTATAAATAAATGGTATTCGCCGAGATTTGAAAAAGCCATGGATTATGCGGCGGATATAGCCCGCGGTTCCGGTTTGGCGAGGAGCGGGGATATTAACCGCAAGATAGAATGGCTGGCTCATTTTTATAAAGATTATTCGCAGATAAGGTTTATAAAAAATCCGGTGGAAACGACCTATTTTATTTTTTTTTCGATATTTACGCTCATTATTCTTTTTATATCTTCATGGGTAGGTTTTTATCTTTCTAAAAAACTGACTAAGCCCATTATAGACCTTGTGGAAGGGACAAAAAAAGTGGCGGCGGGAAATTTGGACGTAAACGTTCCGAAAGGCGAAGGCGACGAGATAGGAATGCTTATAAATTCATTCAACGTTATGGCTTCCGACCTGAAGAAAAACAAGGAAGAGATAGAAAGGGCGAATGCCGGTTTAAAAAAAGTCAACGAGGAAATCGACAGAAGAAGAAGATATATGGAGATAATCCTGAAAAATATCCACGCCGGAGTCATAGGAATAGACTCGGGCGGAAAAATAAGGAGTTTTAACAACGCCGCAGAAGATATGTTCGGAATCGCTTATAAAGACGCGGCGGGCAAAAACTATAAAGACGTTTTCGGCAGGGCGATGTTTTCCGATATAAGAAGCGCCATTAAAGATTTAACCAAAGAAGGCAAAGAAACTTTGACCAAAGAAATAAAATTGAATATAGGCGGCAATCTGAAGGTCTATATAGTTAATCTTACGGTACTAAAAGACGAATCGGATAATTACATAGGTTTCATAATCGTCTTAAACGACACGACGGATATGATAAAAGCCCAGAGGGTCGCGGCATGGGAGGAAGTGGCGAAGCGGATGTCTCACGAAATAAAGAATCCTTTGACGCCCATAAGGCTTTCCGCAGAAAGGCTCAAAAAGAGATACGGAAACAAACTTAATTGCGACGACGCGATTTTCAATGATTCCATAGATACGATAATTAAAGAGGTGGACGATTTAAAAAATCTCGTGGACGAATTTTCCGTTTACGCGAGGCTTCCCAAGGCAAATTTTGAATTAACCGATTTGAACGGCTTAATAGAAGAGGTGGTTTCCCTTTATAGAAATGCGCACAGGAACATAGAATTTTCCGTTAAGCTTCCAGAATTCCTGCCGGAGGCTTATATAGACAAGAGACAGATGAAAAGAGCGTTTATGAATATTATCGACAATGCCGTTTTCAGCGCATCCTTAAAGTCTATGGATAAAGCGGGAAGCAAAGGCGAAATTAATATAACCGCGGATGCGATAAAAAACGGCGGCGATATTAGCCGGAATATCATAAGGATAGTTTTTTCCGATAACGGGGCGGGCATAAGCGAAGAAGCCATGCAGAACATGTTCGAACCCTACTTTTCTACCAAACAGGGGGGAACGGGCCTTGGGCTTGCCATAACCAAAAATATAATAATGGAAAATAACGCCTCTATTACGGCCGAAAATAACGAACGGGGCGGAGCGGATTTTATAATAGAATTAAAAACCGGAAAAAGAGCAGAAAAAATGCTTTTCCTATAAAATTCGCCTGATAGGATAAAGTTAAAAATAAAACAAAAGCAAAAAAACGGGAAAAAGGGGCAAAACATCCATGAAAACGGTCCTGGTTATAGACGACGAAGAAAGCATAAGAAAATCCCTTTCGGGGATACTGAAGGACGAGGGATATAACGTCCTGACCGAAGGAAGCGGCAAAGCCGGAATTAAGGCTTTTACCGAAAAATCCCCCAACGCGGTTCTTTTGGACGTTTGGCTGCCGGACGGAGACGGAGCAGGCGTGCTTGAAGAAATGGTAAAAATAGACAAGAAAATTCCTGTCATAATGATATCTGGGCATTCCGATATAGATACCGCTATAAAAACGATAAAAATAGGGGCGTACGATTTTATAGAAAAACCCCTGTCTTTAGACAGAATAATCATAACGGTCGAAAATGCCGTTAAATTTAACAGCCTGAGCGAAAAGAAGACTATAATGGCTGCAAGCATTCCTAATCCGGGCGGACGGGGAGGTTTGGAACTTGTCGGAGAATCCGCCGCAATAAAGCATCTTAAGGAAAAGATACAGAAGGCCGCTCCCTCCGCGGCTCCAGCATTGATTGCCGGAGAAAACGGCACTGGAAAAGAGCTGGTTGCAATAGCGCTTCATTTAAACGGCTTAAGGAACGAAGAGCCCTTTATCGCCATTAACTGCGCGGCCGTCCCGGAAGACCTCATAGAGAGCGAAATTTTCGGCTACGAAAAAGGGGCTTTTACCGGAGCCGCCGGCAGAAAAAGAGGAAAGTTCGAACTTGCGGACGGAGGAACTATTTTTCTGGATGAAATCGGCGATATGAGTTTAAGGATGCAGTCTAAAATTCTGAGGGTTTTACAGGAAGGCAGGTTTCAAAGAGTCGGCGGAGAATCCGACGTGGAAGCGGACGTCAGGGTTATCGCGGCTACCAATAAAGACCTTGAAGCCGAAATATCGGGGGGAAGGTTCAGAAGGGATTTATTTTACAGGCTTAACGTTATTCCGTTTTTCATTCCGCCTTTAAGGGAAAGAAGAGAAGATATACCGCCGCTGATTAATTATTTTATTAAGATTTTCTGCGGTAATGCCGCAAGGCTTGAAATAGACGAGCCTGCCATGGACGTTTTAAAAAACTACGGCTGGCCCGGAAACGTCAGGGAATTGAAAAACATTATAGAAAGATTTTCTATCCTGAATTTGCACAATAAAATAACAGCTCAAGACGTTATCGGCGAATTAAAAATTAAATATCCGGCGGAAGCGCAAAACAATGGCGCGGGCGAAGCGGGCGGCGTTGCCGGTTCGGATATAATCGTTGCGAGCCCCGATAAAGTCGTTGCCGACGAAGCGAAGCAATCTCCGGCAGACGATTCGCCCCCGCAAAATATATTAAGCCCGAAAAACGTTAACGATTCCGAAAGATTTATGTCCGCAGGTTCTTTTAAACAGGCAAAAGAAGAATTTGAAAGAGCGTATCTTATCCGCAAATTAAGAGAAAACGACGGCAATATAACAAAGACCGCCCGGATTCTCGGCATGAGCCGCCGCAACCTGCAAAAAAGAATATCGTCGCTTAACATAATTTTTAATTAAAAGTATTCTTCCCTTACGGATATTTCAAATGCCGGCACAGATTCCACATATCCTCAAAGTTTTGCCTAAATATTAATCAATAAACTGTCCCGGTTCAAAACTGCCTAAATTTATAACACATTAACGTCCCTATTTCTATGCGCTATTCCCCCTTAAAAGGCGTCTGATTTATTTATCTGCTCACTTTCATAAGGATTTTAGCTTTTTATAATTCCTAAAAATAATTGGCACGGCTTTTGCTATATAACAAATTAAATAATTTTAATGCATATTTTTAAATAAGGAGGGGCTATGAAATTTAACAAATTATTTTCGGGCGCTATGCTTTTTGCGGCGTTTCTATTTTTATCCATGACGGCGGTCCGGAAAGATGCTTGTGCAGCAAATGCGGCTTCCGGCACGGATAGCGGAAAAATCGAAAGCGGAACCGATGCAAACATCAAAAAAATAGAGAAAAAATTAGACAAGGCGTTGAGCGAGATGCAGGCTATCAAAAAAGCAAATAAGGCGCAAAGCCCGGAAAATTATTTTTCCAATATACAACTGTTGGGGACTTTGGCAGGCTCTTACACGTATAACCTTGCAAAACCGGAGGCGGTAAACGCGCCGTCTTCTTTCGAGGGCAACGGCAACTACGGAGACAACTGGCAGACGGACGGGTTTGCGGTAAATAATGCCGACATAACCCTGAGGCGTTCCCCGGGGACTTCCTCAAATCCTTACGGCGTGGGTTTTCATATATCGCTCGACTTCGGGCAGAATATCCAGTTCTATAAGGCTTATTACGGAAATACGTCTTATTTTACGACGCCTTTTCAGGACAGGACGCCTTACGACATAAGGAAAGCATATATAAATATTAATCTGCCGGTAGGAAGCGGGCTCGATATCCATATCGGGAAGGAAGGCGAACTTCTGGGGTTCGAGTCGTTTAATCCTATAAGAAACTGGAACGATACGTATTCGCTTCTCGATGCCGTGGAACCGGCAACTTTGACCGGCGTGTTCTTGACATATAACTTTATTCCGGCTCTGACCTCGACACTCGGAATAGCAAATACCGTCAACTCTGCCGTTCCCATAGACAACCTGCCGGTTATCGAGCTTAACGAAAGTTATGCGGCTACGGGCATGCTGACTTTTAACGGGGGATTCATCTACGGGGAAAACAGCTATCTGGTAGGAAACGGCACGGGCGGAAGCACAAGCGGACAGCTTTACGAAGATAACCTGAATAAAAGTTTTTACGGCTATATCGACGGCGTGTTCAGCCCGACTGCAGACTGGTCTTTCGTCGCCGATTACGAGCTTGGGCTCGGCGGCGGAATAAACAATTCCGTATTAAGCGAAAACGGTATAGCGGCGGGTTCTTATTCGGGTTATCCCGCTTTAGTTCAGACTTCAAACGATACATACGACAAATCCCGTTTTTACGGCATAGCCGGCTATATTCACCACCAGCATAATTACGGTTTCGGACAGCTGGCGGAAACTTTAAGGGAAACGGCCGCATACGACCAGAACGGCATGTGGGAGATGACGAGCGTTCCGGGAACCGGCTATACTTACATAGATTCAACGCTTACGTTTGCGTATCAGCCCTCTTTTAAAAATTTTAAAGACGTGCAGTTCAGGTTCGAGCTGGAGCATCAGGGGTCTAACCATAACGTCTATTTAGATTCCAACGGTTTGCAGGCTCATTCACAGCAGAATACTATAAATTTAATGGTTTTATACAGTTTTTAACGGCAATATTGCAACCGCCCCGTCAGGCTGACGCCTGACACCCCTCCTTAAAAGGAGGGGAGCTTTATAACGCTTGACGCAAGTATACTGCCGTTAGGCCTGACGCCCCTCCTTTTAAGGAGGGGAGCTTTATAACGCTTTACGCAAGTATGCTGCCGTTAGGGCTGACGCCCTCCTTTTAAGGAGGGGAGCTTTATAACGCTTGACGCAAGTATACTGCCGTTAGGCCTGACGCCCTCCTTTTAAGGAGGGGAGATTTATAACGCTTGACGCAAGTATACTGCCGTTAGGGCTGACGCCCTCCTTTTAAGGAGGGGAGATTTAAAAGGTGAATTTAATTATATTAACGTAATTTAAAGAGGAGGTGAAAACGCAATGAAGAAGATAGAAGCCATTATTAAGCCATTTAAAATCGACGACGTCAAAGAAGCTCTCAATAAGATAGGCATTCACGGAATAACGGTTACGGAGGTTAAGGGATTCGGAAGGCAGAAAGGGCATACGGAACTTTACAGAGGGGCGGAATACCGCGTAGATTTCGTTCCCAAAGCAAAGATGGAAATAGCCGCTTCCGACGAGCAGGTCCTAAGCATCGTGGAAACGATAGAAAAAAGCGCAAAAACCGGCAATATCGGCGACGGAAAGATATTCATATCCCAGATTGAAGAAGTTATAAGGATAAGAACGGGAGAAAAAGGAGAATCGGCTATTTAGTTTTTATTAAAATAAATATTAAATTTAGTAAGGAGGAGCGGGAAAAATTATGAATCTTAACATGATTAAATTTGCTAAAAATTTTAAAATACCTTTATCCGCCGCGGTATGGTCTTTGTTCGCGGGCATGTCTTTGGTCCTGTTTTCATGGACTGGCCCAGCCTTTGCCGACGCCGCCAAAGTTCCGGCGTTTGACTCCGGAAATATCGCGTGGGTATTGGCTTCATCGGCTCTCGTGCTGATTATGACCCCGGCTCTCGGGTTTTTTTACGGCGGCATGGTGAGAAGAAAAAACGTTTTGAATACGATATCCCTTAGTTTTATAACTATCGCCACCGTCAGCGTCATATGGATTTTATGGGGCTACTCGTTGGCTTTCGGCCCCGATTCTTTCGGCGGATTAATAGGCGGCTTCAAATATATAGGCCTTTTGGCCATGAAAGAAACGCAGCATTCGAGATACGACGGGACTATACCCTCTTACGTCTATGTAATGTTTCAGCTTATGTTTGCAATAATAACCGTCGCATTGATTAGCGGTTCGCTCGTTGAAAGAATAAAATTTTCTTCGTGGGTAGTGTTTACCGTAATATGGCTAACTATCGTTTATGCGCCGGTAGCCCAGTGGGTCTGGGGCGTAGGCGGAATGTTCAATAAGATGGGCGCGCTCGATTTTGCGGGCGGAACCGTAGTCCATATAGACGCCGGCGTCGCGGGCCTTGCCGGAGCCTTAGTCCTGGGAAAAAGAAAGGGGTTTATGAAGGAAAATATCGTTCAGCCGAACCAGCTCGGCTATACGATTTTAGGCGCGGCCCTCTTGTGGTTCGGGTGGTTCGGATTTAACGCGGGAAGCGCCTTAGAGGCTAATCCGCTTGCCACTTCGGCGTTTTTGGTAACCAACACGGCGACCGCGGCGGCGGCTATAGGCTGGATGATAGCGGAGTGGATACGCAGCGGAAAACCGACGACGCTGGGCATGGTATCCGGTGCGGTTGCAGGACTCGTAGCGATAACCCCGGCATCCGGTTTCGTCAATCCGACCGGTTCCCTAATAATAGGTTTTATCGCAGGTATCCTCTGTTATTCCATGGTTGTTTTCGTTAAACCGAAATTGGGCGCCGACGATGCGCTCGACGTTTTCAGCGTTCACGGTGTGGGAGGAATATGGGGCGCTTTAGCGACCGGTTTGTTTGCCGACCCCCTTATTAACTCTGCGGGAAAAGGCTTGTTTTACGGCAATCCCGGTCAGATTTGGATTCAGTTTCTGACTATAATTACCGTAGCGGCTTATTCATTTACGATGAGTTATATTATCTTTAAGGCGATAGATAAAGTTATGGGTTTAAGGGTGGATAAAGAATCGGAGTCTATCGGCCTCGATATTACCCAGCACGACGAAGCCGGCTACAATTTCTAAAACGCCCCGCCGCAGAAAGCAAAAAAATAAAAATCCGGTTCCCGCATTTTTGCTCGAACCGGATTTAAATTCGATTTTCACGCAGATGCATACCGTTCCGGATATAGTAAACGGCAAAATAATCGGATTTAAAGTCTTAACCGTAGTTCCGACCGGTATTTTTGCATATATGGGATTACGGCCCGGCGACGCAATAAAGTCTATAAACGGAACGCCTCTTTCCAGCCCGCAGGAAGCCGTAAATTTATTATCCGGCCTTATGAACGAAAACAACGTGTCTATTGATTTAACGCAAGGCGCTCAGAATATAACCATGAACTACAGGATAGAATAATGCGATTCGTATTAATTCATACTTAATAGGATATATTTTTCTCAAAGTTTAAGAAAAGAGCGTCTTTTCAATGAAGAAAAAAATGTACGGCGGCTTGCGGTTTACAAAGGTAATGTCAAAGGCGTTTCTATCAGTGCTTCAGAGAGCGGTTTTACGCTCATAGAAGTCTTATAGCCTCGTGATACTCGGCATAGCCTTAATACCTCTTCTCGCCGCTCAGGCAAGGGCGGTAGGCGATTACGGTTACGCTAACAATACCGCCTATGAAACCGTTCTTGCCAAAAACATAATGTCGAAAGTTTTCTTGTTAAACGAAATATATATAATGAATAAACAGGAAAAAATACGCGGCGCAAAAGGCTATATGGTCAAAAAATCGATAAGCAAAACCTCCTACCCCGGCATTTATATAATAAAAATAACCGTTTTCAAAAAGCGGCATAGTTCAAAAAGGGCGTTACGCTAAAATCCCTTGCGCAGTATATTTTTTGGCTAAAAATCATAAAATCACGCCTTAAAATTAATTTAACCTCGAAAAAAACCAGAGACGTTTAACATATACTATAATTAAAATTTTAAGTTAAAAAAAATTTCTTGACATTTATTAGGGGGGGATGTTTAATATGTATAATTTTATATTAATATTTTAACTTTTAATTTCTTTAAGGAGGAGATTATGGAGTTTAATGAAAAGTTCTTCAAAAAATCCCGTAAGTTTTATCTTTTAATCCTGTTACTGTTAATTTTTACCGTTCCGGCAGTATTATCCGGGTGCGGTAGCGGAAGCGGGGGCGGGGGCGGCAGTATTCCAAGCGGAGGCGGCAGTGATCTCAGTTCTTTTGGTGTAGCAGGATACGGTGGCACAACTCAATTAACAAGTGGAAACGTTGCTGCATATGAATATAATAGCGGCACAAGCACGCAAATAGGCACTTGTTCTTTTACATCTGCTGGCGGATGTACTGTTTATTTTAATTGGGATGGAAACACAACCGGCAGCTATTATGCCGTTATTACAAATGCAAATGGAAACCCAGATGCCACATTGATTGGCGCAGCGGTTCCAGCCGGCACATATTCACCTACCCTGGGCACTTTTATAACACTAGGCGGCGATGTTGATGAAACAACTACGGTTATTGCGGCACAGCTTTTAGCTAGTTTTGGCGGTAATTTTACAAGTACTAACGAGTTAAGCAGCTATAACAGTTCAATTTTCGGTGCCATTCAATCGTTTAATCTAACTAATTATACTTCCGATAGTAACTATTTAGCTACAACTAGTTTGACTCAGCAAGAAATAAATACTATTTATTATGTTTCTGATGCTCTGGCATTATGTATTCAGAGTAACAGTTCAAGCAGCAGTCAATGTTCTGCTTTATTTAATGACGCCGCTAACGGCTCAGGCGTTGCTGCTACTAATACCGCTCAAGCAGCTATGAATCTAGTTGACGATATCGAATCTACTTCAGGATATAATCCGCTTTTAAATCTTCCTAATGCTTCGACTAACCTTAATAGTATATTAAATTTTGTAAATGCTAATCCTACATCTTCGCTTCCTTATGAATTTACAGGTTCTAATCAATTAACAAGTTCCACTTCACTCAATTTTGGCGATTTTATGTTATAATAAATTAATAAAAATAAAGGTGTCAGATTTATTTATTCTCTTACTCCCTCCTGCGTTTGTGGGAGTAAGAGAATATTATGAATTAATTTTTTAGAAAATAAAATAACATTTAACTTTAAGAGGAGAAAATGATGAGAAAAAGCAAAATGGCTATTTTATTAGTTTTTGCAGTAGTAGGTATTACAGCATTAAGTTTGTCAGGTTGCGCTTATAATGTTTTCGGCACGTTAGCCCCTTCAAACGTTCCGGTTTCCCAGACAGGCTATAAAGCATTAGGTCCAACAAGCGGAGGTTCATGTACCGATATATTTATAGGTATTCCGTTAGGAGAATCGAGTATTAGAGCTGCCGTTAAACAAGCTATATCTAAGGTAAGCGGTGCAAATGCACTAGTAAATATAAGTGTAAGAGATACAGTAACGAATTACTTTTTAGTTCAGACATATTGCGTTGAAGTTCAAGGCACGGCTATAAGAAAGTAAATAAAAAAATATGTCGGATTTATTCCACTCCGGCGGGCATAAAAGTTTCGCTTTCATAAGCGCCCGCCTCCGTATCTTACTCCCGACCGTGTTTGACGCGGTCGGGAGTTTATTTTAAATCGAAAATTTTAAAATATCTTAAATCACCGTTATAGACTACTTCAACATATAATAAGATACTGAATCCCCGCTTTAGCGGATATGACGCTCGTTAAATTGGAAAAAAAGGAAAATGGGTTTATGTTCTACCAACATTATAATGTCCCTTGCCATTGTATCCTCCCCATAGAATAATTACAGGAGAATATTTTATAGCATTATCTTAAAGGTGACATTTTTATTTTTGGCTTGACATATAGGGCTGCGCAGATTGACAATTTAACCCTTAGATTATATAATTATTCTTAATATAATGGAATATGCGCAAAAAAAATATACGGGTTTTAATATTTATTTAATCGGAGACAAAAAATTTTTCGAGAACGAAGACGGCTATCTTGCCGCTCTCGACGAATGTTTCCGTAACGGAATAAAGGCGTTTCAACTTAGGCAAAAAGACGTAAGCGCCAATAAGTTTATGGAATTAGGCGGAAAAGTTAAAGCCGTGATAGAAAAATACGATGGCGTCAGTTTTTTCGTCAACGATAGAATAGATGCGGCGTTAGCCTTGGGCGCGTCCGGCGTCCATTTAAATAAAAACAGCATCCCTATTAGGGCGGTCAAGGAAAAATTTAAGGAACTTAAAATTTTTTATTCTTCCCATTCTATTGAAGAAGCAAAAAAAGCCGAGGACGATGGAGCGGATTTTATTACGTTCAGCCCTGTCTTTAAAACAAAGAACCGGGAATTCGAACAGGGCGCGGATATGTTAAAAAAAGTCCTGAAAGCGGTCGATATTCCGGTTTTTGCGCTCGGAGGCATAAACGAAGCCAATCTGCCGGAAATTAAGAAAGCCGGCGGACGCCGTATAGCTGTACAATCCGGGGTGCTGGGCAGACCGGATATCGGCGGCGCCGTAAAAACCCTAATAAACACAATAGGCTGACGAGCCTTAGGGAACGGCTTATATTCTCACGCCTGAAAATTATAAAATGCCGTTAAGACACGCATATAAAAAGAATACGGGGGGAGCGTATGAACCAAATAGAAGCCGCAATAAATAACATAATAACCGACGAAATGAAATATTGCGCGGAGTCGGAAGGAGTGCCGCCGGAAAAAATACGTTCCGACGTAATGAACGGCTGGACGGTCATTACGAAGAACGCCGTCCGCGATATAAAACCACTTGCAATCGGCAAGGGGCTGAAAACAAAAGTGAACGCCAATATAGGCTCGTCCGGCGACAGCTGCAGCATCGAAGAAGAATTAGAGAAGCTGTTTACGGCGGTAAAAAGCGGAGCCGACGCGGTTATGGACCTTTCGACGGGCGGAAATATAGTCGAATTCAGGCGCGATATCCTTAAAAACTGCGCGGTTCCAGTTGGAACTGTTCCGCTTTACGAAGCGTTCCGCCCCGCCATGGAAACCGGAGGCGCTAACGACGCCGGTTTTATCGATAAATTTGACCCGGAATACCTTTTCGAGGTAATAGAGAGGCAGTGCGAAGAAGGCGTCGATTTTATCACCGTACATTGCGGATTGACGTTAAAAGCCCTGAAGACGATGAATTTACAGACGAGAGTCATGGGCATAGTTTCAAGGGGCGGCTCATTGATAGCCTCGTGGATGATAAGGAAAAACAGGGAAAATCCTCTTTACGAAAATTACGGCAGGCTTTTGGATATAGCAAAAAAAAACGACGTAGTATTAAGCCTAGGAGACGGGTTAAGGCCGGGCTGCCTTTGCGACGCTACTGACAGGGCGCAAATCTCCGAGCTGATAACCCTCGGAGAACTGCAAAAAACCGCTCTCGAAAAAGGCGTGCAGGTAATGATAGAAGGTCCGGGGCATGTGCCTTTAAATCAGGTAGAAGTTAACGTAAAATTGGAAAAGAGCCTTTGCAACGGCGCTCCGTTTTACGTGCTCGGTCCTTTGGTTACCGATATAGCTCCCGGTTACGACCATATAACGTGCGCTATCGGCGGCGCGGTCGCGGCCGGCGCGGGCGCCGATTTTCTCTGCTACGTTACTCCCGCCGAGCATCTAAGGCTGCCGTCCGTTTCCGACGTAAAAGACGGCGTCATAGCGTCGAAAATAGCCGCTCACGCCGGCGATATCGCGAAAGGGGTCAATAAAGCATTGGACGCGGATATAGAAATGAGCAGGAACAGGAGGTCTATGAACTGGGAAAAGCAGTACGAATGTTCGCTTGACCCCGAAAAGGCCAGGGAAATGCGCGCTTCGCTTCCGCTTAAAGACGACAAGGTTTGTTCGATGTGTTCGTCCTATTGCTCCATTAAACTGAACGCCTCGTTTAAATAAGCGGCAAGCGTCACAAACGCGGTGCGCGATAAAACGCGATTAACGCGATACTCCTTAATAAAACAAAATAAATATATAAAGAGCGATAAACATTATAAATAAATGGACGAATCGGCTAAAGACATTAGAAACATAAACCGCATAATTTCGGAAATTTATGAGAATCTCAACAAATATGCCGGACGGGACGGTATAAAATTAGACGGCGCATTTCTGGATGAATCCGGCTCTTTTAAGTTTTTAAAAATAAACGGCGCCTATAATCTGAAACCTATATCTTTTCCCGGGGATTGTGCCGATTCGACAGGTTCCTATTCCTTGTCTCTTTCCGATTTCATAGGAATAGATAATATAATAAAGGACGTCTTTCGCAATACGATGAAATTTGCCTCCGGAAAACCCGCCAACAACGTTCTTTTATGGGGAGACAGGGGAACGGGCAAATCTTCGCTCATAAGGGCGATAGCAAAATCGTTCGGCGAAGAGCCCTACCTTAACAAAATTAAATTCATAGAAGTAATGGAAGATACCGCCGAACTTATTTATGAATTGATTACCGTTATTAAAACAAAACCGTACAGGTTCATATTGATTTTCGACGATATAGCCTTCGACGCCGACTCATTATTTTATAAAAAGCTTAAATCCGTCCTCGACGGAGGCCTCGACGAACTTCCGGCAAACGTTATTATATATGCCACCTCCAATAAACGGCATCTCACCGCGGAAACGTTCCGCGAAGAAAAGCCGGGTTTAGGCCGCTTTATACATCCCGAAGAAGAGGCGGAAGAGAGCCTTTCATTAAGCGACAGATTTGGATTGACATACGGATTATACAGTTTTGACGTGGATACGTATCTTAAGATAGTAGGGCTTTATTTAAAAAAATACGGCATAAAAGCTTCTTCTTTCGATACGGACGAAATCAGAAAAAATGCTTTAAATTATGCGGCCGTCAAGGGTTCGAGGTCAGGCAGAACCGCAAAGCAGTTTGCCGTCAGTTTAGTCAAAGATTGAAAAAAAATTTTTATTGCAAAAAATTTTCAGAAGTTGCAAAATTGTATTATAATGAATATCAAAGATTTATCCTAATTCCTAATTTAATTGGACTTTTGTTTATTTAAGTTAAGATTAAGCTGATTTAATTTAACATCGGCGGTATTCAAACAGGCGAAAAAATGGTCGAGATTAAATATTTAACGGGATTCAGGCCTAAAATGAGCATAAGGACCAAGCTCATCCTATCTTTTTCTTTGGCCGTTTTAATTCCCCTTCTGCTTTTGGCCGTTGCCAATACTTACCTGTTTAGAAATCAAACAAAAAAAGAAAGTTTGGATAAAGTCCGCATAACCTTAAGCGGGGCCGAAAGGATTTACTATTCTCAGGCAAACCGGCTTAAGGGCGCTTTTCAGATAGTCTCTTACAATCCTTATTTTATAAACGCCGTTATCCACGATAATAAAAAGTTTCTGGAAAGTTCGATTAAATCGCATAAAGCCGCTTTCAGATTTGCAACCTTTATAGGGATTACGGACAAAAATGGTTTTATCGCCGCTTCCACCGACGGCGCCAAAAAATTTAAGCCTTCGCTGGACGGATTGTTGTTAAAAAGCTTCAAGTCCGGTTTCCCTATAGTAAAAACGGCCATTATAAGAAAATCGGACCTTATGAGGATGAATATAAAAATATCCAACAGCGAATCAAATATGTTTTTGGTTACGGCGGTTCCCCTTCTGCAAAACGGCCGTTCGATAGGCGTTATTTTCGGCTTAATCGACTTAAACGGCAACAGCTATATGCCTGAAACCATATATAACGAATATCATTTGAAAACCGCCGTTTTTGCTTCTTTATTCAACAGGCAGGTATGCCTTACCACTTTGAAAATTCCCGGAAATATCTTTGGCGTCGGTTCGAGGCTTCCCGAAAATATTCACAATAAAATTATGACGGGAAAGGATTTTATCGAAGAGATGAATTATAACAGCGAAACGGTTTTTGCCGCATTCCATCCAGTAAAAGATATTAAAGGCAGGGTCATAGGCTCTATCGCCGTTTTTATTTCCAACAGGCGCTATATCGCCATATTTAAAAAAACAGCCGAATATGCCGTATTTATTATTTTAATAGGTTTAATCATATCCTTAGCCATATCTTATTTTGCTTCCAGGGATACCTTAAATCCCATATTCGCTATTAAATCCGCGATAAAGGATTTTACCTCCGGAGATTTGGACGCGAAACTTATTATAAAAACAAACGACGAATTCGAAGATATCGGCAAAGGCTTTACGGAAATGGCCATGACCGTTAAGGACAGAGAAGAAAGAATGGGGAAGTATAATACTTTTTCCGATTTTTTGGTAGGCTCCTTGGATTTCGACAAAATAATATCTTCCACGTTAGACATTTTAGAAGAACTGCTAAACCTTTCTTCCGGCATTATATATATTTACGATAAGGAAGGCAGGATAAGCCCGGAGGATTTCGCAGGATACGGCCGCCCGCCGGCCGCAAACGAAAAGGACGAAGGGAAAAACGAAGAAGGCTTTCTTATCCCATGGCGTTTTTACGGCATCAGAAAATTTGCCGCAAATAAATTTATCTCATCGGAAGGAATAGCGGGACACTGTTTTAAAAAAAGGAAAACCATATGGTTTCACGACATACCCGAAAACGCCGTGATGTTAAAAGATAAGCTTTTGGAAAAAGACGGCGCCGGAATGGCCATGGATTACGGTTTTTGCGAGGTATTTCCAAAAGACATAGTCTGGCTTCCCCTGTATATCGGCGAAGCGGATATAGGCGTTTTGATGGTCGCCTCCATTCGAGGCTTTAAGAACGAGGACATAGCTTTCTTAGAGCATGCGGTTAAAGAGCTGTCCGTATCTTTAGACAACGCAAAAATTCACAAAAAGATAAACGAACTTTCTATTACCGACGAACTTACCGGACTCTACAACAGAAGAAAAATGGACGAAGTTCTGGAATCCGAGTTTAACGAGGCAAAGAGGTACGGAAATCCTTTGTCGGTAATGATATTGGATTTAGACCATTTTAAATCCATAAACGATTTTTACGGGCACAAGGCGGGCGACGTCGTTTTATCAGGAATAGGCGAACTTTTAACCCAGAACATAAGGAATATCGACATAGCTACAAGATACGGCGGGGAAGAATTCGTTATAATTTTACCGCAAACGGATTTCAAAAACGCCGTTTCCGCCGCCAAAAAGCTGAAAAATCTGGTGCGGAATTATAAATTTGAGCAAATCGAAAGAGAAGTTACCGTTTCTATCGGCGTAGCTTCAATGCCGGACGATAAAATAAACAGCGTCGACGATATCTTAAAGATAGCCGATAATTTTCTTTACGATGCTAAAAACAGCGGCAGAAACAGGATAATAGGTTCTTATAAGGGAGAAAGAATAGAAATAGAAAAAGACGACGGTAACAACGACGCCCCCGGTATAATAGATTAAACGCCGTTAAGCGTAAACGCCGAACTTTTGCCTAACTCTTGCCCATATAAAATATCGTATTCACGGCCTTTTAGGAAAGCGCCGAGGCAATCCGGCATAAATATCGCCGCGTCCCCGTTTTCTGTTTCATTATACGCTTTAAATATAACAGCGGCGCAAAAAATGCCGGATTTTATGAAAAAATATGCGGCCGGAATAGATATCGGCGGAACAAATTTAAGATGCGGAGCCGTCGGCGCGGACGGAACCGTAAAAAACAGCCTTAAGGTTTCCTTAAAGGAATTCTCTGGCAATCCCAAAAAACAGGCCGGTTTTATAATACTTAGCATAAAAAATTTTTTAAAAGCCAATAAAAGCCTTAATATAAAGGTTTTAGGAATCGGCATAGCGGGACAGATAGACGCCGGAACCGGCGATGTTTTATTTTCTCCAAACTTAGGCTGGCGCGATGTTCCTTTAAAAAAAATGCTCGAAAAAGAAACTGGCTTGAACGCGCATATAGTAAACGATTTGACGGCCATTACTTACGGAGAATGGAAACTCGGGGCGGGCAGAGGCGAAAATAATATTATATGCATTTTTGTCGGCACGGGAATTGGTTCCGGAATGGTGTTAAACGGCTCTTTATACGGCGGGTGTTGCGGCGCCGCAGGAGAAATAGGCCATATTACGGTTGTTTCCGGCGGCAGAAAATGCACTTGCGGAAACCGCGGCTGTCTCGAAGCGTATGCCGGAGGGTGGGGCATTGCCGAAATTGCGAAAGACAGGGCGTTTTCCGATAAGCGGGCATTCGGCAATATCGTTAAAAAAACCGGCGGCATCTTAGATATAAGCGCGGAAACGGTTGCCGGCGCATATTACGAAGGGGACGAAGACGCCGCCGCGTTAATTGAAGAAACGGGGAAATATCTGTCCGACGGAGTAATATCCGCCGTAAATTTTTTAAATCCGTGCGCCGTAATACTGGGCGGCGGGGTAATAGAAGGCATTCCGGATTTATTAGAAACCATCTCGGATGAGGTTCACAAAAGGGCCCTTAAGGCCGCCTCGCAAAATATCAAAATATCGAAGTCTGCGCTTGGAAAAAATGCGGGCATTATAGGGGCGGCGGGTTTAGCAATGCGCGGGATGCGGGAAGAGTAAATACGGGGCGGATATCTAAGATGCGCGTAGTATATATTATATGAGTATGTAGTATTTATTATATATAATATATACGGCCTAAGAGGTTTAAGACAGCGTCTTAAACCGAAGCGAACATGGCCGAAGTGTTTTTTTTGCAAATTTCCAGTCCTTCAGCGGGGATTTTTGTTAGTTAAGTTTGTTAACGTTAAATAATCTTTTTAACGATAAAGTCTTTTAAAAACGGGTTACAGGGTTAATTCGATATTTTGGCAAGGTCTTTAAGCCCTGCCTCCTTATGTCTTTTGTAAGCACGCAAGTCCCTATGCGTAGCCTTCGCCGTTTTCGTACGCGAGATTTTCGAAAGAGGTATATTTATCGATATACGAAAGTTTTACGATTCCGGTAGGCCCGTTCCTTTGCTTTCCTATTATCAATTCGGCCGTTCCTTTGTTTTCAGTATCTTTTTTGTAAACTTCTTCCCTGTAAACGAACATTATTAAATCGGCGTCCTGTTCTATCGCGCCCGATTCCCGGAGGTCGGCGAGCTGCGGCTTTCTGTCCTGGCGGGATTCTACCATTCTGTTTAACTGTGAGAGGGCTATCACCGGAATATTAAGCTCTTTTGCAAGGCCTTTAAGCGAACGGGAAATATCGGCGATGGCCTGCTCCCTCGATTCTATGTTATGAGAGGCTTTCATGAGCTGAAGGTAATCTATTATTACTATTTCTATGCCTTTCTCTTTTTTTAACCTGCGCGTTTTTGCCCTTAGTTCCGTTACCGTAATGCCGGCGCTGTCGTCGATGTATATCGGGATATCTTCCAATATCCTAAGCGCCTTGTGTATATTTTCAATATCGGGATTATTAATTTTACCCCTGCGCAGAAAAGACGAATCTATTTTGGCCGTCATAGCCAAAAGCCTTGTGGCAAGCTGTTCTTTGGACATTTCCAGAGAGAAGAACGCGACGGGTATTTTTTTTACGGCTATGTTTTTTGCCATGCTTAAAGAAAGGGCGGTTTTCCCCATAGAAGGCCTTCCGGCTATAATGATAAGGTCCGACGGCTGAAAGCCGTTGGTGTATTCGTCCAAGTAATTGAACCCGCTGTGGATGCCGGTGATAATTTCGTCTTCGTTCTTTTTCGACGTAAGCTTTTTAAAATAGTCTATTAATAGAGGATAGACTTCGACGTAATTTTTCGGAGCATCTTTTTCCGTGGCGTCAAAAATGGTTTTTTCGGTAAAATCTATGATATTTTCGATATCTTCCGCCTGTTCATAGCATTTTTGCCTTATTTTGTTGGAAGCGTCTATAAGATTTCTCAGGGTGGATTTTTCTTTTACTATTTTTGAATATTGCTCTATGTTGAAAAGACCGGCAGGCATTTCGAACAGCGACGTTAAGTAGGCTGCGTAATCGAAATCGGAAAAATCGCCGGAATTGGCTGAGCTTTTTTCGATTCCGTTAAGAATGGTAATTATGTCTATGGGCTCGTTTTTTTCGCTTAACTTTGCGATTATTCCGAATATTTTGGAGTTTACGCTGTCGTAAAAATCTTCCGGCGCAATAACTCCAAGCACGGAGTTAACTTGAGAATTATCGATTAATATAGAGGAAAGAAAAGCTTTTTCCGCATCGATAGAATTTGGAGGAACTATGTTGATTGCGTCCTGTTTCGCGCTCTTTTTTTTATCCCTGCTCTGCATAAGATATAAAGAAATATTTTTTTGCCGGCGTTAAAAACATATTTTTAACGATTTCATATTAAGTTTCCGGCACTACGCTGACTTTTATCTCCGCAGTAATATCCTTAGAAAGTTTAATCTTAACGGTTTGAATTCCAAGCTCTTTTATGGGGTTTTCGAGATTTATCGCTTTCCTGTCTATATTGAAGCCGGCTTCTTTAAGCTTATTTTCTATGTCCATCGACGTTATGCTTCCGAATATTTTTTCGTTTTCGCCTACTTTAGCCGGTATTACGATTTCTATTTTTTCCAAATTAGATTTTATTTCCGAATACTGCGCGGCGATTTTTTCTTTCTTTTTGCCTATAATTTTTTTTTCGTGTTCGACCATTTTGACGTTAGAATTTGTGGCGGGAATGGCAAGCTTTTTCGGCAGCAGAAAATTTCTCCCGTAACCTTCGGCGACGTTTACGGTCTCCCCCATGGAGCCCAAATTTTGCACATCTTCTTTAAGTATTACTTTCATATAGAATTTACCCCCTCTTTATTTTTTGTTTTTGTCCCAATTTTTCTAAAATTAAGCCACATATCGAATATTCCTGCCATAACCACGAAAATAACCAGCGGATTGGCGAAAAGAAAAATTATTCCGTAAGCCGGTATTTTTAAAAATATGTTTAAATTTAATTTGTTAAAAAAGAAAGAAATTATGGTCAGCCCCTGAACGAGATAAACGGAAGCCGATAATAAAATTATATTATAGCCTATAAATTTGTAGATGCCAACCGAAAAAATAGAAATTATTATCCCCGCGATAAGCAGCAATATAAAATAATCGGACGACTTCCACAGCAATAGATTTTCGTTCCGTTTAAAAAACCCTCCGTTATTCCGGGAAAATTTTTTGAGCGCGACGAAGCTTATCCATACGCTCATCCACGAAAATATTATAATTATGCCGGGCATAAGAAAAAATATCGATTTAAGAAGCCCGGAAAATATTTTCAGCATTTTCGGCGCGGTAAAATAGTCCATTCCCATATTATCGTAAGCGGCGGCCAGTTTTGAAGTCATTTCGGCAGAAAACAAGTTTGCGGACGAAATAAGGTCAATTTTGTCAATATAGAAATAAATGCCCGCAGCCGTAAAAACTATAAAAAAAACGCCCGTTACCGGAAAGTAAATAGACCTTGAGAGGGCTGACCCTTTTGAAAGCATATACGCAAACAGGCACGGTATTGCGATAAATATAAAAAACTGAATTATTATAACCGAAATAA
Organism: bacterium; assembly: GCA_021789605.1. Lineage (GTDB taxonomy): Bacteria > SZUA-79 > SZUA-79 > Acidulodesulfobacterales > Acidulodesulfobacteraceae > Acidulodesulfobacterium_A. Next base: position 97,565 of record JAJYJI010000001.1, read on the forward strand.
ATAAGCCGCCGAAAGCGGCATGACCGAAATATCCGTAAAATTTGCCCGAACCCTCGCGGGTTATCTCCAAAGCCGCCGCAAAAACAATAGATATTAAAACCGAAACGGCAAAGACCTTTTCGATGACGGAAAATAATAATAATAAAGTAATGCCGTAATATATAAACAAAAAGGGGTTTATAAAAGAATACGCCCCCATGTATATCGAATTTATAATAAATAAAAGCAATAAAAACGATAGCAGTATAGTTAAAAGAGCCGTTTTTGTCCTAAGCATTAACGGACGTATAAGGCATTATAGAAGCTATCCTCGAAATTTTTATAGCTTTCGATACCCTTCTTTGATGATAGGCGCAGTTTCCGGTAATTCTTCTGGGCATAATTTTGCCCCTTTCCGAAACGAAATTGCGCATAAGACGAGAGTCTTTATAGTCTATTTTAAGGCTTTTGTCGGCGCAAAACCTGCATACTTTTTTTCTGGCGTAAGTTCTGCGAACGAAGCCCGTTCCCGCCGGCTTTACTGTCTTTTTATGGAAAGAACTATTCATTAACGACATCCTCCTTATTTTCCTTTTTTGGCTGTTCGACAACTTTTGTAAATATAACCGTCTGAAATCTTATGCAGTCGTCCGAAATTTTTAAATTTCTTTCAAGTTCCTGAATGAAAGAACCTTTGGCGGAAAAATATATTATTACGAATCTCCCTCTGCCGAATTTCTTTATATCGTAGGAGAGCTTCCTTACGCCCCAGTCTTCGAGGCTTAAAAATTCCGCATCGTTTTTAGACATTATATCCTTGATTTTATCTATGAACTGGTTAAATCTGCTTTCATCGGTATCGGGACCGAGGATAATAAGCGTTTCGTATTTTTTTGCAAATTGATGCTCGATATTTTTTAAAAAACTTTTTTTAGCCAATTATGCCGTCCTCCTTAAAAATAGGTTTATTATTTTAAAATCAATATTATAATATTTGAAAAATAAATTTGCAATAATTAATTTTCATTTTGTAAAAGCAGGGAGTTTATGTATGTTTCGGCGGTGGAAATGGATTTCATGGATTTTTTCAGCTTAAACATATGATTAAGGGGCATTTTCCCGGACAGCATATATTTTATTACGAATAAAATATCATTCGCCCTTAAATTTAGGCTTTTATAAGAAGTTTTGTAAAGATTGGAAAATTCTTTAAAAAAATCGTTATTGGATAAAAAAGTTTCTAAAACCGGATGAAACAGGTCGTAATATGAATAATTTTTGACGGTCAATTTTTCTTTAAGTTCGGTATAAAGCTTGGTTCCGGGAAGAGGAGTCAGTACCGAAAAAACTGGAACGCTTATTTTAAGCCTTTTTACGAAATCAATTAATTTTTTAAAATCCGGCCTTGTGAAATCCGGCGAAACGATAAAGGATGCGGTGACGGCGACGTTTTGCTTTTTTGCAATATAGTAAGCTTTTTCGTTGTTCATAGACGAGTTGCTTTTATTGATGCTGTTAAGCTTTTCGTCGTCGACGCTTTCAAACCCTATAAAGATATTGGACAGTCCAAGTTCTTTCCACTGGGATATGAGTTCGGGATGCTTTACAATAGTGTCGCTTCTTGCCTGAATCGTATAAAGTTTATAAATTTTTTCTTTTTTTAAAAGTTCTCCGATTTTTTTTGCGCGCTTCACGTCGCTGAAAAAATTATCGTCCGTGACGAGAACGTAGTCTTCTTTTATTTCTTTAAGTTCGGCTATAACTCTTTCAGGCGACTTAGACCTGTATGAGCCTTCGTAAAAATTCCAGACGCTGCAAAAATCGCATTTGAAGGGACAGCCTCTTGCCGTTTCAAGGCAGGCGAGCGAGGTTCTTATGCCGAGATAATATTTTTTTCTGAATTCTTCAGTAAGATGCCTTGCAAAGAAGGGAAGTTCGTTTATGTTTTTTAACAGGCCGCGCGGAGGAGTTTTTATCTGAACGCCGTTTTCATTGTATATGATGCCTTTTACCGAGGACAGCGGCGCGCCGGAAGAAAAAGCTCCGACGAGGTCCCTTACGGTATTTTCTCCCTCTCCGATTACTACCGCGTCTATTTCTTTAACGTTAAAATCCAGCGGGTAAACGGAAACATGATGTCCGCCCACAAAAACAAAACGAGTTCCATATTCGTTTTTTACCCTTTTTGCAAGTTCTATAGTTCTGTACACGTCAGGGGTAAAAGAACATGAAAAACCTATGACGTCGGGACTAAATTCTTTTACCGCGTCGTTTAAATATTTGTCGGCGGAACAATCCACCGCCCTTAAATCGACGATTCTGACGTTGTGCTCGTCCCTAAGGAGTCCGCCGGCAACGGCTTCGAGTCCGGTCGGTTCGATTAGCGATACGTTGTTTAAGCCTATCACGCTAGTGTTGTTGGGCTGTACTAGTAATATTTTCATTTTATTTTTTTTATTTATCGTTAGTTTATTTTTTTGTTTTTTTAAAATTTATTTTTAATTATTTTATTATTTTAGTCGATTAATTTATTTTTAATATAATCATACTATTTCCATAAATCAAGTATAGCATAAAAATATTTAATATCCAAATTATATTATTTTTGATAAAAGCGCCGGAATGAATAATAATTAATAAAAATAAAGATAGTCCGGCAAAGAAGCTTTAAGGTATTCAGGCTGTCGGGAAAGGGCGCCGTAAAACTAAAAAATCGGTTTAATTTTACCGTTTAAAAACTGAATTCATCCGGCGCGGGAGCGTTGCCTTTTAAGAAATCGGCTAAATCAGGGCCGGATTCAGACTTGGTTTCTTCTTCAGCTGTTTTTAAAGTGCTTGAGTCCAGAACGCCGCCGGCGTTATCTTCGGCGCCTTCCTCCGCGCCTTCGGGCGCGTCCGCGTTTGTTTCGATATTTTTAAAATTGTGGGTCCCGGAAGCAAAGGAAGCCTCTAAATTCTTGTCCGATTCGCGGTTTATTATGTCCATATTTGCGGAAAGAAGGCTTTTGATGGAATTTATTATGACTATTCTTTTATTTAATAAATCGTCTATGGCGCGGGATATATCCAAATATCTTTTATTTGCTTCGCCGATAATGTTTTGCGCTTCCGATACCGCCGTTTTTTTTATAGCTTCCGCCTCCGCGATAGCCGCTTTTTTTATATCGTTGGAAACGGATTGGACCATAAGGATAGCTTCGCTTATGGATTTATCTTTTTCTTTATAATCGACAATTTCCTGATTTTTTTTAACAAGCTCTTCTTTCAATCCGTAATATTCGCCGTAAAGTTTCTCTAAATCCTTGGAAACTAAGCCAAGAAAATTATCGACCTCCGATACGTCGTAGCCTTTAATTTTTCTCGAAAATTTTTGAGATTTTACTTCTAACGGAGAGAGTTCCATGTCCATACCTCGTTATTAATTTTTTTTGTCCGTTTTATTATTCGCGCTTATTTTCTTAATTTAATTTAATTTAATTTAAATATATTAAATTATGGATTATACGCTTTATTATATTTATTCAGTAAATTAACCGGACGTCATCATGAAAGGCAAAATATAATAATATTCGGCAAAATTTAAAGCTTTTAAAAGAAACCATATTATTAAAATGACGATAATTGGGGATAAATCGAAAGCAAAAGTTCTTCCTACCGGAAGTATTAATCTGACCTTGTTCAGGACGGGTTCCGTTATATCGTTTATAAAGCGGACTATGGGGTTATAAGGGTCGGGATTTACCCACGAAAGAAGGGCTTTTATGATTATTACCCACATATATGCGTTAAGGATAATACTTAAAATCTGGAAAAAATCTTCCGTAAAACTGAATGGTATATTCATAATTTTTTAATACAGCTTATTATCGCGCATAATTTAATTAATTTATCGAAATATTAAATGAACGGCCGTCAGGCTTTTTAATATATTATTTTTAATATATTGATATATAATATAACATAATTATATAAAATTTTACAATGATTATGACGATGGTTATGACGAACAGCGAAATCGCCGGAATTTTTGAACAAATCGCCGAAATCCTTGAAATAAAAGGAGAGAATCATTTTAAGGTCCGCGCTTATTTAAACGCCGCCGCCGCCGTAAACAGGTCGGGCGAAAATTTATCCGATACCGTAAAGAGCGGAAAGCCTATCGATATTCCGGGAATCGGCGCCGAACTTTCCTTAAAGATAAAAGAACTAGTAAATACTGGGCGGCTTGCCTATTACGATGAGCTAGTCGAATCCGTTCCGGCCGGATTGCTCGAACTGATGAAACTGCGCGGGCTTGGGCCAAAGAAAGCCAATATTCTATACGAAAATCTTCATATAAAAAATATCGATGAACTGTATGGAGCCCTTAAATCCGGCGGACTTAACAAAATTTACGGTTTTGGGCAAAAATCGATAGAAAACTTAAAGAAATCGGTAGAGGAATACAAGACCTTCAAAAAAAGGTTTTTATACGCCGACGCATTCGCGCAGGCCTCCCTGTTCGAAGCTTATCTGAAAAATACCGCGCAAAAACTTATTAGCGGGTTTGAAATAGCGGGCTCTTTAAGAAGAAAGATGGAAACGGTTGGCGATATCGACATGGTGGCTTCGGTCAAGGACGAAAACCTGAAGCCGTTTTCTGAAAGATTTTTGGATTACGACGGGATTTTAAGAGTCGAATCTTTTGGTGAAACCAAGATAAGTGTTGTTTTAAAAAGCGGCATTCATCTGGATTTACGGATAGTTCCGCCCGAGGACTTCGTTTACGCCCTTCACCACTTTACCGGTTCAAAGCTGCACAACGAAGAATTGAGGTCGAGAGAGAAAAAGCTAGGTTATAAAATAAACGAATACGGGATTTTTAAAAATAAGAATTATTCGGCGCGTAAGGAAGATGAGGAGGAAAATATGCCGGACGTTCACGATAGCAGAATATTGGTTAACGACGAAACCGAATTTTACGGCGTATTCGGAATGCAGTTCATTCCTCCCGAATTAAGGGAAGGCACCGGCGAAATAGAGTCGGCGTTAAACCGCGCGATACCCCGGCTCGTCGAAGAAAAAGATTTAAAAGGGGTTTTTCATGTTCATACGACATATACGGACGGTAAAAACAGCCTTGAGGAAATGGTCGAAGCCTGCGTTAGACGGGGCTACAAGTATGCGGGCATTTCCGACCACTCCGTTTCCGCACGATACGCAAAGGGTCTTTCTGTTTCGGAGTTGGAATCCCAGCTGGATTACATAGACAGGCTTAATAAAAAATTTGAAGGGAAAATAAGAATTTTCAAGGGTATAGAATCCGATATCCTGCCGGACGGAAGCTTAGATTACGATGAAAAAACGTTAATGAAACTAGACTTTGTGATAGCTTCCGTCCATTCAAATTTTAATATGCCGGAAAACGTTATGACGGAAAGGATAATAAATGCCGTAAAAAACCCTTACACGAGCATGATAGGCCACTTAACCGGCAGGCTCCTTTTAGAAAGAAACGGATACGGCGTAGATGTTTCAAGAGTGCTGGATTGCGCATCTAAATATAAAACCGTAATAGAGCTGAACGCTAATCCAAAAAGATTGGATTTGGACTGGAGGCATATAAAAGAGGCGGTTTCCAAAGGGGTCATGATTTCGATAAATCCCGACGCGCATAACGCTTCTTCGATTTATTTCGTAAATTACGGAATAAATATAGCAAGAAAAGGATGGGCGGTTAAAGGGGATATTTTTAACACGAGAAACGCTTCCGAAGTTTCCGGTATTTTGGAAAATATGAGGGTTCTCAAGAAAAAATTAAATTAAAGCGCTATAAAAAAATCGTTGCCAATAAAATCGTTATAACCTAAAATATTATTAAAATACGGAAAAAAGATTATGGCGTTAAAGGCTTTGTCGGTTGCCGGATTCGACGGTTCTGGAGGAGCCGGGGTTACCTCGGACGTTAAGATATTTTCCAAGTTTAGAATTTTCGGCTTATCGGCTATAACCGCTATAACCGCCCAAAATCCCGATAACATATATACGCTTGAGCCGGTTGCGGCCGGATTTTTTTTAGCCGAGCTTAAGGCGGTATTCGATTATTTTGCCGTGGATGCCGTAAAAACGGGTTTAATATACAACGAAGAACAAAGTTCGATATTAAGCCGTTTTCTTAAAAAATACGGTCCTAAGACGGTGGTAATAGACCCTGTTTATATTTCCACTTCGCGAAAAGCGTTGACGGATGAGGAGAATTATCCGGATTTTCTTGCGCCGCTGTTTAAATATGCTACGGCGATTACTCCTAATATCGGGGAAGCCGAATTGATTTCCGGCATAAATATAGGCAGCCTGAAAGAAATGAAAAAAGCCGCAAGAATTATAAGGAAAAAAAATCCGGGAATCAAAAATATCATAATAAAAGGTTCTCATATTTTAGAAAAAAATGCCGAAAATAAAATTTTCGATATCGTATTAAATGCCGAAAACGAATATTTTATATATGAAAGCAAAAGATTAAAACCGGAAAGGGAAATGCACGGAACGGGATGCGCTTTTTCGGCGTGCGTCGCTTCGCGCCTCGCAGAAGGAGCTAAAATAGAAGACGCAGTCGCGTCCGCCGAAAAATTTGTTTATAAAATTATGCGCGATTTCAGAAAAATACCGGATAACGGACCGGAAAAGAAAATATATATTACCGGAAACATATAGCGCCCCCTTCCGTCTCCATTCTAAAGAAAGGACTGTCCCCGGCGATATCGTCATAAATAAAGCCGTACAAAACTATGCCTGAGGCAAAACGAAAACGCAACGATTTAAACGGATATTTATTTCGAGGCGTCGTCGAGGATTTTTTTAAGCACGGGATACCGCCTGTAGCCGGTTATTTTTTTATAAAGGATTAGCCCTTTGTAAATAAACAGCGTGGGCGTTCCAACGACTCCGGCTGCCGCGCCCGATTTTGAATTATTTTTTACGAGTTCTTTAGCCAGCCCGCTCCTAACGCAGGATTCTTCTTTTTTGAGGTCGATTATTCCGCCGGCGCGGGTTTTAAGGAAAAAATAAAGGTCGCCCAACTCGCTCCAATTTTTTTGGTTTTTATACAGCAGGTTTCTTACGGGGAAATATTTTCCCTGAGCGGCCGCGCAGTCGGCATACTCGGCTCCTTTAAAGGCGTATTTATGTATCAGGGTAAGCGGAAAATCGCGGAACGAAATAAATATTTTTCCGGTTTTTACATAGTTTTTAATTATAAGGGGAAGGTCTTTTTCGTCAAACTTTCTGCACCATTCGCATTGAAAATCGGCATATACGATAACCGTAACGCCCGCGTCTGGATTCCCCATCTGCCTGTTATTGTTTACCCTGCGGACAAAACTTTCGTATGCGGCGGAATGAGCCTGTGGACTTTCGTATAAGCTTCCTAAAATACATATAACGGAAAAAAGAACCGCTAACGGCGCAATTTTTACAATTTTTATAATATCTTTTAATAATTTCATATCAATATATTATCATAACCGTTTTTAAAGTCAACACGTTTTTTATTTTTTTAGCCGGTAAAATGCTCGAAATGCGTTTTATCAGCGCCGCATATCGGACATACCCAGTCGCCGGGCAGCCTGTCGAAAGGCGTTCCCGGCTCAACGCCTCCAACGGAATCCCCGACTTCCGGGTCGTAAACATATCCGCAAACGTCGCATTGATATTTAGGCAAAGCAAGTTCTTCAGTAGACGGCATAAAAATTTCCTCCAATTTTTTAAGATATTTTAAAACAAAAGACGCGTTGCCGGTAAAGTTAATTATAGCAAAGCTATAATTTACGCTGTATTAGTCCTTAAATCGACGTTGGAAATTTATTTTCGGGGACGTTTTAAGGACGGCATTCAGGCTCGGCTCATCCGGTATTTATTGTATGCCAATAAATTTACATTTTTTTAAAATGCGTTTTATCTAATTTGCAAATGGGACACAGCCAATCGTCCGGTATATCCTCGAAAGGGGTTCCGGGAGGGATTCCGCCATCGGGGTCGCCTTTCTCGGGGTCGTAAAGATATGGACACGCCTCGCACAAAAATTTTTCCGCGCCTTTATCTCTATTATCCGAAATTTTTTCGGCAGTTTTTGCTTCTATATTTTCGGATTCCATAATTTTTTATCTCCTCAAACGTTAATTTTATTCTCCTTCTTTAATTATATCAAATTTATTATTTTTTTAAAGCCGTTTAATTGGTATAATTAAACGAACCGCCGCAGGCGTTAAAAATATAAATAAAATTTTAAGAATTAAAAATTAACGAAAATCCGTCTATGGATATTTTTAAAAAAAATATTGCCGCATTTATTGGGAATATAATTAAAGATAAAACAAAGAGCGCAATACCCGAAGAGGAATCCGAAAAACTTATAAAACAGCCTCCCGACTCCTCTTTCGGAGATTACTCTCTTGCTTCGTATTATCTGGCTAAATACGGTTTTAAAGGGAAACCGGAGGCTATCGCCGCCGAAATTTTCGCCGCCGCATCCGCAAATTTCGAAACGGCAAAAGCTCTGGAGGACGTTTTCGATAAAATAGAAATAAAAGGGGCTTACGTTAATTTTTTCGTCGATAAGGAAAAATTTATTTACAGCACTTTAAAAGAAGTTGCGGAAAAGGGCGAATATTACGGCAGGAACATTCCCGATAAACCGCTTAAGGTAGTAATCGATTTTTCTTCGCCGAATATCGCAAAACCATTCGGGGTGGGGCATCTGAGGTCAACCGTCATAGGAATGAGCCTGTCCAATATTTATGAATTTTGCGGGCATAAAGTCGTAAAAATAAATTATCTCGGGGATTTCGGCACCCAGTTCGGCAAACTTTTAACGGCTTTCTGCCGTTACGGCGATATAAATTTTAATGAATTCGAAAAAGACCCCGTTAAGGTTTTATATAAACTTTACGTCAGGATACATAAGGAGGCCGAACGGGACGAAAGCATAGAGCAGGAAGCAAGGGAGAGGTTTAAAAAATTAGAAGAACTTTTAATTAAAAATAATGCTCTCGGATTGGAAGATTATATAGAATATCTCGAATCCGTCCATACCGGCGTTAAAACCGGCATTTTTACGGCCGCGCTTAATAAAGGAGCAACGGATATTAAAGGCGATATGAAGGACGGACCCGCTAAAATAAGCCAAAAAAATAAAAGCTCGTTTTGCGCAGGCGACGGGCCGTATCTGTTATGGCAAATCATTAGAAATTTAAGCATAGAAGAATTCACAAGGATTTACGAGTTAATGGGGATAAAATTCGACGATTACGAAGGGGAAGGCGAAAGCGGCTTATTTTCCGGCGAAATAGTAAATCTGTTTTTTAAAAGCGGCTTGGCGGTGGAGAGCGAAGGCGCGGTTATAATACCGCTTAATGACGTAAAAACCCCGGCATTGATAGCTAAAAGCGACGGAACATCCATCTATCTTTCGAGGGATATAGTTACGGCGGTTTTAAGAATGGCAAAATATAATTACGACAAGACTATTTACGTAGTCGGTTCAGAACAGTCGCTCCATTTTAACCAGCTTTCCGGAATATTTAGATTATTGAAAGATAAAATAGATAAAATAAAAGACAACCCAAATTTTAAAAAATACGCTTCTATTATAGACGGGAAGCTGGTTCACGTGAAATTCGGCAGGATAATCGGCATGTCGACGAGGAAGGGGAATCTGGTGTTTCTGGAGGATTACATAGAGGAAGCCGGCATTAAGGCTAAAGAAAAACTGGCCGAAGGGCCGAAAATTTTGAACGACGCCGCGGACGCGGCTTTAAAAATCGGCATCGGAGCCGTTATTTTCAACGACCTTAAAACCCGCCGCACTACCGACGTTAATTTCAACTGGGACAACGTTCTGTCTTTCGAGGGACAGACCGGACCTTATCTTCAATACACGGTTTCGAGAATAAACAGCCTTATGTCTAAACTTGGCGACGATACCCCGGAAGAAAAACCTTTTTCCGGCTCCGCTTACTCCTCTTCATGCCCCGCTTCATCTTCCGGCTTGACGGACGAAAACGCGCTTATGCCCCTCGAAAGCGATAGTAAAAGGAAGTTCGCGGTTTCAAAAAACGACGCCGATTTTGACGATATATTTTCAATAGTCAAACAGATTTCATATTTTGAAAGCGCCGTCCGCGAAGCGTTAGAACAGGACGAACCGTCCGCCGTCAGCTCTTACGCTTTGGAATTGGCGGCTTTTTTTAATAAATATTATCAGAATTACAGGCTTATCGGAAACGATTCCGCCTACATACTGCCGCGCTTTTATATGCTGTCGGCGGTAAGAACGGTGCTGTCGTCGGCTTTAAAACTTTTGTGCATACCCGTTCTAGACAGAATGTAACGGAAAGGCGCAGGCGCAAAATGAATATAATAACGAAAATTATTTAAAATTAAAATTTAAATTAAAATGAGCCTCGAAATAAATAATTTGACGGTAGGATTATATAATCTCGAACATAAGCAAAAAAGCGTAAACCATATCGACGTAGTAGATTCCTTTTTTTTAAAAGTCGAAGAAGGAGAGGCGGTTTCGATAGTCGGAGAATCCGGCAGCGGAAAATCTTTATTGGGCTTATCTATATTAAGGCTTAACCCTTCCGGCGTTTCAAAGATAATATCCGGCGAGATTAAAATAAAATGCTTCTCCCAAAAAAACGAAATAGACATATTGAAACTTAAGCGGGAAGACCTTGCGGACGTCAGAGGCAGGCTTGTCTCCATGATATTTCAAGACCCGAATACGTCTTTAAATCCGGTAATGAGAATAGGCGCGCAGATTACCGAAGCTATACTGGCTCATAAAAAAGTTTCTAAAAAGGAAGCAAAAGATACGGCGATTTCCTATCTTAACTCTATGAATATCGACGGAAAGTCGAGATTTTATTCTTATCCGTACGAAATGTCCGGGGGCATGAGGCAAAGGGTGATGATTGCGATGGCCATGGTTTTGAATCCATGTTTTCTGATAGCCGACGAGCCTACCACGGCTCTGGACGTTACCACTTCCTTGCAGGTTCTAAGCCTTATCGAAGGCATAAAAGAAAAATCTAACGTAGGCGTTATTTTTATCACGCACGATTTAACCGTCGCAAAAAGGATATCCGACAGAATCTGCGTATTTTACGCCGGGCAGGTAATGGAACTCGGAAAAACCGAAGAAGTGATGGATAACCCCGCCCACCCATATACTTTGTCTTTAATAAGAAGCGTGCCGTATCTGGATAAAGGCTATAAGCCGAAGCAAAGGCTTTTCACCATACCGGGCTTTCTGGCGGAGGACGATTTTTATAAAGGAAAGTGCCGGTTTTATTCAAGGTGCTTCAAAAGAGCGGACGACTGTTTAAATGATATATCCTTAACCGGCCTGACCGGGTCGAAAAACAGATACGTAAGATGTATAAAAGCCGGTTAGATTCCGGATAAATTAATGATGTTCAGCCGCAATAAATAATTAATCCAATGAGAAATATGCCGGTATCGATATGAAAGAAGACGATGTTATTTTAGCCGTTTCGGGGCTTTCCAAACATTATAAATATTATAAAAGTTTATTCGACGTTAAGAAAAACGTAATAAAAGCGGTTGACGGCGTGACGTTTAACGTTTTTAAAAACGAAATATTCGCCGTAGTGGGGGAAACTGGGTGCGGAAAATCTACCCTGTCCAAACTTATCGCGGGGCTGGCCGGCAAGACGTCCGGAGAGATAAAGTTTAAGGGAGAACCTTTGGATTACGGAATTCGCGGCAAAAATTTCAGAAAAAAGATTCAGATACTTTTTCAGGACCCTTATTCTTCGCTTAATCCCAAAAAGAAGATATATAAAATCGTATCGTATCCAGCGGTTAGAAACGGTATTATAAGAAAAAAAGACAGATTGGATTTTGCGGTTTCGCGGCTTAAAAACGTGGGATTGTCAGAAAATGCCGCTTTAAATTATCCCCATATGCTGTCCGGCGGACAGAGGCAGAGGGTCGGCATCGCAAGGTGCTTGTCCGTAAGCCCCGAACTTCTTATTCTCGACGAACCGGTATCCGCTTTGGATATGTCTATATCCGCGCAGATTTTAAACCTTCTGACGGACTTAAAGGAGGAAGCCGGAATGACGTATATATTTATAACCCATGATTTAAAATTGGTCAGGCATATCGCCGACAGGGTATGCGTAATGTACGGCGGTAAAATAATGGAAATTGCAAAATCGGGCGATTTCTTCGATAAGCCGGCCCATCCGTACTCCAATATTCTTTATAATTCCATGATGTTTTTCGATTCCAAAAATAAAAATGAGGCTTTAAAAAATAAAGAAACGATTAAGCCGGACGGGGGTAAAACGACCGGATGCGTTTATTTCAACAAATGTAACGCATCTCAAGATATTTGCGGAAAGCTGGAGCCGCAGTTAAAAGATATCCCGAACGGCGGCAGGTCGGCGGCCTGTTTTTTCCCGTTTTCGTAAGATTAGCTTATTCGTCGGAATCTTTGAACGCTTCGTCTTCGTTTAACAAAGTCAGGGCGCTTAGGTGGTCGATGTAATCTTCGCTCATCTGTTTCTTTTCTTCCTCTTCGGCGCGGGACTGGCAATTTATGCATAAATTGGAATACGGGATTACTTTCAGCCTTTTCTTGGAGATGGGTTCGCCGCATTCGTCGCAGACGCCGTAAGTCCCTTCTTTAATTTTAATAAGCGCGTTGTCTATTTCCCTGACCTTTTTTCTTTCCCTGTCTCCAAGCATATAAGAAAGTTCGCGGTCCCTTTCGCTAGAGGCGATGTCGTAGTTGTCGCCGCGGTATTCGGTAGAATCTTTTGAAGAGCCTTCCTTGATTCCGGCGTCTATTTCTTTAAATATGGCTTTTTTCATGCCGATTAACGTTTTTTTTACTTCCTCTATCTCTTGCGCCGAAAAAGTCTGCGGTTCTTCAGCAATTTTTTTTGACGGCGCGGCGCTTTTTTCTTTGTTTTTATTTTTCATAAATATCCTCTTAAATATCGTAAAAATATTAATATATAATATATAATATATAATAAATTTAGTTATAATTTTAATATAATAAATTTAAATTTATCTTTTTAAAAATTTTTGAATAGTATATATTTAATTAAATTTAAATGCAAGATTAAAAGTTAGCGCAAATCCCGATTTTGAAATTTGGACGCATAGGGCGCATAAATATTTTTTAATCGGAATTTGCCGCGGCGGGAGGCATTTTGACGGAAAACGAGAGGGTTTTCGATTACGGTTACGCCGGCAAAGAAAAAAAAGAAAAGGGGGTAAGGTCGCCTTTTCAAATAGACAGGGACAGAATAATACATTCTAGCGCTTTCAGGAGGATGAGGAATAAAACCCAGGTTTTCGGGATTTTCACTCTGGATTATTATAGGACTAGGCTGACCCATTCGCTGGAAGTATCGCAGATAGCAAGGTCTATAGCATCTATCTTAAATAAAAAACACGGTTTAAAAATAGACGCAGACCTTATAGAGGCCGTTTCCCTGGCTCACGATATAGGCCATCCCCCGTTCGGCCATCTAGGCGAATTTATAATAAACGAAAAGATAAAGGAAGCGACGAAAGGCAAATACGGTTTCGAAGCCAATGCCCAGAATATAAGGATACTGAATTTTTTGGAGAAAAAATTTTATGATTCCGCAAGAAATAAAATATACGGAATTAATCCTTCCCTTAAAACAATCGACGGAATTTTAAAATATAAGCTTCCGTATTCTTTATCCGATAAGAATAAGCATTTTATATACGATAACGATATATTCATTCTCGAAAAACTTCACGGAAAAGATTTTATTAATTATCTGAAGAAACACTCGGGGTTTTTAAACGACCCTAAAAATAAAGAAGCGAAAGAGAACTTCTTTGAATCGTCGAGATGTTTGGAATGCCAGATATTAAACGCCGCCGACGATATCGCTTACGCCACGCACGATATAGAAGACGGGGTAGAGTCTAAGCTTATAGATATAGGCGGGCATTTCAAAGTAAATAAATATTTAAAGGAAGGCGCTTGTCCTGGAAAAGATTCTGCTAATAAAATTGCGGCGCAAGCGGATAATTTCTTTTTAAATCTCAGGAATATTTTTAAAACTGCCGAAAGCAAAGAAACAGGCTGCATGCCGGATGCGGATGGCCGGAAAGGCTCTATGTATCATATAAAAGTCAAAACCGAACTTAAAGAATTTTTTTCAAATTATATTTCAAAATTTATTTTAAATTTAGATTTGGAAGAAAGGCGGGACAGGATAGCGAAACTTAAATCGAAATCCAAATTAAAGCCGAAAGAAAACAATTTAATTTTAGACGTTCCGGTGGATTTTGACGACGAATCCTACAAATACGGGGTTATATGGAAAAACGGAGTAAATCTTGAAATCAGCGCCCTTAAGAAGATTTCATACAAGCTGGTTATGGAAAACAGGGAGATACTTCTGAGCAGATATAAAGCCGAAAATATAATAAGAAAGCTTTTTTCCGTTTTTTCCGAAATAAAAAACGTAAAACTTTATCCGGACGACTTTCAGGAACTGTACGAGTTCGGATTTTACGATGGTTTCGGAAAAGCTCAAAACGAAAAAATCGGACTTCAGGTAATGTGCGCCGATTATATAAGCGGAATGACCGATATGTATGCGATAAAACTGTATTCGTCGCTGTTCGATTCCGGAGTTTGACGGCCGGCGTATAAAAGCCGCCAAATTAGCCTGATTTAGGCATTAACATTTTTCTTTTTATTTTTTTGACAATATTGTAAATTATAAATATAATAAATATAGGCTATATAACTGTTAAATGAGCTTTTTAAAATGTATTTAACTATAAATTTTAACCTGTGCCGCCGTCATCGTATATCAATTAAATAATTAAGAGGCTATGCCCTTATGAATATATCCTATATTAAGCATAAATCCGCGTATAAAATTTTTGCCGCAATAATTCTCGCGGTACTTATAACTGTAACGATATTTTTCATATTCGGCCGTCCGGCTTTCGAGCGCCCCGGCAATTCGTTCGTACATGCGCCGGCCGGCTGGATAAAGCATAGCGTCAAATACGGTCCGTCGGTTATTGCGCCCGATAACTGGAGATTTAAATTAGACAGCGGAAACGGAAGCGTTTCGTTAAACGGAGTCAATAAAGAGAGGGCGGTTATCTGGCCTTTGTTTTCCGCTAAAAATATCAATATGCGTGCGGCCGAATTAACGCTTATAAAATTGGGAAGAAAGGTATGGCCGGGCTATGAGTGGAAATACCCCTCTGCCCCGTCATTGAACTTGATAAGCATGAAAGGATATAAAGGCAAAGATAAAGGAATAGCCCTGCTCACATGGGTTAATACCCCTAAGGGTACGGCAATTTGCATATTTATGGCATCCGCGCCGGCAAAAAATTTCAAAGCGAAAGCGCCGGTATTCGCACGCATATTTCAAAGTTTTCATGTTTCCGGCCGTCCGCTCGCAAAAATAAAAAGACGGCCGGCGATAAGATATTTAACGTGGCAGGACCCGCGTGAACGGGCATTTACCCTTCAGGTTCCACGGTCGTGGAATGTTGCCGGCGGAGCTTACAGATACGCCCCGCTGGACGTGAGAATAGAGGCGCGGAGCGTTTCGCCGGATAATAAAATCATAGTCCAGTTAGGAGATGCCGATATTCCCACTTATACGTTTCCAAACCGGCTGCTTAGCATGGGCGGATTTAACGAAGGCAGTTATTATTCCCCCGGTTACGGATTAAGATATATAGTTTTGCATTATATGCCCGGCTTGGAATACGCGCGTTATTACGCAGAAAACTATGTTTCGGGAATCTGTCGGGGAATCCGCATAACATACTCGAAAAATAGGCGTGATATATCGGGAAGCATCAATCAAAGTTATATGGCATATAATTTGCCGATAAGGCTTAGCGCCGGCGAAACTAAGTTTTCATGTCTGCGGAACGGCATCGCCTCGAAGGGCTATATATTTGCCGGCACATACCGGACTTCGACCATCTGGGGCATTATGTACCTATTTATCGCGCTTGCCCCGCCCCATAAATTTAATGAAGCCATGGCAGTTTTAAGCCATGAAATAGGAACCTTCAAGGAAAATCCCCGGTGGGCGGCCATGAACGAACACATTGCGTCAAACGCATCTAAAATTAATGCGGAAGCAAATAAAAAAATAGAGCATATGATTTCCAGTTCTTATAACTATCGCAGTCGCGTAATGGACGAAATTGCCCGCAGGCGGGAAAACGCAATTTTAGGCGAAAACGACGTTGTAGATACCGAAACGGGCGTAGATTACAAAGTTGACAGCGGTTCTAATTACTACTGGATATCTCATGACGGAACCATAGTCGGAACAGTTACGGATTCGGTTCCTAATCACGACGTCAATTTTAAAAAACTTTTGTTGCGCCCTTAAACGTTTTTGATTCGAGTCAACGTTCCGTCCGAATCTTTATGCCTGCCAGCAACAAACTTGCGAATACTGCCGGAAGCAAGAAGATGTGAAGAGGGAGAGGGAGCGCCTATAAAAAAGCGAAAGCGGCGGCTTTTATCCGCGCCGCCTAAGCGGAACGAATCGAACTTTTTAAGGGATAACTTTCCCGGCTTAACGGGCGAACAAACCGCTTTCGACCAATTCGCATATAATATGCGCGATTAAAATGTGATTTTCCTGAATACGCGGGGTATCTTTAGAAGGAATCCTTATGAGCAGGCCGCACATGCCCGGTTCAGCCATTTTGCCGCCGCTTTCGCCCGTAAAGCCGATTATTTTCATGCCGATATTTTTTGCCGTATATATCGCCGATAAAATATTTTTGGAGTTGCCGGACGTCGATATTCCCCAGAAAATATCGTCTTTCTTTGCGTTTGCTTCAAGCTGGCGGGAAAAAACTGCCGAAAAATCGTAATCGTTTGCTATCGCCGTTAAATTAGAAGTGTTCACAGTAATGCTTTCCGCCGCAAGCGCTTTTCTTTCCATGTAAAACCGCGAGACGAGTTCGGCGGCAATGTGCTGGGCGTCAGCCGCCGAACCGCCGTTTCCGGCTATAAAAACTTTTCCGCCTTTGCAGTAAGACGAAATAATAGTTTTGGATATTTCTTCTATTGTTCTTATAATTTCGACATTATTAGAAGTCAGGTCAAAGAGGGCTTTAGCCTCTTTAAATCTTTTTTCGATTATATTTTTCATTCAAAAGCTCCTTTTCAATTTTATTTTTTAATATATAACCGCTTTTCGGCAATTTCGACGTATTTTTTTCTTTTTCTATTCCAATCCATCTCCTGCCGAATTTTTGTGCAATAATTGCCGCAGTTCCGCTTCTTGAATTTTCTTTCAAAATTTCTAAACTGCCCTTATTTTCTAATGTTTGTATAATTTTATCGTCATTTATTCTTGCGTTAGAACGTCCGTCTTTCGATTCTTTGGTATTATTGTATGATATCAGGATATGTTTGCAATCTGCGTTAATAATAAGTTCTTCAAAAGCAAGTCCTGCTGCTGTAACATTGAGGAATTTACTGCTTTGTTAGTTTTTTTTATTGATTTCTTCGTCAGCTTTAATTACCGAGCCCGCCATATCTTTTCTATATCGTTTTAATTTTTCGGCCAGAGCCTTATCGGATAAGGCGAGAATAGACACGGCTAAAAGGGCTGCATTGACGCATCCGCTCTTCCCGATTGCCGTCGTAGCTACCGGAATCCCCGCCGGCATCTGGACTATGGACATAAGGCTGTCTAATCCGTTGAGGGATGAGGCGTTAAGGGGAACGCCTATTACGGGAAGAATAGTCATCGCCGCGACGACGCCGGGTAGATGCGCGCTCATGCCCGCGGCGGCTATTACAGCCTTTGCGCCGCTTTTCTCAGCCGATTCGACGAGTTCGACGGTTCTTTTTAAAGTCCTGTGGGCGGACGAAATATGCAGTTCGTATGAAATCCCGAATTTTTTAAGCGTTTGAACCGCGCCGTCTATATCGCCTAAATCGTTTTTAGAGCCTGTTAAGATTAAAACGTCCAATTTAATTCCTCCCGCTATTTCAATATAATCAGCAATTAAATAATTTAGCCGTTTCCGTCGGTATTCTTCCGCCGGTTCCGCCCGCCGCCCTATGCCGCATGTTTCCGCCCGCCGCGGCGGGAACGAAACCATAGATAATATCCGGCGCGTTTTTCGGCAAAGTAAAATTTGCTTAAATTTACCGCTTATAATACGTTTTTACCTGCCGTATAAATTAAATATAGAAAGTCTGTTTAACGTTTCTGCCGGAACGTCTTTTTTTGCGGTAACGACAGCCTTTTGCAATGAAAAAGCGCATCCGCATTTATTTTCGCCGCAACCTTTTTCGGAAAAATCTATTTTCTCTATAGCTTTTTTGATGATGCTTTTTGCCTTTTCGGCGTTACCCGCAAGAATTTTAAGAATCATATCGGCGTTTACGTCGGCTTCTTCTTCGTGCCAGCAGTCGTAATCCGTAGCCATGGCTATGGTCGCGTAGCATAGTTCGGCTTCCCTTGCAAATTTAGCTTCTGTGGCGTTGGTCATTCCGATTACGTCGAAGGCGTTGTTTTTATAGAAAAAAGATTCGGCTTTCGTGGAAAACTGGGGTCCCTCCATGCAAAAATATGAACCCGTTTTATGATGCGAAATGTCTAACTCCCTGCATGAATTTATTATAATCTCCCGCAAATGCGGACAGACCGGTTCTGCCATGGAAACGTGGGCAACCAATCCGTTTCCGAAAAAAGTGCTTTTTCTGTTTTTTGTGAAATCGAAAAACTGGTCCACGACCACCATATCCCCCGGCTTAATATTCTTTTTAAGGCTTCCTACCGCACTCAGCGAAATTATTTTTTCTGCCCCCGCGGCTTTTAAAGCATAAATATTTGCGGCATAATTTATTTCGGAAGGAAGTATTTTATGCCCTTTTCCGTGTCGGGGAAGAAAAACCAGTTTTTTTCCGTTTAATTTGCCGAAGATTAGATTGTCAGAAGGTTTTCCGAAAGGCGTGTCGGCCCGCTCCTCCCTTAAGCCTGTTAGTCCGTCCATTTCGTATAATCCGCTGCCCCCGATAATTCCCAGTATGCCCCCGTTCTTTTTCATATAATCCTCCATATCCGAAAGTTTTACAATTTATTTGTATTTTTATGCTTTAAACCGCCGCCGGTAATTTTTACTAAACGCGGTTTTAGGCGGAACGGCTTTGTAGCGTTTATCCGGCGGTCCTGCATCTATGGACTCATAATATATATATTATATATACGTATCGAAACGATTTTAACGCCCCTTAACGGCGATTAAATTTTATAATTATTATATTTTAATATCTTATATTTTTATGAATATTCCTTATTTTTAATAGAGCAGACGAGCCTTTTTTTAATATTGTTATCTCCTTCGCGGATTATTTCCGCATTTTTTTTTACGATTTTTATTATCGTGGACGAGCCCCCGGCAAGTTCTTTGCAATCTACCGCCAGAATATTTATGCCGAGGTCTTTTTTAGCCAAAGACAAAGGCTTTAAAAATTTTTCGTTTAATTCGTTAAAATCGGAAATATTGTCTTTGCCCGATATGTTAGCGCTTGTCGAGGTTATGGGGAAATCTATTTCGTTAAACAAATCGAGCGCGAAAGGATGCGGAGAAACCCTTGCGCCTATAAATTCCGAACCCGCGGCAAATAAATATTTTTCGGAAACTTTTTTCGATTTAAAAAGAATGGTGAGAGGCCCCGGCCAGAATTTAGAAATTATATCCTCTTCGCGCCTGTTAACGACGGCGATATTCAGCAGCATATTTAAATCCTTAACCAATAAGGAAAGGGGCTTTGCTGTATCCCTGCCTTTCAGGGCAAAGATTTTCTCTACCGCAGAGTTGTCGAAAGCATTGGCGCCTATGCCGTAAGATGTTTCCGTCGGATATATTATTATGCCGGAAGATTTTAAATGTTTTTTTATATCGGCGTAATCGTTTTTGACTAAAGCATCGAAATCGTAAATTTTAATCATATCCCGTTTATTTTGTCTTCTTGCCGTTTTTTTTCTGCCGTTTGAACGGTTCGTAGTGCGACGAAACGACGGCGTAAACTCCAGAAAGGGTGATAAGTATGCCGAGCCATCTTAATAAAGGAACGGATTCGCCGAGAGCAAGGGCGGCGAGTATTACCGTTAAAACTATTCCGATGCTTACGAACGGATATGCGACTGAAAGGTCTATTTTCGACAATACTTTTATCCAGAAAAACATCGATATTAAATATAAAAGAATTCCGGCTATAATAAACTTGTCAGAGAAAATCACGAGTAAAATCTCAGCCGTACCAATAAGCGAAGCGCCGCCGCCGGTTCCGGCGGGATGAGCGCCGGCCGCCGCCGCCGCGTGTAAATTTATATTGTTCATGCCGTATTTCATCAAAAGCTGGGCGAATACTCCCAAAAAAATTGAGACGCTAAGATTGATAAAAGGCAGGGATTTTAAGTTGGGATTACGCATAAATCTTTCCGATGTCGCTTCTGTAATATTTGTTTCCGAAATTTATTTTTCCTGCAATATCGTATGCGATATTAATTATATCCGGAGTTTTTCCTTTTGCGCATATGTTTAAAACCCGTCCTCCGGCGGTATAGTATTTTCCGTCAGTTTTTTTTGTTCCGGCATGAAAAACGTAATATCCGGCATTTTCAGAATTATTTAAATTTTGAAGTCCGTCGAAAGAAATTTCGCAGCCGGTTTTATATTCCTTAGGGTATCCGGCAGACGATAAAACAACGCATATAGACCTATTATCGTCAAAAACCAATTCGTAATCTTTTAAATTTCCTTCTATTACGCTAAAAAATAAGTCGGTTATATCCGATTCCAGCCTTATGAGTATAGCCTGCGTTTCGGGGTCTCCGAACCTGACGTTAAACTCCAGCACGTAAATTTCGTCTTTCTGGACCATAACCCCCGCGTATAATACTCCTTTATAGTTTATGCCCTCGCTTTTAAGCCCGGCAAGAGTCGGCTCTATAACTGTTTTGTTGATTTTTTCGATAAGCGTTTCCGAAACAAACGGATTCGGCGTAATCGCCCCCATTCCGCCCGTGTTTTCCCCGGCGTCGCCTTCGTATATTTTTTTATAGTCCATGCTGGTGATTAGGGGCTTATAGGAAATCCCGTCGGTAACGACCATATATGACAGTTCGAAGCCTTCGAGATAATCCTCTATTACGACGGTTTCTCCGCTTTCTCCGAATATTTTTTCGTTAAAAATTGAGTTTAATATTTTTATGGATTCTTCCAATCCGCCGGAGATAAAAACGCCTTTTCCGGCGGCAAGGCCGCTCGCTTTTATAACGAGGGGATGAGCCTTTTGCCGGACGAAGCCTGACGCCTCTCCATAATCGTTAAAAGACATGTAGCCGGCAGTTTTGATGGAATTTCTATTAAGGAAATCTTTTGCATATTTTTTAGACGATTCCAGAAGAGACGCTTTTTTATCGGGTCCGAAAATCTTAAGGCCTAATTTCGCAAATTCGTCCGCTATTCCAAGAGATAAAGGTATTTCCGGTCCGACTACGGTTAAATTTATTTTATTTTCTAAAGCAAAGGATGCAAGCCCTTTTATGTCGTCCTGCTTTAGGGGGATGTTTTTGGCGGCGCCGGAAGTTCCGCCGTTACCCGGGGCGCAATAAATTTCGGTATCTTTTTTCGATTTTTTTATTGCGTAAATTATCGCGCTTTCTCTTCCGCCGGAACCGATTACGAGTATTTTTAACGGCATAAAGTCTAAAGTCCTCAGTCCTTAAGAAGTTAGTGTTTAAAATGCCTTATATTAGTAAGTATCATAGGTATATTTAAATCGTTCGCGGCTTTTATAACCTCGTCGTCCCTTATGGAGCCGCCGGGCTGTATTATGCCGTTAACGCCTATTTTAGAGGCGTATTCCACCGAATCTTTAAAGGGGAAAAAACCGTCGGACGCCATAACGAATTCTTTTATATCTTTTCCGAGTGCGTTCTTCATCTTTTCGTATCCGAAAACCGCGCTGTCTATCCGGGACATCTGTCCGGCGCCTATGCCGGCGGTTGCCCCGCCTTTTACGTAAACTATGGCGTTGGATTTGACGTGTTTGGCGATTTTCCACGCAAACATCAGGTCGCTTAAAACGGAATCCGGTATTTTTTTATTAGAGAAAATTTTAAATGTAGAAGCATCGTCTATGGAATAGTCTTTTTCCTGAACGAGAATTCCGCCCGACGCGCTTCTCAGAGATAACCCTTTTTTTTCCGATACGTACTTTCCGGAATAGCGTATTATTATGGTATTTTTCTTCGCCCCCAATATTTTTAACGCTTCCCGGGTATATTCGGGAGCTATGATTATTTCGACGAAAAAAGGCTTGATTGCGGAGGCGGTTTCCTTGTCCAGCGTTTTATTGAAACCTACTATGCCGCCGTAAGAAGATATTTCGTCCGCTTTTCTTGCCCTCATGAATGCGTCTTCCAGCGATAAATCGCTCTGCGCGGCGCCGCAGGGATTTGTATGCTTTACTATCGCCGAAAAGAACCCCCCCCGTTCTTTTCCGTTATTTCCGGTCCAAAAGTCCTTAATAATATTAAGCGTAGAATCTATGTCCAATAAATTGTTGAACGATATATCCTTGCCGGAAAGTTTTTCGAACGGGGCGGATTCCGCGCAATATCCGGCGCCGGCCGAACAGTAAAAAGACGCCTTTTGATGAGGGTTTTCCCCGTATCTTAAATTAAAAATTTTCTTAAAATTGATATTCAGTTCTTTTTCCGCGGTTTCGAGGCTATCCGCCGGAGTGCCGCCGCCCAGAAATGCCGCGATATGCAGGTCGTATTCGGAGGTTAGCTTAAAAGTTTCGCATGCGTAGGTTTTTTTTGCTTCCAGCGGGATTTTCTTTTTATTTTTAAGAAAGGATATTATATCATTGTAATAAGACGGGTTTATTACTACCGTTACGTCTTTAAAATTTTTTGCGGCTGCTCTTAGCAGGGAAACCCCGCCTATATCGATGAATTCGAGTTTTTCTTCGAAGGTTATGTTCTTATCCTTCATTTCCTTAAAGGGATACAGGTTGACGATAACGAAGTCTATAGGCTTTATAAGGTTTTTTGCTAAATCTTTCACGTGGCTTTCGTTGCCCCTTACGGATAAAATGCCTCCGAAAATAGCCGGATGTAAAGTTTTGACACGTCCGTCCAAAATTTCGGGGAAGCCCGTTACCTCGTCGATTTTTTTAAGTTTTGTTATTCCCGCCGATTTCAGGAACTTATGGGTATTTCCCGTCGCGATAACTGTATAGCCGGCCATTTCTAAATGCGCCGCAAGTTCGGCTATTCCGGTCTTGTCGTAAACTGATATTAAAGCGTATTTTGTTTTTTGCATATGCCGTAAATTTTCCTTTGATTTTCCTTTGATTTTAATTTGATTTTAATTTGATTTTAAAATATTATCTATAGTAGAATGTATAATAAATTTAATATATTCTACTAATTTTAAATATTTATTTCAATTCATTTATTTAACGTTTATTATTTAACGCTTATTTATTTAGAAAGAAACGCCGATGCCCGGCGCGGACGGAAAGGAGGCAAGATGGCCATAACGGTAATAGGCTCCATTGCAATAGACAATATAGAAACCCCCTTTAATAAGACGGGGGATATTCTAGGCGGGTCGGCTTCCTATTTCTCGCTGGCGTCTTCGTTTCTTACGGACGTGAAAATCATAGGAGTCGTAGGCGGCGATTTTAACAAAAAACATCTAAAAGTCTTCAAAGACAGGTCGATAGATATAAGCGGCATTAAAACCGAGGAAGGAAAGACTTTTCACTGGGCCGGAAGATACGGCTACGATATGTCCGACCCTGAAACCCTTGCAACCGAACTCGGAGTGTTTTCTTCTTTTAAGCCCGCAGTTCCGCACGGCTCCAAAAACGATATGCTTTTTCTCGCAAACATCGACCCGGATATTCAGTTCAACGTGTTGCAACAGATGGGTTCTCCCAAGCTGGTAGCCCTCGATACCATGAATTTCTGGATAGAAGGCAAAAAAGAGAAGCTTATGAAAGTTATGGAACTTGCCGATATATTTATCATAAACGAATCGGAAGCGAGGCTTTTAACCGGCGAATCCTCTATATTTTCCTGCGCCAAAGCCGTTTTAAAATCCGGCGCCAAAATATTGATTTTAAAAAGAGGCGCTTACGGAGCGACGATGTTTTTCGAAAATAAGTTCTTCATGGTTCCGGCGTATCCTTTAGAAAACGTTATCGACCCTACCGGAGCCGGAGATTCCTTTGCCGGCGGATTTCTTGGATATTTAGACAATACCGGGGATATGGCTTTCGAAAATCTTAAGAAAGCGCTTGTATTCGGAAATATTATGGCGTCTTTTGCCGTAGAGGATTTTTCGGTAAGCAGGTTTGCTTCTATAAAAGCTGACGAGATTAAAGACAGGTTTAGAAAATTCAGGGAAATGACTTATTTTGAAGAGCTGTAAAAAATAATATGATATGGGAAAAATCAAAAAAACAAAAATAGGCATTAAATTTTTTTTCGCTGTTTTTCTATTTGCAGGCATTTTCGCGGCGCTGTCCGGCTGCGGATTATCGCAGGTTCAAAAAAAAGATAAGCTAAAATCAAATCTTTATTACAGGCTCGGCGCGGGTTTTTACCAGAACGGAAATTATATAAAGGCGATGCAGGAATTCATCAAAGCTAAGGCGCTCAATCCATATTCGGCAAAAAATTATAACGCGATAGGAGCCGTTTATATGAAGACCGGAAGAGCGAACAAGGCTTTAAAGAATTTCGGCAGGGCACTGCGGTTAGACCCGGAATTTTCCGACGCCTATTATAACGCAGCCGTTATTTATATACGAAGAAAAGATTATAATACGGCAGAGGCTTACTTAAAAAAAGCGTTAAAAAACCGTTTATACGCCAGTCCTTTTAAAAGTTACGCCAGATTGGCGCAGATATATTTAGCCGAAAATAAATCAGCCAAGGCGAAAAAAATATTGACCGTTTCTAAATTATTGAATAAAACATATTTTCTTACTTACTATGAACTCGGCGAATACTTCCTCGCCGAAGGAAAATTAGACGAAAGCCTTTATTATTACAAAAAAACTTTAAGATTGAATTCTTTTTTTATTCCCGCAAAATATAAAGAAGGCGTGATTTTTTTTATGCAAAAAAAGTATGGCAAGGCAAAAAAAATATTCATAACGGTTTATAACCAAAATAAGCGCGGCGAGTATGGAATAAAATCGTTTAAATATTTAAAAAGGATATTATTAATGCGCAGCGGCATTTAAAGCGTAAAAAGTTCTTATGGAAAATGAAACGGCAGGAAATGAAACGGCAGGAAAATACCTCCGGCGGAAAAGGGAAGCCTTAGGCCTCACCGTAGATGAGGTTTCCGGCGCTTCAAAAATCAGGCCCGGATATATAGAAGCCATAGAAAACGACGACTTTTCCCCGTTCTCTTCGCCCCACCTTTTAAAAGGATACGTTAAACTCATAGTAAAAACGCTCGGCGCCGACGATAAGGAAGTTCTAGATTTGCTGGAGCCGGATATGAAGGAAAGATTTAAGGACAGGCGCATCGAAGACATAGTGGGGACGAGCTTTAAAGAAGAAAGACAAAAATACGAAAAATTAAGAAAAAGAGTTTTGTATATCGCCGTCATATGGCTTATTGCCGTAATTTTAATTTATGCCTCCGTAAAGGCCTATGAATTTGTCAGGGCGGGAAATTTAACTTTCCCGTTTAATTTTAGTCCGGTTAAGGCCGGCGGGTCTTTGAGCAATGGTTTTGCGCGGCAAAAATCAGGGAACCTGAACGCAGGGTCAAAAACAGAGCCCTCTTCTTCGCCGCACCCTACTCCTTCGCCGTCTCGTTATGCCGTAATTTTAACGGGAAAAGTTATAGAAAGAACATGGGTTTCCGTTGAAACGGAAGAAGGCGGCCAAAAAACGCAAATGCTGTATCCCGGGGATACGGAGGTCTGGAAGGCGAAACGGAAATTAAAAATAAAGATAGGCAACGGCGGCGGCATTATTTTAAATTATAACGGAAAAAATATTGGAAAGCCCGGCGGAGAAAAACAGGTCGTAACGTTAAATTTTCCCCGGAACAGGCATTAACCCTTTTTTTTGTCCTTAATCCCGCGTCCTATTTTATCGGAAATTAAGGAGGCGCTTAACAATATAAAGCCCAATGCCGGAATAATTAAGATTAAATCGTCGTCTTCGATGCTAATTCCTATTCCCTGAACGCCCCAGTATATTCCGAAGCTTAAGAGCAAAACCGCGGCTACGCCTTTAATCCAGTGGGACGGTATCTTCCTGAAATATTTCCTCAGGTATATAGATAAGATAAGGACGGCGGCGGAACTTATTATAAGGGCGGAAATTACGGAAAACCATTGGTCTTCGGTAATTGCAAGCGGAACGGCTACTACTGCCACCTCAAATGCTTCTATTATTACGGCATTCAGAGCTACTATAAAAGATTTAAACGAACATTTCCGGTGTTTTACCTCCGCGGTTTCCGCCTTTTTAAAAAGAGGTTTTTCTCCCAACTTTTTTGAAAACGGGGTAAGATAAAATATAAAACTGAGCAGTTTATAGGAAAAATAAAGGCCTACGGAAAGCAGTACCGCGCCTATTATTAATTTAACGGTATATATCGGAACGGTTTTAATAAGGGCTATTCCGCCGGTAAAAAGAATTATCAGCGTCCCTAAAAATCCTATTATTCCTCCGGCAAGGGCGCTCGACAGTCCGACGTCTTCCCCGACTACGAAAACTATGGCGGCTACTTCGCTGAGTTCGACTATCGATACCGAAAATACGGTTACGAATATGAGAATATTGAAATTCATTTTTTTTATTATATCAGATTATTATTCGCGCAAACAAGAAAAAACCAACGGTTATTTTTCCCCGTGTAAGTTTTTCCTATTGACTTTTTAAATATTAAGTAATAAGCTAAATTATTATTAATACCAAAATTCATAACATTATTTTAAGGAGGCGACATTATGGCGGTAACACCCAACAAAACACTCGACGCAAGCGGCTTGTCCTGTCCGCTGCCCATCGTCAAAACAAAAAAAGAGATAGACACTATGGGTTCGGGGCAGGTTTTAGAGGTAATATCCACCGACCCGGGTTCTAAGAACGATATGGTTGCATGGTGCAATAGGACTGGGAATAAGCTTTTGGAGTCCAAGGAAGAAGGCGGAAAATTTAAGTTTTATGTTCAAAAATCATAATTCTTCAAGGAAAATCCCGTCTGTTTAAAAATTTCGACCTTGAACGCCGGCGCTATATTTAACGATTTAGCGCATTGGTTTTTTCGGACGGCAGGTTTTATCCATTATGTAATATATTATTATATAACGGGGACGGATTAGTTTGTCCCCGTTTATCGTTCAAGCGGAATGCCGCTAAAATATCGCAGACTAAATTGCCGCCCGCGATTTTTTCTCAAAAATATCCCATAATTTCAGATGAATGCCGAAAATAAAGATGCCGACGCAAAAAAAGAAGTAAGGATGTCTTTTTTAGAGCATTTTTCCGAACTGAGAAAAAGGATATTTTATACATTTGCGGCGCTTGTAATATGCATGGGTTTTTCATGGCATCTTTCCTATAAGGTTATAAATTTTATAGAACTGCCATTAGAGAGACCTACTTATATTACGTATTTTTCGGGATACGCAAAAACTGTAATAAAAAAAGACGCCCCTTCCGTATATTATTCATTCGGCCTTAATAAAACCCCCAAAAAATTCATAAAACATATTCTTCATTATTCAAGGCCGTTAGAGCCTTTTTTTATGCAGGTCAAGGTATCGCTTATCTTAGGGTTTATTTTTGCGCTCCCTTTTATTTTATTTCAGATATGGCAGTTTATAAAACCCGGACTGCTAAAAAGGGAAAGGATGTATTTGCTGCCTTTTTTGTTTTTCGGAACGCTGTTCTTTATTTCCGGAACGGTATTTATGATTTTATATATATGGCCTGCCGTTATTAATTTCTCGTTGAGCTATCAGAGCCCCGGCCTTTCCCCGCTGATAAATTTAACCCATTATATAGATTTTGCTTTAAGGCTGGCCTTAATATTCGGCCTTATATTTGAACTGCCGCTTATTTCCGCCCTTTTTTCGCTTGCAGGCATATTGAAACCCGGACTGCTTAAAAAATACAGAAAGTACGCCTTGATATTAAGCCTTATTATCGCGGCTTTTCATGCAGATTTAGTCACCATGTTTTTCATAGCCGTTCCGCTGTATTCAATGTATGAGTTAAGCGTTTTAATATCTTCCTTAATATGGAAATTTAAAAAAGGCTCCGAAGGCTCTGCCTAAGTCCGGCCGCCGGTCATATAAAATTAAGTATTTTTATATATCCGTTAAAAAACTCAAATATAATCCCGTTAACCTCTATTTTATTTTCGGCAATTTTATCCCGCCCGTTAAATCCTAAAATATCTTCGGCCATTTTATGCCTGTTAAACATCATCGCTTTGTGCTTTATATCGTTATTTTGCGAAGATTCTTTTACGTTAAAGGTAAAATAGCAATTAGAGAAATTATTTTTTTTGGAATTCTTGTTTTTAAATTCCCTACGGTTAATGTCCGAAAGGGTGATATTCCTAATTAAAAACTTAGGCTGTTCGTTAAGGGGGCCGTATGGGGACATCAATTTTACGATTTCCGCCAACTCTTTATCCGCAAGGCAATCCAAATTTATTTCTTCATCATAGCCGATTTCCGGATGCGCATGCAGGCCATCGCCAAAGACGCTTGAAGAAACGTCAGAGCCTTCAAGGAACCGGTCATTTTTAACGGCGGCTATAAAATCGTCGGTATCTTTGCCCTTATCTATCGTTAATCCGCAGGCCATTTTGTGGCCGCCAAATTTTGCAAAAAAGGACTCGTAATTTTTTAAAAGCGCGTAAATGTCGATGTCGCCGCAAGACCTTGCGGAGCCGATGAAAACGTCTTTCTTATATCCGGTAAGAAGCAAAACCGGCTTTTGCAGATAATCGGCTAATTTGGAAGAAACTATTCCTATTACGCCGGGGTGCCACGATTCGCCCTTCAGGACTAAAACCCGCGCCTCTTCTTCCGATTTGCCGCCTTCTCTTATAACGTTCATTGCGTCGTTAAAACAGCCGTCTTCGAGCAGCTGTCTTTTTCTGTTGAAAGATTCCAGTTCTTGAGCCAGACCGTAAGCCGCGCTATAATCTTTTTGCGTTAAAAGCTCCACGGCGACGGAAGGGTCTCCGACCCTTCCTGCCGCATTGATTTTAGGGGCAATTTTCCACGCGACGTCCGATTCGTTTACGTTATCGAAATGCAGTCCGCAAATGCGCCTTAATTCTTTTATACCCGGACGGGGATTGCTATTGAGAATTTTAAGCCCGTAATGCGTTAGCGTCCTGTTGTCTCCGTACATAGGAACTATGTCGGCTATTATGCCTAGGCATACTATGTCCAGATAATCTTTAAGGTTTGGATACGAAGCCAGCAGCCCTTCTTTTACTAAATGTTTTCTGAGGGCGATGCCTAGATTGAACGCTATGCCGACCCCCGGCAAAAATTTAAAAGGAAATTTATCGCCTTTACGTTTGGGGTTGAGTATTGCAAAAGCATCCGGCAGAATCTCCGTTTCCGCGCTGACGGGAACTTCATGGTGGTCGCATATTATGACGTCTATATTTTTAGAAGCGGCGTATGAAACTTCTCTGGCGTTGGTAATGCCCAAATCTACCGTTACAAGAAGAGAAAGCGGTTTGCTTCCGTTTTTGTTTATAAAATCGCAAATTTCGTTAATCGGTTCTATTCCGAGCCCGTAGCCGTCTTTTATCCTGTCCGGCAATTTATAAAAAATGGAAGAATCTGCATTATCCGGTTTCATTAGCTTCTTAAGTTCCCTTAAAAAAGAAACAAGAAAAGAAGTGGATGTTATTCCGTCGACGTCGTAATCGCCGTAAACGCAGATAGATTCGTTTTCGAGCATTGCTTTCGTTATACGTCGGACGGACTTTTCCATATCGGACATAAGGAAGGGGTCGTTTAAAGATTTTAAAGACGGATTTAAATAGTTATCTACGAAACATTCCAGAAGACCGCCTGAATGTCTGCAGGCCTCTTCATCGCCGGAACAGGACGGTCCGGAGAGAAAAGGGTCGAAGTCTAACTGGGAGATTAATCTTTTAAGGACTAAAGATAAGGCGGTATCGTTGAAAGTTAAAGGAAGGCGCTCTTTTAAGTATTCATATACATATTTTTTTTCCATATCCTGCTTTTGGTTCCGGATTTGCTTCTCCGGAAATTTATTGCCTTAACGAGAATAATGTTTTTCATTTAAAATTACCATTATGGGGCTTGCGATGAATATCGACGAATAGGTTCCTATAATGACCCCGTATAATAATGTAAAGGCAAAGTCGTGCAGCACTATGCCTCCGAGAAAAAATAGGGATAGCACGACTAGTATAACGGTCAGCGAAGTAACGACGGTTCTGGTTAAGACTTCGTTTATGCTTTTATTTACAATGTCTTTTAAATCGATATGTTTTGCTTTTTCCGCATCAGTTTTAAGATTTTCCCTTATCCTGTCGAAAACTACGACTTTATCGGTAAGGGAATATCCGGCAACGGTTAAAATAGCGGTAATAACAAGCAGTGTTATCTCTTTTTGAAAAATAAAAATTACTCCGAGAAGCGCCATAACGTCGTGAGCCAATCCTATCGCGGCCGCGAGGCCGAATCTGAATTCGAAGCGCCATGTAATATAGAGCATTATCGCTATAATAGAAATAATAATAGCGATAACCGCGTCTCTCGAAAGTTTCTTTCCTACGGAAGGACCTATCATCTCGCTGTTAATGACTTTGGGGGGATTTTTTTTGTAAGATTCTTTAATGGTCCGTTTAATTTTGGCGGTATATTCGTTTAAATCTTTTGCCACTGCTTTCGTCTGGATTATAACATTGTTTTTGCCTTTTATCTTGACGATTTTTAAGTCTTTAAATCCGGCGGGCAAAAGCGTTTTTCTTATGGAAGATATAGAAATTTTATGTTTAAAAGCCAGCTCCATGGAAAGTCCGCCCGTGAAATCTATCCCTATCCTCGCCGTTCCGGATATCATAGAGATTAGTTCTATGAATCCAAGCAAAACAAGGACGGAAGATAAAACGAAGGAATATTTTTTTTTGCCGATAAAATTAAAATGCGTATTTTTAATTAATTCCAATTTTTTTAAACTCCCTAAGTCTGAAATTTACGTTATTGTTATTTAGTATCGACCGGTATAACTAAATGCTTAATTTATTAAGCTCTTTTTTGTTGGATATAATATCGAATATTACTTTCGTACCGACTAAAGACGTGAAGAGATTTATAATGATGCCGAGCGAAAGGGTTACGGCAAAACCCTTAACCGGACCCGAACCGAAATAAAAGAGAACGGCGGCCGTTATAAGAGCCGTAACATGCGAATCCAGAATCGTAAAAAAAGCCTTATTGTAACCGTTTTCGATAGCTATTACGACGGGTTTATTTTCCCTAAGCTCCTCCCTTATCCTTTCAAAAATAAGGACGTTTGAATCCACGGACATACCGATGGTCAATATAATTCCGGCGATGCCGGGAAGCGTAAGGGTCGCTCCGAACAGCGAAAGCGCGGCCATAAGGAACAATACGTTTTCTATAAGCGCAAAGTCCGCGATTAAACCCGAAAATTTATAATAAAATATCATAAACCCGACCACCAGAATAGTGCCTACTACGGCCGCAAGCATGCCATCGCGTATAGAATCTGCGCCGAGCGTCGGGCCTACCGTATTATTCTGAATAATTTTTACGGGAGCCGGCAGGGCTCCGGAACGAAGAGCAATCGCAAGGTTGTTTGCCTGAGCCATAGTAAATCTTCCGGAAATAGAGGCGTTTCCGCCGAGTATGGGCTCTTCTATTACGGGAGCGGAAATTACGTTGTTATCGAGTATTATGGCGAGCCTTTTGCCCGTGTATTTTGTAGTTATGTCCGCAAATCGTTTTGCTCCCGCGGAATTCAGAGAAACGCCGACGACCGGCTGATTGTAGCGGTTCATTTGAACATTTGCGCTTGAAATGTCCGCTCCGCCCATTAAAACGGGTTTTTTAATAAGGTACGGTCTTTTTGCCGTTTTATGGGTGTACTTGTTATATGAAACATGATAAAGAATTTCATCGCCTTCGGGAATTTTTCCGTTTGCCGCGTTAGGCATGACGCTCTCGTCATCGACCAGCTTAAATGTAAGCCTTGCGGTTTTTCCTATAAGTTTAATCGCCTGTTTGACGTTTTTAACCCCGGGCATTTCGACGACGATTAAGTCGCTCCCCTGACGCGCTATTTTAGGAGAGACGAGGCCGAACTGGTCTATCCTGTTCCTCATAACCTCTATGGCTCCGCTGACGGATTCTTTCTTGTATCCGGCGAGAGCGGAGGGTTTAAAAGCGATTTCGCCGCCGGAAAGTTCCAGCGACCCGTGGTGGTCTTTTAAATATTTTTCGAGCGCCGCGGCGGAGGATTTATTTTTTAAGAAACCGGCGCTTAAGTTTATATGGTTATTTACAAAGCTAAAATCGTTTTCGTTTCCTATGCCTTTGCTTTTTACGAAAGATTTTATATCGGAGTAATCCCTGTAAAGTTTTTCCGTTATAGCTTTATTGATTTCTACTTTTTCGACGAGATATACGCCCCCCTGAAGGTCAAGCCCCAGATGCATTTCCGCGTTGCCGATAACGGCTTTCCACCAGCCCGGCGAATTTGGATAAATCGAAGGGACAATCGAAAAAAGGGATATAAATATAAAAACTGATATTAATATTACGCGAGTTTTAACCGGTTTCATCAAGTTTCACCATTGAATTAAAATAATTTTTAAAAATATAACATAATACTGATAAAAATTCCACAGTTTTTATCCGCCCGTTATATGCGGCGCCGTTTTGCTTACTGCTGTTTTATCGTTTTCGTAGCGATGGCGCTTTTCGTAACCTTAATTTTAACGTCTTTTGCGATTTCGATAGTAAAAACCTGCTCGGCTATTCCGGTTATAATTCCGAAAATACCGCCGTTGGTAAGGACTTCGTCTCCGACCTTAAGGGATTCGAGCATTTTTTTATGGTCTTTCGTCCTTTTTTGCTGGGGAAGTATTACCAAAAGATAAAATATCGCCACTATGGCTATAAGCGGAGCAAAATTTAACAAGGTCGATTTCCAGCCTCCGTTTGCCGGCGATGCGGCGGCATAGGCGTTTTTTACGGCAAAAAGATTGAACGTTTTTGATAAGTCCGATAAAATTTTCATAAATACCCCTTGTTTTTATTAATTTGTTTTATATTAAAGCCAACAGTTTATCAATCTGTTATTATTTTACGAATTTTATTATATTATATTTATATTGCAAGAAAGTCAAAGCAAAGATGAACCCTTAATCCCGCAATAGAAATTTTTAATCCTTTCTTGCCGCCTATAATGAGGTAATTTTTGCTTTATTTTATCCCGTAATTATTTTTAAAATATTTTTATCAAGGTCATCTGCAGGCGTTGCCTATTCTGTAGCCGTTTATAGTAAAATTTGAAACACTGGAATTGCCTGCCGCTCCGGTAGATACGGTTTTAATTTTGCTCATAAACCTGACCGGTGAAAATATTTTAGTTATACCCTTAGACTTTATCATACCCTTTGGACTTCTGCATATCATAGAATAAACGATAGTATTATTCCCCGTGGAATGTTCGTTGAATTTGCAATCCGGCTTAACGGGCGGAACATAAGGACGCGTATTTTTATTATTCTGACAAACAAAAAAGGTCTTGTTGAAAGGAATGGTAATTTTTCCTCCCATAACGGAAACTGAGCCCTTTTCCGTATCCCTCCAGTATCCGCCCTTTTTTAACTTATAAGCGTAAGCGCTGCCGCCGGAAATAAAAGACGCTGCACAAACTGCGAATAGTAAGAATAGAAAGAACAATATAAATAATTTTTTCATAATTGCCTCCGTATATTTTATTTTCACTGCTTATTTTTAAATGTTAATGAATTATAAAGCGTAAAAATATTGTTTCTATTAATCTATTTTAATAAATTCTGAAAAAAATTAAAAATCGGCTTCGCGCTATTTTTTACCTTTTTCGTTTCTTCGGACGCGGGGTTATTTAAAGGCGATTGAACCGACGACGTTGGATTGACCGTCCATTTGGGATGTTGAAACACCTGCGGCGTAATCGCTATGGACGAGTAGTCCCCTGATAGCGTCGCATTGGCGTTCCCTATCTCGCTGACGGGTTCGGCAGAAAGCATTCCGTCTTTAATCGAATAGGCGGACAGGTTCCCCGTGCTATAATATGTTACGTAAAGGTATTTGCCGGAAGGATCTACGATAATATAATTAGGGTTTGCCAGCCGTCCGTATCCTATTGCGGTTTCGTTTAATTTAGTTAATACTCCGTTGTCGCCAATACTGTAAGATACTATATTGTTATTTTCCGACGCAAAAAGATATTTCCCGGATGGATCTACCGCAAGGAAAACCCTACCCGTTGATGACGACTCATAGGGAGTAGAATTTCCTGTATATTCAAGCATCCCGCCGTTAATACCGTATGAAGATATATAACCGTAATCGGTCTCGGCAACAAAAAGTAAATTGCCGGACTGAACAATGGACTCGGCGCTTTCCGTAGGAATGTTGTCTTGGGACGGGTAGTTATAGGCGCCGCCTAATAGGGAAAGTATTCCGTTGCTAATCGAATATGAAGAAGCGCCGTGAAATCCATTAACCGCATCGCCGGCTCCGCCGTCCACGTAAAGATATCTGCCGGAGGGATCTACTATAACGTCTATCGCGCCCTTAAAACCGGAAGACGTCGGGGCGGTAACGCTCACGGTATTAGGCGAAAGCACGCCTTTATCGACGGAAAAGGATGATACCGTACCTGTATTCCAATCTGTAACGTAAATAAACTTTCCTGAAGGATCGACGGCTAAATGATACGGCTCAAAGCCTGAATTGCGTTCCGTCGTGCTTAGCGGTCTGCGCGAAAGTACGCCGTTGTGAATAGAATATGATGAAACGGTTCCCATGTTCGCATTAGCGGCATAAAGATATTTACCGGAAGGATCTATGGCAACGGAATCCGCGCCTTCTCCTGAACCAATGCTTAACGGGGAAAATGAAAGCTTTCCGCCGGAAACCGACCATGAAAAGACGTTCCCGTTTCCCTGTGCTGCATAAATAAAATCGCCTATGGTAGTAAAACTAAACGAATATTTTCTTAAAAGACGCATACCTTCCGCCGACTTAATCCTTCTCGTCAAAGTAACTGTATATCTGGTTCCTGTTGCGAGAGCGCTCGAGGGAACGAATGTGAAAACAGAATCTGCGCCGTTAAAACTAATCGTTCCCGATACCGCGGTTCCATCCTGTCCTTTCATGTAAGCGGAAAAATGGGTAAAAGTACTGCGGTCCATCGCTTTGTTAAACTTTACGAAGACTTTAGCATTGAGAAGAATACCGCTGGAACGATTTTTTGGATTAGTATAAATTACCGAGGGACGCTTTAAACCTGAGAGTCCGGCGGCATTAGCGACTTTAGAAAGCGATGCCGCCGGCATCCCGCCTAATAAAGACAGTGCAAAAAACGCCGATACTAAAATTGACAGTCTTATCTTATCGAACCATGTTTTTCTGATAGAACTTATCATAATAATTCCTCCGTTTAACGGGCATTTTTATATCGTTTAAATTAAACAATCTAAATATTAACATTAGTGCTTACGGCCACTGGGAGCATTTATACGGAAAATACCGCGGTCCTTTTTGCCGCGCCTATTAACTCCTTAACATCGTCCAATCCGCTGTCGGCTACCCAAACTTTGCCAAGTGCATTTATAGCTATCGCATCCGGAACATGCCCCGCGGGATACCTATGGATAAGCATGCAGGAAGGGTTTAATTCCACAACGTCATTGCCTGCGTCTCCACCAGCGGCGTTGCCTCTTAAATTTTTGTAAAACCTAAAATGCCCATAATAAATGCCCCTAATAAAAACGGTACAATCCGGCTCAAAGCCGTATTTATGCCGTTTTCCAGACTTGCGGAACCTTTTTCCGCGGCTTCGCTTGCCATGCCGATTGTTGCTCCGTATGCAATAAATTCGATTATAGAAAAGACTATAATCGTAACGATAAACCAGCCAAAAAAAACGAAAACGGAGAATACTGCATCCCCGATGGATACATACCCATCCCTCCGCCGGTGAAACTGCCCATAAAACCGAACGGAAAAATCCCAAATTCAAAAAGAAGCATCGACAATATAAACACCAAAAGCATTACTGCAAATATGGGAACAAATATGACTATATTTTTGCTTGATATATATCTGCCCCTTCTTTAAAAATATCCACGATATTCATAATATCCCTATTTATAAAATTATGTTTTGTATTGTTATGCTGCAATTTTAATAAAAAATCTATGATACTGTCAACCCTTAATCCTGCAATAGAAATTTTTAATCCTTTCTTGCCGCCTATTTTGTTGTTCTATCGCAGGATTAAAGATGAATAATCTTGCAAAAAATCGTAAAAATAGCCGCCGTTTATGGACTGCCTTATTTGTAAAATCAGATTTTGATAAAAATGCAGATTATGGATAGTTAAAAGCCTTTGAGAAAATATTTCTTTAGACATAAAAGCATGCCTTACATAAGCCGCGCTGAAATTTTTACAGCAAAAACAAGAGCATTCGGGGTCTATGGGCGACATTTCGGATTTATATAAAGAGTTTTTTATGTTTACGGTTCCGCGCGAAGTAAAGGCAAAACCGTTCCTTGCGTTTCTAGTCGGCAGGACGCAGTCGAACATATCTACCCCTAAGGATACTGCGTTTACTATATCCGACGGCGTGCCAACTCCCATAAGATACCGCGGTTTGTTTTCGGGGAGATTGCAGGCGGATATTTTTAGCATTCCGAACATAGTTTCTTTGGCTTCCCCGACTGCCAATCCGCCTATGGCATAGCCGTCCGCATCCAGTTCGGACATTATCGCGGCGGATTTTTTTCTCAAATCTTCAAAAAAGTTGCCCTGCGAAATAAGAAAAAGAAGATTTCCGTTTTTTATTTTTGCCGATTTAGACCTTTCCGCCCAGCTTATGGTTGCGGCTAAATCCTTTTCCGCCTTTTTCCGCGAAGCATCTGGACCGGAAAAAACGTCTAACTGCATCATGATATCGGAGCCTAAAATTTCCTGTAACTCGATTACATTTTCAGGCGTAAAAAAATGGGTTTCTCCGTCTATGTGAGACATAAACTCGACGCCTTCGCCGCTGATTTTTGCGAATTTTGCGAGGCTGAAGATTTGGAATCCGCCTGAATCGGTTAAAATCGCCCCTTTATATCCGGTAAAGTTCCTCAGGGAACCGAATTTTCTTATTACTTCAATTCCCGGCCTTAAAAAAAGATGATAGGCGTTCGACAGCATGATTTTAAAACCTTCGCCGTATATTTCAGAAGGGGACAGCGATTTTACGGTTCCTATCGTGCCTACCGGCATAAAAACCGGAGTTTCTATTATTCCGTTTTTTGTAAAAAGTTCGCCGGTTCTTGCGGCGGTCCGCCCGTCTTTTTTAATTATTTTAAACATATTTATTTTAAGTCCGCATTGCCTATGCGTCAGAAACTAAATTTTAATTTTAATATATTTATATGTTGTGCAAATACATCGCGTCGCCGTAGCTAAAGAATGAATAGCCGCTTCTTGCCGCCTCTTCGTAAACCGCTTTCGCGGCGTCTATGCCTATCAGAGCGCAAATCATAATATACAGGGACGATTTTGGCTGATGAAAGTTCGTGATAAGGTTTTTGACTATTTTAAACCTGTATCCCGGATAAATATACAGCGAAGTTTTTAAATCTTTTCCGCAAACAGCTTCGCCGCCGTCCGAGACGGAAGACTCCATGCATCTGGCGGTGGACGTTCCGGTAAATACGACTTTATTTTTTTCTGATTTTACGGCGTTATTTATAATTTTTGCCGCGTTCTCCGATATAGAATATGTTTCTTCGTGCATTTTGTGGCCCCTTATATCTGCGTCCCTAACGGGAAGAAAGGTTCCAAGCCCAATATTTAATGAAACGGCGGTAAAAATCCCCCCCCTTGCTTTTATTTCCCTTACGGTTTCTTCCGTAAAATGGAGTCCCGCGGTCGGCGCCGCAACCGAAAAACCCTGCGAACCGTCTGCGTAAACCGTCTGATAATATTCTTCGTCCAATTTGTCCGGTTCCCGCTTAATATAAGGCGGAAGAGGTATCCTGGCGCATCTGTCGAATATATAATCGTAGTCTTCTTTGGTCTTTATCGAAATTTCGTAATTTCCGCCGCCGGAATTTTTTAATACGGCAATTTTTACCGAATTCCCGCTATTTCCGGTTTCCGCCGCGATAATTTCTTCGCCTTCTTTAATCGTTTTATGGGATTTTAAAAGCGCGTTTAATTTTAAAGGAAAAGCTACGGAGGGAGGAAATTCCGTCACGAATATTTCTACCTTTCCGCCGGAAAATCTTCTGCCGAATATCCGGGCTTTTTTTACGAAAGAATTATTTACGACTACTACGTCGTTTTTATTTATGTAGTCCGTTATTTCAAAAAATTTTTTATGTTCCATTTTAAAATTTTTTACGTCCAGAACAAGCAATTTAGCTTCTCCGCGATTAAGCGCGGGATATTTTGCGATAGATTTTTCGTCGAACCTGTAATCGAATAGATTTATATCCATATTTACGATTATAACAAATTATTATTTTTAAATGTATCTCAAACAAGTTTTGTTTTTACGTTTCCGGCAGGTTATGATAAAATAAGTAAAATAAGGCAATTTTTTGGAGCGCGGGGCGGAAAATGAGTATATTTATAACGCTGGAAGGGATAGACGGGTCCGGTAAGACTACCGCGTCCAAAATGCTTCGCGACATTTTAAGCGGGGACGGATACAGGGTTTCTCTTATTAAAGAACCGACCGGAACGTTGCTTGGAAAATTCATAATCGGCGAGGTTCTGGGGGCCTCCGCCGGCAGCGGGCGAAGAGGCGCGCCATTTATGAAATCTTTGGACAAAAAAACCTTTGCGATGGCTGCGACATTCCTTTTTTCCGCAGACAGAACCGTTCATATAGACGAAATTTCGGCAATGTCCGGCGGTTTAGATATTATAATATGCGATAGGTTTATAGATTCCACGTATGCTTATCAGGCCGCGGGGCTGGAAAATTCAAAAAAGAACGAAGAGTTAAAAGAATTTATTTTAGAAATAAACGAGTTTATCCTTAATCAAAAAGAGTTTTCCATAGACAGGACTTACCTTTTCGATTTAAAGCCCGAAACGGCGTTGGGAAGATTGAAGGGCAGGACAAATAAATACGACGGTTTCGACAGCCTTCCGGCAGATTTTTTTAACTCCGTAAGGGATAATTACCTGTATCTTTCGCAAAGATATAAAAACAGGATAAAAACCGTATGCGCGTCCGGTACGCCGGAAAGCACAGCCGCAGAAATTGCGGGAGATATAGAAACATTGCTTAACTATAATGAAAGCGGTCAAAAGCCAAAAAGCTCCTAAAATTCAGGCTGTAAGGGTTTATGGATTTTCAGCCTACGTCGTTAAATTTTCTCAATTTAAAGCCGACCTTAAGGCTTTTTGCAATATTTTCGATGCCGGCTATATCTATGCCCGGCAAATCTATAGCGGTAACCGTTACCTCTTTAATGCGTTTTCGCGATTCTTTTACGAAATCCAAAACGGACGAATAAGCATCTACGCCTTTCTTTAACATTTGCGGATTGCAGAACTTTTCGTAAACTTTGCCGTTTTGTGCGTTAAGGCTTATGCTGACGCTGTCGATGAGCCCTTCCAGTTCGGCGGCTATATTTCTGCCGTAAACGGCGTTTGCAAGCCCGTCGGTATCGAGCCTGAGCTTTATGCCCGCATCGCCGGAACCGCCTCCCGTCCCGCTTATCGCGGCTTTTTTTGCTTCTTTTAAGGCTTTAGCCGATTCTTTAAGCGTCTCAATCCTTAACGTAGGCTCTCCCAAACCGCAGAACACCGCTTCTTTAAAATTATAATAGCGGAAGACCGAGGAAACGACTTCCTGCGCGGTAGGCTCTTTTTTTAATTCAAGATTATATCCGCGGACGTTAAAATTGCTTCCGCCGTTTTGGTATTTAGGACAAAAAGCGCAGCGGTTAGTGCATTTATTGGTAAGATTTATATAAACCGAATTTCTGATTTTATATGCTACGGAGGGATAAAAGCCGGGAACTTCTTCGAGCGAAAAAAGATTTACTGTATTCTGAACCGTTAAATCTTCAAATTTTGCGCGCTCGACTCCTTTTAATTCCGCGAGGGCGTCCAGAACGAAACGCACATATGAAGGTTCGTTTCTTTTTCCCCTGAAATTTTGAGGGGCGAGATACGGGCTGTCCGTTTCTATTAAAATCTTTTCATCGGGGATTTCCTTTGCCGATGCTCTCAATCCGCCGTTTTTTTTATAAGTGATATTTCCGGAAAATGATATAAAAAATCCCATTTTTATAAATTCCGAAGCTATGGACGGGTCGTCCGAAGAAAAACAGTGAATAACGCCGCCGAAAAAAGCATCCGGCATTTTAGCGTATGCTTTCAGGATATTTATCGCGTCTTCATAGGCGTCCCTGATATGAACTATGACCGGAAGCCTATGGGAAACTGCAATTTTTAGCTGAAATTCGAACAATTCTTTCTGTTTTATTTTTATTTTTTCTAATTCTTCTTTAGAAGCATCAGGGATAAAATAATCGAGTCCGATTTCTCCCACGGCCGCTATTTTTTTTTTATTTTTAGAGTAGTAATTTTCGAACGAAAGCGCTATATCATGCAAATCCTTATAAGGGCTTTTTGGATGGACGCCTAGCGTGGCGTATATAAAATCATGAGAGTTTGCTATTTCTAAAGTTTTTTCAATCCTTTCGTTTTGAGCCAAAGAGCCGATAGAAATAACATGGGTTACGCCGTTTTCGGACATTCTCGACAAAACGTCGGGAAAATCCGGCTCAAACTCCCGCATTTCGAGATGGCAGTGCGAATCGAACATTTTTATCCTTCGTTTTTTATTCTGGGAAACAGAATATCGGCATTTTCCTTAATTTTGTGTCCTGACTTAAAAATTCCGTCCGGTTCGGGGGTAAAATAATACTCCATCGTTATATCGTCCCCCATTTCATGATTTCCGCCTTCATGCAGATTCTTAATCTGCGGCGTCCGCTTCGAGGCGATTTGTTGAGGCTTGAGCGGGGGAGCAAACGGCGGATTGAAAGATTCGAAAGATTTCGTGTTTAATATTTCGTTAATTTTTGCCGACGTATCGGGCATAAACGGATATATAAGATAGGATATGCAATAAATCGATATAACGGCGGTTCTTAAGATTTTATTTAATTCGGATTTGCCGGCGGATTCCGAAATATTTAATTTCCACGGAGCGGAGTCGTTTATATACTTATTTACCGCGTTTATAAATTTAAACGTATCTTCCAGTATTTTGGCGAAATCGTAATTATCGTATCTTTCGTTTAAGGATAGCATTATTTCATAAACCATCCTTATTAAATCTTTATCCATGACAGCCGCTCTATGCCCTGCCGCCGCCCCGACGCCGTTAAACGCTTCAAACGCATCCGGAACCACGCCCCCGGTATATTTTTTTAACATAGCCGCCGTCCTCGAAATTAAATTGCCAAGGTCGTTGGCAAGCCCGGAATTATACCGGGTGACGAAATTATTCATATTAAAATCTCCGTCCAAGCCGAGCGTTATTTCGCTTAAAAGGTAAAACCTTAGCGCATCGGGTCCGTATTTGCCGATTAAATCGAGAGGGTCAATGACGTTGCCTAAAGATTTAGACATTTTTTTGCCGTCCATAAGCCACCAGCCGTGCGCCAATATGGTTTTTGGCGGTTCGAGTCCCAAGGCAAAAAGCATGATGGGCCAGTAAACCGCATGAAATTTAAGGATATCTTTTCCTACTATGTGGTTTGTCGTTTTAAAAAACGGTTCAAAATCGAGGTTTTTGCCGTTAAGAAAATCTTCGTATCCCAAACCCGTCAGATAATTTAGAAGAGCGTCAAACCAAACATATACTACATGCTTATCGTTGCCGGGCACGGAAATACCCCATTTGAAAGACGTGCGGGAAATGCTCAAATCTTTCAAGCCTTCTTTTATAAAAGACAGAACCTCGTTTTTCCTGAAGTCCGGCTTTATGAATCCGGGGTTGTTTTCTATATGAGCGAGAAGTTTTTTTTCATATTTTTCTAATTTTAAAAAATAGCTTTCTTCTTTAATTTTAAAGGCAGGCCTTCCGCACTGGGGACAGTTTCCGCCTATAAGGGCAAAAGAGGGTGCAGGAGAAGGCGGGGATGAATTTTCTTTTATCGATGCGTCTTGCGCGGTTTGAGCCTGCGCCGGAAGGTAAGCCGCATCCGCCAGCGATTTTTCGGTAAGGAATGTTTCGCAGGGGGTGCAGTACCATCCCTCGTATTCCGATAAATATATATCGCCGTTTTTTAATAATTTTTCAAAAATGAGTTCCACGGTCGTAACGTGGTCGGCATCGGTAGTCCTTATAAATCTGTCGTAAGATATATTGAGGCCGCGGAAAAG
Organism: bacterium; assembly: GCA_021789605.1. Classification (GTDB taxonomy): domain Bacteria; phylum SZUA-79; class SZUA-79; order Acidulodesulfobacterales; family Acidulodesulfobacteraceae; genus Acidulodesulfobacterium_A. The sequence continues at coordinate 140,356 of JAJYJI010000001.1, forward strand.
TTCCTTGAATTTAATATGCACCGAATCCGCCAGTTCTTTCGGGGTAATTCCCCTTGAATCCGCCTCTTTTTCTATCTTAAGTCCATGTTCGTCGGTTCCGGTGAGAAAAAAAACCTTATAACCGCACAGCCTTTTAAATCTGGCGGCGGTATCGGCTATGACGGTCGAGTAGGCGTGGCCTATATGCGGCTTGTCGTTTACGTAATAAATAGGCGTCGTCGTATAAAAATAATCTTTAAAACCGGCTTTTATACAGCCGTTAGTTTTTTTATTTTCTTCATAGGAACCGTTTATATTATTTTCCATAACCGTTTTCGGTAAAACCGCCTCCGTATCAGCTTTCTTTTCCTCTTTCGCCGCTTTCTTTCCCGGCGCCGTTTCCGGCGGCGCCATCTTCGTTTTCGGACGGGGCTTTAAATATTTCCGCGTTTTTAAAACCGTCTTCGCCGCTGTTTCCGTTCTCTTTATAAAATTCCATTGCCCCGGCTTTTTCCTCGCCGCATATATTTTCGCCTTGAACCGGCGGGTCGAATGCAAGGCAGCAAAGCAGCCTGCCGCAATATCCGACGAATTTGCTTGTATTGCGGCATTGAATCTTTGTAATTTTTGAGGTTACGGTATTCATCTCTGAAACGATGCGGTTGCAGCAGCAGATTCTTCCGCACACGCCTATTCCGCCCAAAAGCCTGCATTCGTCCCGGATATTGATCTGACGCATTTCTATTCTCATATGAAATTTCGAAGCGAGAATTTTTACGAGCTCCCTGAAATCCACTCTTTCTTCCGCGCTGTAATAAAATATAAGTTTATTTTCCGCGGGAATATATTTTGCAAGCAATAGCTTCATTAAAAGGCCGAGGTCTTCCGCATTTTTTTTGCAGAAATCGAAACTTTCGTTTTCTACCGGATAATGCACGAATTTTTCCCCGGTTTCGAAAGGAAAAAGCTTTCGTATTATCACGGGCAGGGGCGGCTTATATTCGGCGCCTTCCGCAGATATTTTTATTTCCCCGCAAACAGTGCCAAGATAAATAACGTTATCCTTTTCGACGAGTACCTTGTCGTTTTGCGAAAGCTCCGCCAGTTTTACCACGCATTCCAAAGCGTAGCCCATCTCCAGTATTTTAATTTCGGCAGTTCTCATTATGTTATATTTATATTTATATTTTATTATATTAAATTATTCCGGCAAAGCCGCTCACGCATATTTTTGTCCTCGGCAAAGCCGCACCGATAATCGCCGGCGAAAGCGGCAGGCTTATTTTAAGGCCGTCCGGATAAGGAATGCCAACCTCAAAATACCCGGAAATTATTTTCTAAGGGCGGCGTTTAAAGCATTATTTATTTGCCGTAGCGTTGATTATGAATTGTTTCGCGCTAAAAACAAAAGGTCGGAAAAATAAGAATCTGATGTTATCGCCTTGTTTAAATTGTAGCCGCTTATTTTTTCCATATGGCTTACGGTCGTTTCTATCATTTGAGCCAGACTTTTCGGACCGATATCGGAATTTACCGCAAACCTCTTTATTTCTTCCGCCATATCTTCATTATATAATAATTTCTCGTTTTTTGTCATGCGGTAAATATAAATATCGCGCAAAATTATTAAAATCGTTTCAAAAATAGCCGATTTATCTTCAGCCGCGTCTTTCGCGCCTTTTTCGTTTTTTCCTTTTTTCGGCTCCCGGTCACTGCCGGCGTTAAAATTGTCGGACATATCGTAAGGGTTATCATAGGCATGCTCTCCGTCTAAACCTTTGAATAGCTTATTAAACACCTCGTTAATTAAAAAATTTCTCTTTTCTAAATATTTGCCTTCCATCAGCCCGTAAAAACCGGAGTAACTTCCTCCGGCAAGTTTTAAGTACAGTTTTAACTCGCCTTCTTCCAAGGCGGGAAATTTTGCCCTGAAAACATCCGATAAAACGCGGTCGGGAACCGGACCGAACCCAAGAAGCAAACATCTGGATATTACGGTCGGCAAAAGCATGCCCGCATTAGAAACGATGAGAATGAACACGGTTTTTTCCGCCGGCTCCTCGAGCATCTTTAAAAGAGCGTTTGACGATGCGGCGTTCATGGCTTCCGCGCCGTCGATAATGACAAACCTGTGTCCGCCGAATGCGGGCGCAAGGCCAAGAAAAGAACCCGCCGCGTGTATATTTTCGACTTTGATAGAATTGCCCGAAGGTTCCACGAGCATTAAATTCTGGCTCGTTCCCGTCAAAACGCCTGCACATGAAGGACATTTTCCGCAAAAGCTCAGGCGAATGCCGCCGTCCGAAGAAACAGAGGAAGGCGCCGGAAGAGGTTGCGCCTCCGCGCCGGTTTTTCCGGCGTAAAGCGCATATTCCCTGCATAAAACAGAAGCGGCAAACGCCGTAGCCGCCAATCTTTTTCCGATATTTTTTTGTCCGTAGAACAAAAGTCCGGAAGGCATTCTGCCGTGGAAGAAAAGCCCGTTTAAAAAACCAAGCTGCTTTTCATGGCCAGCGATATCGGAAATATTATAATTAGTTTGTTTTATGCCGTTAAGTTCCATAATCTTATGTTCCATGCGATAACGCGCGTAATTTTTATTTCAATGCGGAGCGTGGAAGCTATGCGCCGAAACGCCGGCGTTTCGGCGCATAAGACGCATCGGCGGCATCAGTCGAAAAGCTCCCCTTTAAAGAGTCCGGCCGGCAGGCTTAAGCCGCCGTCCCGCGTATATTCCGGGGGGAGCAAATCCTTCCGGGGCGTTTCGCCTGCGGCTGAAAATATTTTGGAATTAAGCAGATATCTATCCAGCGGCTTTGAATACTGGCTCCATTGCGTGTTGACGCTGTCTATAAAATCCGCAAACTGATTTTCTTTTGAATCCATGTTGTCGATATAGTGAAGCAGAAGCGCTTCGGCGGTCTTGGGCCTTTTGGGCGAGCCGTATTCCATTTCTCCGTGATGGGACGCTATGCAATGGAGTATCAACAGCCTTAGTTTTTCAGGAAAATCCGGTATTTCAGATATTTTTGTGTCGACCGCGCGTATGCCTATGACTATATGTCCAAGAAGCCTTCCTTCGTCGGAATATTCGGTTAAGTTATTTTTTACGGAAAGTTCTTCTATTTTTCCGACGTCGTGAAGGAATATGGATGCGATAAGAACGTCCTTTATAACATATTTTTCGTAATGCCCGGAAAGGAAAACGCCGATTTTCAACATGCTCAGGGTATGCTCCAGCAGTCCCCCAACGTAGGCGTGGTGGATAGATTTTGCGGCAGGCATGGTTTTCAGCCGTATTATATAATTTTCGTCGTTTAAAAATTTATCGGCGAGTTTTACGATATATGCATCAGTTAAATTTTCTTTTAAAATGGAAATAAGCTCGGCAAACATGGTATTTATATCGTATTTTGAAGATTTGAAGAATAGCGTCAAAAAACTTTCGTCCATTCCGTCCGATTTAATTTTTTCGATATCCGTAATGCCGAGCTGAAGTTCGTTTTGAAACAAGGCTGATTTAGATTTTATCCTTATTAAATCTCCGGCTTCGAATAAAGGGTTAAATTTCTCGGCGTTATCCCATACGTAACCTTTGATTTCTCCGGTTTTGTCGGATAGTTTTAAATAAATGTAAGTTTTTCCGGTTTTTCCGGTAGCCAGCGATTTGCTTTTGATAAGAAAAACCGAATCGACTTTCTGATTTTCTTTTATATCCGAAACAAAAATTTTTTCCATAGGCGTATCATATTAGCAAATCCGTTCCGAAAAATCAATCCCGCTATTTTTCCCGAATTGTAGTTTTTCCATGCGGTTTTTCCGTTATTTTTCATCCGGCCGCATTTGCCGGAGCGTCCGAAAATTTTAATCCGGCATAATCGCGGCAGGGAAATTTTTGTTGCTAAAATAAATAATATATTATAACATTAATAATCGTGAGGCGATAAAAATATAAAAAGCCTTAAATTCTCAAAAGTTCAAAAAGCAAGAAAATAAAATTAGGATAAATTATACCCTTAATTTTATTTATTATTGCTATAATTATTATATTCAAAGAGGATATCTTATTATGTTCGTGGATAGCTTGATAGGCTTGTTCAGCAACGACCTCGCGGTTGACCTTGGAACCGCAAACACGTTGATTTTCGTTAAAGATAAAGGCATCGTTTCCAACGAACCCTCGGTAGTGGCGGTTCATATAGATGCGCGAGGGGAAAAAAAAATTCTCGCCGTAGGAAAGGATGCCAAAAAAATGCTTGGAAGAACCCCGGGAAACATATCCGCCATAAGGCCAATGAAGGACGGGGTTATAGCGGATTTTGAAGTCGTAGAAGCAATGCTTAAATATTTTATCAGAAAAATCCATAATAGAAAAACGATGATAAGGCCAAGGATTATCGTCGCCATTCCGTCTGGAATTACCGCCGTGGAAAGAAGGGCGGTAAGGGAATCGGCCGAGGCCGCCGGAGCGAGAGTCGTTTATCTTATAGAAGAACCGGTTGCGGCCGCGATAGGCGCGGGACTTCCTATTACAGAAGCAGCCGGCAACATGATAGTCGATATAGGCGGAGGCACGACGGAAGTCGCCGTAATTTCTATGTCCGGCATAGTTTTTGCTAAATCGCTTAGGGTCGGCGGCGACAAGATAGACGATTCCATAATACAGTATATAAAGAAAAAATATAATCTCCTGATAGGAGACAGGACGGCCGAGCTCGTTAAAATGACGATAGGCACAGTTTATCCAGTCCAGGAGGAATCTAAAATGAATATTAAAGGAAGAGACCTCGTCAGCGGGATACCTAAAATTATCGAAATAACTTCTTCGGAAGTTTTGGAAGCAATCTCCGAACCTGCCGCTCAAATAGTCGATGCGATAAAGACCACGCTGGAAAAAATTCCGCCGGAGCTTTCGTCGGACATAGTTGACAGGGGAATCGTACTTGCCGGCGGCGGAGCGCTTTTGAAAAACATGGACGTGCTGATAAGGGAACATACCGAACTTCCGGTTATTATATCCGACGACCCCCTTACCTGCGTCGTTCGAGGCGCAGGCAAAGCGTTAAGCGAAATTAACTCGTTAAAAGATATAATGCTCGAGAATTAACGGTTGTGAGTAAATTCATAAAAAGATTAAAACTTAAAAAACACAAGGACGCCTTAGTCCTTTTCTTAATAATAATAATATCGGCGTCTGTTTATATATTTTCTTTGAACGGAATTAAGTTCGGCGGTTTATTTTCAAATTTTATCGGCGATTCCGTATTTGCGATATACAGGGTAGCCGATTATCCTTTAAGCCTTTCTAAAAAGTTTTACGGGAATTACATCGACTTATTGTCTGTTAAGGCCGATAATAAAGCTCTTAAATCCAAATTAAAGAAAATCGGTTTCAAACTTGACAAATATAAAGAATACAAAATAGAAAACGTCGAATTGAAAGCCCTTTTATTTTTAAAGGGCTCGATAAGCAAAAAGTCCGTTCCTGCCGTCGTTATGCTGCACGGCATCGAAAACTGGTTTTACAGCCTCTATATAAATAAAGGAAAAAAAGACGGGATTAGAAACGGAGACGGCGTCATTTCTTACGAGGGGGTTGTCGGCAGGGTACTGTACGCAGGACGAAGCCGGTCAAAAGTTATCCCCGTCACCAATCCTAAATGCGTTTTTTCGGTTATAGACTCGGCAACCGGCACGATGGGCATAGCCCAGGGAGTAGGGAACGGTTATCTGAAGATGAGGTTCGTATTCAATTCCCAGAAAGTCAATATCGGCGATAAAATCTTGACGTCGGGACTCGGCGGAGTTTTTACTTCCGGAATAAACGTCGGCAGCGTAATTTACATAAAGAAAAAAGGCTATAATATATTTCAGCGGATAACCATAATGCCGTATAAAAATCTATTTAACGGAAAATATGTCCTCGTCGAGAAATAAAATCTATAAATATATATATATAACATGTTTATTGTTGGCGTTAATCATATTGCCCCTGATTTTTAACGATAATTTCCATTCCGGCGGCGGCGCGGAAGGCTTTTATATTTTTCCGAATCTCATGCTTATAGCCGCGGTTTATATCTCGGCTTATTTGGATATATATCAGGGGTGGATGCTTGCTTACGCCTTATTTTACGTTTACGGGTCGATGACGTCTTTGAACCCAGCAATTTTCGGTTTAACCGGAACCGTTTCTTACGCCCTTTCTTATATAATCTGGCGAAAAATTCCTTCTGATAATATTATCAGCGAGATTTTAATAACGTTTTTTGTATCGTGGATTTATTATCTTTTTCTTTTTTTTATTGTTTTTTACCGTCTCGGCGTTCATTTTGCCTTCAGGAATTTTCTTTTTCATTACGGTTTTCCGGCATCGGCGGCTACCGCGCTCATTTCACCCGCGGCTTTTTTCTTTTTTAAAAAAACCGGCTATAAAAATTTTTTAAAGAAAAACAAAATAATATATTTCTGAACGGCAGAAAAATATTTGCATAAATTTAAATTGACATATAAAATAAAACTTGCGTATAACGATTTTAATAAAATTTTAATAATTCCTTAAGGAGCTTTAACGATTATGCTGGATTTTTTAAGAAAATTTTATGCCCATACCGCGGGCAAAATTATCACTATCCTCGTAGGACTCTTGTTTATTGTCGGTTTCAGTTTTCTTCCTTACATCATGGGCGTAAGGGGCGGGCTTTCGCCGAACGACGTCGCCGCCGTAGCCGGAAAAAAAATATCCATGGACGATTTAAACAGGTATTACGGAAAGCTTGAAAATGAATATGAACGCATGTACGGAAATAAATTGACCCGCAAGGAGCTTAAAGAATTTAACATAACCGGCGCAGCGCTGTCCTCCCTGATAGCCGACAAAGTTTTAGAATCTAAAAAAGGCGTATTCGGACTCCATATTTCGGACAGATTTATAGCAAAAAACATAGCGTCTTTTCCGGAATTCCAGAAAAACGGAAAGTTCAGCGATAAACTTTTTAAAGCCGTTTTGCTTGACAACCATATGACCCCCGCCGTTTTTGAAAAAAGAATCAAAAACGAAATTGCAAGGTCTTATATCAAAAGAATAATAACGGAATCTTTCAGCGCCGCAAATATGCAGTTTATAAACGACTATATGATAAAAAATAAATCGGTTTCCTTTAAAATAGCGGTTTTTAATTCTAAAAAAACAGCCGCAGCTTTTCTTAAAAAATCGATTTTATATAACGTCGGCTTCACCGCGAGGGCAAAAAAATACGGCGGAACCGTAGGAAAAATTCCTCTTTTTTCCGAAGCGGATTTAATAAAATCTAATTATTTTACCGGATACGCGATGACCGGAAGCATTTTGAAAGCCGTATTCTCGACTCCGGCGGGAAGCGTCGCAAGCGGCATTTTTCCCGTTAGTTCTAAATCTAAAAAGAATGAATATGCGGCGGTCAAGATTATTAAGATTTATTTTCCAAAATATATCGCAGCAAAAGATAAAGACGGCAAAAATGCCATGGCAAAACAAAAAGAGCTTTACGCTTTCCGGAAAGAGCGCGAGTTTCTTGATTATTACGTAGATTATTTAGAATCTAAGGCCGGCGTTAAAATAAACAGGGCGGTTCTTTCCTCGTTCCGCCCTTACTAACAATATATAAATTATAAAAATTATAGAACGGTCGGTAAAGATATGGAATACGCAGACCTGCAAAATTATCTGGACTTTGCGGTTAGGCTGGCTAAAGACTGCGGGAAAATCCTGTCGAAGTCGTTCAGGAAATCTCATACCGTCAGATACAAAGGTCCCGTCGATATAGTCACGGAAGCGGATTCGGCATCCCAGGAATATGCGGTAGCCGGCATTAAAAAGGCGTTTCCTTCCCATTCCATTCTTGCGGAAGAAGACAACCTCGATATAACCGGCGCCTCAGAATTTAAATGGATTATAGACCCCTTGGACGGGACGACGAATTACGCGCACGGACTGCCTATTTTTTGTTTTTCCGCGGCGCTCGAGGTTGATTCGGAAATAATTTTAGGCTGCGCATATAATCCCGTCGCAAAAGAGATGTTCTATGCCGTTAAGAACGGAGGCGCATTTTTAAACGGCAAAAAAATTTATGTTTCTAAAACGTCTATATTTGAAAGAAGCCTTTTGTCTACCGGTTTTCCATACGATAAAAAAAGCAACCCGGACAATAACTTCGACCATTTCAGGGACGTTTCGGTAAACGTGAGGGGCATCAGGCGGCTGGGTTCCGCCGTCTTAGACATCTGCTACGTTGCCGCCGGATTTCTTGACGGATATTGGGAATTAAATCTTAATCCGTGGGATATGGCTTCGGGAAGCTTAATAATACAAGAGGCCGGAGGCGCCGTTACCGATTTCTGTAAAATGCCGCTGGATATTTATAAAAGAAGAATATTGGCCTCTAACGGTTTAATCCACGACGAATTATCGAAAATTTTATGCAGGCAAAGAGGCTAAAATATAAAAAGAAATAAAAGGCGCTGGAAGGCGCAGGATTAAATTTCTGGTAAAAAAAAATGAAATATGTCGTCGTCTTATAATGAAAACGGAATATTAAAAGAACAGAAAAGCAGGATAAATTTGCTGGCGGTTATAGTTGCGGCATTGCTTTTCATATTAATCCTAAGGCTTTTTTACCTGCAGGTCATAAGAGGCGGCTACTATTACAGATTAGCGAAAGACAATGCGACCAGGGTCATATATCTTACCGCCCCCAGAGGAAACATACTTTCGTCCGGCGGGAAAATTTTCGTCGACGACGAATCGTCTTTTAACGTCGCCGTTACCTTATCGCGCGTAAAAGATTTAAAAACCGAGCTTGCGTTTCTTTCCGGGCTGATGCATAAAAATTACGGGAAACTTTTAAGAAAAGTCAAAAAAGAAGAATTTTTGCCTTCTTACGAGCCTATTATCTTAATCCGCAATATTTCCCTTAAAGGACTGTCGAAGTTTGAAGTAAATAAAATGTTTTTAAGAGGTTTTTTTGTAGCTAAAATTCCTATAAGGCATTATCCTTACATAAAAATGGGAGCCCAAATATTCGGTTACGTCGGTCCGGTTTCTTCGGCGCAGTTAAAAGATAAAAAATACGGCTATCTTAATTCTTCGGATATTTTAGGAGAAACCGGACTTGAATACTACTATCAGAAATACCTGCACGGAAAAGACGGGGAAAAACGCATCGTGGTTAATTCCGGCGGAGAACCCATAGGCCGCATAGTCATTAAAAAGCCGGTTATGGGCGCAAATATATACACTACCCTTGATTTCTCCCTGCAGAAGCTTGCTTATAAACTTATGAAAAAAAGGGAAGGCGCCGTTATCGCCGTAAATCCTGCCGACGGGAAAATCCTTGCCATGGTATCTACTCCGTCTTTCAATCCGTTTTACTTTTCCGAAGGCATCAGCCAAAAGCACTGGGACGGCATTATTCATAACGACGAACATCCTTTGGAAAACAAGGCGATTCAAAACGCTCTGGCTCCCGGTTCCACGTTTAAAGTGGTCGGCGCCTTAACCGCATTATCTTTGCATTTAATTACTCCGCAGGAAAAAATCTATTCAGGCCCTGTGTTTAAATTGGGCGACGCCGTTTTTTACAACTGGAATCCTTATCAGAACTCTAAGGTAAATTTATACAGGGCAATAGCGGAATCCGTCGATACTTATTTTTATTCGCTCGGCGTCAGGATAGGAATAAACCAGCTCTCCCATTACGCCCGAAAGCTCGGCCTCGGAAAAAAAACAGGCATAGACCTGCCTGACGAAAACCCCGGCTTCATACCTACGAAAAAACTCGTTTACGAGAGGTATCGCAGCCGGTGGTATAAGGGTTCAACTCTTTCGGCGATAATAGGGCAGAGTTACGACCTTGTTTCTCCCATACAGCTATTAATGGCGTACAGCGCAATCGCTAACGGCGGCAAACTTTACAGGCCGTTTCTGTTAAAGAAGGTCGTTTCTCAGGACGGCAGGATATTGAAAGAAATGAAACCGAAATTTATAAAAAACATAGGCATTAAAGAAAGCTATCTAAGCGCGGTAAAAAAAGGCCTTTGCGACGTCGTAAGCAAAGACTACGGAACCGCGGTAAACGCAAGGATAAAAGGCGTAAAATTTTGCGGGAAGACAGGAACCGCTCAGATTATATCCAAAACGTATTCGATTTACAATATAAAATATATACCGAGAAAATACAGAGATAACGCATGGTTTGTAGGTTTTGCCCCTTTTAAGGACCCAAAAATAGCCGTCGTGGTGCTCGATATGCACGCCAGATTCCTTGGCGCTAACGCCGCCGTTATCGCCAAGAAAATAGTAGAAAAATATTTAGAGCAAAAAGGCTTATGGAAACCGCCCGCCCATAAAAAAACGAATAATAAAAAGGGCAAAAACAAATTGCCGAGTTTTATATATACAAGTTTTTAACGTTTAAATTAAGCCTGATTTTGGGAAAGCATGAAAACACTCGATAATAAATACGCAAAAAATTTTGATTATATAATGTTTTTTACCGTGATTTTGATTTCGGCGTTCGGAATTATGAATCTTTACGGCTCATTAAGCGTAAATCATAAAGATTTTTTTGACCCGTACGTTATAAAACAGATTATTTGGTTTTTTATATCGTTTTTCATTATGGCGGTAATTATAACTATAGATTATAACACCCTTATAGAAGCCGCCTATTATATATACGGCGTCGTTTTTATATTAATTATAGCCGTACTGCTTAAAGGAAAGATTATGCACGGGGCGTCAAGATGGATTTCTCTGGGTATATTTTCGTTTCAACCTTCGGAACTTATGAAAATATCTTTAGTTTTTGCCCTTGCCAAATATTTTACCTCCTACGAGAACAAAAAGGGCTATTCTATCGCTGGGCTCATAATGCCCTTTGCTATAATTCTTTTACCAGTTTTGCTGATTGCAAAGGAGCCCGACCTCGGGACGGCGCTGATTGTTCTTTTTATCGGCTCTATTATGATTTTCCTTGCGGGCATTAAAAGAAGCGCGGTTATAATTTTAACGGGACTGGGAGCGGTAGCCGGTCCGTTTTTATGGTTAAGGTTGAAGCCTTATCAAAAAAGCAGGATACTTATTTTTTTGCATCCCGCCAAAGACTATCTCGGGGCGGGCTACAACATAATACAATCCGAGATTGCCGTGGGGTCGGGAAGGATTTTCGGCGAGGGATTCGGAAAAGGTTCGCAGAGCGTATTAAATTTTTTGCCGGCAAAGCATACGGATTTTATTTTTTCTACGTTTATGCAGCAGTTCGGTTTTGCGGGGGGGCTAATCCTCATAGGACTTTATTTTATCCTTATAATCAGAGGATTCAAAATAGTTTACAGAACAAAAAAAATACAAGGATTCTTGCTCGGCGGAGGCGCCCTCGGAATAATTACGTTTCATACGATAATCAATATGTTTATGACGGTAGGGATGCTGCCCGTCGTCGGGGTTCCGCTTCCATTCTTCAGTTACGGGGGGACTTCTCTGGTGGTTGACATGTCCGCAGTCGCCATACTCTTAAATATTTCCATGAGAAGATATAAATTTCAATCATAATAAATAACGATAAATAAGTATATATAAGCCGCGTGTTTTTTTTCAGAGGATAACATGAAAAATCGTAAAAATTTTAATATTTATATATTCATAGCTTCTTTTTTCTATATCGGGTTTTTTCCCTACGCGCCCGGAACGGCAGGCTCGGCGGCGGCTTTTTTATTATATATAACTTTTTTAAGATTTTTAAATCCTTATTATTATATTGCGTCGTGCCTCATAATATTTGTATCGGGAATTTATTTTTCTGCGGAAGCCGAAAAAATATCCGGCATAAAGGACCCGCCGTTTGTCGTAATAGACGAAGCGTTCGGATATCTGGCAACGATGTCGGTTGTTTTATGGATGCGTTTTTCGCCGCTTCAATCCGTTCTTTACGGCCTTTGCGGCCTTGCGCTGTTCAGATTTTTCGATATATCGAAGCCTTTCCCCATAGGATATATAGACAAAAACGTTTCGGGCGGCTTAGGCATTATGCTGGACGATGCCGCCGCGGCCGTTTTCTCTCTAATAATTTTGCGGTTTATAACGATATTAAATTTTAAATAAGTTGAACGGCAATTGAATAAAATGTTAAAATAATATCCAAATGGATATTAAAATTCTCGTTATTGCGGACAATCACAATTTTGCGCGGGCGGGAGAGGCCGTCAAAGAACTTTCCGACGTGCTTTCCAATTATAATCTTGGATTTAAAGAAGCCGTGATTATGCCTGAAAGCCAGAAAGAAGGCATATATAAGATTATGTCGTACATGGCTTCCGGCGATTCCTTCGTTATCGTATGCGGGGGCATAAATGACGACAGCCGCATAACTCAGGAGACGGCCGCCGCCGTTTTTAAAAAAGAACTCATCAGAAGCAAAGACGCGGCAGATTTAATGATGCTTGTTTACGAGTCGAATAAAAAGCAGTTTAATCCGTCAAACGAAAAAACATGTTATTTTCCGGAAAATTCTTTTATCATACCTAACCAGAATTCTGGAATTTCCGGTTTTTATATGACCGAGCCCGTATTTTTCGCGGCTATGCCGCTCGAACCCAAAAACGCGGTAAATATGTTTAAAAACCATATACTAGGAAAAATGCTGGGCAAACTCGGCATCAATTATTTTATAAGATTAAGAAAATATAAATTATTCGGACTGAAAGAAAAAGAATTCGACAATCTTTTCGAAAAACTAAAAAAAATAGAGGAATATGACCTGAGTTATGAATTTTCATACGGAGAATTTATAATATCTGCGGCGGTAAACGGGATTTCGACCCAAAAGCTTAATGAAAATATTAAAACGACGGATAACAAGGTCCACGGTATTTTTAAAGACTATCTTTACGGCTACGACGACGACGAACTTCATATAGTATGCTCGTATCTTCTTAAGGAAAACGGCGCTAAAATTGCCGTCGCGGAATCCCTGACCGGGGGTTATATTTCGGACAAGCTGACGGATATGCCGGGAGCTTCGGCTTATTTCGTTTACGGCGGCGTTGTATATTCAAATAAAGCAAAAACGGACATTCTGGGCGTCGATAACGACGTTATAGAAAAAGACGGCGCGGTATCGGAAAAATGCGCGATGGAGATGGCTTCCAAAGTCAGGGAAAAGGCGTCCGCGGATATAGGCATTGCGGTGACCGGCTTTGCCGGTCCAAAGACCGAATATGACAATTTTCCGGTAGGAACGGTCTTTATAGCGCTTTCGAGCCCTAAAGTAAAAGAGGTAAGAAAATATTTATTTTCCGGAACGCGCGCGGATATTAAGGCTTATACGGCAAAAATGGCGCTGTTTTGGATATACAGGCTTATAGTCGGAACGCAGAACCGTAACGAAATTTAACTTGATAATATTTCATTTTTAGGATATAACTTTTAAATAAATTTCTTAAAGCGCTCCTTAATAAAAAAAATAAAATAAAATAAAATAAAATGAAATGAAATAAAATGAAATAAAATAAATTAAAACGAGGAATAAAAATGTCTTTAAAATCTAACGACGTTAAAGATAACAAAGAAAGCAAAGAAAGCAGGGCAAAAGAGCAGCCTTTGCACGACCAGAAAATTAAAGCTCTGGACCTTGCAATCGCACAGATTGAAAAGCAGTTCGGGGTCGGGGCGGTAATGAAATTGGGCGGCAAGCCCCCCGCGGAAAATATACAGTCTATTCCCACCGGTTCGTTATCCTTAGATATAGCCTTGGGAATCGGCGGGATACCGAAGGGCAGGGTTATCGAAATATTCGGTCCGGAATCTTCCGGCAAGACGACCCTTACCCTTCAGATAGTCGCCCAGGCTCAGAAAAAAGGAGGAATCGCCGCTTTTATAGACGCCGAACACGCTTTAGACTTGAATTACGCGAAAAAAATAGGCGTAAACGTGGATGAACTTTTGGTTTCCCAGCCGGGTACGGGCGAAGAAGCACTAGAGATTGCCGATTCCCTCGTGAGGTCCGGCTCCATAGACGTTTTAGTAATAGACTCAGTCGCCGCGCTTGTCCCTAAAGCAGAAATAGAAGGAGAAATGGGAGACGCGCATATGGGGCTTCAAGCCAGGCTTATGTCTCAGGCGTTAAGAAAACTTACGTCCGCGATAGCAAAATCTAATACCTCGGTTATATTTATCAACCAGATAAGAATGAAGATAGGCGTGATGTTCGGTTCGCCTGAGACCACGACCGGAGGGAACGCCCTTAAATTTTATTCTTCCGTCCGGATAGACATAAGGCGGATAGGCTCCATTAAAAAAGGAGACGAAGTCGTCGGTTCGCGCACTAAAGCAAGAATAGTTAAAAATAAAGTTGCCCCGCCGTTTAAAGAGGCGGAATTCGATATAATATACGACAGCGGAATATCTTTGGAAGGCGACATAGTAGATATCGGCTCGGACTGCGGCATAATAGAAAAATCCGGAACATGGTTCAGTTACGGCAAGGAAAGATTGGGTCAGGGACGGGAAGCCGCCAAAGAAACGCTTAAAAATAATCCCGTTTTGCGGGACGAGATATATTCGAAAATTTCGGAAAAATTCAATCTTAAAGCATAAATCTTAAAGCATAAATATAACAGCGGCAGGGAGGATTGACGGATTACGCCAATGAACGAACAATCTAATGAGCAGACGACTTTTATAGAAGCTCTTTTAAGAGCCGCCACTGAGGCGCGCTCGTCGGATATACACCTTAAGGTGAATTCCTATCCTATCTTCAGAATAGACGGCGATATATACAGGCAGGAAAAGTTCGGCGTAATGTCTAAAGATATGATAGAAAAAATCGCCGGCAGCATGATGGACAAGCATCAGCTTGGAGTATTTCAGGAAAATAGGGACGTTGACCTTGCGTACAGCCTTTCAGGCGTCGGGAGATTCAGGGTGAACATATATTCCCAAAGAAATTCATTAAGCATCGCAATGAGATATATACCGTTCGATATTCCGGCTTTCGATTCGCTTAATCTCCCAAAGATTATTAAATCCGTCGCGATGAAAGAAAGAGGGCTTATTCTTGTAACCGGAATAACCGGAAGCGGAAAATCCACGACCCTTGCATCCATGATAGATTATATCAACAACAATAAACCCGTCAATATAATAACCATAGAGGACCCCATAGAATACCTTCATCAGGATATAAAGGCCGCGATTAATCAGCGGGAACTCGGCATGGACATTTATTCTTTTTCCAGAGGCTTGAGGGAAGCTTTAAGGCAGGACCCGGACGTCATCCTCGTGGGTGAGATGAGGGACCTCGAAACCATAGAAACCGCTATAACGGCGGCGGAAACGGGGCATCTCGTTATGAGCACGCTTCATACCTTGGACGCGCAGGAAACCATAAACAGAATTATCGGCGTGTTCCCGCCTTATCAGCAAAAACAGATTAGGATGCAGCTTGCGTCGGTAATTTCGGCGGTAATATCCCAAAGGCTTATAGTTAGAGCCGATAAACACGGGCGGCTTCCCTCCATAGAAATAATGATCGGAACGGAGACAATAAAAGAATGTATTGCCGATGAAGACAAAACCTCAACCATAAGGGACTTTATAAAAAGCGGAACCGTTCAATACGGAATGCAGACGTTCGACCAGTCCCTTTACAGTTTCTATAAAGAGGGCTTGATAACCTACGAAGACGCCCTGGCGGAATCTTCGTCTCCCAACGACCTCGCGTTGTTGATATCAGGCGTCAATTCTTCGACGGACGGCATCGGTTTCGGAGACGAGGATGGCAGGGAAAAGGACGGTGCGGCAAAAACAGGCGCTTCCGGCGCCGCCGGTTCCCCGTCTTCCGGCCAGAGCGCCGGCTCTCAAAGCGTATATCGGAGCAATTGATTTGAAAATATCGCCGGAAAGTATTTCAAAAAGAAAATCTAAAGCGCTCGTGTCGGCCATGGACTATTCGCTCGGGCTTATATCCGCCAAATCCTATTCGGAAAAACAGATTGCCGAAAAACTTATAAAAAAAGGATTTTCGACCGGAGACGCCGGCAAATCGATTAAAAAATTAAAAGAATACGGTTATATAAACGACGAAAAATTTGGGGAACGCCTTATAGAAAACGGTAAAAGAAAACTTACCGGAAGAATAAAATTAAGCTATGAATTATATACAAAAGGAATTAATAAAAACTTAAGAGACGAACTCATCGAAAAGTTCTATACCGAAGATGAAGAAAAGGAAATCGCCGTTAAAGCTATGGATAAAAAGCAGGTATCGTTAATAAAATACAGGGAAAACGAACTGATATTCAAAAAGAAACTGTACGATTTTTTGCAGGGCAGGGGATTTTCATCGGGAATAATAGAAGATATTTTAAATTCCAATAAATCTAATTAAAAATTTTAAAAATCCATGAAAAGTTTGTTGTCGGGAGAAGCAAGAGAAATATTCATAAAATATTTTAAAGAGAAAGGGCATTCCGTTATAAACGGGTCTTCCCTGATTCCCGCCGGCGACGATTCCATTATGTTTACCAACGCCGGAATGGTCCAATTTAAAGACTACTTTACCGGCGTGTCCGCGCCTCAGGTTCTTAGGGCGGTTACCGTCCAAAAATGCATGAGGGCGGGGGGCAAGCATAACGACCTTGAAAATGTCGGCAAAACATCGCGCCACCACACATTCTTTGAAATGCTCGGCAATTTTTCGTTCGGGGACTATTTTAAAAAAGAAGCTATTTTATTTGCCTACGAATTTTTAACGGATATACTCGAGATAGATTTGGAAAGGCTGTATGTTACCGTCAACGCCAAGGACGGAGAGGGTTATTCCATATGGAAAGACGTCGTGAAATTCAACGAAAAAAAGATTTTTAAGCTCGGCGACGAAACCAATTTTTGGCAGATGGGAGAAACCGGTCCCTGCGGCTATTCCAGCGAGATATTTTTCGATACCGGCTACTCGGAAACCGGACATAGCGACTGCGATATAAACTGCGATTGCGGCAGATATTTAGAGATATGGAATCTTGTATTTATGGAATTTAACAAGAGTTCCGGCGGCGCAATCTCGAAGCTTCCCAAGCCGTCTATCGATACCGGCATGGGACTTGAACGGATTTTAAGGGTTTTGCAAAACGTAAAATCGAATTACGATACCGACGTTTTTATTCCTTATATAAACGAAATAGATGCCGTAACCGGCAAAAAATATGACAGCGGCGACGAAATCTACGATACCGCCGTCAGAGTAATAAGCGACCATATCAGAACCTCCGTATTTCTTTCAGCCGAATCCGTCTTTCCGTCAAACGAGGGCAGGGGATACGTTTTCAGAAGAATATTAAGAAGGCTGATAAGGTATTCCTTAAAACTCGGCGCCGGCCTTGAAGATTTAATCAATCTCGGCAATACGGCGGTATTGGTAATGGGCGGATTTTACCCCGAAGCAAGGGACGGGCTTACTGTTTTCGAGAAAATAATTTCAGAGGAGTACGATAAATTTACCGATACGGTCGGTCAGGGGCTTAAGCTTATCGACGAAAAGGTTGCGGAATTAAAAAGCAAAAAAGAAAAGACGATTAACGGGGATTTTATATTTAAATTATACGACACCAAAGGTTTTCCGGTTGACCTTGCCATAGACATTGCGTCCGAAAATGATTTGTCCGTCGATTTAAAAAGGTTCGACGAGCTTATGAATATCCAGAAAAAGGGGTCTAAGCAGAAAAAAGAAAAACACGGAATTTCGGATATAAACCCGGATTTTCCAAAGACAAATTTCGTCGGATATTCATCGGTAGAAAACGATGCGGATATAACCCGCATATTGAATGAAGCCGGAGAACCGGTTGACTTAGTGGAAGACGGAGGTTCTTATTATATAGCGGCCGATTCCACCCCGTTTTATCCGGAAGGGGGCGGCCAGGTCGGAGACAAAGGATTGATAGAATGGAACGACGGCTATGCCTCGGCGGATGTTTCGGCCTCATTTAAAACCAAAAACGGGGTCATACTGCATTATGGAAGAATTTTTATAAAAAATAACGGCTCTTTCGACGCAAACTCTGAAACCTCCGGCATTCCGGCCAAATCTTTTCCGGCGAAGGCAAAGTTTTACGTAGATAAGGAAACAAGAAAAAAAACGGCTTCAAACCATAGCGCGGTTCATTTATTGCAGGCTGCGCTCAGAAAAATTTTGGGAAGCCATGTTTCCCAGCAGGGTTCTTACGTCGATTCCGAAAGATTGAGATTTGATTTTTCGTACGGGAAACCGCTTTCTGATGACGAAATCCGCGGTATAGAGACTTTAGTGAACGAATATATTTTCTCCGATACGGAGGTTGCGGTTAAAGAGCTTGACGTTAAATCGGCTTTAAATTCCGGGGCGCTTCATTTTTTTGACGAAAAATACGAAGAAAAAGTTAGAGTCGTGTCGATAGGCGGGATATCCAAAGAGTTCTGCGGCGGAACGCATGTATCCAGAACGGGGGAGATAGGTTTTTTTAAAATTTCCGGAGAATCGTCCGTTGCATCCGGAATCAGAAGGATAGAAGCCGTAACCGGCTATAATTATTTAAATTATCTGCACATAGAAGAAGACAACATGAACAATATTGCGATATTGCTAAACTCTTCGAAGCCGGACATATTCAATAAGATAATAAAACTTCATTACGATTGTGAATTTTTAGAAAAAACAAACGAAGAGCTTAAGCTAAAATTAAATAATTTTGAAGCCGAACGGCTTGTTAAACTGTTTAAAACTGCCGGAAAGGATAAAATTAAATATTTAATATCAAAATTTCGGAATGTTTCGGGAGACGAACTCAAAGGACTTATAAATGCGGTTAGAACAAGCCGTTATTTTCCCGCCGGGGACAGCGCCGTTATTTTCGTTTCGGATTTAAACGGCGAAAAATTGATTTACGTTGTTTCCGCGGAAGGAGCCGCCGACGCATCTAAAATTATAAAATTAATTAATGCCGAAACAGGCGGAAAGGGCGGCGGCAAAAAAGATTTTTCGCAGGGCGGCTCTCCTTCCGTTTCAAAATTTTCGGATATTGAAAATATAATCGAGGGCATTCTTGCGAAACAGCCGGTTTAAATTTTATTTTATTGCCGGATTGAAAATCAGAATAGGAATTTTATCTGCCTTTATCCTTCTATCTTTAAGTTTAGGCGGCTGCGCATATTACGTTAAAAAGACCGGCGAGCGGCGGAAAGCGCCGAATGCCGCATATATAAGCAGAAAGACCGTTTTAAAAAGGCTTTACGAAAATTACGGACGGTTCGAGGGCATGTCGGGAAGACTGACCATTTCCGCAAAAGGCGGCAGTTTCTCCTTTGAGCAGGCGGGCATTTATAAGTATATAACGGGAAAATATCTGCAATTCGCCGTTCCCGATATGTACGGAAATATTCTTTTTTACATAAAGATATATGGAACGGGCAATAAAGCCGTTTTTTTGAATCCAAAAGACGGAAAAACGGAAATGCTGGACCTCGGTAAAAAATATACCGGCAAAATGTTAATGTACGAAAGACTATTTAAAGTTTTTAAAATCTTTTTAAATTTAAATAATCTCGATAAAATTAAAAAGGCCGGTATATTTTATAATACGGACGCCGGTTTTTTCTTTAAATACCGCAATAAAATTAAAAAAGCGGGCGGCTATTACATTTACGTAAATAAAAACTATCTTATAGACAAGATAACGGCGGTAAAACACGGTAAAATAACCGAAATTATATACTTTAAAAATTATATCCTAAAGGAAGGAAGCCGGGTTCCCTTAAAAATATATGTTGACGATTACCTGTATAATGTTAAAATAAAAGTTGCGCTTTCTAAAGGCAGCGGTTTAATCGGGCGGACGCGGCAAACTGCGTCGGGGCAAACGGCAAATTAATTTATGCACAAAAAATACGGGAAAAATATATGAAATACGGGAAACTATTTTTATCGGCTCTTTTATTAGCCTCGGCGGCTCCGTTTCTTTTAACCGGCTGCGGCAAAAACGTAAAAAAAAACATACTTCCTCCGGACGTCTATTACAATAAGGCTCTGCATGATTCACGGAACCGGGATTATAACGGCGCGGCCAAAAACCTTAAGGCATTGATAGAAAACTACCCCGCATATCGCAACACTAAAAAGGCCGAGCTTAAACTAGGAGACGCCTACTATCTGGAAGGCAAATACATCGAAGCGTCCGGCGCTTATTTAGATTTCATACACCTTCACCCCCGTTCCAAATACGTGCCTTTTGCCATGTATTACGAAGCAATGTCTTTTTATAAAAGAAAAGAAGCCGCCGGAAGGACGCAGTCGCCCTTAAAAAAAGCAAAAGCCGTATTCGAAAAGCTTATATCTAAATTTCCTTCTTCTAAATATTCCGATAGCGCTTTTAAATATATTAAAATAATAGACGCCGGTTTGTCGGAAAATACTTTTTATACCGGCATGTATTATTATAAAGCAAGCCTGTGGAAACCGGCCGCATATATGTTTAAAACGGTCATTAAGCAATACGGCGGCAAAGGTTTGCCCGTTATGCCCAAAACTTTATATTATCTTGCTTTATGCTATAAGAACATGAATAATAAAAAAATGGAGGCCCGCTATTTAAATCGCTTGAAAGAGAAATATCCGCGTAGCAAGTATGCAAAATAAAATGGATTTGCATGCTTTTTCGGGTTGACAGCGGCCGTAAATTATGCAATAATTTTAAAACCAAACTATAATAAATAATAATAATAAATAATCAAGCGCGCAAACAGATAAGCCGCGCAAATAAATTAAATTTATATAAAAGGAGAAATTAATATACAAAAAAATAACAAAACTTATTTAAACGAAGGTATCAGGGCAAAGGATGTCAGGGTTATCGACGAGGAAGGGAAGCAGGCGGGCATAATGCCGCTATACGATGCCGTTAAGCTTGCAAAGGACAAATTTTTGGATCTTGTAGAAGTTTCGCAGGATGCAAATCCTCCGGTTTGCAGAATTATGGATTTCGGCAAATTTAAATACGAACAAAATAAAAAGGCGCAGGAGGCAAAGAAAAAACAGGTACAGATACATTTAAAAGAGGTTAAATTCAGGCCGAATACAGACGACCATGATTATAATTTTAAATTAAAGAACGCCATTTCTTTTCTTAAAGAGGGCAATAAGGTAAAATTAACGGTTACTTTCAAAGGAAGGGAGCTTGCGCATACGGAACTCGGAATTAAAGTCATATTAAGGGTGATAGAAGACGTAAAAGAGTTCGGCGTTCCCGAATTTCCCATTAAACCGGACGTCAAGAGGACATTCAGCACAGTAATAGTTCCGTTGAAAGCGAAAAAATACATCGATGCTTCCGCGGCAAAAGAAACAAACGCTAAAGAAAAAAATAAAGAAAAAATAGAAAAAAGCCCGGAAGCGGGACGCTAAAAAATTTAAATAAAAATAATAAAAAGGAAGGGTAAATAATATGGCGAAGATAAAAGTCAAAACAAGCAGGGGCGCAAAGAAAAGATTTAAAATTACCGCAAACGGACTAGTAATCCACCGCAAAGCGAATAAAAGCCATATACTTACTTCAAAGGGAAGGAACAGAAAGAACAGGCTGAAAAAATCCGCGGCGGCTAATTCTACCGATTCGGCCAATATAAAAAGGCTTTTGCCGTATTTATAAACAAGAAAATAAAAAGGAACGGACAAAAGCCGTCAGACTTACATTATTTTACGAGACGCGGCTAAGGAAAAAACGGAAATTATTCGGCGGAAAATGAATCCGGCGGTTTTTGTTTGGAAAGGATAGCGGAATAAGATATATCAAAATATAAAAGGTAAAAGGAGCGGAAAAAATGCCAAGAGTAAAAAGAGGTATTTTAACAAAAAAAAGACACAAAAGGGTGCTAAAGGCGGCAAAAGGATATTACGGAGCGAGAAGCCGGCTTTTTAAATCGGCTCATGAAGCCGTAAATAAAGCCCTTAACTATGCCTACAGGGACAGAAAAGTTAAAAAGAGGCAATTCAGGGGCATGTGGATTGTAAGAATCAACGCGGCATGTAGAGAAAACGGCATTTCTTACTCCAGATTTATCGACCTTTTAAATAAAAAAGAAATAGGATTAAACAGAAAAGTTTTATCGGAAATTGCAATTTCCGACCCCGCCGCATTTTCCGGCATCGTCAGGGATATCCTTAAAGCGTCGGCATCGGTTTAGCAATCCAAATTTATCCGGATAAAATAAATATTACGGATAGCGCCGAAATCCGGGCAGTTAATCCGCCATATTTAAAGGCGGAGCGGCGCCAGCGCCGGAAGGTAAAAAAACACATAACGTAAAAATATCGGAGCCCGAAAATAATGACGTTGACAAAAGCCGGTTTAATCAATAAAGTTCGTTCTAAAGTCGGGTTATCGACTTCGGAATCGACAGCTTACGTATCTTCTTTTTTTGATTTAATAAAATCTGAAACAGAAGAATCCGGAACTTTAAAACTTAACGGTTTCGGAAATTTTATGGTAAAAGAAAAGAAGGCAAGGAAAGGAAGAAACCCGCAGTCCGGAGAAGCCATCTTGATAAGCGAAAGGAAGGTTCTTAAATTTAAGCCTTCCGTAGTTTTTAAAACCGAAGTAAACAAAAAATATAAAAATGGAACCGCCGATACCGATAAATGATATAAATAATACGGATGAAAAATATTATTATAAAATCGGGGAAGTCGCACGAAAAATTAATATAGAACCTTATGTAATAAGGTTCTGGGAATCGGAATTCCCTTTTTTAAAGCCCTATAAATCCAAAGGTTCGCAGAGGCTTTATTCCAAGTCGGACATCGAGAAGATTTTACTTATAAAAGATTACTTATACATTAAAAAATTTACGATAGAGGGCGCAAAAAAAGCTCTCAGGGCAAAAAAATATTCCGGCATAAGCGAAATCGCTAACGAAGGCGTAAACGGCGGCGCAGGAGAAGCTGGCCTTACCTGCGCTTCGCTTTTAAAAGACATTAGGGAAGAGCTCAATTCGGTTAAATCCCTTTTGTCGTCAAGAAAAACAGGTAAATCAAAGTGAATATCCTTCTTTCAAACGATGACGGGGTTTATGCGACGGGTATAAATATTTTATTCGAAGAGCTTAACGGCGTCGCAGACGTCGTCATAGTTGCGCCTGACAGGGAAAGAAGCGCAAGTTCCCATTCCCTAACCATCGACAGGCCGTTGAGGGTCAACGAGATAAAACCCAACATATTTTCGGTTGACGGCACCCCGACGGACGCGGTCAATATCGCAGTTCATTCCATTCTGAAAACCAGGCCTGATATTGTAATATCAGGAATAAACTACGGCGGCAATATTTGCGACGACGTCATTTATTCCGGAACGGTTTCCGCCGCGATGGAAGGGGCGGTTATGGGGATAAAATCCATAGCCGTTTCTTTAGTAGTAAATAAAGGAGGAGGATATCTGCCGAAAGAGCCTTCTTCGGAAGAGGACCTGGAAGCGTCTTTCAGAAAAGCCGCCCGATTTGTTTCTAATCTTGCCAAGGTCTTTAACGGGAAAGGTTTTCCTAAACACACCCTTCTAAACGTAAATATTCCGCAAACGATAATCAAAAAGAAAAATGCCTTTGAATACAGGATTACGAAACAGGGAAAGCGCTATTTCGAAGATTTCGTGGTAGAGAAAATAGACCCGAGAGGAAGAAAATATTACTGGATTTGGGGCAAAAACATAAGATTCGACGATATTTCGGGAAGCGATTACGAAGCCGTACACGACGGGCTTATTTCGGTCACTCCGATACATCTCGATATGACGAACTATAAAGCTATGGAAAATTTAAAAAATATCGATTTATCTTTATGAATATTTTTAAACTCATATCATATGAAAAAAGGAATAGATAAGCTTATAGAAAAGCTTATGTCCAAAGGCATAAACGACAGGAAAGTGCTGGAAATCTTAAGAAAAGTTCCCCGCGAGATATTCGTGGAACAGCCGTTAAGGTCGGCTGAGCTTTGTTACGGAGAGACGCCGCTTCCGATAGGGCACAGTCAAACTATTTCAAGCGTTTATACCGTAGCTTTAATGACGCAGGCCCTTGATTTGAGTAAAAATCATAAAGTTTTAGAAATAGGAACCGGTTCAGGCTATCAGGCGGCGATACTGTCTTTTTTAGCGGCGTCGGTTTTTACCATAGAGCGTATCAGGGATTTGTCTTTAAAGGCAAGGAGCGCCGTAGAGTCCCTAAATATACATAATATAACTTTCATTATTGGGGACGGAACGATAGGCTTTAACGAATACTCCCCTTACGACAGGATACTTATAACCGCGTGTTCTCCGGATATACCCGCGCCGCTGTTTAAACAGCTGAACGAGGGCGGAACGATGGTTATACCAGTCGAGCGTAACGGTTCCCAGAGCATCTGCTTAATAGAAAAGAAAAACGGCGTTATGCATTCTAAGGATATCGCCCCCGCAAACTTTGTCAAACTTATAGGAAAAAACGGATATGAAACGGAAAGGCCGCAACAGTTCTAAAGAGAATGCCGAATCCTTTTCGGATGTCTTTGCGCCGGATTCCGGCAAAGCTCAGAACGTAAAAGAAAATTTAAAATACGTTAAATCCGAAGAAAATGTTATATCTAGCCAGTACCTTAAATATCTCAAAAAATATCCTCTATTAACGAAGGAGCAGGAATACGGCTTAGCGCTAAAAGTTATGGAGGGAGACGGCGATGCGCGGGATTTAATGGTCAAATCAAATCTGGGCCTTGTAATAAGCGTAGCAAAAAGGTTTCTCGGAAGGGGGCTTTCCTTCGACGACCTTATAATGGAGGGCAACATAGGGCTTATAAAAGCGGTGGACAGATTTAAGCCTAAAAAGGGCTTCAGATTTTCGACTTACGCCATATGGTGGATAAGGCAGGCGATAGAGCGAGGCATACTGAACTCGGGAAGACTTATAAGGCTTCCTATACACATATCCGAAAATCTTTACAAATATGCCAGAGCGGCAAAGGACGTTACGGGCGAACTTAAAAGAGAGCCTAATATCGGCGAAGTTGCCGGATACATGGGGATTAAAGAAAAAAAGTTAGAAAAGATTTTAAGTTTTATAGGCAATATTTACTCGTTAGACATGTCTTATTCCCAGAATCATGATGAAGAGGACCAGAATATGACCTTTTCGAACATAATCGGGGAGGACGAGAAAAACACTTCCGCTTTCGATATATTGGACAGGATTGAAACGCTTAAGCTTCTTAATAAATGGCTTTTTAACCTTACCGATATAGAAAGCAAAGTTATCGTATTAAGATACGGCTTAAATTACGAAAAACCGTGGACTCTTAACGAAATAGGAATTATTTTCGGGCTTACGAAAGAACGCATAAGGCAGATTGAAGTCAAGTCTTTAAAAAAACTAAGAAAAATGGCAGAGGACGCCGGATTCGGCAGGTGATGCAAATGCGCAAGACGAGCCCGCCCCGGGAGCCTTTGAAAGGAACTTTTAACGGATACGGCGGATACGCGCCGGACGGCACGGTCGAAACAATAGAAACGCATATCTCCCGCGTTTTTCTAACCCAGAAATTTGCTTATAAGCAGAAGAAACCGGTCGATTACGGTTTTGTAGATTACACGTCTCTTCAAAAAAGAATTTTTTTTGCAAAAAAAGAACTGTCCCTGAACAGAAGGGCGTGTTCCGGCGTATATTTAGATTTGACGGAAATCAGGCAAAAAAACGGTAAGGTTTTTGCGGGTTATAAAGGCGGTTCCATTATAGACGTTTTCGTAAGAATGAAGCGGATAGAACCCGTTCTTTTCTTAAGCGGCATATTAAAAAACGGAAGCGTAATTTCCGGCAAAATAACGGTAAACGATATTTTGAAAAGGGTCGCCAAAAGAATTTATCTTTTTCATAAAAAAGCAAGAACTTCCAAGAGAATTTCAGGATTCGGCAAACTTAAAGCTTACAAAGAAAACTGGGACGATAATTTTTTAGCTATAAGCGGGCTTTTTAAGAATAATATCGATGTCGAGCCGGACGGCGCGGGCAAATTCTACGAAAAATTTAAAGAAGCCGTGGATATTTACAATATATTCTTGCAGAGCGCAGAGTTTGCCGAATTTATAAAATTAAGGATGGATAACGGTTTTATCAGGGATGTCCACGGGGATTTAAGAATGGAACATATCGCCGTCATCTCTTTAGAAAAGAACAGCGGCATATGCCTCATGGATTGCGTAGAATTCGACGAAAAATTCAGATGCCAGGATTTATATTCTGACGTTGCTTTTTTGCTAATGGATTTGGAGTATAACGGTTTTTTTTATGAATCGGGGACTTTTTTTGATTATTATAAAGCATTTTTTAATTATAAAAAGTTTATAGCCCCTTACGAAAGATACGAACGGGAGGTAATGCCTTTTTTTAAAGCATACAGGGCGGCTGTCAGAGCCAAGATAGCCCTGCTTTCGCATAAAGAAAAAGACGCGTTAAGATATTTTAATCTTGCGGTATTTTATTTTAAACTTTTAAAAAAACCTGCGGTTATACTTAACTGCGGCCTTCCCGGCAGCGGCAAATCCGTAATTTCAAACCTGCTTGCGCGGTATTTTCGGGCAAAAATCTTTTCTTCCGACAAAATAAGGCGGGATTTATACGGTTCCGCCGATAAAATATTTAAATACGGGGCATACGCAAGCGGCAATGTTTATAAATTTATGCTGGAAGAAGGTTTAAAGGCGTTCGAAGAAAAAAGGCAAAGCGTGATATTCGATGCGGTGTTTTTAAAAAGAGCGCACCGGGAAAAGATAATGCAAAGTTTTAAAAAAAAGGACTGTATTTTTATATTTTTATATTCTAAAATATTTAATGAAAAGGAAGATATTATATTAAAAAGGCTGAAAGGCAGGGCGGGTTTTCATGAAGGAGATTATTCCGGCGAGGCGGAATACGGCAAATTTTATGAAAACGGCGGAGCCGATTATTCGGAAGCGGATTCGGCGGTTTATCTCAATATGAAAGAATCCTTCGAAGAGCCTTCGGAAAATGAATCCGGAGATATTTCCGGTGCGCGGGATTTTACGTTTATAACGATAGACGCTTCATTTGAGGCAAAAGACAGATTTCAAGCGGCAATGAACGGAATAATTTCATGCTCGGCGGAAAAGTATAATTGAAGGAAACAAACGATATTTTTTATAAAATTAAAGGCTTGTCCGGCAAATACGGGTATGAAATCTGCCTTTCCGTAATTTCGGTTATTTTTCTCATACTGCGCATCCGGCTTGCCTCGACTTTAAATCTGGGAAACGATGAAGCCCACTATTACGTATGGTCGCTGAAGCCGTCTTTAGGCTATCTGGACGATGCTCCTTTCGTAAGCTACGTTATCGGTTTTTTTACCGGACTTATGGGAAAAAGCGAATTGTCCGTCAGATTTGGCGCGGTTATTTTTTCTTTTTTCGACGGGTTTTTAATATATTATCTGACGTATTTATTATTTAGAAACAAAAGGGCGTCTTTTTTTGCTTTCCTGTTTTTTTTATCGGCGGCGATATTCGGCGCGGTTTTGTCGGTAATGATGCTTCCGGATGCGCCTCTTCTGTTTTTTTATCTTTGTTTTCTGATAGCATTTTATAGCGCAACCGAAGCTGGCGTCCCGGCCGGGACGCCAGCGGGAAGCGATTTAAAAATTTACGATGGAAGAAAAAGGGAAAATCCGAAAAATCAAAAATCGGCAAACAGCTTTCCGGCGTGGATGCTTGCCGGATTTTTTCTAGGCCTTGCGTTTCTCAGCAAATATACCGCGGCCCTTATTCCCCCCGCCGTGTTTTTATATTTGCTTGTTTCTAAAAAAAACAGGCGATTATTAAAAACAATTTATCCTTATGCCTCTATGGGCATTGCCCTGCTTGTATTTTCCCCCGTGATATACTGGAATTTTACCCATAATTTTATATCTTTCAGATTCCAGCTCTCTCACGGTTTTTCGCATCCCAAACCCGGGTTGCCGCTTTTCCTTGCCGGATGGTTCGGTCAGTTTTTAGTGGTAACGCCCTTCGTTTATATATTTTTAATAGGAACGTTCGCGTATTCGCTGAAATCCATTTTACGGCAAAACGGCGGGGTTAACGGAGCAACGGGTGGAACCGCGGAAAAGAAAAACCGCTCCCGGGTTTACGAAGGCTTTTTGTATTCGGTTTGTTTATCGATGCCGGTTTTATTATTTTTTATAATTAACGGATATTCCCATAGGATACTTGTCCACTGGCCAGATATAGGCTATCTCCCCGCATTTCCGGCCATGGGATATGCCGCGGATTTAACCGCGGCAAGACGCGCCGCGCATATCGTCAAGAAATCTGTTTGGCGGACGTTTGCGAAATATTACGTATATTTTTCGCTCTTCTTCGCCTTTTTCCTGTCTTTCGTTTTATTCGGACAGATATATTATAATTTGATACCCGTAGGCAAAATAATAAAATACATAGATAAAGAAAAGCGGCTTAAAAAAGGCGGAATATTTCCTTTGATACCGCACATTCCCGGAAAAGCCGCGACCGCCGACATAACTAACGACCTTTTCGGCTGGAGGCGCGGAGCAAGATATATAAAAGCCGTTTACGAAAGTTTAGAGACGTCTTACGGACCAATTTTTATTATGACCCACCACTATGCCGTGGCCGACGAACTCGTATATTACGGGGGCTTTAAACCCGCGGTAAATATTTATAACATATCTGGTTTTCTAAATCAGTACGATTTAGAGCAAAACTTAAATAAAATAAACGGAGAAAACGCCCTTTTTATTATGGATAATAAATATATGCTCGAGCCTGAGAAAAAATATAATAGATATTTTAAATCGATAAAAAAAATAGGCAGTCTCGACATATACGTAAAGTCAAGGTTAGTCAGGGTGTATTATCTGTATTTAATGAAAAGTTTTATGGCAAAAAAAGCCGCAAAACGATTAGCTTTAAGCCGTAGAATGTATTAAAGCGGATAAAAATTTTAGGGCAGATTATGAAAATACTCGTCGCCGTTCCGACTTACAACGAAAAAGACAATATTAAAAAAATGATGGAAGCCGTTTTAAGTTTAAACGGAAACGAAACAGTGAAAAGGCTCAAAGCCGCCGTCAGCCTCGTAATAATCGACGACAATTCGCCGGACGGCACCCGCGAAATAGTAAAGGATTTTCAAGGCAGGAACGGCGGAAGGGAAACGCCGGCTTTTTACAATGCCGGTTCAGGAGAAGCTGCGGTTTCGGAACGGCTGTTTCTTATAGAAAGGCAAAAAAAATCGGGGCTTGGAACCGCATACGCCGAGGCATTCAGATTCGCCTTAAATAAAGGCTTCGATTACGTCATCACCATGGATTGCGATTTTTCGCATAATCCGGACGATATCCCCGGCTTTATTAGCCTGATGAACGATAAAAAATGCGGAATGATTGTAGGCTCCCGTTATTCCGGCGGAATAAGGATAATAAACTGGAGCATAAAAAGACTTTTAATTTCTTATTTTGCGAATATATACGCGAAATTGGTTACGGGAGTCAAAATAAGCGATTTGACGGGCGGGTTCAATATGTACGACGCAAACTGCCTTAAAAAAATAAATTTAGACGGAATAAGCTCCAGAGGATATGCTTTTCAAATAGAAATGAAATACAGGGTGGTAAAAGAAGCCGGATGCAATTTTGAAGAATATCCCATAATATTTTACGAAAGGACGCTCGGCGATTCAAAGATGTCCAACGGAATTATTTTCGAGGCGTTTTTCGGGGTCGTCAAACTGAGGCTTGGACTTTATAAGTGAACAATTTTATGGTATTATAAAATAATTTCATTTTAAAAGGAGGCAGTCGGTTATGGAAAATTTGAAAGCTATAAATTCTATCGGCAAATTAAAAGATTTTGTCAGGGAAATCAAAGACTTTCCCAAAAAAGGGATTAATTTTAAGGATATAACCCCGCTTCTTGCCGACCCGAAAGCTTTTGCATTTGCGATAGACGGACTCGTCAACCGTTATCTTTCCCAAAAAATAGGTTACGTCGTCTGCATAGAGGCGCGCGGTTTCGTAATCGGCGCTCCGCTCGCTTACAGGCTCGGCGCCGGAGTCATTATGGTAAGGAAACCCGGCAAGCTTCCTTATGAGTGCAGTTCTTTAAGCTATGACCTTGAATACGGAAGCGCCACCTTAGAAATTCATAAAGACGCTTTAAAAAAAGACGACAGGGTGATTATCGCCGACGACGTTCTGGCAACCGGCGGAACCGCTCTGGCGGCAATCAATCTCATAGAGGGTTTCGGCGCAAAGGTTATAGACGCGGCATTTTTGGCAGAGCTTTCGTTCTTAAACGGCGCAGACAAATTAAAACCGCATAAAGTAAATTCTTTATTAAAATTTGATTACTGATTTTAAAATATAAAATATCCGCGGTTACCCGCTTTTTTTCCGCCCGCGCGGAGGTCAGGGCGGCAAGGTCGGGCGGAAAGTTTTTTAAAAAAGGAGGAAAGCGTATGAAAAAGGGTTTAACGGTTGTTTTTATCGCGGTTGTTATAGTTGCGGGTTATTTTGCTATTCGCGCAATCACGTCTCCTGTCAGATTATCCGACGCACAGCTCGGTAAAAAACTCATAGAGTCCCACAAAAAGGGCATCGACTGTCTTGCTTGCCATACGATAAACGGCAAGGGGGGCGCCGTCGGCCCAAACCTTTCCAAAGAAGGCACGCTTAAACATACCGTTCATTGGCTTGAAGTCCAGATTGCCGAACCGTCGAAACATTATAAGCCTGCTTCCACGGTGAAAATCGGCGGAAAATCTTATATGGCTATTATGCCTGACCATAAGATGCTTTCAAAAAAGGAACTTTTAGAACTTGCATCGTATCTAAATTCGTTAAAGTAAATATTTTCTAAACCGGGATTTGGGGCATCCTGGTACTTGACTAATTTAGTAAAGTATGGTTTACTTAATGTAAAAGATTTGAGCGGCTTAAAAAGCCGGTTTAAATAATTTTTTTTTATATGTTTAACTTTTAAAATTCGGAGGCAAAATTGAAAATCATAAATTTTGACCATTTTGCGGCGACGAGAATGCGGCAGGAAGTAAAGGACGCTATGGAGCCGTTCTTCATTGCGGAATACGGCAATCCTCAAAGTATTCATACGCTCGGCGACGAACCGAGGGAAGCTCTCGGCAAAGCGAGGCTTCAGGCGGCGGAGCTTTTGAACGCTTCGAGCGGCGAAGTAATATTTACCGGCAGCGGTTCCGAATCCAACAATCTTGCCATAAAAGGAACGGCTTTTGCCAGAATGGATAAAGGAAAGCATATCGTAGTTTCCAAAATAGAGCATTTCAGCGTATTAAACGCCGTTAAGTCTTTGGCGAAACTCGGCTTCGAATTCAGCGAAGTTCCCGTAGACAAATACGGCTCGGTTGACCCCTCCGACGTTAAAAGCGCGCTAAAAAAAGATACCGTGCTTGTAAGCATTACGCAGGCCTCTAACGAAATAGGAACCATTCAAGACATTAAGGAGATTTCCAGAGTCGTTCACGAAAACTCCGCCGCTTATATGCATACCGACGCAAACACCTCCTGCGGTTTCATAGAAGCGGACGTTAAAGAACTCGGCGTCGATATGCTTTCCGCTTCTCCGCAAAGATTTTACGGCCCTAAGGGGGTAGGGCTGTTTTACCTTAAAAAGGGAACGCGCATAATGCCGTTAATCGACGGAGGCGTGCAGGAGTTCGGGAGAAGGGCGGGAACGGAAAACGTGCCGGCTATCGCTGGGGCGGGAACGGCATGCGAGCTTGCAAAAAAGGAGCTGAAGGACAGGACCGCCCATCTTTTGCGTATTCAAAAAACCATTATGGACGGGGTTCTTGGCGGCCTCGACGAGGTATATCTGAACGGACATCCCGAAAAACGGCTTCCAAACAACCTTAACTTTGTCGTAAAATACATCGAAGGCGAATCCATGCTTATGTGGCTTAACAATAACGGCATTATGGTTGCAAGCGGTTCCGCTTGTACGTCTAAGATTTTAAAATCGTCCCACGTGCTAAGCGCAATAGGCGTCGACCCTGCGCTTGCGCAGGGCTCTTTGCTTATATCGTTAGGGGAAGACAACACTCTTGAAGACGCCCGGTATTTCGTCGGGGAACTGCCTCCCATAGTAAATAAGTTAAGGGCGATGTCGCCGCTGTACGAGGAAGCGGCAAAGAAATAAGAATTTGCCGTGATGCGGGGACGCAAAGCAAATCGGCGCAAAATACTTGACTAATTTAGTAATGTATGGTTTAATTAAAATATGACGATGGATGAAGTTAATGTATGCGTAAAGGGGCATCATATGAGGCCGTCCGCCGCCGTCATTATCGTTATATGATATGATAAATTTAAATAAAAAAATCTGGAGGAAAAAAATTATGCCTGTATATTCCGAAAAAGTTATGGACCATTTTCAGCATCCGAGGAACGTAGGAGAGATAGAAAATGCCGACGGGGTAGGGGAACTCGGCAATCCTACCTGCGGCGACATAATGAAAATGTACATAAAGGTCAAAGACGATAAAATAGACGATATAAAATTTAAAACTTTCGGGTGCGGCGCGGCTATAGCTACAAGTTCTATGGTGACTGAACTCGTCAAAGGAAAGACGCTTGAAGAGGCGGAAAAGATTTCCAACGCAACCGTAGCCGAGGCTTTAGACGGACTGCCTCCCGTCAAGATGCACTGTTCCAATCTTGCCGCGGACGCGCTTCATCTTGCAATACACGATTACAAATCTCGCAAGGAAGGCAAAGGCCCGATAGGCAAGGTCGAAACTCCGGAGCACGACGAAGACGAGTCCGCGCTGCTGGAGCATACATAAAACGCGCATTTTTAATGCGGCTTAAACCGCGTAAAAATAAAGCGGATAGGTTTTGCGCGAAATAATTTAATAAAGGAACGAAAGGGTCGAACATGAAATACGATTGCGAACTTGACACTTTTGGACTGTCATGCCCCGTCCCAATAATGAAGGTCGCGGAGGAGTTTAAGGAAATGCCGGACGGTTCCGTCTTAAAAGTTACCGCCTCGGACGAAGGCATAATAGAAGACTTGAAAAGCTACTGCAAAAAAACGGGACACGAGTTTCTGTCCTATGAAATAAGCCTGCCCGAATATATAGTTTACGTAAGAAAATAAAAAAATAAATCCTTGACATAATTAAAATAGGGATTATAATTAAAACATAAAAACATTGCGTCCGGCAGCTAAAATTATTTTAGTCCGGCACTGTAAAAAATTTTAATTTAAGTATTGACAAAAAACAATTTTAGATATATAAAATATAAGATGATATGAAATGTTCTTTTTTGCTGAAAAATTAATAAACCCGCGTATTGCCGTCAAAGGAAGCGGAAATAAAATTTTTTAAAAAAAATAATATAAAAATCTATAAGGAGGTGGAAGAAAAGAAGATTTAAAATTTGCAGTTATATGTTCGTTAATCCTAATTTTTATTAATTTTTTTAACTTTAACTTTAAGAGAGAGGAAAGTTATGAAAAAGAAATTATCAGTAACTATTGTTGCGTTGTTTTTTCTGGCGCTTTCATTTGCCATGATGCCCAGAAAATCAAGCGCGATTCCGGCATTTAGCCAAAAGTATCATTTTTCATGCGCAGTTTGCCACACCGTATTCCCTAATCTAAATCCTTTCGGCAGAGCATTCTGGAGAAACGGATTCAGGCTTCCAGGCACGAACGGAACTCCCGCCGATGCGACGCAAATCGCCCAAGGCTTAAGCCTTCCGAACCCGTGGCCGATTCCCATAATGCTGGAGCCCATCATCAGCTATCAGCATACGACCAATGAAAATGTCAGCAACCAAACAGACCCGTTCGGCGCAGGAGTCGATGCGGTAAGCGCGGGCTCATTCAATTTATATACGCCCCTTGCCGAAACGATGTCTTTTTATGTTCACTTAGGAGTAGCGGCAGGCGGCGCCATGGGAGATAAGCAGATATTTGCCTCGATTAACGGCTTAGGCGGCGGATTAGGCCTTCCTTCGCATCTGTTCAATCTTAAACTCGGCCAGGTTACTACCGCAAGCCCATATTTTTATAGGCAGATGCCGTTTTATCTTCCCGACGGCCCGAACGGCAACGGTCAGGGTTTAAATATCGGATACGATACAGAAGGAGGATTATTAATACATTCCAGAAATGCGGGATTTGCCCTTTACGGAACGCCCGGCTATCATTTATGGTATAAAGTATCCGTTACGAACGACAGCACGGAAGGCGCGGGCGTACACTCTGGCGGAGAAGGAACCGCATTATCCGCCACCGGCGATAACGCCATGGAATATTCCTACCAGTTAAAAGAATATGCCCCGTTGCCGATGGGCCAGCTTGAACTCGGTTATTACGGCGCAGCCGTAGCAGAACCCGTTACCGCCGCAGGAAATACATGGACCAACCGCGTATTGGTAAACGGCGCCGATATAGACCTTGCAAACGCGGTTTACGAACTTGGCCTGACCTATATGGTCCAGAGCGATTCAAATCCCTATGCCATGAGCGGCGCCAAGCTGCCCGCGGGAGTTACCGATACGTCTAACGCTTACAGCACGTTCGAGGTTTACGGCCGCTATACATTGCCGGTCATGAGCAACGGAATAATGCTTTCTGCGGATTATGCGCAATATTCATGGGCGCATAAGGATTCTCAGCTGGCGTTCATAAACGGCGCCAATTCGACAGTCGATAACGTCGGTTTATACGGAGGCGCTCTGCTTCCCGGCACTTCCTACAACGGCGTAAAAGACTCTCTTGCGCTTGAGGCCGAAATAAATTTGGCTTATAATGCGCATCTTTATCTTGGATATACAATCACCAACCAGAACGAAGACAATCTTTTAGGCACCGGTTTAGACTTTGCGTTTTAACGGGTTTGCATAAGGTTGCCGTAAAAAATTAAAGCGAGGGCGACGCCCTCGCTTTTTTTTATGCGCGCCGTTTTCCGATTAATACGGGTAAAACGCAAAAAGACGTTTAAGGATTTAGTAAAAATGCCGCAATATCCTAAAAATTATTTTTTATTTATTTTTTTATTATCGAATGAATACTTTTAATCCGAGGCATATTTTAAGAAAAATTTTATCGGTGCCGATTCATATAAAAATAATCGGAATCTTATTTGCCGCGGTTATAGTTTTAGAATTGGCGACGATTGTTTCTTTGTATATAATTTTCAGCGGGCGGGAATATTCGCGCATAGTAAAAACCGGAAATGCGGCGGGTAAAATTATTGCATACAGGATAAAGGGCTATCTTAAAGAAGGCGATACGCTAAAACTTAAAAAGATGCTTCGTTATAACATTTCAATAAGTCCTATATTGATGTATATCGTAGTCAGAACAAACGGCGGCAGGATAATCGCTTCCGCTTCTAAAAAAGGGGTATCCGAAGCGGCTCCGAAATACGGCTTTTTACGGCTGCGCGGCGGCGGCAAGCCTTCCGGCGCATTTATTAAATCTCCATACGGGCATATAATAAATTTAAGCTTTCCGGTCATAGAAGGTAAAGGCGGCGGGCTTAATGCGGCTGGAACGAAAATAGGCACCGTCGCCATAGGACTTCTTTTCGATTCTTTTCATTATTTTTTTAAAATTACCGTTACTTTCATAATATTCGTATTGTTTCCGCTTATAATATTTACTGTAATATTTTTCAGGTGGATTTCGCTGTCGGTTCTTAAACCGCTGTCCGACCTTTCGACAGCCGCGTATTCGGCAAAAAACGGAGATTACGGCATAGTCGTGCCGACGCCGGATTTAGCCGACAAAAAACTTGCCGGACTGATAACCGGATTTAACGATATGCTGGCCGCTTTCAATAAAGCCGAATATAAGTGGGAAACCAAGGATTTGCGGAGGAAAGAATTTTTAGCGGAAATTATAGCCGCGCAGGAATCGGAAAGGAAAAAACTTTCGAGAGAACTGCACGACGAATTAGAACAATTTTTAATTTACATAAATATGAAGTTCGGAATATTGCAAAAGTTAGACAGCGCGGCGCTTAGAAACGAATGCATCAAAGAAATGAGGCAGGGCATACTGGAGCAGTTGGATATTATAAAAAATATAACAAAAGAATTAAGGCCGGGCTTAGTTTACGAACTTGGGCTGTATAAGGCCTTAATGCAATATGCGGAAGAAATAAAATCCAACCATAATATACAGGTAGAAATATACGCGGCGGGAATGAAAGAATTCAAAGCAGGCGAGGATATAGAGATAGGCATATACAGAATTCTTTAGGAAGCCTTTTCAAATATAATAAGGCATAGCAAAGCATCTTCGGTAAAAATCGAAATAAATTTTGAAAATTGCGTATTTAAAGCTATAATCGTAGATAACGGAACAGGTTTTAAATATAATAAAAAATTCGGCGAGAATTACGGCATCAACGGCATGAAAGAAAGAGCCGAGATACTTGGGGGCACCTTGCATATAAAAACGAAGCATGGGTCCGGCGTTACGGTAATATTAAACATACCCGTAAAATAAAATTATAATTAAAAAGTAAAGGTTGCCGATATGAAAAAAATAACAGTCGTAATTGCGGACGACCATCCTATCGTAATTTCAGGCGTTAAATCCTTGCTGTCCATGCAAAGCGATATAGATATCGCAGGAGAAGCCGCCGGCTTGGACGCTATGCTTGAACTAGCAGGAGAACTCAAGCCGGACGTCCTGCTTCTCGATATATCTTTTAACGATAAAAGCAGTCTGGATTACATAGAAGAAATAAAAAACAAATCTCCGAAAACCAAAATATTAATGCTTACTATGCACGAAGAGTTACCCTTTTTGCGGGAGGCGTTAAGCAGGGGGGCGGCCGGATTTCTTACAAAGCGCTCCCTTTACGAAGACCTTGTATATGCAGTGAAATCGATTGTTAAAGGCGGAACTTATATCCATCCCCACATGGCGGATAAGCTTGCGTGCAATATTTGCGGCAGCGGCAATGCTCCGGACAAAAGCGCGGAAGAAATTTTATGGATGTCGTTAAGCAAACGCGAGCAGGAAGTATTGGTAGGCGTAGCCAAAGGGCTTTCCAATAAGGAAATAGGCTTAAATCACGACCTCAGCGAAAAAACCGTCGCTACATACAGGCTGCGCGGCTTAGCCAAGATTAAAATCTCCAATAAAGCAAATCTTTTGGAACTTTGCCTTAAATTGGGACATATAAAATAGACTGCATAATTCAATAAAACTAATATTTTGTATTATATAAACCTACATTTTGAATATATTTTCTTACAATAGAATACCATATTAATACTTTCAATATATAGCAATATCCCTAAATTGCCGATAGAAACCATTCGCCTCTATCCTGACCCATTTTTAAGGGATTTTTTTAAGTAAAATTAATTTTCTGTAAAAAATAATTTCACATTTTTATAGAAATCATCTTTTTTTAAAAAA
>JAJYJI010000042.1 GCA_021789605.1 bacterium
GAATAAATTTTCAGCAGTATCCCTTTTTTACGGATTTTAGGTTTAGAATCTAAAATCGTTATGCAGAGTTAAAATTGATTTTTTTAATTAAAAATTTGATATTATAGTATTGGTAAAGTGATATATTGGTAAAGTAATAATGGTAAGACGGACACAGGGCTTCCCGAAACCGGCGTATTGGGCGATAGAAAATTATAAGATATGCGGAGCTAATATAGCCGAAGTTAAAAATAACAATATGGCGGACTGGGATAACTTGCCAAAATGCATTAAACCTGTTATAAATAATGTAATAGCGGAAGCAAGGCAATACAGCAAGGCAAGCGCCGATTATTACGGTTATAAGTTAATAGCAAGGACCGGCGCTTATTTCGGGACGGTATTCGTATATGTGCTTAACGATACGAAGGCTTTATATCCGCAGGAGCGGGTTTTAAAAAATTAAAATTAAATTTATTGCGTCATAATAAAATATAAAGAATTTAATTATTTTTTCATGAATAAAAAATCTATTTCATCGATAAAAGAGCTTCAGGATTTATTAAAAGATTTTTTAAAGGATTACGACATTGAAGTTTTTTTGTTCGGCTCAAGAGCAACAGGGAAATTTACCGATACTTCCGATATAGACCTTGCATTTTTATCAAACGATGATATTTCTTATATATTATCAATGCTAAGAGAAATGATAGATAATAGCAACTTAGTCCAAAAAGTAGATTTGATAGATTTAAAAAGCGCTCCAATGCTAAAAGATATAGTAAAAAGCGAGGGTATAAGATGGATCTAAAAAAATTTAAAGATTTTGAATCGTCGCTTCAACGGCTTGAGGAATCTTATAAAAAAACCGTAGAAAATATAGATAGCGACTTATATAAGTTTTTTAGGGATTCGGCAATACAAAGGTTTGAGTTTACGGTAGAAATTTTCTGGAAATTGTTAAAGAATGTACTTAAAAAAAATGAAGGAATTGAATGCAATTCCCCTAAATCCTGCATTAGAGAATTTTTCGCTTCCGGCTATATAAATGAAGACAATGCAAAACTATTCATGGAAATGATCGACGATAGAAATATGACCTCTCATACTTATCATGAAGAAGTTGCAGAAATAATATTTTCCAAATTAAAAAATTACTTATACGGCATGAATTTAGTATATGAAAAGATACAGTAATTTAAATTAATTTGAAACCTTCTAAGCCAGAAAATGCAGTCTTGAATATGTGAAAAAATAAATAATACGCTTTTATTTTAATATGGCTTTAAAATATTTTCTGCGGGGGTATGACTTTTAAAACGGTTTTATCCGCCGCAAAATTGCGCGCAAAATTGCGATGCGAATGCATATAATATTTACAATATAATGTCCGACGCTAAAAAGATAAAAATAATTTCGATAAATTGCGGCAGTTCTTCGATAAAATTTTCCGTTTTCGAATATCGCGGAGGACGGCGCGGGTATGAAAATATCGAAAAACAACGCGGATTATTAGAATTAAACAGGGTATTGTCATGTAAAATCGAGGAAATCGGAACAGAATTCGGTTATTTTTATGTCTCAGGCAAAAATAAAAGCGAAAGCAAAGATTTAAATTTTAAAGACCACGGACAGGCGTTGTATTATATCGTTAAAAAAACCGGATTATTTGAAAACGGCGGAATAGATATAAATATAGCGGCGCACAGGTTTGTGCACGGCGGAAAATATTACCGGAAGCCTTTGGCGGTATCAGGCGGCGATATAAAAAAATTATCGGAGTTAAACGCGCTCGCGCCTCTCCACAATCCCTTAAATCTAAAAGGGCTCGAAATTATAAAGGAAATATTGCCCGAAGCTCTGCAGGTCTGCGTTTTCGATACCGCTTTCCACGGCTCTATCCCTCTTTACGCAAAGCTGTATCCTATTCCCATAGATTATTATTTCAAGTACGATATCGGGAAATATGGATTTCACGGCATATCTTATTCGTTTATAAGCAATATTTTTAAAATCGCCGGAAAAAAATTTAAAAGATTAATAGTGTGCCATCTCGGCAACGGGGCAAGCATTTGCGCGATAAAAAACGGAATATCCATAGACACGTCGATGGGTTATACGCCTCTCGAAGGGCTTATGATGGGAACGAGGTCCGGTAATATAGACCCGGCGCTTCCTTTTATATTAAAAGAAAAACTTGATGCCGCCGAAGGAGAGGTTTACGATATATTGAACAAAAAAAGCGGGCTTCTGGGCATATCGAAAAAGACGTACGATTTTAAGGAATTAATTAAGCGTAAAGACAAATATTCAAAACTTGCCTTAAAAATGTATATTTACAGAATAATAAAATTTATAGGGCAGTACGCGGCTTCCCTGAACGGATTGGATGCTCTCGTTTTTACCGGAGGCATAGGCGAAAATTCCGACGTTTTGAGAAAAGAGGTATGCGCGGGACTGTCTTATCTGGGCGTAAAGATAGATGAAAAAAAGAACGAATCTGCCGCAAAATATTTTCAGGCATATAATCCTTTCGGCAGAATTAAAGTTGCCGGCTCTATTAAGCAGGTCGGAACCGGCGCCGTACCTGTGTTCGCGGTGCATACCGACGAAGAGATTCAAATAGCGTATGAAGCCTTAAATTTTGTCGCTTAGATTATGGATAATACTCCTAAAAAAGACTCTGAACTTGTTTTCCCGCATATTTTCCGGCTGTCCGCATCCGCAGGAAGCGGAAAAACCCGCAATCTTTCGCAGAGGTATGCGCAGTTTCTGCTATCCTCCCGCATAAAAGCGCGCGGCGGCGCGGCGGCAAGCGGCCTAAACGGCATTATGGCGATTACATTTACCAATAAAGCCGTTAACGAGATGAAAGAGCGCATATTGTCGCTATTGAAATCAATCGCTTTAGGCAAAGAAAGCGAACTGAAACAAATAAAATCGGTTTTGGATTTATCGGAAGAGGACGACGGCGCCGTCGAAAACAGGGCGGCCGCATTAGTCGATAATATAATAAAGAATTATACCGATTTTAATATTAAAACTATAGACAGTTTTCTATTGGACATATTAACCGCCTCCCTGCTGGAAACTGATATAAAACCTAAGTTCGAAATAGCGGCGAATCAACTCTCCTACATAGATTTTTCGATAGACAGCCTTCTTTCCTCGGCAAACGAAAACGAAAAAATTAGAAAAATATTTCTCGGCTTTATTAAAAACTATGCTTCCATAGAAGGTAAAACCGGTTTTAATCCCCGTTACGCCGTTACCGAAACCGTCAGGGAATTAAGGTATATAGAAAATAACGCCGGAAAATATTTCGGTATTGCGGAAAACGAAGATTTTATAGAAGAATCGCATAAAAATATAGAAAATTTACTTAATAAAATCGCGCGGGGTTATTCTTCGTCTCTGCCTGAAAACCTCTCGGAATACGGAGGGCTTCTTGGAGATTTAGGCAATGAAATAAATAAGCTCTCCGGCATAAAATTAAATAAAACGTTTCAGAAAGGGCTGTATAAAATCGCAAAAAGGGATTTTACGTCTTCATATTGGAAGAAAAAGGATGTTAAAGACATCCTTGCGGGCATTAAGGGCGGCGGCGGCGTTGAAACGTTTGCCGGCGCGCAGAGTATTTGGGACGATATAAGAAATACCGTTAAAGACATAGTTTTGTCAGCCGGAAGGGTAAAATTATATCCGTATATCGAAATACTGAGGGAATGCAGAAAAATAATGGCGGAAAAATCAAAAAACGACGGAGTTATATTTATAGACGAACTGAAAATAAAAGTAAACGATTTAATAAAAAACGACAAAGTTCCAGATATATATTTTAATATCGGAGAGCA
Source organism: bacterium (assembly GCA_021789605.1). Classification (GTDB taxonomy): domain Bacteria; phylum SZUA-79; class SZUA-79; order Acidulodesulfobacterales; family Acidulodesulfobacteraceae; genus Acidulodesulfobacterium_A. The sequence continues at coordinate 3,834 of JAJYJI010000042.1, forward strand.
GATATATCATTATCTTATAGACGAATTTCAGGACACGGACAGGCTTCAATGGGACAACCTGAAGGCATTAATAGAAAACAGCATTTCCAACGGAGGCTCTTTTTTTTATGTAGGCGATAAAAAGCAGTCCATTTACAGGTTTAAAGGAGGCGACGCCGACCTGTTCGACGACGCGGCGGACGGTTTTCGTAATAATAATATATTATCCGGAGGCGGCTTTTACAGCGAAAACCTTAAATATAATTTCCGTTCGGAAAAATTGCTCGTGGACTTTTTTAATAAAACTTTCGAACCCGGCAATCTTATAGGAAAATTGTTATATAAAAATAAAAACGGGAGTTTTTCGGCGGTAGAAGACGCTTATAATAAAAAAACGGCGGAACTTATATATAAGATTTACGAAAATAACGCGCAATCGGTTAATAAAGAACATATTAAATCTAAAGGCGAAGAATTAAGGGGATATATTTACATAGAACGATTTTCGGCAGACAGCCGTTACGGCGCGGAAAGCCTTAACGAAGACGCCTGCTATAACGGCGATGCCTCATTTACCTCAGAATTGCCGGAGACGGACGGGGGCGCGTACGCCGGAACGGCTGCCGGAGACGGCGCTGGCGCCGAAATCGGCGGCGATATTAAAAAATTAGCTTTAAGCAAAGCCGTCTCAATCGTAAATGAATTGATAGAGCGTAATTGCGCTTTGGGCGATATAGCAATTTTAACCCGCACCAATAAAGATTCGACGGATGTCGTCCTTAAGCTAAAAGAAGAAAAAATATCCGTAAAATCCGAACAAAGCGCCGATATCAGAAATAACCGCTTAATAAAAGAAACCGTTTCCTTTATAAAATTTCTTAATAATCCAGCCGATAATCTGTCGTTTATTAATTTTATTTCCGGAGATATTTTTTCATCCGCCGTTCAATCCCGTTTAAATCCAGAATTAAAAACAGAAATAAATAATTTTATATTGAAAAGCAGAAACGAAGATTTTATTTACCTTAAATTTAAGAAATGGAAGCCGTCAAGTTTAAATTATACCGGTTTGGATTTATGGGAGGGTTTTATTTCCGAACTTTTTAACGGCGCCGGATTTTATCCCGTTTACGATACTTTATGTAAATTTTACAAAAAGTTCGATATCTATAAAAATTTCGATAAAGGCGCCGGATTTTTTATGCGTTTGATTGAACTTGCAAAAGACTGGGAGCTGAAAGGCGAAAACGGCTTAGATATGTTTATAGACTTTTTTGAGGATTTAAGGCAGGACGCGGAACAATTTTTAATAGAAAGGGGTCAAACAGACGGCGTAAACGTGTTGACCATGCATAAGGCTAAGGGGCTTCAATTTCCCGTCGTAATAATTCCATATTCCGCGATTAAAACGGTTCCCGTAAACAAAATAGCCGCGGTATGCGTCGGCGGCGAGATGTGCCTGTACTATACGAATAAAAACGAGCAGGAATTTTTATACGGCATCGACGAGGACATAGATGAAGTGAGAGCATATATTTACGAAAAATCGATGAATCTTATAGACGAATTAAATCTTTTTTACGTTTCTTTAACGCGGGCAAAGTCGGAAATTTATATTATAATTCCTCCAAAAATTGGAGCCGATAAAAACATATTGTCCGCCCTTTTTTTTGACGAAAAATCCGGCGCCTGCGTATGGGAATCTGGAGAGAAAAGAAGAAACTTGGCCGGCGCTTCCGCTTCCGGCTTAGGCGGAGCAACCGCAATAAACTGTTTTGGCGGCGGTAGCGGCGAAAAATATAAAAACTACGGATGGAAGAGCCGTTTATTCGGGGCCGCAAAAAAGGAAGATATAGCGCAGATTTTAGACGGAAGCAGGCGTAAAGGATTATTAAAAGGAAACTTTCTGCATTTTATACTGTCAAAAATAGATTTTTTAAAAAGGGACGGATTTATAAGCGAATTAGAAAAAATAATTTTAAACGCCGCAAACATATTTTCCTCCCAGCCCCCTGATTTTAAATTTGATGCGGAAAGCGTCATGAAAGAACTTTTATGCCTGTTAGATATCGACGAAGTTAAAAATTGGTTTTTTATAAGCGAAGGCGATAAAAACATAATAAATTTTAACGAAAAAGAAATAGCCGACAGTTCGGGGGAACTTAAAAGAATAGACAGAATCGTAATATCCAGAAAAGAAATAGCCGTTATAGATTATAAAACCGGTTTTCCGGACGACGCCGAAATGCTTAAACACAAAAGACAGGTTAGCGAATATATAGATTTAGTTTCGGGAACGGGTATTTATTCCGGCATGAATATCTCCGGCTATATACTATATACCGATAAAAAAGAAGTCAGGAAAGTCCGATGAAAATACATGTTCTTCCATATGGCGATTCCCTTCCCGGATACATGGCGGATAAACTTGCCGCCTCTAAGGACAAAAGCGGAACGGATAAAGATTTTTCAAATTATGCCGTCGTGTTTCCGGGGAAGAGGCCGGCTCTTTATCTGAGGCATATTCTTGCCGAAAAGCTCGGCTCGCCTTTTTATCCGCCGGCTGTTTTTTCGGTCGATGAATTCGTAAGGTTTATTGCCGAGAAAAACGGAGGGGCAAAAAACGAAATAGACGATTCAAACGCATCGTGGCTTTTATACTGCGCGTTAAAAGACATATGCAAAGACCCCGCCGAATTAAAATTTATTAAAGAAGCCGAAAGATTCGAAGATTTTTTTTCGTGGGGGATACTCATATATAATGCGATTAACGAACTTGACGCAGGGTTGATAAAAAATGAAAGCATTAAAAGCGTTAAGTCTTTTAATTTCGATTATATACCCGAAAGCATAAGTAAATTTTATAGTTATTTTCCGGACTTAAGAGATAAATTTCACGCAAAGATTAGAGAAAAAAATCTAACCACGCCCGGTTTAAATTACTTAGACGCTTCGGATTTTTTTAAAAATAACGGAAAGCCTTTAATTATCGAAAAATTAGGGGAATTCGAAAAGATATATTTTGCGGGCATATCTTTTCCTTCAAAAGGAGAGGCTTATATTATCAGGACGTTGGCAGATGCCGGTATCGCCGAATTATATACTCAGGCGGATTCGTCAAGCGCCGGAGAACAGTTTAAAAATTTTTCGAATAATGAAACGGAAATAATTTATATAAAAGCAGACGGAACAGATTTAAAAAATTCCGGCGCGCCGACGCCGGAGCCGGAATTTTATTTTTACGAAAGCGGGGATACCCACTCCGGTTTGCTTGCTTGCGGCAAGGCTCTTGCCGGCGGCGTTTTTAATCCGGAAAAAACGGCCGTAATTTTGCCCGACGCCGGCACACTGGTGCCGTTTCTTTATCATGTAATGGACGACGCCGGCATCGATTATAATATAACGATGGGATATCCGGTAAAAAGAACCCCGTTTTATTCTCTTATAACGTCGATATTTTCCGCTCAGGAATCCGTTAAGCCTCTGATAACCGCATATGCATATGACGGAGGCGCCCGCGGCAAAGAAAAAAATAAAGGCGCGCCGGTTTGCGGATATTCGGCAAAGGCATATTTAAACCTGATAAAACACCCCTATATTAAAACATTGAGAGGCATAGAAACCATATCCGCAATAAACGCCATAGAAAAGCGCATAGTAAAAAACGGAGACTCTTTAATAAGCCTTAAAAATGTGGAAAGCTATTATCTGAAAGACATAGATAAGGATAGCGCAGATGTTATAAAATTAATCCATAAATATTTTTTTGAAAATTTTGAACGCCCAAAAATAACAGTAAATGATTTTGCCGTTAATTTTTTAGAAATTATCCGATTCATAATTAAATTAAATAAGGGGATTTTTACATACGAATTTTCTCCGGAATTTATCAAAAAAATCATCGAAGCCGTAAATTTATTTCAGGAGGCATATTTCAAAGACGAATTATTTGAAAAAAAATCCGTATTCAGGCTGTTTAAATATTTTTTAGATAACGAATCCGTCGCATTTAACGGAATTCCGCTGAAAGGAATGCAGATAATGGGGATATTGGAAACCCGCGTTTTAAAATTCGACAGGGTCGTAATTTTTGACGCCGACGAAGATATCTTGCCGCCCGTAAAAAAGTTCGACCCTATATTGCCGCATGCGGTAAGAAAGAAAATAGGACTGCTAACGTACAGCGACCGCGAGGCTATATATCGTTATCATTTCAGGAGGCTGATACTCGGTTCTAAGGAAGCCCATATAGTTTATATAAAAAACAACAAGCGGATAAGGAGCAGATTTATAGAAGAAATTATATGGGAAAACGAAAAAAAATCAAAAACGTTCGATATCGAAAAAAAAATAATATCTTTAGGCTTTAAAGCCGAAATGCCCGAGGCGGGGTATAATCTTTCAAAACGGGGAGCCAGAAAAACCGGCGAAACCTTAAAAATAATAGGCGAATCGATTAACAGGCTGTCGGCATCGGCGATAAACGCGTATCTTAACTGTCCTATGCAGTTTTATTATAAATATGCGGCTATGCTCAAAGAAGCCGAGGTTTTGAAGAAAGGGATGGGCGCCGATAAAACCGGAATATTTGTCCATAACGTCCTAAAAATATTTTATGAGGGAATTAAGAAAAAAAGTCTAGATATTAACCGGCTTTTAGAAGACGACGCGTATCTTCATTCGGAAACGGTTAAGGCCATAGAAGATATGAACAATATGTCCGAAATAGAATTAGATGCGGATAACGGAGAATATTTCCTCGTAAAAGAATCGGCAAAAAAAATACTGCATAATTTTATTAAAAATGATTTAAAAAGCAGTAATTCAGATAATAGCGGGGGGGATTGGCAAATTTTAGGCATAGAAGAATCAAGGGAAGCTGTTTTTAAAACGGACGCCGGAGAAGAAGGGACGCAAAAAGAAATAACGCTTTACGGCAAAATAGACAGAATAGACGGATACGCCCGTGAAGGCAGGGTCGTGAACGCGACGATTATCGACTATAAGACCGGCGCGTCATCTTTGATGCCGGATATAAGTAGAATTTTAGAAAATGCGGGCAAAGGGCTTTCTCCTTTAAAAGACAGAATTCAGATGAAAAAAATAATAAAATCCTTTCAGCTCCCGGTCTATATATATCTGCTTAAAAATGAAAAGAATGAAAGCGGACGGGATAAATATGATTACGATAATATAGACGCATGTTTGAGCTTAACGGGAAAAAGCGATGGCAATGCCGCCGGCGGCTGCGGAAACAGGCTGTATTTAATAAACGGCAAAATAAAAAAAGATAATGTTGCCGGAATGAAAATATTGATGGAAGAGCTGTTTATCCCTTCTTTGAAATATTTGATAGAGGAGATGCTAAACAAAGAGGAGCCTTTTGCTCCCGACTATTCCGACCCCAAAATATGCGAATACTGTCCTTATATATTATTATGTGGTAAAATATAAAATCGTAAAATAATCCTTGACCGATGCTTTTATTTTTTTGTTAGGATTAATTTCAGCATCGTTAATAATACGGCAATAATACGCTAAATATTAATATTTCGAACTTTCTATCTATGACGATGCTCCGCCCGTATCACGCAGTTTGCCGTATAAATTTTATATAAGGCATCCTTTATGAAGCAAATTTTGAAAAGCAGGTTCGAAGAAGCCTTAAAAGACTATAAAGGCGGTATAAATAATTTATCCGCCTTCGGCCGGTGCGTTTATTTTATAAAAAATAAAATAATTTTAGTCACGGGAGTCTTATTTTTTATAATAGCATTAATCGGCGCCGTTTCGATATGGTTTTTTGGAATCGTTCCCTTAAAACATCGCATAGTCGATAATACGGAACTCCATTTAAAATATATGGCAATAAACAGGAATATAAGGCTTATTAAAACAAACGCGCGTTCAATAATATATTATTACGCTCACGAAGAATATAAACCGTTAAATTATAAGAATAGATTAAAAAAAGTTTTGGCCAAAACAAAAACCCTTGTCGAGAAAACCGATTCCGAATACAAAAAAACCGCCGCTTTTATCAAAAAAACCGCGCCGTATGCCGGTTACAGTCCGAAAGTCGTAAAAAAATTTAAAAAATCTTACTCCGAATGGGAAATTTCCGGCAAGCCGGAAATCGAAAGATTGGCGGAATATGCCGCTTATATGCCGCCCGTAAAATCGCAAGGTCTTTTTTCGAAATATATTATAATGCCGCCGTTATCTTCTTCGATTTTACCGTCAAAACCGCTGCTTAATGAAATAGTGCGCAAGTTTCGGCATATTTATAACATTTATCTTTTAATATTTATCTTCGGCACGTTTATTATAGCTATTTTAATAACCGTAATCGAATCCTATTTAAGCAGATTCTTAAATACCATAGTTGTGGAAGATAACGAACGAAGATTAAAATCTTTTTTTAATAAGACGCCCTCTCCGTCATTAATTATAGACGTGGAAACCGGACTTATAATAGACGCCAATGAAAAGGCGGTAGATTTTTACGGTTATTCCAAAGAAGAGTTTGCGCATATTACGATGGCCGCCGTCAACCCTTTTGCGACGGCTGAAGAAACTATAAATTTCAGGGAAAAAGCCCTGAAAGAAGGATACAACTTCGCCGTTTTTAAGCACAGGCTTAAAAACGGGGATATAAAAAACGTCGAGGCTTACATCTCCGGGGTTACGTATAGCGGCAAGCCTTATATTCAGGCAATTATAAACGACATCACCGATAGAAAGGTGTTGGAAGACAAACTGAAAGAATCGGAAGAGATGTTCAGGGCACTTGCCGACAATATGCCCATAAGCATAGCCATGCATAATGACAAATATATTTATGTCAATCCGCAATTTATCAATATGTTTGGCTATACCGAGCAAGAGTTGAAAAGCATGGATGTATGGGAGGTCGATGCGCAGGAATACAGGGAAGCCGCCGAAGCAGGAATAAAGCGCGGGCTTGGCGATATAAACGACAGATACGATGCGGTAGTTCAGGGACTTACGAAATCGGGTAAAAGGTTATGGATGCACATTTTTGCGAATTCCGTCCGATACAAAGGCGAGATAGTGAGAATAGCCAGCTTTCTCGACATCACGGAAATGGTCGATTTAAGGAAAATATTGGAGCAGGAAAGGGACTTGCTGAAAGTCCTCATAGAAAATATCCAT
>JAJYJI010000043.1 GCA_021789605.1 bacterium
AATAAAAAAACTCCCGGCCGCGTCAAACGCTGCCGGGAGCGAGGGAATAAAAATCTAACACCTTAACTTTTTCTTAGAAATTCCACTCGATATCGGTTCCTACCGCGGTTATATCCTTGCTTTGCGAATTGGAAAAACTTGAGTATTCCGCATAGACCGGAAGCGAACCGAAATTCGGGGGCAAAGTCTGCCCTGTATTCTGCAGAACGGTAGTAGAGGATTCGACGCCGTCGCCTGTCCATACATAGGACGCCCATGCCTGCCATGTCAGCGTTTTAGTAAAGTGGTGCGTAAAGTTTAAATCGAATTCCGTTCCGATATTTGAACCTCCGAATAGAGCAAGGTTTCCTCCCGGCGCCATCTGGTCGCCGATAGAAGTCGTAAGCCATGCCGCGTGAATTAAAGACTCTTTCAGCGTATTGCCCGACGGAAGATACTGTTTTGAATCGACCATTAATACCCATTTATTTGCAAGATTAGGACCTACCGCTTCGCCAGCCGCGCCGCCGTATATATATGAAATTCCGGGGGCGTTAAACTGGATAGGCTGCCACGACGAACCGATTACGTCGCCGAAAAGCGTCCTCGTATTCTGGACGGTCGAATAATAAGTAAAGTTATAATTGTCGGAAGCGACAGGCGCTCCTATTCCGAATTTAATTCCGAAAGACATAGGAATCGCGGTATTTAACATCTGGGAACCGGTTGCGTAAAGGTCGTATGAACTGATATCGACGTTCTGGTCATTTATCGCGTTATAATATCCGAGATTAAATATATCTTTGGGACTGGAAGGCGTTCCTATGTTTTCGAGGCCGACCGCTCCGTACAAGAGTTCGGGAACGGTAAATCCCGCATCGATTGCCTGGCTCGAATCGACGAGGCTGCCTCTGAAATAATCCCCTTCTATGCCAAGATTAGTTCCGTTTTTCGAATATTTCGCGCTTAAGCCGCCGAAAGTAATATTTGCGGTAGGCTGTATAGAGCCTATGGAAGACAAGGTATTGTAAGTCGTGCCGGTTATTCCGTTGTAAGCCGTCGTTACGGACGAAATTCCCGCCTCGAACTGATTTAAGTGCGCTTCCGTAAGCCATGCGCCGTAAGATACGTCGTTTATGGGTTTCATGGTCATAACTTCGATTGTCGGAATCGTGCCCATCTGGATATGCGTATATCCTGCCGTTGCCGGCGGATAATAGCCTTCGGTCGAACCGGGCAAAGCGCAGTTTGCGCTCGGCAACGTAACGCCAAGGGTGGATGTGCCGCATGCGTTGGTGTTATCGTACGCGCTGACTTCCGAGCCGAACAGCGTTCCAGCAAAAATACCTATATTGCCGAGCGGGAGAAAATCTCCCAGACCGTCCGCGTTAGTGTTGACCGCTACGCCGAGACCGAACTTTACGGGCATACGGCCGAACATAATTGCGCCGATAGGCGTAATTACCCTTATATAGGCCTGCCTTAATCCGAAAGTATTGTAATCGTTGTTAAAACCGGTAGGGGCGGGGTTTCCGCCAAGCAGGTAATAACCGTTGGTTCCGTAACCGTTGGTAATGCCGTTGTATCCGTTCGTTAAATCCATTTGGACGAAAATAGCGGCAAGAGGCATACCGTGGGCCAGTTTGTCGTATGCCATGGACGAATTGAGCCTGAGCCTCTGAGTAAACGACTGAAATGTGTTCTGCGTGGGGGTTGACCCGTCGTTCATAAATGCCTGAGCCTGGTTCTGCGACCATTCTCCTATGCCGAGATACTGCCCGCTAAGCGAGTAGGTCACGCCCGCCGAGTTTGCCTGCGAAGCGCCAAAAGACGCCGAAACCGCCGCAAACGTCAAAAAACCGGCTATTACAACTGCAAACAGCGCCGGCGATAAAAATTTCTTTTTCATCTTTCCTCCGTTTAATCGTTAAATAAAATAATTTTTTAAATTGAAACCCAAAATGTCCTCCTGCGACATTTTCCGTAATAAGCAAAATATCATAATATATACAGTTCTGTCAAGTTTAAAATTAACATTCATAAAAATTATTAATTTAACGTAAAACCTGCATTTATTTCTATATATGAATATGCAAATATAGAGACATTACTCATTCGTATGAAATTTATTTAAGCAAAAAGAACGGATGCGGCATTCTGCGCAACCATAGAACCGGCGGCTTCACGGAACGGCGCCCCGTAAATTTTATACGAATTTAAAATTTCGCTTATTTTTTTGGCTAATCTAGAGTTTATGTAGTGTCCGGTTTTTTTTGCGGCGAGCCTGCCTTTAATTCTGTAACCGGACAGATATAAATCGCCTATCAGGTCGAGAACCTTGTGCCTTATAAACTCGTCCCCGTAGCGCAGGCCTTCTTTGTTTAGAACGGAGGTTTCGTCGAGCACAAGCGCGTTTTCAAGGCTTCCGCCAAGAGCAAGCCCGCTCTTTTTTAAATATTCGACGTCCTTAAGAAACCCGAAAGTCCTTGCCTTTGAAATCTCTCCGTAAAAGTTGCCCTCGTTTATTTTCATCTCGAAGGAGCCTGAACTAACCAAGGGATGATTAAAATCCATTACGTAGGATATTTCAAAATCGTCCGAAGGGTAAATCGCTATGCACGCATCTTCGTTTTTTATCGATTTTTCGGAGTTTTCGGAGTTTTCGGAATATAAATCGGAGCCGTCAAGTATGATAGGCTTCAATATTTCTATGTATTTTCTGTTAGAATTTAATTCTTTGACGCCGCTTTCGTAAATTGCTTCGTAAAAAACCCTTGCGCTTCCGTCCATTGCCGGAATTTCGTCTCCGTAAACTTCGACTTCGGCGTTGTCGACGCCCGCCCCCCATAAGGCGGACATAAGATGTTCCACGGTGGAAATGCATCCGCCCGAAGCGGCTTTTTCGCCGGAGATTATTTTTTTTCCGATGCTCGTCCTCATGGTAGTCGAGCAGATATTTCCCGCATCGGCCTTAATTATGACATTCGGCTTTAAGTCCTTTCTGATAAAAATAATGCCGGAATCGGCCTTAGAAGGTTTTATCGTGACGGAAACCTCTTTTCCCGTATGAAGCCCAATTCCTTTAAAGAAAAGTATATTGGAAACCGTGCGCTGTTTTTCGTTCTTATACTCTTTTAATATAGCCTGAGAATCCATTGTCAATCAACCTCTAAAATTATGCGTATTTTTTTATTTTATTTATAAACTTGATTTTGATTCGATTTAAGATTTAATTTAATTTATATTGTTTAAGCCAAAAACCGCAATAATTTCCTCCCATATTCCTATTTAGATTTATAATTTATAATTGATTCATGAGCAAACTATCTGATATAAAAATTATGCAAGAAATATGCCATCGTCCGCTAATATTTAACGGGGAAAAAATAGCCGTAAAATAAATAACTTAGACTGTCCGCTAAAGGGGGGGTAAAACGCTATATTGCGGTTAATGCGAATTATTCTTCGCGCAATATACGCGCACTATAATAATAACGCGCACTAAAGTTCATATTAAAAAATAAATAAATTCCTAAAACATGGAATCTTCTTTTGCGAGTCCAAAGTGCTTGTACGCAAGTTCCGTGGCAATCCTTCCTTTTTTCGAGCGCAATATAAAACCGCATGAAACAAGATAAGGTTCTACGACGTCTTCAAGAGTGTCTTTTTCGTCGTTCATTGCCTGCGCTATGGTTTCTATTCCTACCGGCCCCCCGCCGAACTTATCTATTATGGTTTTTAGAAACAGCTTATCGTTGGAATCTAAACCGAGTACGTCGATTCCGAGGTTTTCTATGCCGAACTCGGCGACTTCGACCGTTATGCGTTCTTTTTTTAAATAGACCATATAATCTCTTAGCCTCCTAAGAAGCCTGTTTGCAATTCTAGGCGTTCCTCTGGAACGGCGGGCAATTTCAAGGGCGGCCGGCTCTTCTATGCCTATGCCGTAAAGTTTCGCGCTTCTTATCACGATGTCCGCAAGCTCTCCTGCGCCGTAATATTCGAGACGCGCAGTAAATCCGAACCTGTCCCTCAGCGGTGAAGGTATAAGTCCGGCACGGGTGGTCGCACCAATAAGGGTAAACCGGGGCAGGCTGATTCTTATGGATTTCGCGGTAGCGCCTTCGCCGATTATAATGTCGAGCTTAAAATCTTCCATAGCCGGATAAAGCATTTCGGCGGCGGGCTTCGGAAGCCTGTGTATCTCGTCTATAAATATAATATCGCCGTTGGATACGGCTGATAAAAGAGCGGCGATGTCGCCCGCTTTTTCTATGGAGGGACCCGAAGTTATCCTGATATTGACTCCGAGCTCTTTTGCGATAATGCTGGCAAGGGTGGTTTTGCCCAGACCCGGAGGACCGAAAAAGAGCAGATGGTCGAGGTCGTGATGCCCAAGATTTAACGCCCTTTTTTTAGAGGCGTTTATAAAGATAAGAAGATTTTTTTTAAGTTTTTCCTGTCCTATATACTCGCCGAAAGACAGCGGCCTTACGGGATTGTCGAAACTTTCGGCATCGTCTTTTACCGGAACGCCGGGCGGAAGAGCGGACGCGTAACGGGAAGCATCCGCCGGAGCCGAAGAATTTTCGGGAATTTCCGAACCGGCCTTATCACCCGGCGCATTGCCGGCGGCGGCAAATTCTTTTTTGTAAGAACCCATTTAATTTATTATTATTTTAACTTAATATAATTTAATATTATATATGTTACGGAGCATTTATTTTGATTTATTAATTTGCCGTATTATTCCCGCCTGCGGCGATTGCGGCGTCGCAATAATTTTTTAAATATATATTTTATAAATTTTTCTGCGAATATATATGTTTTAAACATTCTTTCGTTAAATCTTCGGTGCCGTCCGGAGCGTTTCCGCCCGCCTTGAGGACTCCGAACACGCGGCTCGCAAGACCGAAAGAATCCGTTCTCGAATAACCAAGAACTTCGAGAGCGCGCGCGGTTTCTATTATTATATCGGCAGGTTGTTTGGGTGCGGAAACGCCTCCGCTATCAGCGCCGGAGGCGGCTCCGCCCGCTTTCTTATGCTCCGGCTTTTCGCCGTTCCGGACGCCGGAGTCTGGTTCATGAATACGGGCGCCGGAATTTATCCCGTCCGGGGATGCGGAGTCCGTATTTTCGCAATAAAGGTCTGCGGCGTTTATGCCGGCAGAAAGGGACGCCTTTTTAAGAACCTTATTTTTAAGCTCCATTATTATCCTCTCGGCCTTTGCCCTTCCTATGCCTTTAATGGCGCAAAGCGCGGATATATCCTGCGTAGTAAGAATATTTAAGAAGTTCCCCGCATCTATGCTGGAAAGAACGGTAACCGCAAGTTTTGGTCCTATGTCGTTGACGTCTAAAAGCAGAGAAAAAATCTCCCTTTGCAAAGACGTATAAAAACCGTAAAGGGTTATCCTGTCCTCTCTGACGTAGGTATAAACAAAAAAGGAGGCGGGTTCTCCGGAAACGGGTTCTCCGGCGGCGCCTGAAAATACGGGAACGTAAATTTCATATCCGACGCCGTTTGTTTCCAATATTATCGAGGATTTTTCGATATCCCTGTAAATTATCCTTCCGCGCAGGTATGCTATCATTTTAATTTAAAGGTATTTTATTTATTATGGATGAATAATTAATAATTACGCGATAATTTTTCTTTAAATTTATACGCATATATATGATATACCCGAATTGCGATTCAGAAATTTATTTTCTGGATTTCCGCCTATGCGGGAATGACTTTGAGGGGTTCTATCGTTTCACCCGTTGTGCGCCATTCCTGAGAAAGCAGGTATGTTTTAAAGCCGCCGGCATTCAGACGGCTCGTCCAGATTTACTTATCATTAGAATACCTTGACCCGCCGTTAGGGACTATAAAAATTGATTTAACAAGCGGCGAGTTAAGGGATTATATAAATATTTTTTAAATCGGGATTTGGAATATATATATATTAATACCGCTTTCTTTTTTCGTTTCATTGTTCATATTGCATCCGCATTATTATAATATAATTTATTCATTAATAAAATTGGACATATCGGTAGCGCAGCAAACTGCTATGGCAAGAGCGTCGGTTATGTTGTCATTTATATTTCCGCTGAAAAAATCTTTAATATTCTTGCTTTTGGAAGAACATATTAAACCGAGAGCGTCTTTCATCTGTATTTTTTCGGCGTTTCCGTAACCTGCGATGCTTTTTTTAACAAATCTGGGGGAATACTCCTTAAGTTTTATGTTTAAAACGGAGGATAAAAGACATATGACTCCTCTTGCCTGCGACAGCTTAATCAGCGAGGAGGGATTTATGCCTGAGAATACGGATTCTAAAGACATTATGCCGGGCGAATACTCCTGCGCGATTTCCTTCAGTTCGTCGAAAATTTTGCCGAGATTGGAAGGAAATTTTTTTTGCTTCGCATCTATTAAGCCGCATGATATTAAATCGAAATCTTTTCCGAATGACGGCAAATCCAGAACCGCCCATCCCGTAAGCCTAGAACCCGGGTCGACGCCTAAAATTCTATAGCCCATAAAATATTAATAAACCGATAAAATCCATAAATCAACCGCGTATAAATAATTTTAAAAGCCGGCTTATGGGAATCAGGCTTCCGTTTCCTGTATGTCAAAATTGGCGTAAACATTTTGAATCCCTTCTATTTCTTCCAGAGCGTCCATTAGCCTTATGGTCTGGTCGGCTTCTTTGCCCTTAAGTTCGATATTGGACTGGGGTATATATGAAATTTCAGAAAATTTTTCCTTTATTCCTTTGGATTCGAAAGCCGATTTTACGCTTTCGAAATCTTTTACGTCGCTGTAAACCAGTATCTCGTCGTCTTCGTTTTTTATATCTTCCGCACCCGCTTCTAAAGCCGCCTCCATAATGGCGTCTTCATTATTGGCGGATGCGTCGAATCCTATTACGCCTTTTTTATTGAACATCCACATAACGCATCCGGATTCGCCGAGGCTTCCGCCGTGCCTCGACAAAGCGTGCCTGACCTCCGAAACCGTCCTGTTCCTGTTGTCGGTTAATGTTTCTATGAGCAGGGCTACGCCGGCCGGCCCGTATCCCTCGTATATTATCTCATCGTATGTTTCGCCTTCAAGCTCTCCGGCGCCTTTTTTCATCGCTCTTTCTATATTTTCTTTGGGCATATTGTTTGCCTTGGCTTCGTCCACGGCAAGCCTTAATCTCGGATTAGACGACATATCTTTGCCGCCGATTCTAGTGCTTGTAATTATTTCGCGGATAATATTGGTAAATATCCTGCCTCTCTTAGCATCTATAGCCCCCTTTTTTCTTTTAATAGTGCTCCACTTGCTATGACCGGACATAAAACCTCCAAAATAATCAAAATTTTAAAAAAGAAAACGCCGCCTGATTTTAAATTTATTTTTCCCGAACGATTAATTAAAAACAGAACGATTAAAAACAGTATATCGCATTTTCTAAAATTTTTAAACTATTTTTCCGGCGCTTGTTCCGGCGATATTTTTCCGGCAATCCTTGAGGCGATATTATTTTAACGCCTTGAACCCCGTTAGAAAATATTTTCATATTTCTGTTATATGCAAATATATCCGAATACCGGATTGCAGGTTTCCCGGGAACGGCGCCGTTTAAGCTAAAAGTTCAAATCGGGCGCAGCCGTTCCCGCCGCGGCGTAAATCCCCAAATAAAATTTCTAACGCGAATTCAAGCAAAATAAATTTAAAACGGCTGGTTTAATCCAAAATAATATCTGACGCCGTATTCCGAGCTAACCCCGTTCCCGAACGCTTTTGCCGCATAAATGCTTAACATTTCGGGATATACTCCAAAAAAGTAAGTTTTTAAATGTATTCCGAGTCCCGCAAAACTGTAAATGCCGCCGTTATGGATAACCGACGGCACGGTATCTCCTAATTTTCCGGCACCGCCTATTATATCTCCGGTAACCGCCGTTATATTAAAAAGATTATATATTAGATTTAGGTTTAAACCGCGGTAAATATTTCTTCTATAATCCGCTTCGGCGATAATAGTATCGTCATTAATAAACGGCTGGCTTGCGGGCATTCCCATAACGCCGTTAATTCCACCCAGATAATAATCGAGAGCGGCGGGAACGCTTCCGTCTGCAAAAACGCCAACCCCTTTTACCGCTATTGTATCGCCGGCGTCAATTTTAAAATTCTTAACATACTGCAAAATGAACTGGCTGAAAGAAAACGGGGACAGGATATTGGAATTGGCGATATTATAAGAAAAATTAAATGAAGAACCGTATTCCGGATTAATATTGTAATCGACCGAATTATAACTATAACCCGCAGTAAATTCTGCCAGCCTTTTGGTATTTTGGTAAATTAAAGAATCCCCGGAAGCGGAGGGGCTTATTTCCATCAGATTTACTAACCCAAAAACCGACTGACTGTACGCCTGCGAAATCGGGAAGAAATTTCCCAATTGATGAGAGAGCCCCAAGCTCGCGCCTCTATTATAATAATTTTTAAATATACCGAATAAGATGCCGTTTCTATAACTGTATCTTTTTGTCAGGGTAAAATTAAGATAGCCCTCTGTTCTTCCGCTGTCAGGGCTTATATTTCCGCCGGCGCCGCTTAAAAAAAGAGTATAATAATCGTTCATCTTTTTATTCAAAATTTTTTCTTTTATTCTTTTATAGCCGATAAGATTTAAACTATTATTATAATAATAAACGCCGTTTCTGAGTCTATGGGTGCGGGGAAAACCTGTAAAGTAAAGATATGACAACGGGAATATCGGATAGTTTATAACGGTGTTGACGCCTTGAATGAAATTAAAACTCTTAACCGTATTTTTTATATCGGGATTGGTATTTATATACGCGTTTAAAAATCTTTTAAATTCAATAAAAGAAAGTTTCCGCAATTCCAAAGAATATAAGGAACAATCGCTCCTGTATATTTTCTTTAATATTTTCCTGTAATTAATAATATTTAAATAAATTAATCCTTTTATGATATTTAATTTTTGATATATATAAAAATTTGGAAAAATATTTCCGAAACGGCTATTTACAAAGAGGGTATTTGAATATAAAGGCGGCTTTAACCATAAACTTCGCCTTAAATGGACATAAACGATGTTTATCTTCTTTAATTTTATCGTATTATATTTATCCAGCAAAACTAAAGCCCCGTAAATTTTTTTATTTGACGCCTTAGATTCATACGGACGCGGTTGAAAAAATTTTAACGATAAACCGCCGTAAGACGATTTATTAATTTTAAATTTTTTTGCAAGTATTAAGGAAATAAAATTTGAATGTTTATGTATAAAAAATGAACCCTTATAAATCTTTCCGTTAAAAATCGCTTCGTATCCGCGTTTTATCGTCAGGTCTAATCTGAAATCAATGTTTAACGGGGGATTAAGATTTTTGCCGGCGGAAATATATGGATAAAACGGAGCGTTTAAGACGGTTTCTTTCTTAAAGTATCCAAAATTGCCGAACGCTTCTGGAATTTTTGTTCTAAAAGCAATTTTAATTATATATAATTTATAAAATTTATTTATTATTAATTTTTCCGATAAATTGTCTATGCTGAGATATCCTCTGTTAAAATCGTAAGGGTAAAGCTGATGATAATTAAAATCTTTTATGTTTTTGGGCTTATCGTATAAGCTATTGGGATATAGCATTATATATAAGCGGCGGGAAATATTTATGCCAATTCCCCTGAAGTTTTTAAATTTATCGCCGAATCTTTTAATTTCACGGCTTTTTATTTTTCCTTTTGAATCATAATTTTTATTGTATTTAATATATCTGATTATTTCACTGCCTGCCGCCGTTTCGGTCTTTGGGTCGATAACGGCTTTTATTTTAATAGTTTGAACGGGCGGCTTGCAGCGAATGCGGGCAATATCCGCATATAAGCGGGGAGCGGATAGATTTAAACATAGAACCGCTCCGGATATATTAAATAATATTATTTTTATATAGCCTCTCATTGATTCCGGCCAGAAATTTATAACGACCTGCTTCAATAATCTATTCGATATATTACATCATTTGTGTTTTGCGTTATTTTTAATTTTATCCTAAAAATTTAAAAATAAAACACATCTAAAATAAAATCCGGCCTTTTTTTAAAACTTTACACAAAAAAGTTGACAGCATCGACTTGTTTATAGTGAGCATATAAAGGTTATAGCAAGTTCAATTTTTATTATATTTTTTGTATATTATGTAATTCTAAATTTGGATTATACCATTTTCCCGCCTCTTTTTTGACCGATTTTTGACAAATTCCCGTAAATTCTTATACTTTTTATGTAATCTATGTAAATTATAGGCGGATTAGGTTTAATTTTCAATAATCTGGGAAGGCTGGAAAGGCTTATTCGTTTACTGTGTGGTGCGAAAGGGGGGACTCGAACCCCCAAGGATTGCTCCGCTGGATTCTAAGTCCAGTGCGTATACCAGTTCCGCCACTCTCGCAATTAAATATAAAATTATTGACTTATCCATTTTGAATTTTATATATTATATCAAAATTAATATAAAATGAAAATTTTTAAATCGGTCCAAATCCCGCTTTATAAATTTATTTTCTGGCTCAACGCATCGACCTCGCACTTTTTGTCCGTGAAGTGTCAATGAAACTTTTTCCGCCTGTGCATGAATGACTTTGAGAGGATTGAACGTTTCACCCGTCGGGCGCCATTCCCGCCTGCATCAAAGGCATGCTTTGATATACGCAGGCGGGAATTGCACTGCTCCCGTTTGTCAAGATATGATATTTGCTGATGATGCTTATTTACTGCGGTTTTTAATGGTGCGTATTCCGTTTTGATCGAACACTGATTCCGTTTCTAACCGAACACTAAAACCAGCAATTAATCCCTTCTTTTTTTTATATAATATCGTTAGTTTTAAGTCAATGAAAATATCTTTAACGGATTG
>JAJYJI010000044.1 GCA_021789605.1 bacterium
CTCTATTAAATTTAATTTTTCGAGAAGCACGTGATTATCCTTTTCCTGCTTTATTAAGGATAACCTTTTAGCCGCAGATATAGCTAAAATATGGGACGGCAACCCTACCACCCGCACGCTTTGAGGCATAATTACGCCCACGAACGGTATTATGAAATTACCGGCAGGGACTGCCCTGCGACGGGCGGATTAAAGTATGCGGAAATGGATTCCGAACAACAAAAGAATTATCATTCTGCATGCCTCATAATTGCAAATGAGCTGAGACATAGCAGGGAAACAATCGCCCGGACATATATCGGAAAATGAATATTTTTTATTTGCAGATTAAAAATAAGGCTCGAAATTGATGGCAATCAAGACAACGATACGATAAGCTCTTTATTAAGCCCTTTGGCCACTTTTTTCAGGAATTCCAAGGAAGGATTGTATTCTCCGCTTTCTAGCCTGCTTATATTGCTCTGCCTCGTTCCTATCTTTTCCGCCAGTTCTTTCTGCGTCAACCCCTGTTCTATCCTTATTTTTATCATCTGACTTATTATCTTGTATTCAGGCTCTAAGGATTTATATTCTTTATAGACGGAGGGGTCTTTTAAGAGCTCTTTTTTAACGTCTTCCCATGAAGTAGTAATCTTCTTATTCATTGTTTTAATCTCCTTTTATAGTCTTCCATATAGCGCAGAGCTATATCGAGTTCCCGCACCGGAGTTTTATCCATTTTTTTAACGAAACCGTTGAGCAATAAAAATGTACCTTTGACCGGCATAAAATAAAATATTCTCGATATATCACCGGCAAATTTAATCCTGAGTTCCCATAAATCGGAATATTTTTTACCTGTTATGGCTTTAATATGCGGCTCCCTTAAATCCAAACCGAACTCTATCAAAAGGTCTATCTCTCTGATAGCTTTAGCGCTGTGCTTTTCAGGCAGGGATAATAAAAATTCCGTTACCGGCTCTCTGCCGTTTTCCTTTTTATAAATCTCTACCTTATTTTTCATTATAATATTATGGATTTATAATTAAATTTATTATATCATATATGATATAAATTAACAAATAAAAATTATTATAAATTTATCATAAATTTTAAATATATTTTGGCGCATTAAAAAGTACTGCTTTTTTCAAAAAATATGGGTATGCTTTTCAAGACTATTTAAAATTTGTTTCGAGACAAATAAATTAAAAATTGTTTGATTATCTTCTATTATAGTGTTATATTTTTATTGAGGAGGCCAAAATGAAAAAAGAATACACAATTATAATTACTCAGGACGAAGACGGTTATTATATTGCCGACGTTCCTGAATTACATGGATGCCATACTCAAGCTAAGTCTATAGATAAGTTAAGAGATAGAATTAAAGAAGCGATAGAACTTTGTCTTGAGGAAAAAAGCTCAGGATATCCTGCCGTTAATTTTATTGACGTCCAAAAAATTGCAATATGAGTAAGCTTCCTTTATTGACCGGCAAGGAACTTATTTCTTTTCTTAAAACTCTTGGGTTTATCGAAAAATTTTCTTATAAGCTGATATTTCTCTAAATCGGTCTGCGCAATAGATTTAATAGATTTATTTTCAAAAACTTTAAAAAATGTTTAGAAGCATTTATACGGACTTCTTTTGTCCCGCTGGATACAGTCTGATTTTTAATATATTCTTCAAAAAATTTCATTAAAGGTATGCTCTACGGTATATTTTGCAGGTAAATTAAAACGGCTTCGGATTGTATCCGCATAAATAGCTGATGCTATTTCTTTTTGCTATTTCTTTTTCTTTTGTTTTGCAGGAATACTGATAAAGTTTATTGTCTATACTGAATTTGCACCGGTAAACCTGCCCGCGTTTATAAATATTCATACCTAAAAAATGTATCCGAAATTGTATCTAAAATTCGTTAAAATTACATTAATTTTATCAGAATTTAGAAATTATGTCAATGCGGGATATTGCCTTAAGTGCCTGATTTACTGCGGTTTTGAATGGAGCGGGCAACCGGGTTCGAACCGGCGACACCAAGCTTGGGAAGCTTGTACTCTACCAACTGAGCTATGCCCGCTTAACTTAACGTTAGTAAAAAATATGTTGCCATTAATAATTGATTAGATACTATAATATATACCACAAAAATAATAAATTGTAAAATTTCTTTAATTTCTTTCTTTAATTTCCTAGGAATTTAACATTTTACCCAACCGTCGTCATTCCCGGGAATATACTGTATCCATTGTCAGGAATTTTTTTTAGTTTTTCTTATTCCTTCTTGTTCATATTTATTTATATAGTCTTTCAGGGGGAGGATACAGATTTACATATACTTAAAACATTGGGGTATCTAACAATGGTTTCTAAATCATGATTTGCGTTTCAATTGTTTATTTTTAATTTACCTGCAATTTATATACCCTCAGCCCTCAGCCCTGTAATCGGCAAATAAGCTAGTTTAGGTTTAAGTCCGTAAGCATCGGAAAAAGAATTCGCTATAATACCCGAAAGGCTTTCGAAACCTAAATATCTTGGAACATAATCTATTTTCGCCCTTTCCATTTCTTGTTTTATACCGGTAATATTTTTAAAATATTCCGCATTAGCTTCTAAATCGCCGTCTTCGAACAATTCGATATGTTCTGCGGGATTATAATCGACATATATAGAACCGTGCTGTAAAAAAGCGTTATCGCTTCTTCTCTGAGAATTGCCGCAAATTTTTCTGCCGCCGAATGTTATTTCATATGGATGCGCTTTTAAAAAACAATTAAAATTGTTTTTTTTAAACGCCGGGTTAAAACTATTTTTGATTTTGCCTGTTTTATCAGAAGAAAAATTATTATCGGGATTTAAACCCAGTTTAATAAAGAAAAGATTTAAAAACTCTCCCGCCTTTTTATATGTTTCTAAAAGTTCTCCGGCAAAAATGCCTTTTCTATATGACGCCGTTAAGGAATATGTTATCTCGTTCTTATGTAGCACCGCTCTGCCTCCGGTAGGCCTTGAGATAATATCGTATCCTTTGTCTTTTGCTTTTGCGATTATACCGTCGCTTATATTTTTTGAATTTCTATCCTTATCTTTTTGAAAAAATCCAAGCGAGAGAGCCGGAGGGGCAAAATAATAAAGCCTTAACGTCGGGCGTTCCGAAATATCTCCGGCTGTTCTATATCCTTCCAATAAGGACAAATCGGCAGACATATTGAACCCGCCGGAACAGCCTCCCGAAATTATAATATTAAAATATCCGTCCGCATCCCGCATCGTTCATCGCATTTTAATAATTCAATTTCATAATTCCATGTTTAATGCCTGTCCGCAAAATTATACCGGAACTCATATTGTTATCATTCGTTATTTTTTAAATATTCTTCATAAACGCTCTGGTCCATTAAATCGTTCAGCTCGTCTTCGTTCGTAAGTTTAATTTTTAACAGCCATCCGGAATCGTAAGGCTCTTCGTTTACAAGTTCCGGTTCGTCTTTTAACGAATCGTTGACGCCGGTAACATGTCCGCTGACAGGAGCGTAAAGTTCCGAAACCGACTTAGCCGATTCTATTGTTCCAAATGATTCGTTCTGTTCCAATTCATAACCGACTTCAGGCAAATCTACGTATATAATATCTCCAAGCTGGTCCTGCGCATAATCTGTGACTCCAATAAGCGCATCATCGCCGCTGACTTTTATCCAGACATGTTCGGAATTGTACTTTAAACCTTTCGGAAAATCCATAATACCCCCTTTTTATTATCTTTTTATAATTAATATTTTATATGCTGTTTATTAATTTATACGAAAATAAAACATAAATCAATTATATATCATGGCTTCGCGATATGGCAATAGCCGTTGTTTCCATTATATAATAAAATATTTACGATAAAAAACTTTTCAAATATGAATCTAATCTAATTCTAATCTAATTCTAATTAAATTAAATTAAATTAAATTAAATTAAAAACAGCGATTTAATTTTCTATCTTTCGATAAACCTCTGAACATAACCTATATCGACTCTCCCAGAAACGTAATCGCTGTCATTCAATATTCTCTTAAGAAAAGGAATATTGGTTTCAATGCCTTCTATCCTGAACTCGTTAAGGGCATTCTTAGCCTTATTTATCGCCCCTAATCTGTTTGTATCGTGGACTATAAGTTTCGCGATTAACGAATCGTAAAAAGGCTGGACGTTGCATCCGCAATAAATAAAATCGTCAACCCTGACGTTCAATCCGCCCGGTTTATTGTAAAATGTAATCAGTCCGGGCGAAGGTTTGAAATTTACCGGGTTTTCGGCGTTAATTCTGAGTTCTATGCTGTGCCCTTTGATTTTAATGTCATCCTGTTTTATTTTAAGCCTGTCCCCGTTTGCGATTCTTATCTGTTCCTTTATAATATCGGTATTCGTTACGAATTCAGTCACGGGATGTTCCACCTGGACCCTGGTATTGACTTCCATAAAATAAAAATCGTCGTTTTCGTCTAATAAAAACTCGAAAGTAGCGGCATTAACATAGTTTATCTCTTTAACGACCTTTAACACCAACTCTCCCATCTTTTTTCTCGCGGAAGATTTTACGGAAACGGAAGGAGATTCCTCAATTAATTTCTGATGCCTTCTTTGAATCGAGCAGTCTCTTTCTCCTAGATATATCGCATTACCGTGCCTGTCGGCAAGCACCTGAAACTCGATATGCTTCGGATTTTCGCAATATTTTTCCAAATAAACGTCTTTATCGCCGAAAAACGACTGCGCCTCCTGTCTCGCCTGATGATAAGCCTGAGACAAATGCGCGGGCGTCAGGACCATCTTTATGCCCCTTCCCCCTCCGCCCATAGAAGCCTTGAGTATTAACGGATAGCCTATGTATTCCGCCGCTTTCTTTATATCTTCTTCGTCGTTTCCGGTATCGTCGCTTCCTGGCAAAACCGGAATGCCGAGACTTCTAACGAGCTTCCTTGCGTTTCTTTTATTTCCCAAAAGATTCATGTTTACGGAAGTAGGCCCTATAAATTTGATGCCGCAATTTTCACATATCTCGGCAAAATTTGCATTTTCCGATAAAAAACCGTATCCGGGATGAATGGCTTCGCTGTCGGTTATTTCCGCGGCGGATATTATGGACGAAATATTGAGATAGCTTTTTGCAGATAAAGGAGGCCCTATGCATATGCTCTGGTCGGCATATTTAACATGAAGGCTTTCCCTATCGGCGGTAGAATACACGGCAACGGTTTTAATGCCCATTTCTTTGCACGCCCTTATAATTCTAACGGCTATCTCGCCTCTGTTGGCTATTAAAATCTTTCTGAACATATTTTGTTTTTTATCGTCATTATTGAAAATCTTTAAAGGTTTTTAATTCTTATTTCTTATTTTTATAAAAATATCGATAAAAAAATCCATTTAACGATTAAAATTATTAAAAAAATTAGATGTTTAAACAGGCATCGATTTAACGATTAAAGTTATTATACTGGCTCCACAAGGAATAACGGCTGCCCGAATTCGACCAACTGGCCGTTTTCCGCAAGGATGGAAACAATCCTGCATTTTATATCGACTTCAATTTCGTTCATTATCTTCATGGCCTCTATTATGCAAACCGGGGCACCTTTTTCCACTATCGAATCGACTTCTACGAACGGAGACTTTTCCGGCGAAGCGGACCTGTAAAACGACCCGACAAACGGAGAAACTATTTCCTTAAGATGTTCGTTCCTGACTATGGGATTCAGTTCTGTTTCAACTGTTTTAGTAATATGTCCGGCAAATTTGACTAAATCGGCCTGTTCGCTGTTGGAAATTTGGGCGGCATAATCGTTTCTTGCTGAAATTCCTTTCTTTATGCCGTGTTTATAGGCCTCCTCCAAATCTAATACTATTTTTATTTCTTCATCGTCCTTTTTGTAGTAAAATTCTTTTATTTTATTGGATTTAATAAACTTTACCATGTCTTTTATATCTTTTATATTCATAATATTTATTCCCCGCCTTTATCTGTTGCTATTATTGCCGACGCTGTCTAAACCGGAGCCGGCATTATTTTGAACTGATTCTTTCGATATAAGACTTTGTTCTGGTGTCGACCTTTATAATATCGCCTTCGTTTAAGAAAAGGGGTACGTTAATTACGAGCCCGGTTTCAAGAGTTGCCGGCTTGGTAGCTCCGGAAACGGTATCTCCCCTTAATCCCGGTTCCGTCTGTTTTATTTTGACTTCGATAAAATTCGGCACTTCGATGTTTATCGGTTTTTCGTTATAGTAAAGTATTTTAACCTGTATATTTTCTAATAAAAAACCGGCGCTTTCCGCCGAAGCCGTCTTGTCTAAATGCACCTGGTCGTAAGTCTCGTTATCCATGAAAACAAAATCGTTTCCTTCATCATATAAATACTGCATGTTTTTTTCTTCGATGTTGGGCGTCTCGACCTTTTCGCCGGCCCTTAAGGTTCTATCTATAACCTTTCCCGATATCAGACTTTTTAATTTAGTCCTTACGAACGCTCCACCCTTTCCGGGCTTTACATGCTGAAAATCCACAATCTCGTATGGTTCTTTTTCTATTTCTATTCGCAATCCTTTTTTAAAATCGGTAGTAGAATACACTTAAACAGGCCTCCGCTTATTTGTTTGTTTTATATGCAAGTTTATAATTTAAAACAATGTAAAATAAAAATCAACTATTAATTTTAGTAATGTAAATTTATAAATTTAGAGGCTAAATAATGCCGGCGTCTTCAATTTTACAGTTGTGTTTTTTTATGTTAGTTATAACGCGCACCCCGTCTTTTTCCACGTAGCACATATCCTCTATTCTAACGCCGAACTCTCCTTCTATATAAATGCCCGGCTCAACCGTAAAAACCATGCCTTCCTTAACGGTATCGTCGTTTTTTTTGCTTAAATACGGATATTCGTGTATATCGAGCCCCACTCCGTGTCCAAGAGAATGGGTGAAATATTTGCCGTAACCCTTTTTTTCTATGTAATCTCTGGCAATTTTATCTAAATAACTGAACTTAACGCCGGGTTTTATTTTTGAAACGGCAAGCTGCTGTGCGGAATAAACCGTATCGTAAACGTCTAAAAATTTATCGTCCGGGTTCCCTAAATGGACGGTAAAAGTTTCATCGCTTTTATAGCCGTTTCGTTTTGCCCCGAAATCGCACAGTAGAATACCTTTTTCGTCGATTTTTACATCCGACGGCAACCCGTGCGGAAGACTGGAGTTTTTACCGGAAAGCGCTATAGTTTCGAATGATTCCTCGGAGTAACTGTCTATTAGGTTTTTTTTATAAATCAACGCAAAATCCTTTTCCGTTAAAAAAGTTTTTTTCTTGAGTTTATATGTTTTATATGCAGGCTTTAATCGCGTAGCGGATTGTTCCGCTCTGTTTTCCTCCGGAATGGCGCCCGAATTTAAACCCCTGTTTAAAAAAGTTTTTAAAGCGCGGGCAATAGACTTTTCTGCAATAGAAATTGCTTCGATAATATCGCAAAGCTCGTCTTTATCTTTCAGCGACCTTATTTTTGATACGCCTCTGCAGGCGGGAATTAATTTTATTCTATTTTTAAATTCGCCGGCAAAGGCCGAATAATCGTCATACGTCATATAATTTGATTCAAACATTACGGCAGGCTTATTTTTATCGGCGATATTTCTTCCGGAAGCAATTTTAGAAGAAATATCTTCGGCGATATCTTTATATATATCGTTAACCCTGATAACGGTTATATCTTTAGGGCATTCTTTTACGGCTCTTTCCGCATATCTTCCGTCGGCGTATAGATTTATTTTTCCGGTGTCCGCCGCATAAACGTAACCTTCTCCGGAAAAATGCGTTATATAAAAAAGATTGGAGGGATTTTTAATTAAAATTCCGAGGGCGTTCTTTTCTATTACCGGCAAAATAAGGTCGCGAGTATTAAGCATATATAGGATAAAACACAATTTTACGCTTATACCCGGCTATTGCCATTTTTATAAGTATAAGTTTTTTGCAAAAAACTTTCTAAAGCGGATATCCTGTTTTCGGCTGCTCTTTTTTTTTCTAAATTCGTTTCTTTAATTAACGACTGAAGTCTTGCGATATTTCCGGTCGATTCCGCATCCAAAGGATTTTCTTTTAAGATATCTATGTAAATATTTAACGCATCGGCATAATGCCCCTGAGACTCGTATATTTCCGCAAATGTTTTTGTTTTAGGTTCTAAAGCCATAATATATCTTTTTATCACACCGCGTTGGTTTAAGTCAAGCGAATTCATAAGCCTTAATCCTGCATTAGAATTTTTATTTTCCGGATGAGCCGCCGGAATATGGGCGGCTTTAAACCGCACCCGCCTGCCCTGCGACGCTAAATGCCGTTTACTATAGCCTGTTTAATCCTTCTTATTTGGAGCAGATTTTTAATTTTATTTCCATAGTCGTTTTTTACGTAAAAAGTGTCAAAAGCTTTATTTCCCTGCGTCGTTATTTTAGAAGCGAATATATTTATATTAAACCCGTTAAACATCCTTCCGATGTCGTATAATAGTCCTTTTCTGTCTAAAGCTTGAATTTCTATAACGGTAAACTCGTCGCTTATATTATTATAAATTTCGGCGGAATTTGAAACTCGCGGACCGCTTTTTTTATACAGGCTTTCACTCTTTATTTTATCCTTAAACATATCGGCTAATGAAATATTCCCGTTAAATACGTTAAAAAAAGTCTTCCTTAACTTATGCCAGTCTATATCTCCGTCAACTTTTTTATATGTATGATTCACAAAAAACGTATCGATAAATCTGCCGTCTTTACGGGTATTTATATCCGCGCTCATTATATTGAAATCGAAATAAGAAAGCACTCCGGTTATATCGGAAAATATAGTTTTTTTGTCTTCCCCGCATATCGTTATTTCATAATAGTCTTCTTCGATATGAGGTTTTGCTACGAAATTAAATCTGCGTTCTGCAGAAATTTTTGAAAATAATTTTAAATGGAGCAATATATTTTCTGGACTTTCCCTCGTCAAATATTTGTTTGGAGAATAAAATTCATTAACGAAACCGGCGATAAATCCTTTTAAATCGTCTTTCCTCTTAAGAAAATTAAAGCCTTTAATATTTTTTAATCTTTCCGCAAGTTCATAAATATTGTTTATATAATACATATCGTTCTTAAAATACTCTCCGGTATTCTTCAAAAAAGATAGCGTCCTGCCGTACAGCTCTAGTAAAAGCATCTTCCTCCACGAATTAAATCTTGTTTTGGATACGGCCATAGAATCGCAAATGCTGACAATAAAAAGAAGTTTCAGGCGTCTTACGTCCTTAATAGTGCCGGCAATGGCTTTAATCGTCGCAGGGTCGTGGATATCCCTTCTTTCGGATGTCAGCGGAAGAAGAAAGTGGTTCAATATCAAAAATCCTATGCAATTTTGGCTCTCCTCGCTTAATCCGAGCCTCTTTGCAACTTTAACGGCGATTTTAGAACCAATAGATTCATGATGCGCGGAATAGCCCTTCCCGACGTCGTGAAGCAAAAGCGAGAAATTTAGGATAAACAAATCGTCAGCGTTTAAATCTTTAAATATTTCCTTTGAATCTCCGCCGATGTTTAATTTAGCGGTATTTTCCAGATAATGAATGCCGTTAAGCGAATGCGCGTCGACCGTATAAACATGATATACGTCGTTGGTAGAAAGCGAATCTATTTTTTCAAATTCCGGAATCAACGCGCTTAATAATTTTGTTTCATGCATAAGAAGCAAAGTTTGATAAACTCTTTTTTTATTTTTCAAAAGGCTTATAAAAAAGTCTTTTGCAAAATCGTTGTTTTTAATGGATTTTCTATATTTTTCTCCGCCTATTTTTAAAAGGTTTATTGATTCTATGTCCAGCTTGCGGCCCGTTGATTGGTAAATATGAAGAAGATTAAAAATATTTTTCGCGTCGGACAAAAAAAATTCCCTGTCCTTTAAAACGACCAGTCCGTTTTCCAAATATAAATTTTCTCCGATATTAACGCCGTTTTCCCCTGCGTTATCGTTTGCGCCGGCAGTGCCCCCGCGCTTGGGTTTCCTGATTAAAATTTTAGGCTTTATAAAAAGATTTATTATAAGCTTCGATATTATATGTATATTTTTGGCGTTCAAATAGTAATCGTGCATAAAATATTCTATTTTATTTAAAAATTTGCCGTCTTTGTAATAAAATGCCTTGGCTATGTTTTCCTGAATATCGAACGTAAGCCTGTCCGTTTTCTTTTGGGTTAGCAGATGCATCATAACCCTTACCTTCAATATAAACTTTTTTCCGTTATAAAGGTCTTTAATATCTTCCTTCCTGAGCGAACTGTCCAATCCCATATGCTTCAAAGTTGCCATTATCGAATCTTCTTCGTTTGTTTTTGCAACGCCGTCCGATAGATATTCAAAATTTCTTTTTGCGATATAATAAATCCATTCGCAATAGGAGTAATCCCTTAAGCCGCCTATGCCTTCTTTTACGTCGGGTTCAAGAAGAAATATGTCGTTATCGGCCATAACGTTGATAAGCCGTCTTCTTCTTAAATTTTTCATCAGTTCCACTAAAAAAATTGATTTTGCGTCTATTTTTTTAAACTCGTTTTTAAAATTATCGTATAAATCCTTATTGCCGGTTATATATCTTGCGCCGAAAAACGACGTAAAAGTCTTTAAATCTTCTTTCAAAAGTTTAACGGCCTCGGAAACCGTCATTACTATCTGCGCAAGGTCAACTCCCGAGTCCCAAAATAAGTAAAAAAA
>JAJYJI010000045.1 GCA_021789605.1 bacterium
GTAAAATTTCTGGCGTTACGCCCGCCGCCGTCAGCATTTTATTGATGAAATGCCGCAAACTCTGATTAAAAATTGCGCCTTAGGCGCAAAAAATAAGGATATAAATTTTAAGTCGGGATTTTGGGTTAAAACCGCTTGATATTCCTTTGATTTTTGTTATAATTAAAAAGTTTGGCCTTAATTTATTAGATAAACTATAAATAATTACTTTTTCAAATGTCCGGGAATTTCTAAAATAATGATTAATGCATCAAATAAAGTCTATAAGGATGTTTATAGATATTTTTTCGGATATTTATCAATTCTTTTATCCATTTTTTTTATATTTTTAAGTTTTTACGATTTTAATGAAAAATTTATTATAAAATCTTCTTTTATAGATTTTTCATTAAAATTCGACACCCTTTCTACATTTTTCGTAATATTCATATCTGCCCTTTCAATATTTATTTCTATTTTTTCAATTAAATACGGCGATAAATACGATAAAAAACCGTCCCTTTTTTTCCATTCTTTTTTCTTCATAATATCCATGCTTATTCTCGTAATAAGCAACGATATATTTACATTTCTGATATTTTGGGAATTAATGTCGATATTCTCATTTTTATTGGTTATATACGAAGGAAACGAGGAATCTAGAAAAGCCGGTTTTTTATATTTTTTAATGACCCATATCGGAACCGTTCTCATAACCTCAAGTTTTATAATGCTGTATTTAAAAACGTCTTCGTTTTCTTTTGACGACTACGGCGGCGCCGCCGGCATTATTATACTCTCTGCGGCAATACTTGGATTCTCCATTAAAGCAGGCATTATACCTTTTCATACTTGGCTTCCGTACGCCCATCCCGTCGCTCCTGCAAATATCTCCGCTATTATGTCCGGCATAATGGTCAATATGGCTATTTACGGCATTTTAAAATTTTTATTTATTTTCAGTTCGGGAGGCGCTTCTTTCTTAGGAATTATATTGCTTATAATGGGAGCCATATCGGCGCTTTTGGGGATTATGTACGCAATGGCCCAAAAAGACATAAAGAAATTGCTGGCATTTTCTACTATTGAAAATATGGGAATAATTTTTATGGGGATTGGCGTATCTTACTGGGCAAATGTCGAAAACTTTAAGATGTTGGAATATCTTGCCATGTTATCCGTTTTACTTCATATAATAAATCACGGATTAAGCAAAAGTTCCCTTTTTATGGGTGCAGGGCTTATCGATAAATATACTCATACCAGGAATATGGAAAAACTCGGCGGCCTTTCAAAAAAAATGGGGCAGTTGTCAGTTTTGTTTCTTATAGGTGTTATGTCTATTTCAGCAATGCCGCCTTTAAACGGATTCTTAAGCGAGTGGTATTTATATATATCGCTCGTTGGTTCGGTTTTTACGGGAAATTTTTATATGGTGTATTTTTCCGTTATAGCCATTGCTTTTCTTTCGTTAAGCGGAGCTGTGGCAGGAGCGGCTTTCGTAAAACTCTTCGGCGTCGTCTTTTTGGGAAAGCCGAGAACGTCTTATGTCGAATATGCGGTAGAACCGCATATTATTGAAAGAATAGCAATAGCGCTGCCCGTATTGTCGTGTATTTTTATAGGAATTTATCCTTATCCCGTAATATCGGCATTAAATAACGTTATGCTTTATTTAACCGGCGGTATCGTAAGCGTAAATCCTTTTTTCGCCGCGCAAATAATAAAAGGCCGTCCGTTTTCTTTGTATATGCCGGGTTTAATAGTAATCTCTTTTGCAGCCGTTTTACTAATTTTATTTTTTTACTTAAGAATATTCTCTGCCGATAAAAAAAGGATATCGGAAACATGGGCGTGCGGGCTTGACGAAAAAAATACAAAAGCCCAGTATTCCGGCGGCGGATTTTCTTCAAGCATAATGAAGGTGTTTTCTTCTTTTTATTCTTCCGCTTCAGAGATTAATTTTGAAAAGGACGTGAAAAAATATTTCAGGATTAAATCTGTTTACACCGAAGAAATCAATGATATTTTTGAAAAATATTTTTATATGCCTCTTGAAAAATTATATGTAAAATTATCCGATATTTTTAATAAATCAGTTAATTCCGGCAATATTAACGTTTCATTGGGGTATTTATTTTTATCCCTGATAATCTGCTTTATTATATATATATTTATAATAAAATAAAAAAATAAAAACTATGATTTATAATATAGGACGCTTATTTTTGGGAATCGTTCAATTTTTTATAATAGCCCTGCTCGCGCCTTTTTTTGCCGGTTTAATTCATAAATTAAAACAAATGGCAAGAGGGCAGAAGGGCATAGGCATCTTTCAGTTTTATTTAAATTTTAATAAATTATTAAAGAAAGAGCTCGTTTTATCCAAAGACGCGACCTTTATATCAATGATTGCGCCTTATATCGTTTTTGTTGCCTACCTTATTATTATATTAATGCTCCCCGCATTTTACAGGTATCCTTTGCTAGGCATATCTTCCGACGTAATATTAATAGCTTATTCCCTTGCGCTAGCTACATTTTTCATGACCCTTTACGCTATGGACCAGGGCAGCGCTTTCGGAGGGTTGGGAGCGAGCAGGGAATGGTTCTTAACAGTTCTTTCAGAGCCTTCTTTAATATTTATTTTTATATCCCTTGCTATTTATACAAAGGAGGGAAGGATAACCGATATATTTTATTTTATTCAGAGCGGAGCCGCAAACGTCTTTTTGTCCGGTATCCGTTCGGACGCTATATCGTTTGCAATTCCTTTTTTGCTGCTTATTTCCCTATTTATCGTAAGCATATCGGAAAACGCAAGGATTCCCATAGATAATCCGGAGACCCATCTTGAACTCACTATGTTTCATGAAGCGAATATTCTTGAGGCGAGCGGAAGCCATCTTGGAGTTTTCGAATACGGAAGCTATTTAAAGCTTTCTGTTTTTTTAACGTTGATGTCCCTTATCCTTTTGCCTTATATGGCGGAAAATATTTATCAGATTCCGTTAGCCTTGGCGGTTTATCTTTTTAAGATGCTTATCCTTTGCGTCCTAATCGCCGCCGTTGAAATTCTTAATCCTAAAATGCGGGTGTTTAGGGTGCCGAATCTGCTTTCCGTTTCTTTCATACTGTCTTTAATAGCGATGATTCTATCGATAAGGGGATTTTAATTTATTTAATTGAATAAGCGGGAAATTTAAAAAATGATAATGGAAAAGATAGCAGAATTGTTTATTATTTTAATACTTGTTTCCGTTGTTTTAAACGCAAGCTCTCCATTCATAAAATTTGCAATAAAACTTTATTCGTTTCAGTCTCTTATGCTTGCATTTTATATTTTAATGGGGGCCATCCATTTTAATTCTATAAATTTATACGGGTCTTTTGTTATTACCATAATCTTCAAGGTTGTTTTAATACCCTATTTTTTATTTAAGACGCTTAAAAAAGTTCAAACGAATAAAGAAATGGATATGTATATAGGTATTCCTGAAGCAGTAGTTTTTTCGGGCTCCTTAACCCTGCTTTCCAATTTGATAGCTCAAAAAATAATTAAGGCGGATATAACGTTCGGTTCTTTTGTTTTTACCATATCCCTCGCAACGTTTTTAATCGGGGCGATGCTTATGATTACCAGAAAAACATTATTTTCTCAAATTATAGGTTTTTTGACGATAGACAACGCAATTTTTTTGGCGGCCAACAGCATTACCCACGGAATGCCTCTTTTAGTTGAATTAGGCGTGCTTTTCGATCTTTTTGTCAGCATACTGATATTATCTATTCTTATATTAAATCTTAGAAGAAACGCAACCGCGTGAACTTTAACGGAGGATTATTTAAAATGTATGAATTAATATTGATACTTCCGGCGGCTGCTTTAATTTTTTCAGTTTTTACCGATGTTTTATTGATGTCTTATATCCAGTTGTTAATTTCCGTTTTGGTTTTTTCAACAGTCGTGGTAATCGCCGCTTCTTTTAACGCTATAACGGTTTTTCTGAACGGTTTTTTCCTTATAGATTATATCAACTTAGTTATCCTTATAACCGTTTCGACCCTTGAATTATTCGTGTCTTTTTATTCCTTCGGATATGTAAGGACAGAGATGGCAGGCGGCATATCTAAAAGAAAATTCAAATTTTATTATTTTTGGAAAAATTTATTTATTTTTAGCATGATGGTTTCTATATTGTCTAATAATCTTGGAATTTACTGGACGGGGCTTGAAGCGACTACTTTAGCGACGGCGTTGCTGGTATCTTTCAACAGGACAAAAGAGTCTTTTGAAGCTACATGGAAATATGTAATTATGTGTTCGGTAGGCATTGCAATAGGACTTTTTGCGATAGTTATTTTATATTTTACGACTTCTCAGGTCTACGGGGAAAGCATTAAATCTTTATCTTTTATAAACATCATTGAAGCGGGGACGAAATTTGACAAAAACTTTCTTATGCTGGCGTTCATTCTTGCCCTCGTCGGATTTGGGACGAAAGTAGGTTTTGCTCCGATGCACAATTGGCTGCCCGATGCGCATTCGCAGGGCCCTAGCCCCGTCAGCGCTTTGCTGTCCGGCGTTTTGCTTAATACGGCGCTATTGGGCATTTTGAGGTTTTATCAAATCAACGCGGCGGCAGGCATATATTATCCAAGGTATTTTCTAATAGGTTTCGGATTTTTAACTATTTTCGTTTCGGCTTTTTCAATAATAAAACAGACCGATTATAAGCGCCTGTTTGCATTTTCTTCTATGGAAAATATGGGTCTTATAGCATTGGGTTTCGGCATTGGCGGAATTGCGGTTATTGGGAGTCTTTTACAGATATTTTTTCATGCCTTAAATAAGGGATTATTATTTTTATCTTCGGGTAACGTTCTTGCCGGCACCCATGAAAGAAAAATCGAAAAAATAAGGAATTTGTCCAAAAATTTTCCGGTTACTGGATTGGTTCTTCTTTTAGGAGTCATGGGAATAAGCGGAATGCCTCCTTTCGCTATGTTTTTGGGGGAGATTTACATTATGACAGGCGTATTTAGGAGCAATATATTAATGGGGTTTTTAGTTTTTATCCTGCTGATTTTTATTTTTATAGGGCTTTTCGGCAATATTCTTAAAATGTACACTGGAAATAAGGACAACGAAGAAAAAGCCGATAAACTCCAAAGCGAAAAAACGGCGCATATTAAGATTAAAGAGGATGCGATTCATCCTTTTATGATATACGTTCCGTTAATTCTTTTGATAGTTTCATCTTTATTATTATTTTATATTCCTTTGCAGTTTTTAAATATCGTAAAATCTGCATCGGCTGAATTCGGAGGCAAGATAATTTTTTAAATGGGTAAGATTTCGTTAAATAAACATATCATCGAATTAAACGATTTTGTAAATTCTGCCGATAATATCAGGAAGCCCGGGAAATATCTGCTTGGCATCTCCGCGACAGACGAGAGGAACTTAAATTCTAATTTTAGCGTCAGATATTTTTTCGGAGGAACAGACGGCATAGACGAATATTCCGTCAAAGTCGGCGAAAGGTTTCAATCTATATCTAAAATCTGCCCTGCCGCAAAAATGTACGAGCGCGAAATATACGATTTATTCGGGCTCTTACCCGCCGGACATCCCGATTTAAGGCCTTTAATGCTATATCCCGAAAATTGGGATTTTTCTGTTCATCCCTTAAGAAAGGATTATAATAATTTAATTCCAGAAATGAAGAAATACGGCAAATATAAGTTTAAAGAGGTTTCCGGCGAAGGAATCTTTGAAGTGCTCGTCGGGCCGGTGCATGCAGGAATTATCGAGCCCGGACATTTCAGATTTTCGCTTGCCGGAGAGCCGGTTTTACAGCTTGAGATAAGGCATTTTTGGAAACACAGGGGAATAGAAAAAGTTTGCGAAGGCAAAGATTTCGTAGAAGCATTGGATTTAGTATCAAAGATTTCGGGGGATAATAACGTAAATATCGCTATCGGTTATCTTGAAGCCGTCGAAAGCATTTTAAACGTTGAAATAACCGAAAGGGCCAAATATGTCAGGGTAATACTTGCGGAGCTCGAAAGAATATGGAATTATGTAAGAGACGTTGCATGGATTTTTATGGATATAGGTTTTGCCCTGCCGGCGCAGAACCTGTTCGCGCTGCAGGAAGATTTGATGAGGCTTAATAAAAATTTAAGCGGACATCGGTTTTTGTTTAATTCTTTAACCGTAGGAGGCGTGAATTTAGACCTTGTTCCCGCAAAACTTAAGACGATAGAGGATACAGTCAAGAAAGTCGAAAATGTCATAAAAGATTGCGAAGGATTTATTTTAAATTCTTCTACCGTTTTAGACAGGCTTGAATTTACCGGAAAAATTAATCATAAAACGGCAGAAGAGCTTTCTCTATGCGGTATAAGCGCAAGGGCGTCCGGATTGCCGCGGGATTCCAGAGTCGAGTTTCCTTATCTTATATACGATAAGTTGAATCTAAAACCTGTTTTGCTTGACGGCGGAGACGTTTTAGCAAGAACGGTTTTAAGAATTAAAGAAATTTACGTTTCAAAAAAAATAATCACAGATTTATTGTTTAATTTGCCCGAAGGGGATATCGCCGCCGTTTATGAAAATAAGCCGGAAGCTTATAAAAATGCCGTCGGCAATTCCGAAACTTCAAGGGGCAACGCTTTTTTCTATATAATGGCGGACGATAAGGGAAAGATTTACAGGCTTAAGTATATCGACCCGTCGTTTAGAATATGGCCGTCCATTCAGTACGGAGTATTGGGAAATATAATTGCAGATTTTCCTTTGATAAACAAAAGCCTTAATTTATCTTATTCAGGCAACGATATGTGATTTTAAATTTAAAATAACGCTTTAGGATAAGAAACTTCTTTATTTATAGCAGGCGATAATATATGAGCTTTTTAGCCAAATTATTATTTAAAAATAAGACGCAAAATATTGTTAGCGGCAATATGGATTCCGTCTTAATAAAAGGGGATGAATTAAAACGCGCGGTCGATGAAGTATTCGGGAGAAGTTTATTCATTAGGCTTGTGGACAGCGGTTCCTGCAATGCCTGTGAAAATGAACTTGCCGCCCTTTCCAACCCTTACTACGACCTTGAAAGATTCGGCATAAAGTTTGTCGCTTCGCCGAAGCATGCGGACGTTCTTATAGTAACGGGCTGTTTAACGAGAAATATGCTTGGCCCGCTTTTAAAGACTTATGAAAATATTCCGGCCCCTAAATTCGTTATTACGGCGGGGGATTGTCCAGAAACAGGAGGGCCATTTAAAGATTCATATTCGGTATGCGGCCCGGTTTCAAAATATTTTAACGTCGCAATGCATATTAATGGATGTCCGCCCGAACCCGAAACCTTAATATCCGGATTTTTAAAATTTATGGATATATTAAAAACCTCATCTTAAATGATGCTATTCCGCCGGCAATTTATCCTATTGTTGGCAACCCCCTCAGTTGTACATATTATTTTGCTTTATTATGTTTCACGTAAAACATAATATTAACCGTTTTATTAAACCGTTTGAGAAGTTATAATTAAAAAATTTTCCATTATGCCGTGTTTTTCTTCCTTCGACAACTGTATATCCGCAATATTAAACAGTATCTGTTCTTCCTTGTCTATGTGTTCCGACAAAAGCTTAACGAAAGCATATCCTATATTGACTATAGAATTATAATCGCCGGAATCCCGATATTTTTTAATTTTAGATTTGAATTCTAACGAAAGTTCTCTGCTTTGCGCATGCTCTATAAGCATAACATGTACAGGGCCGGTTTCCGTGCCTATATGACTGCCCAGAACCGGAAACAAAGCGTTTTCTTCTTTTTTGAAATGCATTTCAAGGTCTTTATCGATAAATGCGGTTATTTCGTTGAGCTGGTTTATTAAATTATTTCTTAGCCCGGCAGAAGAAACCAAGCTTATTTTTTTTAGATATCCGTCCAGATTGTTTAACACGGTCCTGACTGCCGCATGGTCGCTTTTTAAGGCTGCAATCGGGTCAAGGCTTGAATCCGTCATTGCAATATACCTCTTAAAATTTGAATATTATAAAGCGTATTTAATTTTACCATATTTTTTAATTTTAAGAGAAGTTTGTTTATAGTTATGATATAATTTTTAAAAACAGGGTTTAGATAAATGGATAAAACCGAGGCATTAAAATGGCTGAAGTGCAAGGCTGCGAACTTCCCGAAGATTTGTATTACGATGTAGAAAAAGACACATGGGCAAAACCCCTTGCGGACAATATAATCATGCTCGGCTTAACCGATGTCGCGCAAACTCAGGCTGGAAAAATTTTACATGTGACTTTTAAAAAAGTGGGAAGCATAGTGCAAAAAAGGGGAAATACGGCTACAATAGAAAGCGGAAAATGGGTTGGACCCATTCCGTCTCCCGTATCGGGCGAAATAATCGAAGTCAACGAGGCTCTTTTAAAGGACCCTCTGCTTTTAAACGTATCGCCGTATAAAGATGCATGGGTAAGCAAAGTGAAGGCGGCGGATATTAGCGAATTAACCAGTTTGCTTACCGGAAAAGAAGCGGTTGAAAAGTACAGGGAAAAAATTATAAAAGAGCAGATTCAATGCATGAGATGTTCAAGCCAATAATAATTTATGGAAGATAAAAAGCACGAAGTTATACTTCTTGTTTCAAAGTGGTGCGAAGAATGCGTTCCTGCCGATAACGCATGGAAAAGGCTGTTGGAAGAACGTAAAAATTTCAATTACAGGTCGCTGGATGTTTCAGAGTCCGAAGGCAGGCGGCTGTCGATAGAATTATATATAAGAAGCGTTCCTTCAAGCATAATCGACGGAAAACTTTCTTTTGTAGGAATCCCTACAAAAGAAGAAGCTTCCGAATTGCTTGATTTATCCTAAAATCCTGAATTTATTTTACTATAAAAGACATCCGCAATTACCGTTAAAACTTTTTTAGCGGCATATCCGGGCATATAAATTTACTAAGGAGATTGACTATCATATTATGCGCCTCTTTCACGGAATTCACCGTTTTAAAAATATACGGCGCATATATATATCCTTAAATATATTTTAACCATAAAAATTTATAACGCAATACATATACTTCTCCCTTTATTTAATTGTTTATTTATAATAATGACATTTTTTAAATATTTTGGCGATTATCTAAAATAACGGCATTAAGAGCATGAAAATAATTCTTGACAAGCTTATTTTTTCGGTTTTATAATAATTATACATATGAATTATATTTCATATGTATAATTATTCATATATAGTACATATGAATTTTAAATTGGGTATGTATGGTCAGAGACGAATTAACGCTAAATAAATTTTTTAAGTTGCTCGGCGATGAAAGCAAGTTTAAAATTATTTCTTCATTAAAAGATGGAGAGAAATGCGTCTGCGTGATTTTTAAAGAACTTGGTTTAAATCAAACCCTCGTTTCCCATCACTTATCGGTTCTTAAAGCAGCGGGATTGATTAAAGGAAGAAAATCGGGCAAATGGATTTATTACTCGGTAAACAAAGAATATTTTTCGGCAATAGAAAGTTTATTTAATAAACTTTTAGGGCATGATAATTTTAAAAAGGAAAATATAAAAGTAAATATAATTTGCGAATGATTATTGGATGTAATTATGAAAAAAATTGTGTTTGAAATTTTTGACCCGGCTCTCTGCTGTTCTACGGGTGTTCGCTGTCCAAATCCCGATGAAAAACTTTGGACGGGCTTTATTCCGGCGTATTTTAATGTTATTTTTAAAGAATAGTGGAAAACGTATAATGAAAATAATTTTTCTATGCACCGGAAATTCGGCAAGAAGTCAAATGGCAGAAGGATTTGCCAGAGATTTAAAGGAAAAAATTTACAAGGATAAAAATTTATTAATTTTAAGCGCAGGGGTATCCCCCAAGCCGGTAAATCCTTTATCTATAAAGGTTATGGCAGAAAAAGGCATCGACTTAACCAAATATAAATCAAAATCTCTTGACGATATAGATTTAACAAATGCCGATTATATAATTACTTTATGCGGAGATGCTAAAGATAACTGTCCGTATGTCGGGGCAAAAACTAAAAATCTTCACTGGGATTTGTTAGACCCTGCGAATGTCAAGGGAAGCGAAGAAGAAAAACTTAATTTTTTTAGAAAAATCAGGGATGAAATTGCAATCAGAGTAAAAGATTTTCTAAAAACTATACTATAAGCATATTTTATTTTCAGCAATGATTTAAAATATTTTATGTTTCACATGAAACATAAAATAAAATTTAAAAAGGAATAATTTTGTAAGAATGATTAACGAAAATATAAATATTGTAGAGTTATGCAAAACTACCGGACAAATTGAAACCGTCAGCAGGGTTTCTCCGGAATGGTCGCGGTCGGATTATTCAGGTTCCATAAAATGCAGGATAAGCAATTCGTTCAGGATGAAATATAAGATTGAACCGGGGCTTTATGCTGTCGGCGAACCGGACGCGAATTCCGAGGTATTTGCAAGCGCAAATTATAAATTAAGTTTCGACGTTCTCAGAAAAGCGCTGAAGGGTTTAAGCGCATGGATATTAGTACTTGATACAAAAGGCATAAACGTATGGTGCGCCGCCGGAAAAGGAACATTCGGCACCGAAGAGCTTGTAAAGCGGATAGGC
>JAJYJI010000010.1:0-40100 GCA_021789605.1 bacterium
GGTGTAATTTTCGGCTTGACTTTTATACGGGATTTAAGATATCTTAGCTTTAGTTTGACCGAATTTAAATTAAAAAAATCCATGAATTATGATTGGCGATAACATTAAAAAAGGTCTTAATTTCGGATTCAATACGGATTCTTTTTTCGGCATAGGATTCGGGGTTATAGGCGATAATAATTTAGAAAAGTTAAAAGCGAAATTTAACGAATTTTTCAATCTTATCAACATTTACGGCATCGGCACCGTCGAAATAAATACCGAGATAGAACAGCTGTTTCCCGGCATTTTAGAAGATTTTATAATTCCCGCTATAAAAAACTCTAATATAAGCAGTTTTTCCGTCCATCTTCCTTATTTGCAGTTAAATCCCGCAAGCCTTTTAGACGAATACAGGCAGTTTTCCTCAAAAAGCATGATAAAAATCGTAAATGCCTTTAAAAACAGCGCCTTAAACGTTAAAAGATTTGTGATTCATTTAACGTCGGAATTCGAAGACTCGATAATGCTTTTTCCTATTTCCGAAAAAGAAAAAAAAACCTTAATAGAAGGCGCAGTGGACAAGGCAATGAAAAGCATGTCGGAAATACTGGCCGCGACGGAGCTTGAACCCGGTATTTTCGCATTAGAAAACCTCGAGGTTTTTCCTTTCGGGTTTCTATATCCGGTCGTAGAAAAATTAGGCGTTTCGGTCTGCTTCGACATCGGACACTGGGGACTGCAGGGACGCGAACCGCTTAGCTTTTTTGAACTGTTCGGAAGCGTCGAAGAAATTCATATTCAGGATATGACCGAAGAGAAGCCTAATTTCAGAACAACCGTGAAAAACGAACATCGTCCTTTGGGTTCGGGCGTTCTGGACATCGAAGGATTTCTTAATTATCTTAAATCTAAAAAATTCGGCGGTTCTTTAATTATAGAAAACAGGTCGGAAAAGGATTTGATTGATTCGCTGGAATTCCTCAAGCATAAAAAATTCTTATAAAAATTACGGCATAAAATTGCTTTAAATTTATTCCGGTTTATATTAGTATTTATATTATATTTCAGTTATTCTAATCTATCATATATATTAAATTTCCCGTCCTAAAAAAATCTTATGAAATCCGAAAACGGTTTATTTTTCACAAAACCCCTTTTGCTTTCTTCCGCGGGCATGTTTTTAGACGGCTATTCTTTGACCGTAATAGCGTTTGCGATAATACTGATTAATCCTTATTTTCGCTTAAACGCACTGGAATCTGGTTCGATAATAGCTTCCGTAGTATTGGGAAGCGCGATAGGCGCATTGTCGATAGGGTATATGGGCGATATTTTCGGAAGGAAATCCGTTTATATACTTAACATGGCAGTTTTTGTAGCCTTTGGCCTCGCATCGGTCCTATCAGTAAATTTTTTAATGTTATTTTTATCGCGTTTTGCGGTTGGAATTGCCGTAGGGGCAGATTATCCGATATCGAACTCTTATATTGCGGAAATTGCGCCTCGCGAACTAAGAGGTAAATATCTTGCCTTTTCAGGCTTGTCATTCGGCATCGGTTCTATATTTTCTTCTTTAGTTGCGGCGGCTTTTTTTCCTTTCGGCCCCGAAATGTGGAGGGTTATGCTCGGCGCAGGAATTATACCCGCGTTTATAGTCATGTTTCTTAGGATTTCGATGCCCGAATCTGCAAGATGGGTAAATTTAAAAAACAGGACGGATAAGGAATTAAACAAAGTTTACATAAAGGGCATGTTTTCTAAGAGGCATATAAAAAATACGGTTTTATTTTCTCTTATATGGTTTTTATACGACATAGGCGCATACGGAATCGGACTTTTAATTCCTTTAATATTTAAAAAAAGCGGCCTCGTGTCAAACGAAGACAATGCGCTTATAACATCTCTTATTCTTTTAACGGGCGTATTAAGTTCGGCGATAGGACTTTTAAAAATCGATAAAATCGGAAGAAAGGGGCTGCAGCTTGCCGGTTTTGCCGGAATGGGCGCCGCCCTTTTTCTTCTTCCGTCCGTTTACGGAAGTTTAAGCGGCCTCGTAGCCGTAATCTTCGCCGCGGAAATTTTTAATTCTTTTGCTTCGCTTACCGTAGGAATATTTCCGGCGGAACTTTCGCATACTTCTTTCAGGTCTTCCGCATACGGATTTTCGGCAATGGCCGGAAAGTTAGGAGCGATATGCGGAGTCCTGATTATGACGATTTTTGTAAGAGAAAATAAAAATTTCGGCTATTATATGGTCGCTTTTTTAATAACGTGCGCTTTTTTTCTTTCTTTTTTGCTGCCTGAAACCAAAGATATGGAACTGGACGGGCTTATACCGCGTTATAAAACCAAAGGTTAATATAACATGACCGCGTCCAACGGCATAATAATTTTTTTTAGGAAGGTATAAAGAAAAAATTAAAAGGATAAGACGATTGCCTAAAAATTTACATGAAATTCATAAAAAAAAGAAATTAAGCAGATATCTGAATTACGCCGATATATTCGTAAAAATTACCGGCCATATTTTTAAAAATAAAGGACTCTTTATAAAATTTATTAAATCGATGCGGCGGTCCGGTTTCAAACAAACGCTGGATAAAATTAAGAGCGGACTATATAAAGAGCGTATTATTATATATCCTGCCAATATCGATTTTACTTTAAAAATCGTCGATTATGGAAATAGCCGTCATAAAGAGATAATCGAATTCCAAAAATTTACGTCTCCAAGGGTTTCGATAATAATTCCGGTTTACAATAATTTTAAAATCACATATAACTGTTTAATGTCAATCAAACAAAATACCGACGGGGCGGAATACGAGGTTATACTTGCGGACGATAATTCGAGCGACGAAACAGCCGCCGCAGACCGGTATATTAAAAATATTGTTATTTTAAGGGACGGCGTCAACAGGGGTTTTTTGAAAAATTGCAACAATGCCGCAAA
This sequence comes from bacterium, assembly GCA_021789605.1. Classification (GTDB taxonomy): domain Bacteria; phylum SZUA-79; class SZUA-79; order Acidulodesulfobacterales; family Acidulodesulfobacteraceae; genus Acidulodesulfobacterium_A. Next base: position 2,936 of record JAJYJI010000010.1, read on the forward strand.
ATACGCAAAGGGAGAATATATTGTATTTTTAAATAACGATACGCAGGTTCAGCCGGACTGGCTTTCGTCTATGGTTTTCACCATGGAAAACGAACCTTCGGCAGGTATTGTTGGGTCCAAGCTTGTTTATCCGGACGGCATTCTGCAGGAAGCCGGAGGGATAATTTGGCGGGAAGGGTTAGGATTGAATTACGGAAAATTGGACGACCCGTTAAAACCGGAATATAATTATTTAAAAGAGGCCGATTATATATCCGGCGCATGTATTATAATAAGGAAGCGGCTTTGGGACGTAATAGGCGGATTCGACGAAAGGTATTCCCCCGCCTATTACGAAAATGCCGATTTGGCTTTCGAGGTGAGAAAGCATGGATATAAAGTCTTATATCAGCCGAAAAGCGCGGTAGTCCATTTTGAGGGCATTTCGCATGGAACTGACGAAACCGGCGGAGTTAAAATATATCAGGAAATTAACAGGAGAAAATTTGCCGAGAAATGGCGGAATACTTTAGAGGGTTGTCTGCAAAACGGCCAAGACTTATTTTTAGCGCGCGACAGAAGCCGGAATAAAAAGCATATTTTGGTTATAGACCATCATGTGCCGCATTACGATAAAGACGCCGGCAGCAGAACCATTTGGCAATACCTCGAACTTTTTATAGATTTGGGATACCGGGTAAGTTTTATAGGAAACGACCCCAGACCGTATGAGCCTTATACCGGCATGCTGCAGCAAAAAGGAATAGAAGTTTTATACGGTAAAATAGATATTGTCCGCTGGATAATCCAATACGCTAAATATTTTGATATTGTTTTTTTATCGAGGCCTAATATAGCGGAAAAATATATAGATATCATTAAAAAAAACACTTCTTCTAAAATTATATATTACGGACACGACCTTCATCAGGACAGATTAAAAAAAGAGCATGCCGTCACGAATGATAAGAAAACATTAGCCAAAATGAACGCCGCTAAAAAACAGGAGTCGTATATTTTCGATAAAGCCGATATAGTTTTTATGCCTAACCGTCAGGAAGTCGATTTTGTGAACGATACGACAAACACGAGAAAAGCAAAACATATAAAAGGTTTTTTCTACAGGACTATACCTCTTGGCACCGTTACGCCGTTTAAAAAAAGGTCGGAAAGCGTTTTATTCGTCGGTGGATTTAACCATACGCCAAATATCGACGGAGTATTATGGTTTGTCTCAAGCGTTTGGCCCGAAATAAAAAGAAGAAACAAAAACGCGCGCTTCGTCGTTGCCGGGTCAAATCCCCCCGATGAGATAAAAGACCTCCGCTCCGAAGACATAACCGTAACGGGATATCTGACGGACGAAAAATTATCGAAGCTTTACGAAAGCGTTAAACTTGCCGTAATACCTATAAGATACGGCGCGGGGCTAAAAGGCAAAACAGTCGAAGCGATAGCTTACGGACTTCCGGCAGTCTGCACGTCTGAGGGAGCCTACGGTTTAAATGAAACGCATGATTTCCTTAGCGTAACAGACGACCCAGCTTCGATAGCGGATACAATTATAATGTTGCTTAAAGATGAAGCGGAATGGCAGGCGAGGTCGGATAAATCTATAAGATACGCGCAAGCAAACTTTTCTTTCGAATCGGTAAAAAACGATTTTAAACATTTAATATAAGGCTTAGCAATTACGATGATTTACGACGTAAAATTAATAATTTTATAAACCTATGATTAAACAGGCCGTTATTCTTGCGGGCGGGCTCGGCACAAGGCTAAGAACCGTGATAAAAGAAGTTCCGAAACCGATGGCGGACATAGAAGGAAAGCCGTTTCTGGAATATTTATTAAGTTTCGCATCGGCTCAAGGAATAAAAGAGGTTATTATATCCTGCGGGTATAAGCATGAAATAATTAAAAATTATTTTAAAAGCCGGTTCCGGGGTTTAAAAATATATTATTCGATAGAAAGCGAGCCGTTAGGAACCGGCGGGGCAATTAAAAAGGCGCTAAAATTTATAAATGAAAATAATGAGAAATATGAGGATATTTTAATATTAAACGGGGATACATTTTTTAATATATCAATAAAAAAGCTTTACGATTTTCATAAAACAAAAAATTCCGATTTAACCATGGCTTTAAAAACTTTAAAAAATTTTGACAGGTACGGCGTCGTCAAATTGGACGCCGGCAATAAAATTATCGGCTTCGAAGAAAAAAAACCGCAAAAAGAAGCTTGCATTAACGGCGGGATTTATTTATTAAGCGCGGATTTAATAAATTTTTTATCGGGTTCAAAATTAAATCTTCCCGACGTAAATTCATTCGAGAAAGATTTCCTCGAAATTTATTATAATTATGAAGGCGCCGAAAAAAAATTCGGCTTCTACGGTTTGCCGTTTGACGAAAATAATTATTTTATAGACATCGGAATTCCTTCCGATTATGAATCGGCAAAAAAAGAACTAAAAACTATGAATATAAAATAGAAATAAATATTCAGGAAATTACAATTATGATACATTCAAAAGCGCCCTTAAGATTAGGCCTTGCAGGCGGAGGCACCGACGTGAGCCCATATTCAGACATTTACGGAGGCGCAATATTAAATGCGACCATAAGCATGTATGCTTATGCGGTAATAGAGCCGTTTGAGGAAAACGGCTCTATCCCGCGTAAATACTATAACTATAACCGACCGTGTGCCTGCCCGAATAATATCATATTGCATTCTATCGACAGAGAAGAATATTATTGCTATGATTTAAATAATTTTATAGGATATGACGGTAATTTGGACCTGATAAAATCGGTTTACAACAGGATAGTAAAGGATTTTACCAAAAAACCTTTGCCGTTTAAACTCTCGACTTATGCCGATGCTCCCGCAGGTTCCGGCCTTGGAACGTCTTCGACTCTTGTAGTGGCCATAATAGGCGCTTTTGCGGAGTGGCTGAAACTGCCCTTGGGAGAATACGACATAGCACATCTTGCTTACGAAATAGAACGGAAGGATTTAAATATGGCCGGAGGCAAACAAGACCAATATTCCGCTACATTCGGAGGCTTTAATTTTATGGAATTTTATGAAAAAGACAATGTGATAGTGAATCCTTTAAGGATTAAAAGAGAATATATAAACGAGCTTCAATTTAATATGCTTCTTTATTATCTCGGCACAAGCAGATTGTCTTCCGAAATAATAGAGTCGCAGATAAAAAACGTGAGGAGCAATAACGAAAAATCTATAGAAGCAATGCATAAACTTAAAGAACAGGCGGCATTGATGAAAGAAGCCATACTTAAAGGCAAACTCGACGATATAGGGAAAATACTTAACTTTGGCTGGAAATATAAAAAACAAATGACCGACTGCATTTCTAATCCTCTAATCGATGAAATATACGAAACCGCGCTAAAAAACGGCGCGACCGGAGGCAAAATAACAGGCGCCGGAGGCGGGGGATTCATGATGTTTTATTGCCCAAACGGCGCTAGATATTCGGTAATAAAAGCTCTTCAAAAATTCGGCGGGGAATTTAGAAGATACCAGTTTACCGATTCCGGTCTTGAGACGTGGAATATTTAAATTTAGCGATTTCATGAATTTTATGAATTGATATATAAATTAATTCGTTCTTCAAAAATAAAGTTTATATGCGCTCTATACGGCTTTTTTATTCTTGCAAATAATCGGATTATTTATTATAATTTTTGAAAATGACGCCGCAAAAAAACAACCTGACCGAAGGTTTTAGGATATTAATAAAATACAAGTACCTTATATGGGTCCTTTCGCTTAAAGAACTCAAAATTCAATACAGAGGCTCATATCTGGGCTTTTTCTGGTCGTTGGTAAACCCCATGCTCCTTCTGGTAATTTACACTTTTTTGTTTACCGTAGTTTTTCATAATTCCCAGAAAGCATATCCCGTTTATCTTTTTTGCGGCATATTGCCGTTCACGTGGTTTCAAAGTTCGATTATAGTCGGAACCACGTCCATTTCCAATGCGGGGAGCCTTGTAACGAAATCGCTGATGCCGCCCGAAATTATAGTTCTTTCCAAAATAGGCGCAAATCTGCTGAATTATCTTCTTTCCGTTCCGGTTCTTGTGTTATTTATATATATTTTTAAAATGGGCATAGGATTGCCTATTTTTTATTTCCCTTTATTGATTATAATAGAATTTTTTTTCATAGCCGGAGTAAGCCTTTTTTTTGCGGCGCTTAACGTTTTTTACAGGGATATCCAGTTTATAATAATGAATCTGACCACTTTTTTGTTTTTTGCGATGCCGGTTATGTATTTCGACAGGCAGCTTCCTTTAAAAATAAGGCATATCGTTTATTTAAATCCTATCGCTTATATTATAAAATGTTTTCAGGATATTTTTTATTTTAACGTATTTCCCCGAACTCTTTATATCTTAATAATTCTTTCCATCTCTCTTTTGTTTTTTATTTTAGGCTATTTATATTTCGCCGCAAGAAAGGAGCTTTTCAGTGAGTTCGTTTAATTCCGATTACGCCATAGAAATCAACAATATTACCAAGGTTTTTAAAAGGCTGTCTTCCCATACCACTTTAAAAAAAGCTTTTATAGACACTATAACGTTTAACAGGAAAAGGCAGGTAAAGATATTAAAATTCACGGCTTTGAACAACGTAAGCTTCAGCGTAAAAAAAGGTGAGACTTTCGGAATAATAGGCCCTAACGGGGCGGGGAAAAGCACCCTCTTAAAAATATTATGCAGAATAATGAGGCCGACTGCCGGAAATATCGCCGTAAACGGTTCTTTATCCGCCTTGCTTGAACTTGGCACGGGTTTTCACCCCGAACTGACGGGAAGGGAAAATATACTGATTAACGGATTAATTTTAGGTTTGAACAAAAAAGAGATAATTGCAAAATATGACGAAATTATCGAATTCAGCGGAATAAAGAACTTTATAGACGAGCCTATTAAAACTTATTCGAGCGGCATGGCCGTTAGGCTTTCTTTTTCCGTTGCCGTAAACGTAAACCCGGATATTCTCGTCTTAGACGAAGTATTAGCCGTCGGAGACGCCGAGTTTCAGGCTAAAAGCAAAAAAAGAATAGAAGAATATATTAACAGCGGCAAAACGGTTCTATTGGTAAGCCACGAAAAAAATTCTATATTAAATTATTGCACAGAAGCTATGCTGCTATACAAAGGCGTTCTTACGGCAAAGGGCTATCCAAAAGAAGTAGTGGAAAAGTATGAGGAGATTGAAGGATACAAGTCTATTTGACGGATAAAAACCTTTTAAAAACATAAAATTTAACCTGCCTATGGATAATATCAGGATAGGAAGCGGCTACGACATACATAAATTTTTAGAAGCGGCGATTTTTGAAAAAGCCGCTAAGAAACTTTACCTCGGCGGAGTATTAATCGAAGGCCATATAGGAGTCGAGGCGCACTCCGACGGCGACGTCGTTCTTCATTCCTTAACGGATGCCCTGCTAGGAGCCCTGTCGCTTCCCGATATAGGCGTTCTCTATCCGGATAATCTTAAATCCACGAAAGGAATTAACAGCATAGAAATAATAAAATACGCTTACGGCTTGGTAAAAGATAAAGGATACGGCTTAGTCAACGCGGATATTACTATTATAACTCAGACGCCAAAAATCTCTATCTATAAAGAAAAAATGACCGCGTCCGTATCCGGGGCTCTCGGCGTAGATGCAACGCGCATAAATATCAAAGGAAAAACAAAAGAAGGCCTCGATTCCGTCGGAAAGCAAAAAGCGATAGAATGTTTTAGCGTCTGCCTGCTGTCGGCGGAACGCGCATAGATATAAATATATAAATATAGAACGTAGAACGATAGCTATAAAATAAACAAAAAAATGAAGATATACGCAATACTTCTTGCCGCGGGAACCGGTTCGCGCACGGGCGCTTCAATCCCTAAACAGCTCGTAAAAATTAAAGATAAGGAAATTTTGCTCCGCAGCCTCGAAATATTTACGAAATCAAAAATCGATTTCGACGGAATTATCGTAGCGGTTCCGCCGCCTTCCGTTTTTAATTTCGACTGGAGCGGTTTCTTCGGGAAAAACATTGGGGACGCCGAAATGAAAAAATTAGCCGTAATTACGGGAGGCGCGGAAAGACGGCATTCGACGGCCAACGCCGTAAAATATTTAGAAAATATCCTGCCTTCCTATGAAGCCGAAAACGCTGTCGTCTTTATACACGATTCCGCAAGGCCGTTCGTAAAAGACGAAGAACTGCGCATATTATTAGACGAAACCGTTAAAAGCGGAGCCGCGTTTCTATGCGCCGCGGTTACGGAAACTATAAAAGAAATAGATTCCGGCGGCGGAGCGGAAGCGGGGCGGAACGGACGAAAGCATAACGCCGTAAATAAAAACGTAAAAGAAACCCCCATTGAAATATCTGCGGAAACAGCCGCGCCTCTTAAACTTAAAACGCTTAAAAGGGAAAAGCTGATATCCGCAAAAACCCCTCAGGTTTTTAAATTTAAAATTCTGGAAAGCGCCGTCGAAAAGGCGGCAGAATTGAACTTTATATCGACGGACGACGTTTCTTTGGTCGAAAACATCGGTATTCCGGTCGTGCCGATACTCTCGACGGGTTTTAATATTAAAATAACGACGGCGCTAGATATAGAAATCGCGGAACTGTTTTGCGAAAGATTCGACGACCCCGACCCGGCAGCTTATTAACCGCCGCAGACAGCCCTGCTGACGTTTCGCTGCCGCCTGCCTATATATAATTTATAATTATATTATATAAAACATTGCGGCCTCGCTCGGTTCGATTCGGCGCGCCGGCCGAATTCTTAAAAAGCGTTGCGTCCAGTTATTAATTGGCGGCCTGATTCGCCGCAATGCGCAAATGGCTTGCAGGCTGTTCTTTATCCGAATTTATTTTTGCGAATATTATCCTTCCGCTCGACGTTTGCAAAACGCTCGTGACTACGACGTTAAGCTCTGAACCGACTAATTTCATGGCGTCTTCTACTACCACCATAGTCCCGTCGTCCATATATGCGATACCCTGGTTTTTTTCCCTGCCTTCTTTGGCGATTAATGCGGTCATTATTTCTCCGGGTAGCAGAATAGGCCTGAGTGCCCTAACGAGGTCGTTTATATTTAGCACGCTTATGTTCCTGACCTGCGCGACTTTGTTCAGGTTAAAATCGTTGGTGATGATTTTTCCGTTTTTTTCCTTGGCAAACGCAATTAATTTCGCATCGACTTCTTTTATATTCGGGTAGTCGGCATCGGTAAATTCTATGCTTATGTTTTTGTCTTCCCTTAGTTCTTTCAATATATCCAAACCTCTCCTGCCTTTCACCCTTTTGAGGGGGTCCTGCGAATCTGCTATATGCTGAAGTTCATTGAGGACGAACGACGGTAAGACAAAAATTCCGTCGATAAATCCTGTTTTTGCTACGTCGAGTATCCGCCCGTCTATGAGAGAACTCGTATCGATTATTTTATAATTAAAGCATTCTTCGGCTCCGGAAGTTTTAACGGGCATTTCATTTAAATTGGGCTGCCTGACGCTTAACGCCCCGAAATCGTCGCTTACCCTTAAGCCTATAATAAGGCCGAGGTAGCCGGCCACAAAATTAACGAACGCATAAGTAATATATCCTAAATCTGAACCGGTAAAAAATAATTTAAATAAGCCATGGGTAATATAATTAATTATAAAAAGGCCGATAAAAAGTCCTATTCCGCCGGATAAAACCTTTTTGGTGGAAATGGATTCCATATTTTTTTCTACGGAAACGACGATAAAGCCTATGGTGAAACCGAACAGCAGCCCTACATAAGATAATAATTCGTTATGCCAGTATTCCTTCCCTATTAGAAAACCGAGGACGGCTGAAATCGAAACCAGCATAATCCTTATAAAAAATATCGATTTTTTATTAAAAATTTTCATTGATAATATTCCGATTGATTTGTTTATTTTGATTAAAATTAAGAATTAAATAAATAAAAAGACGGATAAATATTTTAAAAATTAGATTTAATGCATTTGATTAGAAGGCTGTTCTGATTTTTGAATAAATATACTTTTTATTTTTTCTTCGACAAAAGTTTCAGGCCTGTTCATGACCGTAGAAATCTCTTTTATTATTAGATGCTTCGCTTTTTCGAACATCTTTTTTTCCGCAAAAGACAACTCTTTTTCTAATTTTAAAATATAAAGGTCCCTCAAAACCTCGGCGACCTCAAAAAGACAGGCGGAGCATAATTTTAAATTGTAGCCGTTGAACCTTTTATTCCAAGATTCCTTCCTGGCAAAAGGACTTTTAATGCACTTTTCTTCCAGCACGTCGAAAACCTTCTGTATTTCATTCTCCTTAATTAAAAGGCGGAGTCCGACCTCCGTGGCGTTTTTTACCGGCACCATAATTTTTGCGCTGTTTTCCAGAACCCTGATATTGTAAAAAGACAACTCCGCCGAACCGATTTTCTGGACGGAAACAGACTCTACGATACAAACGCCGTATCCGGGATAAAATACGAATGAGTTAACTCTGAACTTCGTTTCGTTTAAGTTAAGCATAGTCTGACCTCCTTAATCTTATTGGATTGCTAGGTTAATGCTTTAATTTAATTAAAGCATATATTATATAAAGTATCTCTTTCCGTAGGCAGCTTGCCGGTCTCTTCTATAATTTTTTTCACGTTTTTAACGCTGAGCCCGGCAGGATTGGTAGAGCCCGCATCGTGCGATATCTTTTCCTCGGTCAGAGTTCCGTCGAAATCGTCGGCTCCGAAAGACAGAGACACCTGCGCAAGATTAACGCCGAGGTTTACGAAAAATGTTTTTATATGTTTGAAATTATCTAGAAAAAGACGCGCGACGGCGAGCATTTTAAGGTCGTCGTATCCGGAGGTCAGCCCGGAATTTTTAACCGCGGTGTTTTTAGGCTGGAATGCAAACGGTATGAAAGATTTAAAGCCGCCGGATTCGTCCTGGGCAAGCCTTATAGAATCTAAATGCGCGACTCTGTCTTCATAGCTCTCTTTTACTCCGTACAGCATGGAAGCGTTAGAAGGGATACCGAGGCTGTGGGCTGTTTTATGAATATGAAGCCATCTTTCGCCGCTTATCTTTTGCGGACATAATTTTTTTCTTACGGCGGGGTTAAAAATTTCCGCTCCGCCGCCAGGAAGACTGTCCAAACCGGCTTGCTTTAAATCTAGCAAAACCTCTTTTTCAGGCCGGCCGGAAATATTAGATAAATAATCTATTTCTACCGCTGTAAAAGCCTGAATCCTTAAGGACGGAAATTCATTTTTTATTTCGCGGAGCATGTCTGGATAAAAGCTGTAAGGAATCGAAGGATGAAGCCCTCCGACTATATGGGCTTCTTTAAAATTATTGGTTCTATAATTTGCCTTAATATATTCTATAATCTCGCGGATATTCATAGCGTATGCATCAGCTTCTTTTCCTTTTCTGTAAAAGGCGCAAAAGGCGCACCGGTTTATGCATATATTGGTATAGTTTATATGAATATTGACAATAAAATATACCCTGTTCCCGTTTATTTGAAAATTTTTAAAATCCGCAAGTTCGCCTATAGAAATCAGGTCCGGCGACTTAAATAAAAATAGAGCGTCTTCCGGCGTCAATCTTATATTATTATAAACTTTTTCTTTTATTAAATCAAAAGTTATATTTTTATTAATCATAACCGCTCCATCTTTTATAAGCATCGTTTTCTATGCCGAAGCAGTCTAAAATTTTGCCGGTAATAAAACCGACGATATCTTCGACGGTCTTAGGCTTGCCGTAAAAAGCCGGTACGGGAGGAAGTATTACCGCTCCCGACGCTGATAAAGAAAGCATATTTTTAAGGTGAATATCGCTAAGCGGGGTTTCTCTGGGACATACGATAAGTTTTTTTCTTTCTTTAAGCATAACGTCCGCCGCCCGTTCAATTAAGTTTCCGGAATTTCCGCCGGCGATTCTGGAAAGGCTGCCCATAGAGCATGGAATAACGGCCATGCCCATGACGTTTTTTGCCGAACCGCTTGCTATGCGCGATTCCAGAAAATCCTCGTCCAGAAATACAAAATTGTCGAAATATTCGCTCATTCTGAATTTATTTGCTATTTCGTCTTTAATCCGGACGTTAAAACCGTTTAAAGACGCGCCTTCGTTTATATAGGCGTTATCGCAAAACATTCCGAGTTCATGTCTTATTACTTTAAAACCCGGCTTGGAAATTATTAGATAAACGAAAAAAGACCTGCCGAGCAACGCTTTAAGGAGGCTGAACCCGTATATCGACCCGGATGCGCCGGTTATAGCAATTATATAAGAAGGCTTTTCTTTCATTTTTAGCTTAGGCCGCCGCGTATTTGAACGCCGTATTTATAAATTAGGACTTGAGATAAAAATTTGCGTATATGACGCTTGCAAATATAAAAATAAAAAAAGTCATAGAAATATAGCCGTTCATTGTAAAGAATGCCGTATCTATATTCTCTAAGCTTTTATAGACTAAAAAGTGCTCGTAGGCAAAAAAGATTATAACAAGGATTATCCCTACGGCATATAAAAAATTCAGATTAAATAAAAAATAAAGGTAAATCAGGCAGGCTAAAGCAAGAAGATGTAATATTCTGGAAACTAATATCGCATTTTTTATTCCAAATTTTGCAGGAACCGAAAAGAGCCCGTTTGCAACGTCAAAATCGTAATCCATTATAGCGTAAAGAACGTCGAATCCAGCACCCCAGAAAACCACCGCTATTCCGAGAATTAAAATTTTAAAATCAAGGCTCCCCGTAACCGCAATCCATGTTCCTATGGGTCCCAGCGCCATGCTTATTCCAAGGACCAAATGCGAAAAAAAAGTAAACCTTTTTGTAAAAGAATAAAACGTAACGAAAACTATCACTAAAGGGGACAGGGCGAAGCATGTAAAATTTAGTTCGTAGGCGGCAATTACGAGCGCGATATAAGAAACCGTACCGAAAATAATGCCGAATAAAACGGAAAGTTCGCCTTTAGGAAGGGTTCTTTCCATCGTCCTTTTATTTTTAGAGTCTATTTTTCTGTCAATTACGCGGTTAAAAGCCATCGCGCCGCTTCTTCCGGAAGCCATCGCAATAACGACCCATATTATTTTATAATAAAAGAACAGAGTCCAGAAAGATGCCGGATATTTATCGTAAAAAGCCAGAAGAAAAGCGCTTAAAGCAAACGGCAGAACGAAAATCGTATGGGAAAATTTGACTAATTCTAAAGTATTTTTTATTTTTTTTAACATTTTTAATTTTAGCCTAAACCGTATTCTTTCCACCTTTCGTCCACGAGTTTCTTTATATCGTCGGACATGACGATATCGTCCGGCCATTTTCTTTTATAGCCTTCGGAAGCCCATTTTTTTGTGGCGTCTATTCCCATCTTCGAACCGTAATCAGGAATGTCCGATGCATGTTCGAGTACGTCTATCGGGCCTTCTACGAACGTTATATCCCTTTTTGGGTCGATATTATTGCATATCCTCCAGATAACCTCGCTTTTATCCTGAACGTTAACGTCTTCGTCCAATATTACGATTATTTTGGTAAACATCATAAGGCCGAGTCCCCATATTCCGTGCATAATTTTTTTTGCGTGTCCCGGATAGCTTTTTTTGATGCTTATAAACGCCAGGTCGTGGAATATTCCCTCGAACGGCAGATTCATATCGATAATTTCAGGAAATATTTTCTTTAAAGCGGGTAAGAAAAATCTTTCGGTAGCTTTTCCTATATAACAGTCTTCCATGGGAGGCTTGCCGACTATAGTGGCCGCATATATTGCATCTTTACGATGCGATATAAGAGTTGCGTGAAACACCGGATAAAAATCCTCCAGAGAATAATATCCGGTATGGTCGCCGAAAGGTCCTTCGAGCCTGAAATCTTCATCCGGGTCTATATAGCCTTCCAGAACAAATTCGGCATTCGCGGGAACATATATATCGTTTGTTTCGCATTTTACTAATTCCACCGCATCCCCCCTTAAGAACCCCGCAAATATCATTTCTTCGATATCGGGAGGAAGCGGGGCGGTAGCGGAATAAATGACGGCAGGGTCGGAACCTATAACGACGGAAACGGGTATTTTCTTGCCTGCTTCCTTATATTTCCTGAAATGCCTTGCCCCGTCCTTATGTATATGCCAGTGCATTCCGCATGAAGTATCTCCGTAAACCTGCATTCTGTACATTCCCACGTTTGTCGAGCCTTTCTCAGGGTCCTTGGTAAAAACAAGCGGAAGAGTAATAAACGGCCCTCCGTCCTGCGGCCACGTCTTTAATACCGGCAAAATATCCAAAAGGGGCGGCTTGTCTATTATGACTTCTTTGCATCTGGCATGTTTAACTATTTTAGGCATATAATCGGCAAGTTTTTTAAGCTTGGAAAGGGATTTTATTTTTTCTAAAAAATTGGTCGGCATTTCCGGGTCTATTATTTCGGATATTCTTTTTGCGACGTCGTCGAGGCTGCCGACTTCAAAGGCCTTCAATATGCGCTTATTTGAACCGAACATATTAATTAAAACCGGAAAATTGTAACCTTTGACGTTTTCGAAAAGCAGGGCCGGGCCTTCCCTTTTTACGGTTCTGTCTGCAATCTCGGCTATTTCGAGCATTCTGTCCACCGGAGCGCCGATTCTTATCAAATCGTTATTTGTTTCTAATGCGCGGACAAATTCGTGGAGGTCTTTATAAGGCATGTTTAAATTTTTTATAATAATATAAATATAATATTAAATTATCATCTTATTTATTATATCAAAATTTATAGGAAAATAAAACGCCAAAAATCTTATGTCATTTTAATTTCCGCATAAATGCCCCTATAAATGCCGGAATTTCCCCGCGCCTTCCTTTTGCTCATTTTGCTCATTATTTATAAAGAATAAGCCGATTATAATTTATTTTATTGCCCGTTTACGCCTGATTCCGTTAAACTTTTTTTATCCTGTAATCCCCCTTTTTGACCGTATATCCCGTATTGTCGAAATATTCGAGCAAAGGAATGGCGTATTTTCGAGATACGCCGGCAATCTCTTTCATGTCCTTAGGTTCAAGTTTTTTCCCCGGCGCAAAAAAAACCTCTAATCCGCTTTTGATATTGTCTATTTGTTTTTTTAAATAATAAATATCATGCTTCACCTTGACGAGCTTTCCCTGTTTAACCATTAAACTTATTATAAAATTTAACGATTTCTTGCTTATCCCGATTTTCTTTTCCAGCTCGGTTAAATCCGGTACGCTGTTGCCGTTGGACTTCATTAAATTTTCTATTTTTCCTGCAGCTTCGACATATTCCGCGGGAATCTCCGGAGGAGCCGCTTCATTTGCGGGCATTCCATGGATTATATTTCCGCCGCCGTATACAACCTCTTTTGCGGATAATAAATCGTCTATAACGGCGTCGAAGAGCCCGTTTAATTTGACGTCGGATGCGCGGTTATTATATTTTTTATACCTGCTGAAATTTTGCTCAAAAATAACGGACAATTCCTGTTTGCTTAAACCTTTTACGGCAGACGTTCTTTCGCTTCCGCCTTTTAAGAAATCGTTTATTATTTTTATAGATAAAACCCTTCCCTCGTCGAAATCTTCCTTTAAAAACGCTGATTTGCCTTTATTGTCAGTAATTATGCCGCCGCTTCTTTTTAGTCCGTCTATAACGCTTATAAAATCGGAATAATTAAGATTTAGTTTTTTATAAATATCTTCCATGCTTCCCGTACGGCTTGCAGCGATAAAACTGTAAACCGACTCCGAAACGCTATCAGAAATCATGCCTTCATAGATATCCCTTAAAGATTCGTCGTATCTGCAATCCATTAAGGGATCGACCACGACCCCTCCGCCGATAGTCCTTCCGGCGCCGGAATCCCTTGCGACGAATCTCTCTTTGGACATGGTAGATATTTTATTTTGCAATTTAAACAGGGCGTAAGAATGCTCTCCGGGGCGCACCCTTTTTTTGGGGTTAAAAACAACGATATTTGAAACTACTGACGTTCCTCCGGTCATAAATGTCAAAGACGAGTTGCTTTTTAAATTTTTTTTATTCTCAAAGCCGTAAAAAAATTTTGTTAAGACTGAATCAGTTTCTAAAAGGCTGTCTTTTAAAGAAATCACATCGCCGTATTTTACGCTTTCCTTTCTTACCGACGGAACATTTACGGATATTCGCATTGATTTATTAGCATAGACGGTTTTTTTGTTATGCGATTCTATGCTTTTTATTTTTGCCGTCAGGCCGGAAGGCATTATCTGAATATCGTCGCCTGCCGAAAAACTGCCGTATTTAAGAGTGCCCGCAAGAACGGTACCGAAACCCTTAGAGGAGATTATCCTGTCTATCGGTAAAAAAACTTTGGTGGGGGTTGATTTTACTGCGGCATCTTCCGCATTATATTCTTTTATTGCCCTTTCTATTTCATCTTTTAATTCGGATAATCCCCTGCCGGATTTCACAGACACCTTAACTATATTCCGGGATGCTTTTTCATAACCGTAAGATTTTAAGAAATCCGCTATCTCTATTTCCCTTTTTGAAATAATTTCATCGCTTGCCGCATCGATTTTTGTAAGGACGGGCATTACCAAGCCGACGCCTAACAGTTTAAGAATCAGCAGATGCTCCTTAGTCTGGGCCATTATGCCGTCATCTGCAGCAATCACAAGCAGGACGCCGTTCATTCCGGCAGAGCCTGAAACCATAGTCTTTATAAATTTTACATGCCCAGGAACATCGATGATTCCTACGGATATACCTGAAGGAAAAGACATAACGGCATAACCGAGCACTATGCTTATGCCCCGCCTTTTTTCCTCTTCGAGCCTGTCGGTTTCAATCCCTGTCAGCGCCTTTATGAGGGACGATTTTCCGTGGTCTATATGGCCCGCCGTTCCGAGTATAAAAGTATCCATACGCTTTTCGCGATATTATATGTATGCAGAGGTAATTTCTAAACGAGGATATTATTAATGAAGTATTTTTATTAAAAACGCCTGCGCTACCGAGGCGCCTGCAAGCATACCTGCTGCCGCCTCGATTATTTGATATTTATTTATATTCAAGTTCCCCTAAGACTTTTTCTAAGTTTTTTTGTTTGCAATATTTTCGTTTAAAACACGCGCGATTTTTTTATTTTATCATATTTATATTTTGAAAAAAAGCTATTAAAAACGCTTAAAAATAAAATAGCCCGGCTCTTTTTACGGAACCGGGCCACCTTTAGGAGGAGTGTTGGAAAGCTTACAGTTTGTCTTGGTTTAAAGAAAATTTATTATTCTTATTTTTTTATATCATTGAACCGAATATGCGAGATACAGCTTCATATTTCCCCTTCTTACGTAAAAAAGGAATTGTTTGGAACTTTGAGCCCTGTTTATATCGTCGACGTACTGATTTATGCTATTTACGGCCTGGTGGTTTATAGCCTGAATAACGTCTCCGGGCATTATGCCCATTCTCTGCCCGATGCCGCCGGGTATTACCTTAGATACTATAACCCCGCGATGGACGTTTTGAATGCCGTAGCTTTGCATATTCGACGGAGTCAATGGAATAACGGTAATGCCCAATTTATTAGCCGAAACCTTTTGCGGTTTTTGGTTAAAGGTATTTTTTGAACTTTTCCAGTCTCCGACCGTAATCATAAGCGTTTCTTTCTTACCGCTCCTTATAATTTCCATCGGAACGGATTTTCCGGGCTTTACATTGCCTACCAGCCATGGAAGTTGAGACATCTCCCTTATTTCTTTCCCGTTAAATTTTATTATTACGTCTCCGCTTTTTAATCCGGCTTTTGCCGCGGGTCCGTTCGGAAGGACCGAAGATACTAAAGCGCCGCGAGAAGTTTCGAGATTAAAAGCTTTTTTAAGCGACGGGGTGATTTTCTGAATTTCTATGCCAAGCCAGCCTCTCGTGATTTTGCCTGTTTCAAGTTCCGGAAGGATTTCCTTTACGACGTTTATGGGTATGGAAAAACCTATCCCCTGAGCGCCCTTTATGATGGCGGTATTAATTCCTATTACCTGGCCCTTCATATTTATAAGGGGGCCTCCGCTGTTTCCGGGATTAATCGCGGCGTTCGTCTGCATAAAATCTTCGTACGGCCCTCCGATAGCTCTGCCTTTTGCGCTTATTATGCCGTTGGTAACCGTCCAGCCTAATCCAAAAGGGTTTCCTATAGCAAGAACCCATTCCCCTATCTGGGATTTTTTTGAATCTCCAAGAATTGCCGCCGGAAGATTGCCGCCGTCTTTTATCTTTAGAAGGGCAAGGTCAACTTGAGGGTCTTTGCCTATGACTTTTGCTTTAAATGTTTTCCCGTTATAAAGTTTTACGTATATTTTTGTGGCTCCGTTTATGACATGATTATTAGTGATTATATACCCGTTCTTGCTTATAATCACACCGGAGCCTAAACTTTCTTCGGTATAACTGCTCTGAGGCATATTATTATTGAAAAAATTTTTGAAAAAGTTGCCGAACGGATTCTGCTGATTGCCGAACGGCGCATGGTACATTTGAAACGGTCCGCTTTTCACTTTCTGAGTCGTTCTTATATTTACGACGAACGGCTTGTCTTCTTTTATCAATGCTATAAAATTGCTGGGGCCGTTCTGGGCCGGCATCTGAGAATCGGTAGTGGTATATATTAAAGGAACTTTCCCGTCGGCCAAAGATTTTTTAAACAAATGAAGGTTGGCGGTAATTATTATGCCTGCGATAATGCCTATAAGCACCGCTATGCCCGCTCCGATGATTTTTGAATCAGATTTTAACGCCATAATCTAAAAACTCCTATTTTTTTTAAATATTTGATTATTTATTTATTTATTTATTATTTAAATTATATATATTTCATGATGCAAAAATAATGCCAAAATTATTTTTAAACAAAAACGGTATAATTTCCGGCATTTAAAAACACTTAAAATTTTATATTGTCATATTGACAAATAAAATTATCACGCATGTCTTTATGTATTGTCAATATGACAATTATTTCCGGAATTATATTCGAAAAATTTACTAAACAGGTTCCGCTTTAACCGTAACGACCTTTTCTATGACGATATTGCCGGTTTCTTCCTTATAGTCCAAAATAATGGAATCCCCGGGCGCAATGCCCCCGGATAGCAAATCCATAGCGATTCTGTCCTGCAAAAAAGATTTAATGGCTCTTTTTAACGGCCTTGCTCCGTAAACGGGGTCGTAACCTTCCATGGCTATGAATTTTACCAAAGGTTCGGTATAATCCGCGTCTATTCCTTTTTCTTTCAATATATTCTTTAATTTGGAAAGCTGGATGCTGACTATTTTAATAATATCGCTTTCGTTCAACGCATGGAATATAATTATGTCGTCGAGCCTGTTAAGAAACTCCGGCCTGAAATTATTTTTCAAAAGTCCCGCAACGCTGTTTTTCATTTCTTCGTAATGCCCGCCGCTATAACTCTGTATAATATCGGAGCCGATATTTGACGTCATAATAACTATGGTATTTTTAAAATCTACCGTCCTTCCCTGTCCGTCGGTCAGCCTCCCGTCGTCGAGAAGCTGCAGTAAAACATTAAATACGTCCTGATGGGCTTTTTCGACCTCGTCGAACAATACGACGCTATAAGGGCGCCTTCTTACCGCTTCGGTAAGCTGTCCGCCTTCTTCGTATCCAACGTAGCCCGGAGGAGCGCCCAAAAGTCTGGATACCGTATGTTTTTCCATATACTCCGACATATCTATTCTTACTATGCTGCTCTCGTCGTCGAATAAAAATTCGGCCAAAGCTTTTGCAAGCTCTGTTTTTCCGACGCCTGTCGGCCCCAAAAACATGAACGAACCTACCGGCCTGTTGGGGTCGGATAATCCCGCCCTCGAACGCCTTACGGTATTTGCGACGCTGCTGATTGCTTCGTCCTGAGATATTACGCGGTTATGCAAATGCTCTTCTATAAGAAGAAGCTTTTCCTTTTCGCCCTCCATAAGCTTTGTCACAGGTATTCCCGTCCATTTTCCAACCACCTTGGCTATGTCGTCAGAATCTATTTCTTCCTTTAAAAAACTCCCTTTTTCCTGCATTTCCGCAACCGATTTATTTAAACCCTCCAACTTTTTTTCGAGTTCGTTCAGCTTGCCGTATCTGATTTCGGCGACCTTATCGTATTTTCCTTCCCTTTCGTACCTCTGCTCTTCTATTCTTAAAGAATCTATTTCCTTTTTTATTTCGCCGATTTTTTGTATAAGTTCTTTCTCGTTCTGCCATTTTGCTTTCTTTTGGTTAAAATCTTCCTCTAAATTGGCAAGTTCCGAATCAAGTTCCTTAAGCCTTTTTTTGGATTCGGCGTCTTTTTCTTTCTTTAAGGCCTCCTGTTCTATCTTTATTTTTATTATGTTTCTTTGAATCTCGTCTAAAACGGTAGGCAAAGAATCTATTTCTATTCTCAATTTCGCCGCCGCTTCGTCCATAAGGTCTATAGCTTTATCCGGCAAAAACCTGTCGGTAATATATCTGTGGGAAAGGGTCGCCGCCGCGAGCAAAGCCGAATCTTTTATTCTTATTCCGTGATAAGCTTCGTAACGCTCCTTTAGCCCTCTTAATATGGATATGGTGTCTTCCACCGACGGTTCATCTACGAATACTGGCTGAAACCTTCTTTCGAGAGCCGCGTCCTTTTCGATATATTTTCTATATTCGTCTAAAGTCGTAGCTCCTATTGCCCTTAATTCTCCTCTGGCCAGAGCCGGCTTTAAAAGATTGGAAGCATCCATGGCGCCTTCAGATTTTCCGGCTCCAACAAGGGTATGGAGTTCGTCTATAAAGATTATAATTTTCCCTTCGGACGATTTTATTTCTTTTACAACGGCTTTGAGCCTGTCCTCAAATTCTCCCCTGTATTTTGCGCCGGCTATAAGCGAACCTAAATCCAAAGAAAGCACTGATTTGCCTTTAAGGATTTCTGGCACGTCGCCGTCGGCGATTCTTTTCGCAAGCCCTTCGACTATCGCGGTTTTACCTACTCCGGGGTCTCCGATAAGAACGGGATTATTTTTAGTCCTTCTTGAAAGTACTTCCATAAGCCGCCTTATCTCGCCGTCTCTGCCTATAACAGGGTCTATTTTGCCGGACAAAGCCATCCGGGTTAAATTAACCGTATATTTTTCCAATGCCTGATATTTGTCTTCGGGATTCTGGTCGGTCACCTTCGTATTTCCCCTTATTTCGGTCAGCGCTTTTAAAACCGCGTCTTTCGTCAAGCCGGATTTTGTTAAAAGTTCGTAAGATTTTGCGTCCTTGACATCGAACATAGCAAGAATAAAATGCTCTACGGAAACAAAATCGTCCTTCATTGCATTTTTATTTTTTTCGGCGGCATCGAATATGCGCTTTAAAGATGAAGAAAAAGCCGGCTCCATCCCCCCCTCCACCGTCGCAAGCATAGAAAGGCCGCTTTCCACCCCTGCGGAAAACGCTTTTAAATCGACCCCTATTTTTTTAAAAATGGAAACGGCAATGCTGTTTTCGTCATAATTTAACAGCGCGTATAAAAGATGTAAATCGTTAATCTCTGGATTTTTAGACTCTTTGGCCGTATTGACGGCCAGTTCTATGACTTCCTGCGATTTTATAGTAAAATTGTTCAGGTTCATAATAAAAAATCACCTCTTTAAAATATCGAAATATCATTTCATATATTATCTGATTTGCTTATTTTCTTATCCGAATCCCGTTATTTTAAATTTTTGCCTTATAGCCGGACGCGCGCTGCCCGCCGGCTTGCCGCAAGGCCTATTTTTTCTCGGAGATATAAGCCATTCTAAGGTCGAATAATATATTTTCGATAAGTTTTGTTTCGTTTTCGTCAAGGTTTCCCTTGGTTTTTTTAGACAGCATGTCGATAGTGTCTATAAGATATTTTGCCATCTCTATATCTTTTTCGTATTTTTTAGAAACGGGATTTGGAATTTTTCCAAGAAAAAACAAAGCCTGCGTATTTAAAGAATAAACGAACGTCGAGAATCCGGCTTCAAATTTAGGAATGCCCGATTCTGAATCGCCGTCGGATTTCTTTTCCCCTTCGGTTTCCGCCTCGACCTCCGGTTTATTGCTTTCCGCCTGATTTTCGGCATTGTTGCCGGTTTCAGCGGCTTTTCTTTTATCGATTACTTTAAACGTTTTTTCGTTTTCTTTTTTTTCTCCGCCTTCAATATCGCCCTCAAACATAATCGGGTTCCTCCTTATATTTTTCTTTTGGATTTTTGCCGTTTTTCGCAATATCGGCTCCTGCGCTTTCAGCCGTTTCATTAGCCGAAACAACGACGGCGGCGCCGTCTAATTTTGCGGCGAAAACATTGGATTCTTTCCATTTTAAAGTCAGCGGCACTTTGATGATATCGTCGATGGTGCGCTTAAGAAATCTTGCCCCGAATTTTGCGCTGTAACCCGTTTCCACGAGCTTATCGAGGGCTTCATCCGTAACGGTTAATTCTTTGCCGTGCTCCGCCATGGTTTCGCTTATGGTTTTTATGTGCATCAATGCAATCTGCCTGACCTCAAGCCTTGTGAGCGGAGAAAATATTACGACGTCGTCTATCCTGTTAATAAACTCCGGCGAAAAAAAGTTTTCTATTTCTTTGTTAATCGTTCCCTTAAGCGATTTAACTATGTCGCTGGATTCTATAAAACCTAAAGGCTTGGTAAATTTAGAAAATTCATGCGACCCAAGATTGGAAGTCATAATAATGACAGAATCGGAAAAATAGACTCTTTTTCCTCTTCCGTCGGTAAGAAAGCCTTCGTCAAAAACCTGAAGGAAAAGATTAAACACCTGATCGCTCGCCTTTTCTATTTCGTCTAAAAGAATAACCGAATAAGGATTGTCTTTTACCTGATTGGTAAGCAGTCCTCCCCTTGAAGAACCGACTATGCCTCGCGGCATGCCTATTAATTTATCGACGGCTATGGAACCGTCTTTATATTCCGACATATCTACCCTTATAATATTTCTCTGCGAACCAAACAGATACTCCGACATAGCTTTTGCGGTTTCGGTCTTGCCTACGCCGGTAGGTCCAAGAAAAAGCAATACGGCATCAGGCTTGTTAAAGTTTTCTTTAAGGGGACCCTTGTTTAACCTTAAATGTTTTGCAAGCGAATCTACAGCTTCTTTTTGCCCAACTATTCTTTTTGAAAAGAAATCTTCCATATCCTGAAATCTTTCTAAAACGTCTCTTTTTATTAAATCTATGGGCATACCTGTTTCTTGAGAAATAACCTGATAAATATTTTCTTTTTTAACGACTCTGTCGCTGTTATAAATCTCGGCTTTTACGCATCCCGAATCTACCCAGCCGATAGCTTTATCGGGAAGCCTCAAGGATTTAGAATAACGGGACGATAGGGCCAGCGATTCTTCTATGGCGGAATTTTCTATTTCTACGCCGTAAGTATCCTCAAACCTTCTTTTTAACCCGTAAAGTATTCTTTTAGTATCTTCCACCGAAGGCTCCTTGACGTTGACGAGCCTGAAACGGCGGGATAGGGCTTCGTCTTCGGCGATATATTCCTTATATTCCGACAGCGTCGTAGCGCCTATAATCTGCACCTCTCCCCTCGCAAGGGAAGATTTTAATATATTGGCCGCATCGCTCGGTACGGCGATAGCGGAACCAGCGCCTATAATGGAATGAACCTCGTCGACAAATAAAATTATATTTTTTCTGGATTTAAGCTCGTTTATTATCTTTTCCATTCTGTCTTCGAACATGCCCCTGAACACGGTTCCCGCGATTAAGGAATTCATTTGGAGATTTACGATTATTTTGTTCCTTAGCCTTGAAGGAACGCTATATGGTTCAAGCTCTATTTTTCTGGCAAGCCCTTCGACTATGGCGGTTTTTCCCACGCCGGGTTCGCCTACGATAATAGCGGAATTTGGCCTGTCTATATGGCACAATATTTCCATGAGCCTGGCGATTTCTTCTTCTCTTCCGAAGACTAAAGACAGTTTGTCCATTATCGCCAGCTTGCTAAGGTTTATCGCGTGCTGGCTCAGCGTATAGGGCAAAGAATATTTTCTTTTATTTTCGTCGTTTCTATTCCTTCTCTCCCTCATTTTTTGAAAAATCTTGTCGGCGATTATAACGGAATCTACGCCTAGGCTTTTAAAAACTTTTGTGGGCATAGAATTGGGTTCCTGGAACATGACCGTCAAAAAATCCGTAGAATCGATAAGATTTCTGCCGGAACTCTGGGCATAATCGTAAGCGCTTTTAAAAAGATTCCTGGTTTGAAGCGGAATCTTCATGCCTTCGCCTATATATTGTTCGGATGACATCATATAATCGTTAAGCAGCTTCATGACTTTTCTTTTATCGATTTTTAATTCAGTAAATATATCGTTCAAGATATCCTCGTCCACTAAGGTCAGGGCATAGAACACATGCTCCAAACCAAGGTAATAATGTTTCCTTCTCTTGGATTCTTCGACCGATATGGTAAGCACCCTGTAACCGCTTTCGGATAACTTGTCCTCGTAGTAGTCTAAATTAAACATATAAATTTTACCTTCCCTTAATCGTATATTTAGATATTAATTTTATTAAACGTTTAGCGCGCGCATTAATAAAATATATTCCGTTACGCGCTATAATTATTCTTCTATAATTTCGATGCTCGTCAACCTGAAACAGCTATTTTTGTTGTTTTTCGGAACGATTATCTCTAAAAGCCCCTCGTTGAAAGATGCGTTTATCGAGTTCCTGTCAACAGCCCTTGGCAGGTCGAAAACTCTTTTAAAAAAGCCGAAAAGCCTTTCCATTCTGTGAAAGTTATCCTTTTCGGTAAATCCGTTGCGGCGTTTTATCCCCGAAACTTCTAAGCTGCCGCCGAAGACCTCGACATTTATATCTTCTTTATTAACTCCGGCGAGTTCTATCTGTATAACGATAAAATCCGCCGTTTCAAACATATCGGATGTGGGATTGAAACAGTACATTTTATTTTTTTATTTTATGCTTTTTTATTTTATGCTTTATAAATATATGATTTATAGTTATAATTATACCAAATTAATCTTAAAAAATAAATAAGGTATGTTTAAAGTCTTGTCTGAACCAGCTTTTTACAGATACGTCGTAATGGTCGCCCTCAACATTACCCCTCTAATCGGCGGCAAATACGTTTCTACGGCTTACGCCGCCTATTATAAATTAAATCCATGGTTAAGCATCGCCCTTATAACCGTTTCGGAAACATTGTTATGCTCGGCGCTGTTTTATGCCGGGATAAAGTTAAAATCGCTTAAATGGGTCAATAAGATGCTCGTTTCTAAAAAAGGCAGAAAAGCCCATAACTATGTCGTAAAATACGGACCGGTCGTAGGGCTTTTTATAGGGCAGATGTTTATAGGAGCGCCGCCCATATCGTTAGCTCTGGGAATAATATACGAAAAGGACAGCAATATCTTTTTATATTTTTTAATCCCTCTTTTCGTAAGTATTTTTCTTTATTCCATTTTTAATTTTTATTTAAACACCGCGGCTATTACATCGCTGAAGAATATATTCAATTTCATCTGATTTATTCAACGGAAAACCGGCCTTTATTTTTCTATTTTACGTCCACGATTATGACGTCGTTGTTGCCGGCATATACTCTTGCATCCAAATATGTCCTTACGATAGGTTTTACTATTTTGAAAAGCCTGATTATGCTCCCGTAATATAAAACTTTTATTTCGGCGAATTTTTCGGAAAACGATGAAACGTATAGATTCTTAAGATGCCTTGAATGTTTTATCATTAATTTCTGGAATTTATTCGAGTCCGAATATCTAAAATTTCCTATAAATTTAACGTAATATACTTTATAATCGGCGCTTTTGGCATTTATCGCAGGATTAACTATTTTAAAGCCTGAACTTTTAAGCCCGTCTATTAAAATGCTTTTCCTTATGTAAACTTTTATTTTTATATAATAAAGATTGAGATATTTTTTTGCCTCGATAATTTTAAAAGAGTATATATATTTTAACTCGTCTGGATACAATTTTGTTTTAATAATATCCTCGGCATTCTTATTTAAAAATTTTTTCCCCCCGATTAATCGACCGGCGGCTTTTTTTAAAGAAAGCCCTATTGCGCGTTTTATGGCTAAAGACTGAAGCCTGCCTCCGTTATTTTTGGGAATGACTATATAGGTTTCTGTCGTTACGCTCATGCCTGCCGCGTTTCCGGAAAAATAACCGCATATTGCGAAGAAAAAAATTAAAACTAATAAAGATAATTTAAGCTGAAACCCCTCCGTTCCTGTTTTTTCCATTTATATTTGTCCTTTAATCGATTTTACGGCTATTTTTCGCCGGTTTTATTTTTTTTTATATATATAATAAATATTCAAGCGTTATTCGGATAAAACGCGTTCGCCTTCTAATGACTCGAATATCTTTTCTTTTAATAAATTTATGTTTTTCCCGGTTTTAGCGGACACCGGCACCGCAGGTTTTCCCGTCAATCTTTCAAATTTTACCTGCAAATAATCCGTCTGCTCGTCGGTAAGCAGGTCTATTTTGTTAATAACCGTCATTATCTTTTTGTCTCCGGCGCCTATATCGTCCAGTATCTTCATAACCTCTTTCGATTTATGTTCGGCATCTTTTTGGAGCGGGTCGACTACGTGCAGCAATAAATCCGAATATGCCGTTTCTTCCAAAGTGGCTTTAAAAGATTTTACCAGAAAAACCGGTAAATTTTGAATAAATCCTACGGTATCGGATATTATAATTTTTTTTCTTCTGCCGGCATCGTAAATAGATGCGGTCTTGGTCCCCAAAGTCGCAAAAAGTTTGTTTTCTCCGCCTTCTCCTTGTCCGGTAAGGCTTTGCATAAGCGTGCTTTTCCCGGAATTTGTATAGCCTACTATGGCGGCGGTAAGCAATCCCTGCTTATCCCTTTTAGCCCTGTGCAGCAATCTTGTTTTTTCGGATAATTTCAGTTTTTCTTTTATATGGGCAATTTTTTGCCTGACCTTCCTTCGGTCGGTTTCTAATTTTGTTTCTCCGGGTCCCCTCGTGCCTATTCCCGCTCCGGTCTTCGAAAGCATTATGCCCGCGCCCTTAAGCCTCGGCAAAAGGTAGTTCATCATGGCAAGCTCGACCTGATATTTGCCTTCGGCGGTTCTTGCATGCGTTGCAAATATATCTAATATAAGTCTTGTCCTGTCTATCACGTTTAAATCGAAATAGTCCGACAGATTTCTTTCCTGAGCCGGACTTAAAGAGGCATCTATAATAACTATGTCAGCATCCTTAGAAACAACGGCGTTCTTTATATCTTCGAGCATTCCTTTCGAAAGATAATACGCAGGGTCGATATTTTTGATATTTTTAAGAATTTTAAAGACGTTTACGGCGCCTGCGGTTTCCGACAGCATTGCGAGCTCTTCCATGGAATCTAAACTTTTTTCCCTGCCCTCCGCTCCGGCGTTGTTTCCTGCATTAATTCCTATAAGGACGGCTTTCTGGGTCATCCTATGAAATCTCCTATAAGTTTAGACATGAAAGCAACCCTTTTGTTTAAATCCGTAAGATTAACCTCCGTTGCGTTTTTTACCTTTTTAAAAAAAGTTGCCTGCCTTTTCGCGTATTTCATTGTAGAAGAAACTATTGCGCTATATAAATCGTCCTCAGTTTTAATCTCTTTATTCAGATACATTAATCCCTCCTTATAGCCTATGCTCCTGAAAGGCTTTAAATGCCGGCTGTATCCCATATTAAGAATTTCGTTTATTTCGCCTATCAAACCCTTGGCAAGAATCTTTTTAGTTCTTTCCATTATACACGATTTAAGATAATCTTTCGGGGGAATCAAGGTAAAATATAAACAATCGTATAGGGGCTCCCCGAACGGGTTCTCTTTTAAATAATGGGAAAGCGGCCTGCCGGTAGCTTCATAAACTTCGTAAGCTCTTGCTATCCTCTGCTTATCCGCCGCCGAAATTACGGCCGCGTAATCGGGGTCTATTTCTTTTAGTTTTTCGTAAACGGCGTTTAAACCCAATTCTTCAATTAATTCTAAAATTTTTTTCCTGTAAAAAGTTTTATCTATCTCCGGAATAGAGGAAAGGCCGTAAATAAGGGACTTCATATAAAGTCCGGTTCCTCCCGTAAAAAGAGGTATATTTCCGCGGTTTGTTATGTCGCGTATTAAGCGCCCGGCATCTTCCGAAAACATACCGGCGTTATACTCTTCGTCCGGATTTTTAATATCTACAAGGTTATGCGCCGCGACTGCCCTTGCCGCCATATCCGGCTTTGCGGTTCCGATATCGAAATATCTGTAAAAACAGATGGAATCGAAATTTACGATTTCTACCGGAAAATGTTTTGACAGTTCTAAAGACGTTTCGGTCTTTCCGGAGCATGTTACTCCTCCTATTGCTATAATTTTTTTTTGGTCAGGCATTTAAGGCTGCGATAATTAAAATTAAATCAATAAGGCATATCCGCAATTTTGTCTAATCTTTTTAATTCGTCGGACTCGGCGGAAAGGGATTCGTCTTTTCTCCCCATGAGAAGGTACGCAAATTTCTTTCCCTTTTCGACGCCCGGCTGGTCGAAAGGATTAATTTTAAGTAGCATTCCGAGAACGGCTACGGCTTCCATAGACATAAAGGACAGCTCTCCCAAACTGAATTCGTCTATTTTATCCAGCGTAATTCTGAAAGACGGCCTTTTGTTTATGGCAAGGGCAAGTTCGACGCCTTTTAACTCGTTCTTAAGAATTTCGGATAATTTTTTTTTGTTTAAATAATCGAATTCTTTGAATCCGTTTGAGTTAACTGTAAAATCGCTTCCGAAATCCTTGAGGCAAAAAAATCCTATAAGTTTATCCTGAGGACCCTGCATGTAAAGCTGAAGCTGGGAATGCTGGTCGGTCGCTCCCGCCGCAGGAACAGGAGTAGGCGAAACCAATTCTTTTCCGAGGCTTTCGGCAAAAAGCTGCCTGAACCATCTTGAAAACTCCTTTAAATAATCGCCGTAAACAAAAGGAACGAATATATTCCTGCGTTTTTTTGCGTAGAAAAGATATATCGCGGACGCAAAGGTATAAACGGGATTATTTTCAAAAACGCCTTTGCTTAGAATATCGTCCCGATAGGAAATCGCCCCAGATAAAAATTTTTCTATATCCAGCCCCATGGCATAAGCCGGAAAAAGGGTTCCGGCGGTTACGATAGAATATCTGCCCCCTACGTTTTTAGCTATGTCCAGTACGGCTATTCCGTTTTCATCGGCATAAAGCCTTAAAAATCCGCTCTTTTTATCCGTTATAAACAATAAATTATTTTTGTAATTTTTAACGGATTTTTCAAGCATTTCTTTGACGATAAAAAACTGGGCTACCACCTCTATCGTGTCGGCGGATTTCGAAACAAAACAGAACAGCGTTTTTTCTAAATCCATATTGTCGATATTCCTTTTTATAGGACCTGGGTCTATATTTTCCGAAAAAACGACGTCGATATTCCGTCCGCTTTTCCTGCCGCCGGTTATTGCGCCCATAGCCTCTTTCAAAAAAACAGCCCCGAGGGAAGAACCGCCCATTCCAAAAACGTACAGCGTTTCTATGCCCTTTGAAAACAGTTTTCCGGAAACTTCCTTAATGTCTTTTATCATGCCTAAGTTGGATATTTCGTCGTAAAACCCGGCGCCGCCGTTTACCCTGAGTCCGTTTAAGTTTTTTCTGGCCTGAACGAGTTCCCGCTCTAAAGCTCTGATTTCCGATTCGGCTATGCCGTTTTCTTCAATAGCCGAATCCAAAACGTATTTAAAATTAAATTCAATCATTTTTAGTTCCTCCCGAACTTAATTTTATATATTTTTTTTTAATAAACTTTAATTCGCCGCCTTTGGATCTAAGCATGCCGTTCATCTTTAACATTCTTATATCGTTCAATATTTTTCCGCATAACGGACCTTCACATATCCCCATGGATTTTAGGTCTCGTCCGCCGACGGCAGGCATAATAAATATTAATTTATTAAGATATTTTATTATGATTTTATTAAAATTTAAATCGCGCAAATTCTTAACCTTATTTTCGAATATATAAAATAAAATTCCTTTTATATCGTATTCTTTTAGTTTATCGTATATTTCGCTATTTTTTGGATTTAAATTAAAAAGTTTATTTTTTTTTAATTCTAATATCTTTTCCTCATCCGAATAAATAATTTCCAGCGAACGCTTTATTTTATCTCCTAAATTTAATCTTCCGACCGCCGCATCCAGCTCATGGCTTTCTAATCCGTAAAAAACTTCAGCCATATAAAATATATTAGGGTCGATATTTTTATCGTATTCGATTAATTTGCCGGCATTGCCCGATTTATTGAAGAAAGACGATATTCTTTTAAAAACGGCCTTTTTTTTATCGTCAAATTTTAATTCAGCGTAAATTCCTCTCAATATGCCTAATTTTTCGAGCCTTTCTAAATAAATTTCCGGTTTTTCTTCTTTCAGTAAAAGATATAGTTCCGAAACTATTCTTTTGCCGGAAATATTATCCAAAACGTTATTGTTTAAAGCAATTTCGATGAATTTTAAAGTTTTCCGGTCTATCTTAAAACCAAGCCTTTTTTCGAATCTTACCGCCCTGAACATCCTTGTGGGGTCGTCTATAAAACTTAATTCATGAAAAACTCTTATTTTTTTATTTAAAATATCCGACAATCCAAAGGCATAATCTTTAACTTCGAGAAAATCGTTCCCGTTAATGGAAAATGCGACTGCATTTATAGTAAAATCTCTTCTTAAGATATCGTCTTTAAATGCGGCGTTTCCAATATTTACTTCGGGAAGAGCGCCGGATTTTTTATAAACCTCCGTCCTCAAGGAAGCCATATCTATCTTTAACGGCAGATTGCCGATTAAAAATACCGCCAAAGCTGTTCCGAACTTTTTATGGATTTTTAAATAATTGATATCGAATTTAAAATTTTTATCTTTTTTTATCTCGACCGCAAGCCTTTCGGCGGAGCCTTCCACGGCTATATCTAAATCGAGGAAATTATTATTGAAATTGCCTTTGCTTGCAGGAAGAGTTTTAAAAACTTTGGATGGTTTAAAGATGTGCGCCGTTTTAGGATTCGATTTCAGGATATATATAATAATGTCTCTTACAAAGCCGCCTATTAGGAAAACCCCGCTTCCGATGCTACCCGAAACGGCGCTGAGGCTTTTCAGTAAATCCAGCGCGGGTTTGCCGTAACCGTAACTGTCGAAAACTTCTGACATAGCCTGTTCGATTGAATTTTTTTCAAATTCTATCAAACCTGTCATAATTTTTCTTTTTCGTTCTTTAATTCTTTTTTGAGCTTATAAACGGCGTAAAAATGATATATCAATCCGATTAAAATGCCGATAATTACCGAAAAAAACACGATTACCGAAATAGGAAGCTTGATGGACCTGAATCCTAAAAATTTTACGCTGACGAGTCCGGGATTTTCTGCCGTAAAAATTAAAACTGCCGCCACAAAAATAATTAAAAGAATGAGGTTTATAAATTTAGCCATTTATACGCACCTCTTATTTCGACATTAATTTTAAAGTATTATCTTTTTAAAATCGCCGAACAGTTTATTATATGTATCGTCAAGTATTTCGGAAACGACCCTGAGTTCGGAACAGACGGTATAAAAACTTACGTCTCCTTCCCACCTGGGTATTATATGAAAATGCAGATGCTGTTCTATGCCGGCTCCGGCAGCCTTGCCCAGATTTAGTCCCACATTAATGGCGTCGCACCGGTAAATCTTTTTCAGAATATCGCAGCTTATGGACAACAGCCTCATTATTTCGGTTCCGGTATCGGGAGAAAGTCCGTTAAGCTCCTTGACGTGTACATATGGAATAACTAAAAGATGTCCGCAGTTATAAGGAAAAGTATTAAGTTTGACATACGAATATTTTCCCTTAAAAAGAACATATTTTTCTTCATAGCATTTGCTGTCTTCGCAGAAAACGCACTCTTCTTTAGATTTATCTTTAATTAAATAATCCATGCGCCATGGAGCATAAATAATTTCCATAAAATTTAAAAATCAAGTTTCATAGAGTTATAGGAAACAATGCCCGTTCCTTTAAAAAAAGAACCGCCTCCCATACCGTCCACGAAAGATTTTACGGCTCTTTTTATAAAAGACTGAAATAAATTGGAGCGTCTTTTAACCGGATATATCAGCGTAGGCTTGCCCTTTATTCCTGCCAATTTTTTTGCGCTTTTTACCGCGTCCTGAAAATCCCCCAGCTGGTCCACGAGATGGTATTTAAGGGCCTGCTGTCCGGAATAAACCATGCCGTTTGCAAGCTTATCTACGTAAGAAACCTTAAGATTCCTGCCCTTGGCGACGGCCGCCACAAACTGGCCGTAAACATTCATAACTACGCCTTGAAGTTTTTTTCTCTGCATCGGAGTCATTTCTTTGAAAGGAGTGCCTATGTCTTTATACGGGCCGCTGACAATATAATTATATGAAACTCCGACCTTTTTCATCAGCTTATACACGTTGGGCATTTCCATTATTACGCCTATGGAGCCGGTTAAAGTGCCCGGCTCTGCGATAATTTTATCGGCCGCGGAAGAAACGTAATAGGCTCCCGATGCGGCGACGGAATCCATAGATACGACTACTTTCTTGTGTTTTTTAAATTTCATCAGCTGTTCATAAATTGCCTGGGAGGGGGCAACCTCCCCCCCGGGAGAATTTACCCTTATTACTACCGCCTTGACAAATTTGTCGCGCTTATAGTGGTTTAAAAGACTTATAAACCGGGACGAATCCGTAATCGTACCGCTGAGATTTATAATTCCGATAGAATACGGCGAAGAGCCTTTTACTATGTTATAGTTCGATTTTACCTGAAACTTAAATAGTATAAGATATATGAAAATACCGAATACGCCTATAAATGCTATCAGAAAAAGTAACCCGCTTAAAAAAGGATGCTTATTTGCGCTCATAATTTATTATTTTTGATTTACGTTGATAAGCGACAGTCCTATTTTTTGTTCGTTGGTATCCAGCATAATGATTTCGGCATTTATCATCGAACCCGTCGAAATATCGTTGTCTTTCATAAAATTGTCCGGTATTTTAGAATTGTGTATAAGCCCCTCTATGCCTTCTTCGAGCTGTACGAATATTCCGAATTCGGTAATATTGGATACCTTCCCCGATACGGCCGTTCCTACGGAATATCTGTCCTTGATGTTTGTCCAAGGGCTTTCCGTAAGCTGTTTTATTCCTAAATAAATCCTTTGTTTCTCTTCGTCTATATTTAGAACTATCGCTTTAATTCTATCTCCCGCTTTAAATAACTCGTGAGGATGTTTCGTTCTTTTTGTCCATGAAAAATCGTTCTGTTTTATATATCCTTCCAGATTTTCCTCAAGCTCCACAGAAACTCCGAATTCGTAAACGTTTTTTACAGTTCCTTCCACTACATTGCCGGCCGGATATTTATCCTTAAACAGATTCCACGGACTTTCCGTAAGCCTCTTTAAGCTGAGGGACAATTTTCTGGTTTCAGGTTCTAAGCTTAAGATAGAAGCTTTTACCCTCTGTCCTTTAGTTAAAAAAGTTTTCGGGTCTATCTGTTTTTTCTCCCAGCTCATTTCCGATAAATGGATGAGTCCTTCCACGTCGTCGTCAAGCTCTACGAATGCGCCGTAATCAGTTATGTTTATAATCACGCCTTCCACGATATCTCCGGTTTTATGCCTATCTTGTATATTTTTCCACGGGTCGTTAAAAAGCTGTTTGTAACCTAAAGACACCCTATGTTTTTCTTCGTCGTATTTGATGACCTTGACGTTGATTTTTTGCCCGAGGCTCAATATTTCGGAAGGATGAGATATTCTTTTCCATGAAATATCGGTAATATAAATAAGGCCGTCCATTCCTCCGAGGTCCACGAAAACGCCGTAATCAGTTATGTTTTTAACAATGCCTTCGAGCTCGTCTCCTTCTTTAATATCGGTTAAAACATTTTCCTTAAGTTTTTTGATTTCGTCTTCTATGACTTTTCGTCTCGATATTATGACGTTGCAGCTTTTTTTATCGACGCTGATTACTTTGAGTTCTAATGTCTTTCCGAGGAAAGCGTCAAAATCCCTGGTGAGTTTTACGTCTATTTGCGAACCGGGCAGGAATCCGGTAACGCCGTTCAAATCTACAATCAGTCCGCCCTTCGTCTTGGCTACTACGGTTCCTTTAATTAATTCGTTTTCGTTGCATACCCTTTCGATGTCGTCTAAAACGTAAACGCTTTTCGCTTTCTCCCGCGAGCATATTAAATAGCCTAATTTATCGTCGTAACTGCCGACAAAAACCTCTATGAAGCTGCCCAAAGATATGGAAGAAATATCTATGTTGCCTCCCGAAGATATTTCCTCTATGGTAATTATCCCGTCCGACTTATCTCCGACATCTACATAAACATAATCGGAGTCGATATTTAAAATCCTTCCCTGCCTGACGAGCCCTCTGCTGTTCATGTTTTCGTAGGAACCGAGCAAAAGTTCAAATTCCGTGGGGCTTCCGCCGTTAGCGGAGCCGTTGCGAGATTGATTCATCTTAAAACTTTGTTTTGCCATAAATATATTGCTACCTCCTAAATTTAATAAAACTAATCTAACATATTTAAATAAATTAAGCAAATCTTTTTGTTTATAGGACTATTTTATAAACTTAATTTTTTATACGCCCCGTCTATATCGTGGATTCTTTTTAATACCCGTTCTATTATCCAATCCGGGGTAGATGCGCCTGCCGTAATTCCGACCTTGCCGGCGTTTGCAAACCATTCGGGAAAAACTTCATCCTCCGTTTCTATATGATAGGTATTTTTTTGAATTTCTTTGCATATATTTTGAAGCTTATTCGTATTTGCGCTGTTATAACCGCCTACGACTATCATAACGTCAACATTGGAAGCTATAATTTTTGACTCTTCCTGCTTTATCATGGTTGCGTCGCAAATCGTATCGAAAACCAAGGTTTCGTTTTTTGCTATTTTAGATATTTCTTCTATTATGCGCTTATAAAAACTAACGTCCTGCGTAGTTTGGGAAATTATGGCCAATTTTTCCGATACCGGAACATTTTTTAAATCGGCGTTATTATTTATTACCAAAAATTTATTTTTATCGGCAAAGCTTATTACGCTCTGCACTTCCGGATGATTTTTATCTCCTACCATTATAATGAAATAGCCCTTTGATGCGGCTTCTTTAATGTAATTCTGGGCTTTTTTTACAAAAGGGCAAGTCGCGTCTATTATTTTTAACCCTCTATGTTTTAATTTTTCCATGATTTCTGCCTTGACGCCGTGGGAGCGTATAAGCAGGGTATTATAGTCATAATCGTCGTCGTCCACGCAGTCTATGGAGAACACGCCTTTTTCCTCCAGCGCCTTAACCACTTGAGGATTATGGATAATGGGGCCCAGCGTGTTTAATTTTTCCGGCGGACTGCACTGTTCAGCCGCATCTATCGCCATGTTTACCGCCCTTTTGACCCCGAAGCAAAAACCTGCGGAAGGCGCAACTATTATTTCCATAGGCATCCGATTTATTTTATTCTCCGCTGCCGGCATGCATCCGCCGGTTCTTACCGCTTTACCTCGCGCGCGCAATTCCGGTTAATCCAGAAACCGTATCGAAAAACTCCGGGAAAGAAGTGTTTATGCATTTTATATCGCGTATTTCTATTTTTCTGTATTTTAGCGCGAGCCCCATAATTATCATAGACATGGCAATCCTGTGGTCGCCGAACGAATTTAAAACGGCGGCGCCTGATTTTGAATTTATCAAATCAGGATTTCCGTTTATCTCGAAGCCGTCTTCAAATTCTTTTATCGCAACTCCTATCCTGCTTAAATTAAAAACGGCCGTCTTAATCCTGTCGCTTTCCTTAACGCGCAATTCTCCGGCTCCGGAAACAAGCGTCTTTCCCTCGGCAAAAGAAGCTATTACGGAAAAAATAGGAAATTCGTCTATCATATCGGAAACTAATTCCGAAGGAACGGCTATGCCTTTAAGGCCGGAATATCTTACTCTTATATTTCCGACCCTTTCCGGAGTTTCGCCGGTTACGTTTACGCCTATATCCGCGCCCATCATCTTTAAAACCTTCAGCATGCCCGCTCTTTTTTCGTTTAATAGAACATTTTTGACGGTAATATCGGAATCTTTAAGTAAAATGCCGAGCGCTATAAAAAATGCCGCGCTGCTGAAATCCCCGGGTATGGCCGTTTCAAACGGTTTTAGACTTAACCCGCTTTTATCTTTTACCGTTATAAGGCTGTCTCCTCCGGCAGGGGTTTCTTGTATAACCGGACATCCCTGAAGTTTTAATAAATTTTCGGTATGGTCTCTCGTTGCCTTTTTCTCGTATATTACGGTATTTCCTTCCGCATAAAGAGCCGCAAGCATAATGCAGGATTTGACCTGAGCGCTCGGAACGGGAACTTCGTAATAAATCGATTTTAACTTTCCTCCGTTAATAGCGACTGGCGGGTAGCTTCCGCTTCCGCGGCCGCTTATTTTCGCGCCCATAAGGCTTAACGGCTCTATTACGCGCTTCATAGGGCGGCGGTTAAGATATTTATCGCCCGACAAAACCGAAAAAAAATTGTTTCCTGCCAGTATTCCGGCCAAAAGCCTTGTAAGAGTGCCGGAATTGGCCGTATTGATTATCGACTCCGGTTCCTTTAAGCCGTAAAGGCCTGCGCCGTATATCGCAAAATCTTTGCCGTCTCCGGTTAAATTTTGTTTCTTAATATTTATGCCAAGTTTTCTGAAAGCGGCAATCGTGGCCATATTGTCTCTGGACAAAGACATATTGGAAACAAGGGATTTCCCTTCGGCCAGGCTTCCAAGAATAATAACCCTGTGGGATATGGATTTATCTCCGGGAACTTCCAATATTGCCTCAACTCCTTTAGAAAGTCCTGCAACCAGAGCTCTATCCGGTTTTAAATCTATCAAATGCCCACCTCTTTCCGCTCGTCCGCAATTTTTCTTATTGCTCCGGCAAGGCTTTCCTTGTCTCCGTTTTCTAAAAATCCTTTCAGGATATTGGCGGATAGCATGAAATCTTCCAACGAAGAGATAAGGTTTGCGCTATTCATTAAAAAAATATCCGTCCATAGTTCCGGAGTCGAAGAAGCTATGCGGGTCGAATCTTTAAAACCGCTTCCGATAAAACAAGACGTTACGGTCTTTGCAAAATTTTCTTTTTCTTTAAGAACATGCGCCAAAGTAGTGCCGGATAAAAGAAAAGCTATAAGATGGGGAAGGTGGCTTGTATAGGCGGCTATGTTATCGTGGATTTCGGCGGTCGAGAAAACAACCCGCATTTTAAGCGATTTCCAAAATTCCGCAATCTTTTCAATAAGGCGGGAACGGACGTTATCATTTAAATCTTCGTCTTCTCTGACGACTATGCAGTTTTTTCCGTTAAAAAGGGTGAAATCGGCATTTTCGGGGCCGGATTTATCCGAACCAGACACCGGATGCGACCCAACGAAATTTTTTATATTTTTTGCTTTCGCGTTTTCCGTAATAGCTCTTTTAACGCTGCCTACATCGGTAACGGCGCCGGCGCATTCAAAAAATACCGCTTGATTTTCCAAAAAAGAAATGATAGCGGAGGGATGGGCGCACATTATTATTAAAGAATCGTCCCCGGCGTATTTGCGGGATTCGAAATCTACTTCGCCGTCTATTATTTTGACGGAAAGGCAGTAATCGATATTCTTCCGTTTAATGTCGTATCCTTTTATTTTTATTTCGGGATTTGCCGCTTTAACCGCCCCCGCGACGGAAGCTCCCATAAAACCGAGGCCTATTATTGAAATTTCCTTAAACATTTATGGCAAATTATAAAAATTAATAAATAAAATTTAAATAATAATTTTAAATTTATATGTCTCTTCCGACGGCTCTCGCGACTAACTTTGCCTTATTTATCAATTCGCCGAAGGTATCGTATTTTAACGACTGAGCGCCGTCGGAATATGCTTTTTCCGGCACCGGATGAACTTCTATCATAAGTCCGTCGGCTCCCACCGCTATAGCGGCAAGAGAAAGCGGTTCCACATAGTACCATACGCCTGCGGCGTGGGAAGGGTCGACTATTACCGGCAGATGAGAAAGTCTTTTTAAAACGGGAACCGCGCTTAAATCAAGGGTGTTCCTCGTGGACGTTTCGTAGGTTCTTATGCCCCTTTCGCATAATATTACCTGTTCATTGCCGTTCGACATAATATATTCGGCGGACATCAAAAATTCCTGTATGGTGGAACACAGCCCTCTTTTAAGTATCACTGGCTTTCTAACCTTTCCGACTTCCTGAAGCAGCCTGAAATTCTGCATATTTCTTGCGCCGATTTGTATTATATCCGCATAAGAGCATATTAAGTCTAAGTCTCTGGGGTCCATTACTTCGGTTGCGACTAAAAGTCCTGTTTTTTTCCGCGCTTCGCTTAAAAATTTAAGCCCCTCTTCGCCAAGTCCTTGAAAGGTATAAGGGCTCGTCCTCGGTTTAAATGCGCCGCCTCTTAAAACGGAGGCTCCGGCTTTTTTTATATTTTCCGCAATTTCGGTAAGGTTATCTAAAGTTTCCACGGCGCACGGTCCGGCAATTACTGCGATTTTGTTTCCCCCTATTTCTATGTTTCCCGCTTTAAAAACGCTCCTTTCATTGCCCATTTCCTTGGAAGCCAGCTTATAAGGCTTGGATATTCTAATCGCCTTATCGACTCCCGCAAGCGCTTCGGCTTCTCCAAAAAATGCTTTAACTGCATCCTCGTGCCCGATGCATCCTATAATGGTAACGTCGGCTCCTTCCGAAATATGCGGCTTCAAACCCGCCTGGCCTATTTTGCCGAGAATATGGTCAATTTCATCTTTGGTTGCATTTTTTTTTAGAACTAAAATCATTTATCTCCTCCTCAAAGCTAATTTTTATTTTTCTATAGCCGGTTTTAAAATATGTTCGGCAAATTTTATTTTATTAATTTCAATATCCTTCGATAATTTTCTATTCTAT
>JAJYJI010000010.1:40200-47092 GCA_021789605.1 bacterium
CTATTCTATCCTATCCTATTCTATCCTATCCCAAAATAATTGTAAAATTTATTTTGCGGAAAATAAAATAGACTTTTGCAACGCTTTAATCAACTTAACATTCTCTTTGTGCTTGCCTATGGTAATTCTTACCATGTCGCCGTAGCCGAATCTGTCCATAGGCCTTACTATTACGCCGGCGTTTAAAAGTTTTTCCGAAATTTCGGCGGCTTTTTGCCCCTCCAATTTGACAAGTATAAAATTTGCTCCCGTTTCTACGAATTTTAATCCCGCTTTCTTGAATTCGCCGTATAGATAATTTTTCTCTGTTTCGTTCGTCGCTATAACTTTTTCAAGATAATCTTTGTCGCTTAAAGCCGCCGCCGCCGCAACTAAAGAAAGCGAATTGACGTTAAACGGTTCGCGGACCCTGTCCATTAAGGAAATCAAATCTTTATGCCCTATTCCGTAACCGACCCTGAGTCCGGCAAGCCCATAAACTTTCGAAAAAGTCCGAAGAATTAAAACATTAGGAAAATCTGCGGTGGTTATGTTTTCGGCTAAAGACTCTCCTGCATATTCTATATAAGCTTCATCGACTATGATTAGAACGCCGTCTTTCACCCTTTTAATAAAATTGATAATTTTATCGTTTGAAAAAAAAGTACCCGTAGGATTATTTGGGTTCGATATAAAAACTACTTTGGTTTTGCCGTCTATCAATTTATGCATATCGTCTAAATCGAGAGCATAGTTTTTAAGGCTGCTGATTTTTAATTTTAAACCGAGCTGTTCTCCGGCAAGATAATACGCAACGAAAGAAGGAAAGGGAGATACTATGTTTTCGTCTTTTTCGCAAAACGTTCTGACTGCAATGTCTATTAATTCGTTAGAACCGTTTCCTAAAATAAAATTTTCGGATTTCAATAGCGTCCGTTTCATACTGTTTTGAGAGTTAAAAAATTCGGTTAATTCATGCTTTAAATAAAAACCAGAACCGTCCGGATATCTGTTTAAATTTTTAAGATAATGCTTGACGGCTTTCAGGGCTAAAGGGGAAGGCCCGAGCGGATTCTCGTTCGACGCCAGTTTAACGATATTTTTAATCCCTTTTTCTCTTTCGACCTCTTCTATCGGCTTTCCGGGTATATAAGGATTTATTTTATAAATATAGCCGGGCGCCTTTACGTTAAAAAATTCCATAAATAATTTTACCTTTTCTTTGTTTTTTTATTCCTATGTATTTATAATACTACCGCCGCGGCTATCTGTGCGAACCGCTAAATTTGACCGAGGCAGCCGGTTTCTTGACCGAATAGTCTTTCGGCTTAGCCGTTTTTTTAATATCCTCCAAAGTATCCTGCTTAACCGACCTCTCGTAAATTTTTACCCATGCGCAATCCATATTCTCGTCGATTTCGCATTTATAGTTTTTCATGCCTCCGCACGGTCCATTCAAAATGCCCTTAGGACATAACGTAACCGGACAGATTCCTCCCGTTTCGTTTAAAACGCAGTTTCCGCACAGGGAGCACATCTCTTTCAGCGAAGACAGATTTTCTATATTGCCGAGAAACATCGTATCGACGCCGGAAACTACTTTGACGGAATCGGGAAGCGCTAACACTGCGGATTGCACGCCGCTGCCGCACGATAACGCCAGAACGGTTTGCGCCTTTGATAAACCGTCTTTATTGTCTCTTACGGCTTTTTTTACCTTTTGCAGATGGCACATGGCGTCTATTATGCAAACGCCTTCCACGGCAATATTTTTATTTTTTAAAATCTGTTCCATGGCTTCCGCTTCTTTTGGACCGCCCGTTCTCGAAGTAACCGAACATATTCCGCATCCGAATATAAAAACGGAACCTCTGATTTTTTTAATTATGTCTGATAAATCTTTCTGTTTAGATACAATCATTTTTATTTTTTATATTTTATATTTTATATTTATACCCGATTTTATTATGGCCGACTTTACCGTATTTTCCATTAAAACCGCAACGGTAACCGGACCCACGCCTCCGGGAACTGGAGTTATTCCGGCAACCTTGTTTATAACGCTTTCAAAATTTACGTCCCCGCAAATCTTTCCGCCGATATTTGAAATTCCGACGTCTATTATTACCGCTCCCTCTTTTATAAAACTTTCGTCTATTAAACGGGCCTTTCCGGCAGCGGATATTAAAACATCCGCCTTCCGGGTAAAAGATTTTATATCTTTGGTATATATGTTTAAGGAAACGACGGCGGCAAGCCTGTTCATAAGCATTACGGCAAGCGGTTTACCCACTATATTGCTCTGCCCTATTATTACGCAATTTTTTCCTTTTACGGAAATGCCGTAATGAACAAGCATTTTTATAATGCCGTAAGGGGTGCACGGATAAAAAGGCGGGCTTTCCGTAAAAATCTTTCCGACGTTCATGGGGTGAAAGCCGTCCACGTCTTTTGAAGGGCTTATGGCTTCCATAACGGTTCTTTCGTCTATATGGCTTGGGAGGGGCAGTTGAACGAGTATGCCGTGAACCAGAGGGTCGTTATTTAGGGCTTCTATTTTATTTAAGAGCTCTTCTTCGCGTATAGTCTGCGGATAAATGTCTTTTTTGGATAAAATGCCGCATCTGGCGGCGGCGCGCTCTTTGTTTCTGACGTATATTACCGAGGCCGGATTATCGCCCACAAGAATAACGTTTATCGAAGGAACTACGCCCTTATTTTTCAGTTCCGCTATTTTCCCCGATAAAGATGATTCTATTTCCTTGGCGATAAGTCTTCCGTCGATTATCTTTTTTTTTATACCGGAATTATTATTATCAGTCATTAATTCTTTAGAGGCGGCCTAAATTAAACCGTAGCGTTCGATATTTTCGTCGGCCGTTTTTTGAATCTTTTCTATTTCGGCTCTACCGGCATCGTCTTTAAATAAATGTTTAAATCTTCCCTGAAGCTTAAGATATTCCTCAACCGGAACTTTTTTGCTTATTTTCCTTACGGAAACTATTTTGTCGTATTCCGCTTCGAATAGCGGATAGAGCCCCGTCTGGACGGCAAGCTGCGCAAGCTTGACGGAATATCTCGGCTCGTATTTCCAGCCCGGAACGCACGGAACGTCGACTTGTAAATATTTTGCGCCGATAATGGATTTTGCTTTCCTGACTTTTTTTTGAAGGTCCAGCGGATACCCAGCCGAAGCGACTGCCGTATAAGGAATTCTATGGGCCATTGCAATTTCGGGCATATATTTTTTAGGCCTCGAATTCCCGAAAGACTCTTTCCCGGACGGGCTTGTGGTCGTATAGGCATCGAAAGGAGTAAGGCCGCTTCTCTGATAACCGGTATTCATATACGCGCCGTTGTCGTAGCAAACGTATAATACGTCGTGATTTCTTTCAAACATGCCGCTAAGAGCCTGAAGTCCGATGTCAGCCGTTCCGCCGTCGCCTCCCTGCGCCAGAACCGTAATGCCCTCTTTCTTTCCCATTGCCTTAAGCGCGGCTTCGACTCCGGAAGCTACCGCGGCCGAATTTTCAAAAAGAGAGTGTATCCACGGAATCCTCCATGAAGATTCGGGATAACGCGTCGAAAAAACTTCGAGGCACCCCGTAGCATTAGTCGCAATGGTATTTTTCCCCAGAGCTTCCAGTATAAGCTTAACGCTCATGGATTGAGCGCACCCGGAACAACCGGTATGTCCCATGGTAAAAAAACCGGCATGGGTTTCTTCTTTAGTCAGCATAATTTTAATATTCCCTTTTTATTTTTTTAATTAAAGATACTGCTGCGACAGGCCTATGAATTCACCGTCCACGTTCTCTTCGTTTTCCGCCCTCATAACGAGGTCGCGTATATTTTTCGGAGTGATGTCCCTGCCTCCGAGACCTATCGTATAGCCGTTAACGGTTATGGAGCCGATTTTATGCTTAAACAGAACGTCTCTGATTTCCATGGAAAGAATACCGCCTTTGCCCGGAGAAATAGCTTTTTCGACGACAATAACGTTAGAGGCGTTCCTAAGGACGGAAACAATCTCTTCTTCAGGAAACGGCCTGAAAGAACGGATTTTTAAAACGCCGATTTTTTTTCCTGATTTTCTCAATTCGTCTACAACGTCTTTTATAGTTCCAAGCACGGAACCCATCGCAACGATTACGGTCTGCGCATCGTCCATTTTATAGGGGTCTATTAATGCGCCCTGAAATTTGCCGAACATTTCCCTGTATTCTTTAGCGGCATCGACTATAACTTTTTTGGAGAAATTCATGGCGTTATACATGTTGTATCTAGATTCCATATAGACGGACGGCTCTCCCAAGGTTCCGAAAGAATAAGGGTTGTCCACGTCCAATTTGTACTCCATATTTAAAGGAGGAAGATATTCCCTTACTTTTTCGATGCTGTCTATGGTCTCTACGACTTCGAAAGTGTGCGTTAAAACGAAACCGTCCACGTTTACGATTAAGGGCAGCATTACGTCCTGATTTTCGGCAATCTTAAACGCCTGAATATGCATATCGTAAGCTTCCTGATTATTCTCCGCGACGAGCATAATAGCGCCGGAGTCTCTTATGGCCATAGCGTCCTGCATGTCGTTCCAGATGTTTATAGGGGCAGAGATAGCCCTGTTGGCAAGGGTCAGCACCACCGGAAGCCTCATTCCCGCGATATTGTATATAACTTCTTCCATATATAAAAGCCCCTGGGAAGCCGTAGCCGTATAAGTTCTGACTCCGCAGGCGCTTGCTCCGAGAACGACTGAAGCTGCCGAGTGTTCGCTTTCTACCATAATAAATTCCGATTTTAGAACTCCGTCAGCGACCATCTGCGAAAGATGCTCGACTATATGGGTCTGGGGGGTTATGGGATAAGCCGAAATGACATGGGGCTCAGCCATTCTCACGCCGTCTGAAATAGCCATCGAACCTTCAAGAACCTGTTTCATATTGTATTCACCGATTAAAAATTATTTTTCTACAAGAACCATTTCTATATCCTTGACCGGACATTCTTCGGCGCATATGCCGCAACCCTTGCAGTAATCGGAGTCGTAATCGTATATTTTCGTCTTTTTGTCGCCGTAAACCACTCCTTCCGGACAAAAATAAATGCAAAGATTGCATCCCGTGCATGTTTTATGCTTAAATACCGGAGTTTCGTTTGCGAAAGAGCCGGTTTTATTTGAAAGCGCCGCTCCGGGCAAAGAGATTATTCCTACCTTAAAATCCACCCTTGTCTCCTTTTATGTAATTATAAGCAATCTGCGCCGCTTCGGCATTCATTTTGCCCAATTTAGAACCAAACCTGTTTTCTATTTCCTTTTTAACGGAATCTATGCCGACGTCTCCGCTTATGGCGGAAAAAGCGCCAAGCAGAATAGTATTTACTATAGGCTTTTTTAAGATTTTCATGGCTATTTTTAATGCCGGAAACATTACGACGTTTTTCTCCTGCAATCCGCCGAGTTCGTTTAAGACGTCTTTTATATCCGTTTCGGAATTTATTAAAATTTTTCCGTCGTCTTTTAGGCCTTTATAAACGGGAACGGACTTAAGAAGCGTTATATCCTGAACGATGACGTAATCCGGGTCGTATATCTGATGCCTAGTCCTAATGGGTTTATCGGAAAACCTTGCAAAAGCCTGCACCGGAGCGCCCGTTCTTTCCGAACCGAAAGAAGGAAAGGCCTGGCAATAGTTCCCGTCATCGAAAAAACTTAACGCAAGAATGGACGCCATCGTCACGGAACCTTGTCCGCCTCTTCCGTGAATTCTGATTTCTTTCATCATAAAATATTTATCCTTTTCCTGAGATTTTTATATCGGCGTTTTAAAAATTATACACTTTTTAAAGCCCTAATGTCAAGAGTTTTCTGCTTCCAATTCATCTAAAAAAAGAGGAATTTTATCTTCTATGCCGTATGCCATTATATGTATTCCGTGGACTAACGGCTTTAA
Organism: bacterium; assembly: GCA_021789605.1. GTDB lineage: Bacteria > SZUA-79 > SZUA-79 > Acidulodesulfobacterales > Acidulodesulfobacteraceae > Acidulodesulfobacterium_A. The sequence continues at coordinate 46,134 of JAJYJI010000010.1, forward strand.
TTCTTTTGCGGTTCTCGCGGCAATTTCGATTCCTTTTTTTAACGGGTCCGGAGCATTTTCCAGTTCGTTTATAATTTGTTCGGTAATGTAAATTCCAGGGATGGATTTATTCATAAAGCGGGCGGTTTTAGCGGATTTCAATATATAAATTCCGGCAATAATTTTTATGTTTTTAAAGTTTTTATAAAAATCGTAGAATCCGGCAAACTTGGCGGTATCGAAAACAGCCTGCGTTTGAAAAAAATCGCATCCCGCATTAATTTTTTTTTCAAATTTTATAAGCTGGGGTTCGAGCGGAACGGATTCCGGATTTACCGCCGCCCCGATATAAAAATCCGTAGGGCCGTTAAGTTTGTTTCCGTTCATATCCGCTCCGGCATTTAACCCTTTTACTATTTCGATTAAATTAACCGAATCTATATCGTAAACGGCTTTTGCATGCTTGTGGTCTCCGAATGAAATATAGTCGCCGGTTAAAGCCAGAATATTTTTTACGCCGAATGCGGCGGCGCCGAGCAGGTCGGATTCCAATGCCATTCGGTTTCTGTCCCTGCAGGTCTGCTGAAAAATGGGCTCTCCTCCTGCCTGTTTTATGTAAATAGAACCTGCAAGGGAAGACATTTTCATGTTTGCGCCTTGATTGTCGGTAATATTAAAAGCGGGGACGCGGTCTTTCAACAGTTCGTATATTCCTTTCATTTTTGAAAGGTCTGCGCCTCTTTCGGGAGACAATTCGGACGTATATACAAAAACGTTTTTTTCTAAATTTTCTTTTAATCGATTACTTGATTTAGAATTCATTAATGTCATAAAATATTTACCCCTGTCATTCCCGCGCAAGCGTTAATCCAGAATTATTTATATATTTTTTGCCGCCGATTCGTATGAGCCGAGAATCTTGATGAATATCGTGTATTTCCCTATAGATTTTAACGCTTTTTTCAGCTTTTCGTCCGATT
>JAJYJI010000011.1 GCA_021789605.1 bacterium
TTGTTCCACTGAATATCCGCTTCTATCCTGCGGATAGCAAGGTTCATTTTACAAAGCCGCCATGTAGTCTGGTTACTCTCCTGCCCGTAAATGGAAATATCGCCTATTCTGCCGCCGTGTTCCTGAATAAATTTTTCGGACTGGACGAACATTCCGCCGGAACCGCAGCATGGGTCATAAACTCTGCCTTTATACGGCTCTATCATTTCTGTAAGGAGTTTAACTATGCATCTTGGAGTATAAAACTGCCCGGCGTATTTTAACGCAAATATCGACAAGAACGGTTCATATTTTTTTCTTAGTTAATATTGCCGTCATAAAGCCGATACGGATATTTGTAACAAGATACACGGGGGTGTGGTTCGGCCCAGTAGAAAAGTATATCTTCAAACTTCCCTTGTGTGAAAAAACTCCGTTAAAGTTAAGAAACGCCTTTACTTTTATAGTATTAAATTTCCCGGCCGGCGTGTCTATGTTGTAAAAACCTTCAGCTTTTATAAGAACTAAGTATCTTTTGCGATTTTCATATACTGGTATATAATAGTCTTCGCCTTTATTCAGGTTAATAAGTCTAATGAAATACAAAGCGCTTAAAGCATCCTGCGTATCGTTAAAAGAAAGGAAAGGTTTCCATGGTGCATTAATCCTATCTTTATAAAGCGCCGGTTTATTGTATTTTTCGTCTGAACTTAACATTTTCAGAAACTTTTCTTTTTTTAAACTTTTCCATGCAGTTTTGTATTGGTCGGCTTTAATCAAATGCCTATAAGAACCGTTTAATCTTTCTTCCATAAAATCATTATGCGAGCCTTCATGTCTTTTCATTATTAAAAAATAGGGGTAGCATCTTTTAGGCGAGAAAAAACTTTCTGTAATATCATGTACATGATAAATAAAATTAAACCATTTCGCATTATATGCCTGGGCCGTAAAAACCATAATTTTTTTATTTTTGTAATAGCCTGGCTTTGCCGACAATACAGCTTTGCCGGCATCTATAGTATTCAGGTAGGTAACTTTATAGATAAGGGTCTCTTTATTATAAAAAGAATAAGATTTATCTTTTATAGATAATATGCGCCTTCGTTCTTTATCGGCTTTTTTAAGAAGCGCCATAGCCTTATGATTTATTTTATAGTTCTCTTTAGAAAAAGCCTGATGAACATATGCGGCTATTTGAAATATTATAATGCAACAATAAAAAAATATTATTCGTCTTATCATAAAAGAGTTGTTTATAAGACCTTATAAAGTAAAGCAAATATAATTTATTCTTATTTGCGGTTATGCCTTTTATGCATATATATAGCATCTATTTATTTGCGGTTCAAGAATTAATTATATTTTTTATTTTTAACCTATCCAAGTATTCCTTGACGGTTTCCAAACCTATTCCAAGGTTTTTGGCCAATTCGCTTATCGATATTTTTGGATTTAAACTGAATTGTTTAAGCGTATCTTTCTTCTTTAAGCGGGTCTGCTCCGTTGGAATAGCCTCTTTGCTCCCAGTACCCAAGCTCTTCTTCATCTAAAAAGGTAACCGTTTTTACCCATTTTGCGCTTTTATATGCATATTTATCGGGAATAACGAGGCGCACGGGAAAACCGTGCTCCGGCGTTAAAATTTTTCCGGCATATTTTAACGCAAATATCGAGTTGTCCTTGAGAAGGAAATCGGCATCCACGTTTGTAGTATAACCGTCGTACGAACCTATTAAAACATATTTTGCGCCTTTAAGCGGTTTAACTAAGGCGGCAAGTTTTTTAGACAAAACGCCCTCCCATTCCGCCGATTCTTTAGTCCAGCCGGTAACGCAGTGGAAGTCGTCTGTTACTTTATCGTTACCGATTTTTACGATATCTTCGTAAGTGAAAACCGCCGGATTTTCGACTAATCCTTGCACCGTAAGCCTGTAATCGGCAATGCTTACGTCCGGAATATATCCTAAATCAAGCCTGAGCAGGTCTTCTACTTTTTTTTGGTTTGGCGGAATCATATGATTTTATTAAGAATATTTTCCACAATAACTTTAGAATTTTCGCATATAAACATTTTTCTCATATTTTCTAAAGACCTGCCGTGCGCGTCCTTATCCATAGAAGATACGCAGTTTTCTACAATTACGGGATAAAATCCGCGGTTTGCGGCATCCCTTGCGGAAGATTCGACTCCTATTTCCGTCGCTATTCCGGTAAAAATAAGAGTATTTATGTTCCTGTTTTTCATCATCTGCTCAAAATAAGTTCCGATAAATATGCTCGCCGCAGGCTTCTCTAGCAGTATATCGCCCCCTTGCGGCGCTATATCTTCGAGAATATTTCTGTCGCTTGAACCCTTCGCCATAAAATCGGGAAGTTTTGCGGGATCGTCAACGCCGAAACGCCTCATCATAGCGTAATACGACCACGAAGACCTGAACTCTTTTGCCGCCGGGGTTATAAGGGTATATACGACTGGAATTTTACCCCTTAAGGCATTTATTAAATATTTTATATCGGAAACAAATTCCGTTTTATTATATATTCTGGAAACCAACCCGTTTTGAACGTCCCACACGACAAGACACGAGCGCTCCGGATCCAGTATCTCCTTTAAATTTTCGTAGATTTCTATGCCGTATGCTTTTTTCATATTACCTCCTAAATAATTTATATCATACCATTTCATAACCGCTTCTATTTATCAATTCTTCGCTCAGCCGCCATAACTTCGTCCTCGCATCTTTATTATAGGCTATATCGTGCGGTTTCGCTATTTTTGAATCGCTGAAATATTTTCCGGTTATGTTTTCTACGTCTTTAGAAACGGCTAAATAAACCGAGGTCTTAGCCCCTTCCTGCGGACTTCTGCCGAAAAAACCTCCGACTGCGCCCCAGCCCGCTTTTAAAAGTTTCGTGTTTATGACTCCAGGATGCAGGCAGTTTACGGTGATATTTTTATCCTTTATCCTTTCGCTTAACTCGAAGGTAAAAAGAATATTGCATAATTTAGAAAGGCCGTAGGCTTTGTGGCCGTCGTATTTTACCGGTTTTACGAGATTGTCGAAATCCATTTTCGAAGCGTGCGCGGTCGAACTTACGTTTATTATGCGGGCCGGTTCTCCTGCCGGTTTAATAATTGGAAGAAGATTTAACGTTAGATAAAACATCGAAAGATGGTTTATCTGAAACGTAGCTTCTATTCCTTCCGGAGACAGCATGTAATCCTTCAAATAAACGCCGGCGTTGTTTATTAAAATATCTAAACTGCCATATCTTTTTTTTACCACTTCGGAAAAACGATAAACTTCTTTTAGGGACAATAAATCGCAGACAAAATAATCCAAATTTTTAACGCCCGTTAAAGAAGAAATTTCCCTTACGGTTTGTTTGCATCCGTCTTCATTCCTGCCGTGAATCAGGACGGAAAAGCCTTTCTGCGCAAGAATAACGGCGGTCTGTTTTCCTATCCCGTCGGTAGAACCCGTAATAAGAACGGTTTTCATAATTTTACCGTCCTTTCCGCAACTATATTCCTGACGCTTTCGCTTTCGTCGTCTTTCATTAAATGCAGATATTCTTCGGGGATTCTTCTGGACACGGCTTTTCTTACTAATGCTTCGCCGTCTTTTATCATATCTTTTAAATATTTCGGCTCTATTCTTTCGGCGACTTTAATCCTGACGATAGGTTCTTTATCGCTTATTAACGAGGGCAGTAAAGATTCGTCAATTCTTTCGGCTACCGCATGCCTTACCCAGAAAGATTTATCGTTCTTCATTTTTGGAAGCTCTTTAGCGTCTATTCTTTTTGCGACTATTAAGCGGACTTCTTTGTACGGGTCGTTTATAAGGGACGTTAAATTTTCGGAGGATATTCTTGAAGCTACTTTATATCTTACGTTTTCGTCTTTATCGGTTAAAGCATGGACAAGATAAACGGGCTCTGCCATGCTCACGGCATTAAAGCGCTCTTTGAAATCGCCGTTTTTTAGAATATTTATAAATTCGTCTTCGGTCATTTTATTTATAAATTCAAGAAATTTATAAATTTTAGTTATTATATTTAATTATACCTTAAAATTTTAAACTTCTGCTGTATATTCTTAATATTTTTTATTATATAATTTATTCATATATAATATACCGGAGGTAAAAATTATGCTGAATATAAAAAGAATTTACGACGAACCGTCGGATAAAGACGGCATAAGAATATTAGTGGACAGGTTATGGCCGAGAGGCATAAGTAAAGAAAAGGCGAAAATAGATTTCTGGTTTAAAGACATAGCCCCTTCTAACGAATTGAGGAAGTCGTTTCATGAGGCGGCAATAGATTTTATAGAATTTAAAGCAAAATATTTGCGTGAACTTTCGGAATACGGCCGCAGGCATAATTCCTCCGCCGAGCCGGATTCGGATAATTCGATTGCGGAAATATCAAGATTATTAAAAACCGGAGGTAAAAATATTACCTTATTATACGGGCTTAAAGACGAAATAAACAACAACGCAGCAGTTCTGAAAGAATTTATATTGAAGAAATAGAGTATTAATTATTTTACATCGTAAACCGATTCCGTTTTGAACATCTGCTATTCCGAATCGGGCTCAAAAATATCTTTAAGGAAAATGCTCGGGCATAAGATGTTTATAAACAGTTCTGCGGCATTAGAAGTATCTGCGGTTAAATTTAGATATTTTTATTTAAAGAAAAAATCTCTTTTAATTTTTTATCGGACATTTCGGTCAGCATTTGCTCGCCTGCAGAAACCGTTAGATTTGCAAGAGTCTTTTTAGACGTTATCATTTCGTCTATTTTTTCTTCAAACGTCCCGAGCGTTATCAGTCTGTAAACCGATACGTCTTTCTTTTGCCCGATTCGGTAAGCCCTGTCGGTCGCCTGGTCTTCTACGGCAGGATTCCACCATAAATCATAATGTATAACGTTAGCAGCGGAGGTTAGGTTGAGTCCTGTTCCGCCTGCTTTTAAAGATAATATCATTATAGATTTCAGAGATTCTGGATTTTGAAACTCTTCAACCATTTCATCCCTTTTTTTCCTTGGAACGCCGCCGTGAAAAAATATAGGCTCCAACTTAAATTCTTTTTCTATTATTTTTACCAGAATATCGCCCATTTCTTTATACTGGGTAAAAATTAAAGCCTTCTCGCCGGAATCTAAAATTTTATCGATCAGTTCTATCATTTTTAACGACTTACCTGACAGCTCTTTTGCCGCTTCACCCTTTTTAATATAATTTACCGGATGGTTGCATATCTGTTTTAAAGAGCCGATAAGTTTTAACACTAATCCTTTTCTGTCTATTCCTTTGCTCGTTTCTATTTCGGCCATTATATAGCCTAAAGTTTTCATATATAAAGCCGCCTGTTCTTTCGTAAGGTTGCAGTATTCGTTATTAACGTTCTTTTTCGGCAAGTCGTTTATTATCGATTTATCGGTTTTAAGCCTCCTTAAAAGAAACGGCGAAGTTGATTTTTTTAAATTTTCTATTTTATTCCTATCCATATATTTTTCTATAGGAATTGAATATTGCTTTTGGAATTCATTTAAATTTAAAAGATATCCTTTATTTATAAAATCAAATATGCTCCAGAGTTCGGTAAGCCTGTTTTCTACGGGAGTTCCCGACATTGCAATTCTGCAATCCGATTTTATTGATTTCACGGCTCTTGTTTGGTCAGTCAAAGGATTTTTTATATTCTGAGCTTCATCTACTATTACGAGCCCCCATTCTAATTCTTTTAAGTAATCTATATCGCTTCTTACGGTTCCATAAGTAGTTATTATAAGGTCTTTATCTTTAAAAATATGGTCGTATATATCGGAATTTTTTAATTTTGATTTAACTCTGGTTTTAGATTTGGATTTTGGCATAATCGCACGATTTAAACCGTGATGAATAAGAACGTCTAATGAGGGGGCAAATTTTTCGCATTCTTTTTGCCAGTTCCCAAGCAATGTCGTCGGACAGACTACAAGTCCAGGCTTATTGAGTTTCTTTTCTTCTTTAAGTTTTAAGAGTAATGCGATAACCTGAAGGGTTTTCCCTAAACCCATATCGTCGGCTATGCATGAACCCAAACCTTTTACGGTATTCGAATAGAGCCATATAAAACCCCTTTCCTGATAAGGCCTTAATTTTGCTTTTAATTTTGAAGGTAATTTTACTTTTTCGGGTTTTAATATGTTTTCTAAAATAGACTTTAATGTTTCATCGTAATCGAAACCGTATCCGCCTATTTCTTCGGCGAAAGCTCCTTTAAGTATTTCCTTGGAATCAAAAGAACGCACGGGGGCTTTCAATCTTTCCATTAAATTTTTTACTTCATCAGGGTTTATAAATAAATAACGGTTTCTAAATCTTATAAGTCCGCCTGCCGATTTTAAGAGTTCCGAAAGCTCTTTTTTAGATATTTCTTCGCCTCCGATAGCTATTTTCCACGAAAAATCAAACATTGCATTTAAAGATAAAAAAGAAGTAAGGTTGACTTTAGATTTAGACTTTGCCTGAAGTTTTAATTGCGGCCTGTTTAAATTTACGAAATCTTTAGGCAAAACAAACTTTATACCCAAAATTTCAAAAATTTTAGACGAAGTAAGGAGAAAATTGGACATTTTCTGCAAATCGAGCGAAATTTCTTCCTTGCCCTTTTTATCCACTATTTTTCTTAATTCCGGCATATATTCCGACGCTACGCTTATCTGTTTTAATATGTCTAATTTTAATGCGGAATAATAGCCGGCATCTTTTTTCTTATGTTCAAAAAGTTTTTCAAGAGGAAATATCGGCTCCATCGTATTTTTTTTATCTTCTATTAAAACATTTAAAGAAAAAGTATCTTTTTTGCGCAAATCCATAACGATAACGGGAGAAACTTTCTTGTTCCTCACGGAAAATCTTTCAAGCCAGTTTGCTATAGACCTTCCGGTATGTTGTTCGTCGAATTTGTCCGGAATATAAACATAATCTTTAAAGAAAGATTTTAAGACCTTATTATCGCTTCTTTTATTTCTAGTATCAGCGAAGGTTTCTTCGGAAACCTCAGAATATTTTTTAAAAATATTGGTTATTATTAACGACAAAATATTAATAACTTCCTCGTCTGAAAGCGCTTTAATTTCAGAGTCCGAACAACTATCTATAAAGAAGTTATACGGCATAATATTTTTTAAATATTCTACGGCTTTTTCGGTTTTAATATCATGAACTACCGGTTCGTAAATTAAGTAAAATTTTTCGTTTTCGCCGTTTTCAGCGTCTTCGGTTTTAATTTTTGGGATGAAAGAAAAAGATTTTATAAAAGATAAAGAAATTGAAACGAGATAACTAATAAATTTAACGCTAAGCGAAGTTTGTTTCGTTACAACGGGAATCTTGACGAAAAAATCTATTACGGTATCAATATTTAAGAGACTTCCTTTGATTTTTTTTATCTCAACGCTATTATTATCGTTTTGTAAAAAAGGTATTTCGAAATTCGACGTTTTTGGTTTGCTTTCTAAATCTAATAAATCATAGTTTTTTAATATCGGAGTTACGAAAAAATTAAAGAAATTTTCCTTATTTTTTATTAAATAAAAGTCTGAATTTAAAATTTCACTGTTTATATTTTCGTTTAATTCTAAATTATTTATATTTTTTGCAACGTTTTCATAAGCATTATACAGTATATTTTTAAAATTTCCCCCCGAATAAAACAGCGTATTGTCGCATAGAATGGTAAAAATAGATTTTAAGGCAAACGGATTAAAAGAAATATCTGGAAAATCTTCCGTTTTGTTATTTTTTGTCCTGTATTTCGCAACGCTTTCCTCTTTAATTTCAGCCGAAAAATCTTTGTCCGTTTTTTCAGGGATTGAAACATTTACATTTATGCCTGCCGATTCTATTAAAAATTGCGTTGAAACACCTTTTAGATTAAAAACGATGAATGGATTCTTATCGATTTCTCTCGCAACTATATAATAAACAGCCGCAAGATGTTTGCAGGGATTCGCCCAATCGGGGCAGGAACAGCTTGATCTTATATCTTTCCAGTTTTCGGGAAAAAGTTTTATGCCTTTATTGGCCAAAAGCGGTAATATGTCCTCGGAAAGTTTACCGATAAGCAAATCAGAAGTAATTGAATAGTTTTCGTTAATAATTTCCGAAATGGCTTTTATTTCATTTTCTTTAAAGGGTTCAAGGGATATGACTACCGTGTAAGGTTTGGGTTTGGAGCCTTTAACCTTGGCCAGTATTCCCTCGCCTTTTAATTCAACGGATACCACGCTCCCGTTATTTGCGTATCTTTTGCCTCTCGGCAGCCTGTTTGTGAAACTGTCTATTTTCTCTAAAGATTTTATCCACTCGTTTCCCCACCATGTGTTTCCAAATTTTGTTTTATTCCCGCCCATTTTTTTGCTTTTTAAAATTTTTAGTTATTTTTTTATTATATATGTCCCTATCTATAAAATATGAACTTTTATCGTTTCCCAAGGGGTAATGTCAGAAATCAAATCAATAATATGTTTATGATGAGTAAAATATATAACCTGATTTTTTTTTGAAATTTCTTCAAAAATTTTTAAACAGGATTTAGCTCTTTCGTTATCAAAATTCACCAGAACGTCGTCTATTATAAGAGGCATAGGTTCGTTAGATTCTATATATCTTTTTACGCTTGCAAGACGAAGGGAAAGATATAATTGATCGCATGTCCCTTCGCTCATTCCGTCAACCCCAACCTCTTCTTCGGCACCTTCAAAATTCGTCCTTGTGCCGACGAGAATATTCTCGTCTTTTAAGCCGAAAGAAGCTTTTAGTCCGGAAAACGAACCTATGGTAAGCATTGAAAATATTCGACTAGCGTTTTTTAAAACAGGTCCCTGGTTTTGCGCGCGGTAACGTTCTATTTCTTTCTTTAATATATCGCCTGCAAGCCTCAATTTTATGTACCTATCGGAATAATATTCTATTTGCGATGCAATCGATGACGCTTTTTCCTCTTTATCCGCTGCATTAGAATTACCGTTGCAATCTTTTAAAAAATGTTTTTCCTCTCCAATCAATTGTTCATATCGTGAAATTTCATTTTTTAATTTCTCTATTTCTGTTTTTATGTTTGAAATCTCTCGGGGAAGCGCATACGGGTCTATCTCGGACGATTCGGCTATAAATTTTTCTATATCGGTGCCGCTGGAATATCCATGCAACTGCTTATCTAATTGTTCTAAATCATTTTTTAAAGTTGCGGCTTCTTCGGATTTTCTTTCGACTTCGTATATCTGTTCCATATTATCGCAACCGGCTTCTTTTATAAGAGATTCCATGCGCATTTGCAAACTCTGTATTTTGCCTTTTTTTTCATTCATTTCTTCATTATAATTCGCAATATCTGTCTTGCACTTTTCAAAGGTAACCTGCTCCTTGTCGATTTTGTTAAGCTCGGAACGCAAAAGCAAAACTATCGTTCGCGTCGATTTTTTTGTTATTTCAGGCATTATTTTTTCAGCTGAATTCAAAACTTCGCTTTCAAAATCCGCCATATTATTTTTAACGGAATCAATTCGGGCTTTTAACGCTTTAGCATCATTCATCTTCAAAGTTAAAGTTTGATTTTTTTCGAGAAACTCTTCGGCATCCGAGGGAACTGTTTCCTTATCTAATTCTATACTTAGCATTTCTTTTTTCCATTTCTCTTCCCAGTCATTCATTTCTGAAATATTTTGTTCATTTTCTGCCGCTAATTCAGCTAGTTGTTCATCGGCATCTTTAACGGATTGGGATAATTGAGCCTTTTTTGTTTTTAAGCTATCCTGTTGTTCAATTATTTTCAAACTAATATCTATAATTTCTGAAAGCGAAATGCTTTTATCTAAATTTAGGTCTTTGCAGCCTGAAGAATTCAAACATTCTAATAGTAAAAGCCGATTTTCGCTCAAATTTTTTTTCATATGCTCTATTTCTTCTTTTATGTATCTTGTTTTTTCGGCGTCTTTGGCTAATTTTTCCTGTTTTTGAAGCCAAGAACGCATTTCACGCGGAACCAAAGGAACTATTTTTAAGCCGCCCCATAAATCGTCCCATTCTTTAGTTAACCGTTCTTTTTGTTCCATTAACTTATCTTTTTGCATTTCAAGAAATTTTATATCTTCATTTATTTTGGATAAGGCGGATAGCAAAATCGTCTTCTTGGAAACCTTGTCAGAATTGCCCCAGAGACTGTCGGCTATTTGATCGACATGTTCGATGAATTTTTCATAAGCGGGAATAAGCGGAAACTCGTCGTCATATTTTTCCGCTTCGCTTTCAGGAATATTTCTTTCTATATATATCTGTTTTATTAATCTCCAACCTTTGTTCCTCTTTAACCTTCCATCTTTTAGATCTTTTTCGGTTGGAATTACGCCTAAAACATCAAGTCCTGAAATTTGTAATTCAATTTTTTCTTTATTATCATAACCGTCTTTGATTTTAGATGCAATTCTATCAATTTCCGTATTTATATCTTCAAATTCACCGTCGTATCTGTCTACGGTTTCCATTAACGGCACGGGCAACTTTTCTATTTCTTCCATGGTCCATTTACATAACGGAAGTTTTAAAAGTTCAATTTTACATAAACTCTCTGCTTTTTGAAATTCATATATTTTTTTATCTAAATTTTTTTCGATATCGCCTTCTTTAAGGATGTTATCCAGAACTTTTTTTAATTTATCCGTATTTAAATATTCGCCGATTTCTTTTAGTTTATTTTGCGAAAATAACCTTTTACTTGCTATCTTATTTATTTTTTCAGCTATTCCCGAACTTTTTTCCTCGAGCTTGCCGTATTTGCTTGCTAAAGATAAAATGTTTTTTCTTTTTTGTAAACTTATAACTAATTTTGAAGTTTCATCGATTGAAACGCCTGGTCTTATTTCAGATAACAGATGTTCGGCTTCTATGATAAAACTTTCATGCCGCCCCGAAAGAACCGGCAGATCCTCTGCTTCCTTGTTATAACTGCCAAGCCTGACGTTAATATCCTCTATTAAAGCCCTATTTTGTATAAATTGTTCCGGTATAACTATTTTTTTTATGTTTTCTTCAATATTTGCGATTTTATCGTTTATTTTTGATTCTTCCGCAATTAAAGATTCTAAATCCTTTACGGTGTTTAATCTTTCCTCTTTAAAATCTTTTCTAAGAATTAAAACGTTTCCTAAAAGTTCTTTTTTCTGCATCAGGGCTTTTCTTTCGGTAATAATAGGCAACGCCCCGCTAATGCGCTCTAACTTGTTAAGTTTCGCGCTTAAATAATCAATCGTTTTATTTATTTCTATTTTTTTCGTTTCTGCGCTCTTAAGGGCGTCTTCATGCTCTTGCCAGATTTTAGGCTGAAGCGAAATCTTATTAATTTCTTTTTTTAAATCTTCATAATCCGAAATATACTTATTAATTAAAGATTTTGAGCTTCTTTGCTTGAAAAGATTTTGGGACTCTAAATCTATTTCGTCTAATATTTTTCTTAATCCGCTTATCCCTGCTCCTGTCGCAAAAAGACTTTGCCCTGTGTCGCCTTTGCCCAAAACTATTTCTTTGCCGCCGTTTACTAAATCATCCCGACCAAATCCAAACATATTTACAAAAGAAGCTTCGTCGATTCCGGAAATAAATTTTAGAAGAGCTTCGCGATTTAATTCGATTCCGTCTTCCGAAAGAAGCGTTCTGGCGCGACCTTTTCGTCTCTGAAAAATAAGGGTTTCGCCGGAGGAATTTTCTATTTTTGCCGATATCCTTAATTTATTTCCGTCAAATTTAAAAGCGTCGATTGTTCTTTCGGGAATTCCAAAAAAAAGGGATTTAATGGCTCTTAAGGTGGTCGTTTTTCCAGATTCGTTATATCCGTAAACGATATGGAAGCCTTCTTTGCCATCTCCAAAGTCGATTGTTTTATCTTTAAAAGAACCATAAGGATTTAACCGCATCCAGATTATTTTCATTGTTCTGCCGCCGACGATAATAAGCGAGACAACAAAATTTGCCGAACTTCGTCGATAATTTCAGAAGTTTTTTCGCCGTTAGTTAAATTGTTTTGGTCTTTTAATTCGTAAGGGAGTTTTTCTTTTAAATCCGATAGGATATTCGTCAGTATATCTTGTATTTCTTGATTTCCTTCGCCGGATAGAGTATCTATATAGCGCATCAAATCCCCCATGGGGTCGTTTCTTTTTTTCATCCGTTCTATATTCGCCTCGGCGGATGTTTTTATAAGTATCTTTTCAAGCCATACCAAACTATTGCACGAGTCAGCGACGGCAAGGCGTATTTCGTTTTTCCATTTTTCCGTATTGGATATAAGGGCATTATGGGCGCCGCAGGCACCTTTTATCAATGCCCTTACGGCCGTAAATAAACCGTCGTTTTTTAAAAATTCTTCTTTGGCTTTTTTGCTTACCTTCTCGACAACTTCGTATGGGTCATTAACTCCGGTTACGTCCGTTTCGCAAAAAGACCACGCAAGAGAACATAAATTTTTAAATTCCGACGAAACATTATAATCATCATATACGCTAACTATCATGCATCCCTTGAATCCAGTCTCTTTAATATGCCTTCCTTGGATATTTCCAGGAAAAACTATCCATGGATTTTCATTTAAAATCTCTCTTTTATGAATATGTCCTAGCGCCCAATAGTTATAATCCTTCCTTTTAAGGTCATCTATAGAACAGGGGGCGTAATTTTCGTGTCCTTCCCTGCCGTTAACGGAGGTATGCAGAACGCCTATATTGAACATGTCCTTCTGGGCGGGAGGATAATTGGAAGCTAGATTTTCTTTAACGGCGGAGGCGGCAAAACTTTGACCATGAATTGCAATATTAATGTTTTCTAAAAAAAATGTTTCTGGGCGTTTTGAAGAAAATATTTTAATTCCTTCCGGCAATTTCAAATTTTTAGTTATCTTGCTTTCGGCATCATGATTGCCTTTTGCTATAAAAACATTAATGCCATTCGAGGTTAATTTTGAAAGTTGGCTGAGTAAAAATAAACCGGTATTATAATCTTTCCAATCTCCGTCATACATATCTCCCGATATTATTACAAAAGATACATTTTCTTCTAATGCTAAATCTATTAGATTTTCTAAGGCTTTTCTTGCCGCACCGCGAATTTCTTCGGCTGGAGCGTCTTCATAATTTTCAAGTCCACGTAATGGACTGTCCAGATGAATATCTGCCGCATGTATAAATTTTATCATTTTAATATTATACTGTTATTATTTATTGGCTCCAAAATATCTGACAAAAAACTGCCTCCGTTTTTTAGAATATTTATAAATTCGTCTTCGGTTATTTTATTTATAAATTCAAGAAATTTATAAATTTTAGTTATTATATTTAATTATGCATAGAAATATTGCATATGGGATATAATTTAATCATAAGAAAATAAGGGGGTAAAATATTATGCTCAATTTAAAAGGGGGTTTCGAGTATATAAACCTGGTTATTTTTATATTTAAACAGATACAGGTTCTTTTTAAAAGTATTTACGCTTAATCTGCTTTCCCCGCACACCCCTTTAAAACGTCTGACTCTTAAAAGAGCGCGGTAAAATATTAATCCTTCGGCGCCTCCGGCGAATAGCCGTTTTTGGGGTTGTTCCTTGCGCTTTTGCGGAAATACATAGATATAAGGGCTTTTAACGGAGACGGCGTCAATATCCTTGTTATAGGAAAGGTTAATCCTTTCCGCCGCCTTGATTACTATCCCACCTATATCGTATCCTTCCGCGCTAAGTATATTGGGCATTTCTCCGTAATTTTTTTTATATGCCGCCGCAAACGCTTTAACGGCTCTGTTGTCGTCATGTTTAAAAAACCCATCGGTAAAAATTGCGTTTCGCATATAAAACCCATATTTTTCGATAAAAGATTCCGAATCGAAGGGGCTTAATCCAAAAATTGGAAATCCTGTAATGTTATAATACATAAGCTGGGTTAAAATTAATCCGAGTTTCGAAGGGCCGCCTATTACGAAAAGGCCGCCGAAAGGTATTATCGGCTTTAATTTCGTAATGCCGTGCATCATATTGTACTTGGTAACGCCTAGCTCCGCTTCCTTTTTTGATATATTATGTGCGGCGGCGGTGTTTTTAAACTTGACGATAGAATTGAAATTATAAAAAAAATCAACCGTTTTTTCGCTATATGCGGTAGTATCGGAAATATTTATTCCGTACTTTTTTGAAAATTTAACGATATAATGCAGCAGTTTCAATCCGTAACCGTAGTCGGGATATATAACCGCAACCGAACTCAAATCAGCATATTTTGCATATTCGATTTCGGTCTTAATCTCCTGTTTTAACGTCATTCCGTAATTAAAGACGTAAGGCGAAAAATCTTTACCGGAAACGACCGGCGACGGAGTTATCACGGGAATTTTGAACATTGCGGAATTGTACGCAAAATATTTTAACTGCCCTTCAAAAATAGGGCCTATTACAGCGCTTACCCTTTTTTTCGCCAAAGAGGAAAACATTTTGCCGATGCTTTTATTGCCGGCGCTTATCGGCAGGTTTTTTATTATATAATTAATCTTTCGGCCGCCCGCCTGTTTACCGAGGCTTAAGAGCAGGCCGTTTATAAACTGTCTGCTAAAGAAAGAATAGCTTCCCTCGGTAGGAAGCGCTATAACAATTTTTATCGAGCCGGCCTTGCCGAAGCCGTTTTCGACGCCTGTTGTTTTGCCCCAAGACGGAAAAGGCGGGAGCAGGGCGGCAAGCAAAAATAATATTCCCGTAAAATAAATTTTCATATTTTTTATCGTTTCTATAAATATAAAATCAATAAAATCTTTAACATTTTTTATTTATACAACTAATCCTTGCAACAGTCAATCATAATTATCCGAAATAATTCGGTCCAAATCCCGATTTTAAAATATTAATATATTTCAACGCAGCGCGAACGGACTGGCGGGTCTAAACACGCAGACAAAAGCGGGCATGCCGTTAAAATAATTATTTTATTTTTTTTTATTTTGCCTTATTATTGAATAATATAATCCGATAAATTTTGAATGCCTGTTTTTAAACGGTTGCATATGGAAATAAACGATTGCCGATTATATCTTAATTATAGAATTATTGCAAAAGCTAAAGCGGGATTATGTCTTGGTCTTGGAATCCCGCGCTTTAAACGCGAAATTGCCGGCAGAGGTTTGGAAAATGCCGATTTTTACAAAAAGTTTAAAAACGAAGCGGAAAAAGAAATTGCCGCACTGGCTAAATGCGGGATAAAACCCGTGCCTACAAACCTCCTGATAAACAAAAACAAAAAATCTTATTCTCCGGCTATGCCGGATTTTTTACATATCTACGACCCGGAAAACTTATTATCCGGCGATTTTGAATCGGCAATACGGCAGGGAAAAGGTTTGTTTTTAACCTCGTCCAGATTTAAAGACGCAAAAATTTATAAGCCGGGCGCTAATATTGCAAAAGATTTCGACCGCTTTTATTGCGGCCGAGCCGATAATAGGGCTTTTGATTTTATCTGCATCGGAACAAACAGCGAAGCAGAATTAAGCTTCATCGGAAAGTTTTCGGGAAATCCGCCGCTTATAATTTTGCCGGCATATTCATTGATTAATTTTTTCGCAAAAAATAAATTTAAGCCGGACAAACTGCCCAATTTTAAAAAAGCTATCCTCATTTCGGCGCTTGACCCGTTTTCTAAATTTCCAAAATACGGATTCTCTTTAAGAAACAGCCTTGCTTTTCATTTATCGCAAGAAATGGCTATCTTATATTTATCGGAAAAAAGCTCTTTATCCGCCGCCGTTAAAAAATTTAAATCTGCCGGAAAACCTGTAAAAATTTTCGAAGCTGCCGAAAGCGCCCGCTATTCCGGCGGCGGCTCCGTAAAAACCGCCGAAAATACCATTAATATTAATTGCGCCGGATGTGACCCCGTTCAAAAATTTATAATGCAAATTTTGGAAAAAGAAAATATTACTATTGACAATTTATTAAAACTAAGCAATATTAAAATAAACGCAAACGATATTGTTAAAGCCATCTCGATATTGGAAATAAATTCGCAAATCGAAAGACGCCCCGGAGGGATTATTAAAAAAATATGAAAAATCTAGTTCTTGTAGAATCTCCGTCAAAAGCCAATACTATAAATAAATACCTCGGAAGCGATTTTACGGTTAAGGCTACCGTCGGACACATTAAAAACCTGCCTAAAAACACTATAAGCGTGGATGTTAAAAACGGGTTCGAGGCTAAATACGAAATTATAAAGGGTAAAGAAAAAACCGTAGAAGAAATAAAAAAACTTGCGAAAAATGCAGATACGGTTTACCTTGCCCCCGACCCCGACAGAGAAGGAGAAGCCATCGCATGGAACATAAAAGAGATTATAGACGAAATTAAGGGCAAGAAGCCCGTAATAAAACGCGTGCTTTTTCATGAAATCACCAAAGACAAAGTTATAGAAGCCATAAATAATCCCGTAGAGCTAAATATGCCGATGTACGAATCTCAAAAAGCCAGAAGAATTTTAGACAGGCTTGTCGGCTACAATCTCAGCCCTTTCCTATGGGATAAAATAAGAAGGGGGCTTTCGGCCGGAAGAGTCCAATCTATAGCTTTATATCTTATCGTAGAAAGAGAAAAAGAAATAAGCGGTTTCGTGAAAGAAGAATACTGGACCATAAAGGCGGTATTTGCGATAAAAAATAATGACGCCGGCAAAAAGCACAAGGAGTATGCCTTAAACATAGAAGGGGAACTTTCTAAAATAAACGGCAAAGAGCCTAAGATAACCGATGAAGCCGCGGCAAGCAAATTAAAGGAAAATCTTCTTAAAATCGGCGATAATTACGCGATAGAAGAAATAATTAAAAAGCAGGCATCCAGAAAACCTCCTCTTCCTTTTATAACAAGCACTCTTCAGCAGGAAGCCGCAAAAATATTAAGGTTTCCCGTCAAAAAAACTATGTCCGTAGCCCAAAAACTTTATGAAGGCATAGAACTGGGCGCCGTGGACGGCGTCAGCAAGAAGCCTATGGGGCCGGTTGGGCTTATAACGTATATGAGAACCGATTCCACGAGAATATCGGCCGAAGCCGAAAGCCATGCCAAGAATTTTATAGAACAAATTTACGGCTCGAGTTACGTTTCCGGCAAAGGAACCGGCAAAAAAAAAGGCGGCGGCGGAACGGAAGCTAAAAAAATTCAGGACGCCCACGAAGCGATAAGGCCGACCGATATATTATTGACCCCAGCAAAAATTAAACATTATTTAACTCCGGACGAGTACAAGCTTTATAACCTTATATGGACATACTTCACGGCGTCTTTTATGAGCGAAAGCGTTTACGACCAGTATAGCCTTACCGTAAAGGGAATTTATAGCGATTCGCAAAAAACTCAAAAAACGGATTACAGCTTTAAAACTACAGAAAGCGTTTTAAAATTCGACGGCTTTCAGAAGGTTATAAACGAAAATTTTAAACAAAAGGGGGAAGAAGACGGCGAAACCGACGATACCCAGACGGCCGCTTTTTCCTCTATAATAAAAATATTTGAATTCCTTTCTAAGGGGGACAGCGCGTCTATAAAAAAAGCCGACGCTTTTCAGCATTTTACTTCGCCTCCCCCCAGATATACGGAAGCAACCTTGGTAAAGGCTTTGGACGAAAACGGCATCGGAAGGCCTTCCACTTATCAGAGTATAATTGCAAACATAAAAACCAAAGATTACGTAATTATGACGACTGAAACGAAGTACAGCGCAAGCTCATCGGCCGACGCTTCAAAAAAAGGCGGCTCCACCCAAAAATTTAAACCTACCGAACTTGGTATGACCGTTTCGGATATATTAAGGGCCGGATTTTCGGATATAATAAATCTAAAATTTACGGCAAATATGGAAATAGGCTTGGACGATATAGAAAAAGGATTGATTGGCAAAAACGATTTATTGACCGATTTTTATAACAAATTTACGGAAAGTCTCGGCGACGCTAAAAAAAATATAAAAAATATCAAGGGGGCTTCCGAACCCACGGATATTATATGCGAAAAGTGCGGAAAACCTATGGTGATAAAAATGGGGCGGTTCGGAAAATTCCTTGCGTGCAGCGGATATCCGGAATGTAAAAACACGAAGGAACTACCTAAGGAAAATAAGGACGGCGGGGACAATTCTGCCGAAACGGAAGAAACCGGCGAAATATGCGAAAAGTGCGGAAAACCTATGGTGATAAAAATGGGGCGGTTCGGAAAATTCCTTTCGTGCAGCGGATATCCGGAATGTAAAAATATAAAACCGATACCGGTCAAATATAATAAATCCAAGATTCCCTGTCCTACCGGCTGCGGCGGTTACTTAACGGAAAAAAGAACTAAAAAGGGGAGAAAATTTTACGGGTGCTCCAATTATCCGAAATGCGATTATGCGGCTTGGACTTTGCCCGTGAAAGCCGCTAAAGAAATCGGCGGAGATTAAGCCGCCATTTTATTTTATAAAATTTTAAATGCTAAATTCTTTTCCTTCAATATCGGATAATTTAAAAACCATATTCGAAAAGGTAAAATCCGCCGCGGAAAAAAGCGGCCGCAATTTTTCGGATATTACTATTCTGGCGGCATCTAAAACAAGAAGCACCGAAGAAATTCTAGAAGCATACAATAGCGGAATAAAAGTTTTCGGGGAAAACTACGTTCAGGAATTTTTGCAAAAATTTGAATCGCTAAATAGATATAAGAAAGCCAACCTAAGCTGGCATATAATTGGACATCTTCAAAAAAATAAGGTCAAATATATAATCGGCGGCGCCGATTTAATTCATTCCGTGGACAGCTTTGCTCTTGCAAAAATTATCGATAAATATTCCGTTTTAAAAAATACCGTTACTAATATTTTAATCGAAGTAAACCTCGCCGGCGAAAAAACAAAAAATGGAATAACGATAGACGAAACGCATAACTTGGTTAGAGAAATAAATAAATTGCGGGGGTTAAATTTGCGCGGTCTTATGGCGATGCCCCCTATGGGTAAAGATAATAGGATATATTTCAGGTCATTAAGAGAACTTCTCTTGGATATAAATATTAAAAACATTTATAAAAAAAATCTTTCCGTGCTCTCTATGGGAACGTCGGACGATTTTGAAGCCGCCGTAGAAGAGGGCGCCACTATAATAAGGCTTGGAACCTTAATATTCGGAAGCAGGCGTTCAAAATTAATAATATAAATAATTTAATGAAAGGTCTGATAGAAAAACCGCTCATATTGGCGTCGTCGTCGGAAAGAAGAATCTTTTTGCTGAAGGAGACAGGCGTTCATTTTATTGCCGCAAGCCATAAGATTCAAATAGAGCCGGAATTTAACAAATCTTTAAAAAATATATCTATCGGCGATTTTGTCGAAAATTTGGCTTTAAAGAAAGCTCAAAGCCTAGGAAATGACTATCCGGAAAACTTTATATTAGGCTCGGATACCCTTATATATCAAAATGGAACGGTTTACGGCAAGCCCAAAGACGCCGGCGGCGCATTCGATATGCTCAAAGAACTTTCCGGGAAAACACACTGCGTCTATACCGGCATAGGTTTGTTTAATAAACAAAAAAATATAAGCATGACCGAATGCGATATTACCGCCGTAAGGGTAAGAGCGCTCAACGATAACGAAATAATGGATTATATAAGAAAATACCCTCCGCTTGATAAAGCAGGAGGCTACGGAATTCAGGATGAAGAGGGCATAGTCGAATCTTATGAAGGTTCTTTCGAAAACGTTTTGGGATTGCCGGTTCAAAAATTAATCCCGATATTAAATAAATACCGTCTGCATTAGCAATTTACGGTGCGCCGTCATATCCGGCTTTTCAAACTAATCCTTTTGCCCTTAAATATGCCGCGTTTACAGCGGAATCCAAAACATACTTGATTCTTCCCTCTTCCAATTTCGCAAGTCCGTATGCCGTAGTTCCCCCGGGCGACGTCACCATATCCCTTAAGTCTTTCGTGGAGGTTTTTGAAAATTCCTCGCTGTTTAACAATTCTGCCGAACCGAGAATAGTTTGAACCGATAAATCCTTTGCGATATCCCTTGGAAGGCCCAGTTTGACTCCAGCTTCTATGAGGCCCTCGGCGATTAAAAAAATATATGCGGGTCCGCTTCCGCTTAAAGCGGTAACGGCATCAAAATATTTCTCGTTTATAGCCAAAACTTTCGAAGACGTTTCCAATATCTTGGCCGCGGTTCTGATATCCTGCCCGGAAACGTTGTTATTATGGCACATTGCGCTTAATCCTTTGCCTATAAGGGAATTTATGTTCGGCATTATTCTGAAAATTTTTATAGGAAAAATATTTTTCAGCGTACGGTTGAAGACTTCTTCTATGAATCCAATTTTTATTCCGCCGGCTATTGAAATAAATACCGGAAAATCTTTATTGTCTTTAAAATTTTTTAAAGCCTGCGCCGAAACTTCTATAACGCTTTCTACGGAATAAGGCTTTACCGCGATAAAAACTACGTCGCAATTTTCGACGATTTCTCCGATGCTGTTAAACGGCCGAACTTTTAAGGCGGCCGAAACAAAGTCCATCCTCGCCGCATCTGTATCGTAAACATAGATTTTCATATCCTGATTTACGCCGGCGATTCCTTTGATTAATCCGTAAGCCATATTACCGGCGCCTATAAAACCTACGGCAGTATTTTTTACAGACATTTTTCCTCCAGACCTGTAAAGTTATATGACGATTTTTATTTAATGCAATATTATATAATAAAAATACACAATAAAAAAATTATTTATATTTTCCTTCTTTTATTAGCGCGGAGAGCATAAAAGACAAGAGCAATACAAGGCCGTACAATGCAAATATCCAGTGCAGGGCGAATCTCTGGGCGATAATTCCCCCTATGGGAGCGGCAACCGAACCTATGCCGAAACCAGCAAAGAAAAATATGCCGTATGCTGTTGCCCTGTATTTTTCATGCGCATTCTGGCTTATCATAAGATTTGAAATAGGGTTCAGGGAAAAGTTGAATGCAGAAAAAGCAAGAACCGAAATGAACAATAAAATTCCGCCGGCGACCCCGGATATTAAAAGAAATATTCCGCTCGCTAATATTAAAAAAGAAAACACCCTGTTAGCTTTGTAATTTTTCGTTATTTTCGTGCTGTTATACTGGAAAATTACTCCCACGATAAGCGCCGCGGTCACAAAAAAACCGCCGGCTGCTGCGGCTTGGTCATGAAAAAAAAGATAATTTTTCAATTCCGTGCCTACATATGCCGGCAAAAACGAAAATACGCCCTGAAAGACGAATCCGTTTAAAAATTCGGCAATAAAAATTATCATTAAATTTATATGAAAAAATTCTTTTAAAAAAGCGTTAACAGCGGTTTTTATTTTAACTTTTCCGCCGTCTTTTATTTCTTTTTTGCCTTTCATATCGGCGCCCAATTTAAAAAAATACGACAGTCCGAAAAGAAATAAAAATATAAAGCCGAGCATTAAATAAGGGAAATTATAGCCGAAAAAATAGCCCAGCATTCCCGCAAAGCCGGCGCTCAAAGCCACGCCGAGCGTTCCTGCAATGCCGTGAATAGCAAAAGCTCTCAGTTTGTCGCTTCCGATAAAAGACATCATGCTTAAACCGACCGGATGATAAATGCTTCCGGTTAGCCCGATAAGAATTATGGAGGCGGAAAAAATGTAAAAATTAACTGAAACCGCGGCGGCAAAAGAAAAAACGCCCATTCCCAGCAGGTATATTCTCAAAATATGTTTTTTATCGATTTTATCGGCTATAAAACCTATGGGCAGGGATCCTGCGCCGAACAAGAAAAGGTAAATTCCGGCAACCGTTCCCAGCGTTTCATAATTTACGTTAAATTTTTCTTTAATGAGTATCAAAATAGCGGGATATGTCAGAATCGCGACATGGCAAAAAAAATGCGAAAGGCTTAAAAGCGCGATAGTTTCTTTTTCTTTTTTTTCCATTGTCGTAATATTTTACAAAATTTAACCTTTCTAAGCAATTAATTTGATTAATTTGATTTAAAAATAGCATTAAAATATGCTATAATTTTGTTAAATGAAAGTATCCAGCATAGAAAATATTATAAAAACAAAATTCGCAGAGTTTGGTTTGCATTCGGATGACGGACTGGGGCCGGGCGGAAATAATCGCATCGTACCGCAACAACCTCATGCGCACGAGCACCGCCATTCTCATTCGCTAAATTTAAGCGGCGAATCATTCAGGTCTGAAAAAAACTTAAAAATTGCTTTTTTTCTTACTATTTTTATTCTTATAACCGAATTCGGCGGGGCGGTCATTTCAAAAAGCATGGCCTTATACTCCGATTCGGGACATATTTTGGTAGATGCATCGTCGCTCTTGCTTGCTTGGCTTGCCCAAATGCAGGTAAGAAAAATGCCGACCGAAAAAAATACTTACGGATTCCACAGAATAGGAATACTCGCCGCCCTTTTAAATTCTTTTTTACTTCTGACGATATCCGTTATTTTGATTTACGAAAGTTATTTGAGAATAATTCATCCGGAACCTGTCGCTTCGGGATTTATGGTAATTTTTCCCTTGATAAGTCTTGCCGCAAACATTATAATTGGCGTTAAAATCCACAAGGATATCGGCGGCAATTTAAACCTTAAAAGCTCTTTTTTCCACATACTTGGAGATTCCTTAATTTCTATAGCTATTATAACAGCCGGAATAATTATTTATTTTACTAAATTTTATTATATAGACCCCGCGGTGAGTTTGTTGGTATCGCCCGTTATTGCGATAGGCGCTTTTTCCGTTATAAACGAAACTATAAATATACTGCTCGAAGGGGTTCCTAAAGAAATAGATTTTTTAGCCGTCAAAACCGAAATACTTAAAACCCGCGGCGTAAAAGACGTGCACGACCTTCATATATGGAGCATGTCTAAATCTTTTAAATTGTTAAGCGCGCACGTTCTCATAGACGAAAATATATTAAAGCCTTCCGACATGTGCTGTATCATAAATAATATCCAAAATATGCTCGGAGAGAAATTTAACATAAGCCATGCGGTAATTCAGCCGGAACTTACGGCATGCGATACGGCAAGCGGTTTTTGCGTTCATCAGAATATATAATTGCGGTTTATTTTTTCTATTTATTTTTTTCTTGAAATTATTTTGTAAATGTGTAAAATATTTATAACATGAAAACTTGGAAGGAAATATATTGCCGATGAGGGTCATCGCATCCGAAGAAATATCAAACGCCGTTAAAAATTTAATAATAGGCTCTAGCGTCAACTTGCCCGAAGACACCTATGAAAGCCTAAAAAGAGCATTAGAAAATGAGATATCGGATTCCGGGAAGACCGTATTAAGCCAGATATTATTAAATGCCGACATCGCAAAAACCGAGCATAAACCTCTATGTCAAGATACGGGGCTTGCCGTGTTTTTTATCGAAGTAGGCAAAGACGTCGGGATTAAAGGAAAAAATTTAACGGATGCGATAAACGAGGGCACAAGATTGGGCTATTCCGAAGGTTTTTTAAGAAAATCGACCTGCGACCCTTTTACTAGAAAAAATATCGGCGACAATACGCCCGCAATAATTCATTATGAATTTAAAGACGGGGATAAAATAAAAATAATGTATGCCGCAAAAGGAGGCGGGAGCGAAAACATGAGTAGGATAAAAATGATGCGCCCTTCTGACGGAAAAGACGGCATAATAGAATTCGTCGAAGAAACGATGCGGGCGGCCGGACCGAATCCCTGTCCTCCAAATATTATAGGGGTCGGCATCGGCGGAAATTTTGAAAGGTCTGCCATTCTTGCAAAAAAATCTCTTTTCAGAAAACTCGGGGAAAGAAACAGCGACAAAGAATTAGACGAAATGGAAAATATTATCTTTCGAAAAATAAACGATATAGGTACGGGGCCTATGGGATTCGGCGGAATCTGCACCGCGCTTGGCGTTCATATAATTAAAGAGCCCTGCCATATTGCAAGTCTTCCCGTTGCCGTAAATATCGAATGCCATTCTCATAGGCATTCCGAGATTACGATTTAATTCAATGCGGATTAGAAACAATAATATTATTGAAATATAATACATATATATATGGACAAAATAAAAATTACCGCTCCTCTTTCCGACGAAACCGTTTTGAGGCTTAAAACGGGCGACGAGGTTTTAATCAGCGGAACTATTTATACGGCAAGGGACCAGGCTCATTTCAGATTAGTCAAACTAATAGAAGAAAATATGCCTCTTCCTTTCAATCTTCAGGGACAGATTATTTACTATGTTGGACCGACTCCGGAAAAGCCCGGCGAAGCTATCGGCTCCGCCGGTCCGACGACAAGCTACCGAATGGATAAATATGCGCCTGCGCTTATGAAGCTTGGCTTAAAGGGCATGATTGGAAAAGGCAGAAGGTCCGAAGAAGTTAAAGACGCCATGAAAAAATATAAGTCGGTTTATTTTGGAGCGATAGGCGGAGCGGGAGCCCTAATATCTAAAACTATAAAATCAAGTAAAATCATCGCTTACGACGACCTTCTTTCGGAAGCGGTAAGAGAACTCACGGTCGAAGATTTTCCGGCTATCGTGGTTAACGACGCATACGGCATAGACCTTTATGAAGAGGGGAGAAAAAAATTCGAAAACAGGTACGGCATTGCTATATAAAGTATAACCCATAACAGGATTTTTAAATTAATTTTAATTAAAAAAATTAAAGCGTAAAAAGGTGCGGATAATTTTATGGATATTCACGAATATCAAGCAAAAGAACTGTTGGATAAGTATGATATAAAAATACTAAGGTCTATTTTATGCCATAACGGCGAAGAAGCGTATAAAGCATACCAAGCCCTATCTTCGGGGGTTGTTGCCGTAAAGGCTCAAATTCATGCCGGAGGCAGAGGAAAGGGCGGCGGCGTTAAAATCGCAAAATCCGCCGATGAAACCCAATCCGCCGCCGAAAAAATGCTTGGAATGAATTTGATTACCGCACAGACCGGAAAAGAAGGAAAAACAGTAAGAAAAGTCCTAGTAGAAGAAGGCGCAAATATTAAAAAAGAGTTTTATTTATCGCTCACCATAGACAGAAAAACCGCCTCTGTTGCTTTCGTAATAAGCGCTGAGGGAGGAACTGAAATAGAAGAAGTATCCAGAAAAAATCCAGAAAAAATTTTAACCGTATTAATTAATCCTTCTCATGGTTTGGAACCGTTTCATATACTAAGAATGGGGCTATTTCTCGGCATCGAGAAAAATCTTCACGGGGATTTTTCCGAACTCGCAAATCTTTTATATTACGCCTTCATCAAGGAAGATATGTCTATGCTTGAAATCAATCCTTTAGTCCTTACGGATGCAAATATTTTTATACCGCTGGACGCAAAAATTATATTGGACGACAATGCGTCTTTCAGGCATCCTTATTTTAACGATTTTATAGACGAGGACGAAGAAGAGCCTTTGGAAGTAAAGGCTAAGAGCGTCGGGCTTAACTATATAAAATTAGACGGAAACGTCGGATGTATGGTTAACGGGGCGGGGCTTGCCATGGCTACCATGGATACCATTAAAGAATTCGGCGCGTCGCCTGCCAATTTTTTAGACGTAGGAGGAACTGCGGACAGCAAAAGGGTAGAAACGGCATTTAATATTCTTTTATCCGATAAAAACGTAATGGGGATATTTATAAATATTTTCGGCGGAATAGTGAAATGCGATATGGTCGCCGAAGGAGTTGTGGCGGCCGCTAAAAATATAGGCTTGAAATTGCCTGTCGTCGTAAGGCTTGAAGGCACTAACGCCGATGCAGCTGCGGAAATAATCGAAAACTCCGGTATGAATTTTGTCTCCGCGGAAAGTCTTGCTGACGGGGCAAAAAAAATTTCCGCCATAGTGAACGGATAATTTTAAAATTATTAAAACTTTTTGAATAAATTTTAATTAAATAAATAAAAATATTAAGGAAACGCAAATATGAGTATTCTCGTAAATAAGGACACTAATGTTTTGGTTCAGGGAATCACAGGAAAAGAAGGCTCTTTTCACGCCCAAAAATGCCTTGAATACGGCACTAAAATAGTTGCCGGAGTAACGCCGTTTAAAGGAAAAACATTATTTAACGGTTCGGTGCCTGTTTTTAATACGATAGAAGAGGCAAAAAAAGAACATCTCATAGACGCCACGATGATTTTTGTTCCCGCCGGCTTTGCGGCTTCGGGCATTACCGAAGCGATAGAAGCCGAAATTTCTTTAATCGTTTGCATTACGGAAGGCATACCCGTTTCGGATATGCTTAACGTAAAATCAGCCCTGAACTGTTCAAAATCCATGATGATAGGCCCTAACTGTCCTGGAATTATTACGGCGGATGAATGCAAAATAGGCATTATGCCGGGTTTTATCCATAAAAAGGGAAGCGTGGGCGTGCTGTCGAGAAGCGGAACTCTCACATATGAAGCCGTCAACCAGCTTACCGGGGCCGGATTCGGAGAAACAACCTGCATAGGCATAGGCGGCGACCCGATAATAGGCTCTTCTTTTATAACTTTTCTAAAAATGTTCGAGGAAGACCCGGAAACAAAAGCCGTCGTTATGATAGGCGAAATCGGCGGAACCGCGGAAGAAGAAGCGTCGGAATTCGTTAAAAACCATATGAAAAAACCCGTAGTAGGCTTTATTGCCGGTAAGACCGCTCCTGCCGGCAAAAGAATGGGGCATGCCGGCGCAATAATTTCCGGCGGCGTAGGCACGGCATCCGAAAAACTTAAAACTATGGAAAAAAACGGCGTATATATAGCCGATAATCCTTCGGTTATTGCTGAAACCGTTAAAGCGGCATTAAAAATTTAACAGGGTTTATTATAAATTAATCTAACAATTATTACCCGTGGGAGGCTAATGTGCCCGAAAAAGACGATAAAAACTTAAATAGCGCAAGCGACACTGCCGCAATGCCGCCAAACTTTAACGCTTGCGACAGCATAGAAACCGAAATTAAAACAAAAAATAATCTTACGATAAAAGAGGTTTCCGGAAAAGGCAAAAAGGAATTCGTTAAAATCGATATTATTGTTAACTACTGCAAGGGATGCGAAATTTGCGTAGCGTTTTGTCCGGAACACGTTCTTGCCATGAACAAAGAGATAGCAGAAGTCATCGATATATCAAAATGCACAAAATGCAATATTTGCGAATATTTATGTCCAGATTTTTCAATTAGCGTAGAATAAACGGTTAATAATGGAGGATTAATACAATAATGGGTAAAAATATAAAACTGATGCAGGGAAACGAAGCAATTGCGGAAGGAGCCCTTATAGCCGGATGTAACTTTTTCGCTGGCTATCCAATAACGCCGTCTTCCGAGGTGGCGGAAATTTTATCGAATAAACTGCCGAAAATAGGCAGGGTATTCCTTCAGATGGAAGACGAAATATCCGCCTTAGGAGCGGTGCTCGGCGCTGCATTGGGCGGAGCAAAGGCGATTACGGCTTCGTCGGGTCCCGGCATTTCATTAAAGCAGGAGCACATCGGCTATGCGTCGATGTGCGAAATTCCATGCGTTATACTTAACGTTATGAGGGGAGGGCCCTCAACCGGACTGCCGACCCTCCCGGCTCAGGGCGATATTATGCAGGCAAGGTGGGGAACGCACGGTGACCATGCGATTATAGCTATTACTCCTTCAAGCGTCAACGAATCCCTCTATGAGACTATAAGGGCATTTAATCTTGCGGTAAAATACAGAACTCCCGTTATGATTTTAACAGACGAAATAATTGGACATATGAGGGAAAAAGTCGTAATTCCGGATAAAAACGACGTGGAAATAATAGACGTAAAATTGCCGGATGTGTCTCCGGAGAATTATAAGCCTTACAATTATACTTCCGGAAAAGTAACTCCGTTAGCGCCAATGGGGGAAGGATACAGGTATCATGTAACGGGGCTTATTCACGGAGAGACAGGTTTTCCCTCGCAAAAAATTGACGTTATACGCGATGCGCAAAACTGGCTTATGGACAAGATTTATAAAAATATTGCCGATATAGAAAAATTTGAAGAATTTTTGACGGAAGACGCGGATATTCTTTTAGTTGCTTACGGTTCTACTTCGCGCTCGGCGCGGCAGGCTATTGCCATGGCGAGAAGCGCAGGCATAAAAGTCGGCATGTTCAGGCCGATAACGATATGGCCGTTCCCCGAAAAGCAAATTGCCGAACTCTCAAAAAAAATTAAAAAAATTTTAGTTCCCGAAATGAATATGGGGCAGGTGATTCTGGAGGTTCAAAGAAATTCCTGCGGAAGCAAGGTTTACGGATTAAATATCGTCACCGGCGAACCTATAACGCCTGACCAGATTTATGAAAAGATAAAAGAAGTGGCTCTGCTTTAATTAAAAACTTATTAACTAATTTATTAGTTTGACCTTGGGAGATTTTAAAATGATAAAGACAAAATTCGATTACGACCAATATTTACGGAAAAATACGCTGCCGCATATATGGTGTCCCGGCTGCGGAGACGGAATTATCCTTAAGGCTCTGTTAAGGGCAATCCATAAATGCGGCTATTCTAAAGACGAAGTCGTTATTACGTCCGGCATAGGATGCGCTTCTAGGCTTCCCGGTTATGTCGATTTTAACACGGTTCATACAACGCACGGAAGGGCATTGACATTCGCTATCGGAATTAAAATGTTTAAGCCGCGGCTTAAGGTTATTACGATATCGGGAGACGGAGATGCTTTGGCGATAGGCGGAAACCACTTTATACATGCGGCAAGAAGAAATATCGACATTACCCTTATAGTTTTTAACAATTTTACTTACGGAATGACAGGCGGACAGTATTCGCCCACCCAGCCTTTGGAAAGCTATTCTACTACTACGCCATTTGGAAATATAGAATCCCCTTTCGACGTGTGCGCTCTTGCTCAGGCCGCAGGGGCGACGTGGGTAGGCCGTTCGACCTCTTATCACGCGGTACAGCTTGAAAAATTTATGACCAATGCGCTGGACCACACAGGTTTTTCTGTATTAGACGTTATCACTAACTGCCATATTTCATATGGAAGGAGAAATAAAATGAAATCTCCGGTAGATATGGTCAAATATCAGAAAGAAAAGGCTATAGCAGCGCGTTCCGCCGAAAATATGTCAGCCGAAGAACTGGCGGGGAGATTTAAAACTGGAGTTTTATATGAAAAAAAGGATAAGCCAGAATTTTGCGGCGAATATCATAAAAGATTGGAAACTTTAAAGTCAAAATAATAATATTTATAATTTAAATAGGGGATAATCGAATATGAACAATAGGATTGAATTCAGGTTTTCCGGTTCGGGCGGGCAAGGCTTAATACTTGCCGGAATCATATTGGCTGAAGCGGCGGCGATTTACGAAAATAAAAACGCCGTTCAAACCCAGTCGTACGGGCCAGAGGCGCGAGGGGGCTCCAGCAAATCCGAAGTTATTATATCGGATAATCCTATCGAATATCCTAAAGCGACAAAAGTCGATTATATGGTTTCCTTAACTCAGGAATCATTCAATAAATATATAAACGACGTAAAAGACGACGGCATAGTTATAGCAGATAAAGAGCTTGTAACCGACCTTTCAAAAGCAAAAGGCAATATTTATTCAGTAGATATGGTAAAATCGGCAAGGGAGGAGCTTGGCAAACTATTAGGCTTAAATATAATCGCCCTAGGTTTATTAGTGGGAATATCCGGAATAGTTTCCCGCGATTCGCTTGAAAAAGCCCTTATGAAAAGAGTGCCTAAGGGATTTGAGGAGTATAACGCCAAGGCCCTTGAAATCGGCTTCAGATTGGCTGCGGAAATTAAAAATAAAAAATAACAACTATCTATAAACTAAAAGGAGTACTTTAAAATGGCCGAACAGACGCTTTCAATTATAAAGCCGGACGGGGTAAAAAAAGGGCTGACCGGTAAAATTATATCTATCTTCGAGGAAAACGGCTTTGAAATAAAAGCAATTAAAAAGGTTTGGCTTACAAAAAAACAGGCCGAGGGATTTTATTATATACATAAGGAAAGGCCGTTTTTCGGCAGTCTGGTGGATTTTATGACCGAGGGGCCTATAGTTCCAATGGTTTTATTCCGCGAAAACGCTATTTTAAAAAATAGGGAGATTATGGGAGCTACAAATCCAAAAGATGCGGCCGAAGGCACAATCAGAAAGTTATTTGCCGAAAGTATCGAAAGAAACGTCGTTCACGGGTCGGATTCTTTAGAATCTGCAAGATTTGAAGTTGCGTTTTTCTTTAACATTTTCGAGATACTTTAAAATATTAATATGCCATGGGCGAAATTTAATAAAAATGATATAAAAGCCGTAACAAGCCTGTTTGAAAAAAACTACGGCGATTTAAAACCATTTTTAAATTTTAACAACGCTTTTCAGCTTTTAATAGCTGTCGTGCTTTCCGCCCAATGCACCGATAAACGCGTAAATATAATAACGCAGGAGCTGTTTAAGCGCTACTCCAAACCGTCGGACCTTGCAAAAAAAAGCCTTAAAGACTTCGAAGAAGAAATTAAAACATGCGGCATGTTTCATAATAAGGCAAAAAATCTTATAGAATCCTCAAAAATTCTTTTGGAAAAATTTAACGATAGCGTGCCCGGCGATTTCGATTCTCTAACGGGTCTTCCGGGAATAGGAAGAAAATCCGCCAACGTAATACTCGGCACTTACTTTCATAAGGATACTTTTCCGGTCGACACCCACGTATTCAGGGTCGCAAACCGCATGGGCCTGGCGGATGCGAAAACACCGGAAAAAACCGAAAACGAGCTTACCGCTCTAATTCCTAAAAACTGCTGGATGAAATTCCACAGATGGCTTGTTTATCATGGGAGGATTTGCTGTACGGCTAGAAATCCCAGATGTCCCACGTGTTTTTTAAAAAATTACTGCAAATACTACGCGGAAAAATAAAACGCCGGTTTTATTTTTTTATAAACAATTGTGACAAAAATCATATAAATTATTTAACTCGACTGATAAAATAAAATTCAAATGAGCCCTATAATAAAATATTTTACGATCGCTTCTTTAATTTATTTGATTACCGGCGCGGCTATAGGCTTAATTATGGCGGTATATCCGGCATCGATTAACTATCTGCTTTTGTCCCATGTGCATTTTCTCCTGCTCGGATTTATCGCCATGATGATTTATTCGGTCGGATATCATGTTTTGCCTAGATTCAGCGGTTTTAAATTATACAGCGAACTTCTTATGACCGTCCAATTTTATCTCGTAAATATTGGTTTAATAGGAATGGCTTTGACATGGTCAGTTTCTGGCGACATAATTTCCGGGTTTTATCCGGTTTTAATCCTAGGCATTTTTGCTCTTATGGAGTTTGCCGGGATATTTATCTTTGTTTTTAACAATATTATGACATTGTCGGGAAAGGGCGGAAGAATGGTATAAGGATTCTATTTCAACATAAGAATTTTATGCAGTTGTATTCCTAATCGCACATTCAATTCATTTTCCAAAATTTTTAACGCAAGTTTTTTAAGCGGCATAACAGCGGATACGGCAGAAAATATTATGCGTTTTGTCTTTAGTTTTTCTTTGTTCAAAAAATCCACGGCAAAATCGTAATCGTTATCCGTTCCTATAACAAATTTTATCTCGTCGGTTTCGTTTATATAGTTTAAATTTTCATAATCGAATCTATTGGAAAAACCGCTGGACGGACATTTTATATCTACAATTTTAATTACTTTTTCGGGAACTTTTCTCAAATTTATCGTTCCGTTTGTTTCCAATAAAACTAAATAGTTTAATTTAAGCAATTCTTCGAAAAGGCGGTAAACATTTTCCTGAATTAACGGTTCTCCCCCTGTAACTTCTATTAGCTTAACATTTTTCCCGCCGGCATTGTTTAAGGCGTTTAAAATTCCTTCTATATCCATGTTCATAGAATATGCGCTATTAAGCGCCTCTTTCGAATCGCAGTACGAGCACTTAATGTTGCATCCGGCAAGCCTTATAAACCTGCACGGATACCCCGCAAAAGACGATTCGCCTTGAATACTGTAAAAAATATCATTTATATTCAGCATAAAGCAATTTGAATAATTAAATAAATTGTTATATAATTAATTTTATAATTAAGAGGTGAAAATGTTTGGAATAGGAACTCCTGAATTAATTATCATTGCGATAATCGCTTTATTAATATTCGGACCTTCGAAACTCCCCGAACTTGGAAAAACTCTCGGCAAAGGTCTTAGGGAATTCAAAAAAGCTTCGTCAAATCTAAAGGAGCAGGTTAATCCGTTAAGCGGCGCCGATAATGAAACATCCTCCGAAACAAACAACAATAATCTTATAGAAGAAAAAAACAGCGAATTTAAAAAATCGGTAAAAAGAAAAACGGTAAAAAGGCCTGCAAAAGTATCGGCTTCTAAATCTAAATCCCAAACCCCCCGAAAATCAAGCCCAAAAGCGTACAAAGACGATAATAAGCCAAAGGTGGAATAACAACCGGCTTAGTTAGCGTAGATATTTGCGGCATCCTTCAAACGTTCAAACGTTGCGGATATTTTAAACGTCTAAATTAACCACGTTTAGCGCATTATCCTCTATAAACTTTCTTCGCGGTTCAACTTTATCGCCCATTAAAATATCGAACATTCCGTCCGCTTCCACAAGGTCGTTTATATTGACCTTTCTTAATGTTCTTGATTCTTTGTTCATAGTGGTCTGCCAGAGTTGCTCCGGGTTCATTTCTCCGAGTCCTTTATATCTTTGAATGGAAATATTTTGGGGAACTTTCGACTTTATAATATTATAAAACTCATCGGCTTTCTTTGCCTCAAACTTTTTGGAATCGGCCACGATAACTACGCTTAAAAAATTTAAGGTTCTTATATCGTTGTGTAAATTGTAAACCGTTTTATAATCTACGGATTCTAAGAATTTTTTGTCGATATAAGCGGGGGCGTTAAAATCTTTAAATTTAACTGATATTTTGTAATAATCTTCGAAATCCGCATCTTTTGTTAAGCTTATATTAAAATCTTCGTCTTTAAAAAAATTAAGTAAATTAGCCAATTTAATGGAATAAACCTCGTTCAGAACGGTGCCGGTTCCGCCGCTTATTAATAAATCGCTGGATGAAAAATCGTTGTCCAGCAAATATTCCGTCAGCCTTTCGTTTATATGGATTTTGTTTAATTTATCGAATAGATTCCTGTATTTTTTTATTTTATCTATTGCCTCTTTAATCCATTGTTTATCTAAAATCTGTTCGGCGGAGCCGGGCAGATTTCTGTAAGCGTTTAAGGAATTAAGCGATTCGTTGACGAGAAAATCGTCTAACGCTTCGTCGTCTCTAAGGTAAGATTCGTTATTTCCTCTTTTAACCCTGTAAAGCGGGGGCAGCGCAATATATAAATAGCCGTTTTCGATGACTTCTTTCATATACCGGTAGAAAAAAGTAAGGAGAAGCGCCCTGATGTGAGAGCCGTCGACATCGGCATCCGTCATTATTATTATTTTATGGTATCTAAGTTTTTCAAGATTAAAAAAACTTTCTTCCTTTTTGGAGCCGGAGGTAATTCCCCCGCCTAACGCCGTAATTAAAATCTTAATCTCCTCCGACCCGAGCATTTTTTCGAGCCTTGCTTTCTCCACGTTTAAAATTTTCCCTTTTAAAGGAAGTATAGCCTGATATTTTCTATCCCTTCCCTGTTTGGCGCTGCCGCCTGCGGAATCTCCCTCCACTATATAAATTTCACACTGCGACGGGTCTTTTTCCTGGCAATCGGCCAATTTTCCCGGCAAAGACGAAAAGTCCAATAAGCTCTTTCTTCTAACAAGTTCTTTGGCTTTTCTTGCCGCTTCTCTTGCCCTTGCCGCATCTAAGGCTTTTTCTACTACTGTTTTGGCAATCTGCGGATTTTCGTCAAAAAATTCTGCAAGCCTTTCGTTTATTAAGGACTCGACGACGCCCTTAATAAAACTGTTGCCGAGTTTTGTCTTTGTTTGTCCTTCAAACTGTGGATTGGGCATTTTAACGCTAATTACCGCGATAAGGCCTTCCCTTACGTCGTCGCCGGAGATTTGTATAGTTTCGCTGCGTTTGCCGCCCCTCTCTTTAAAGTTTGCCGCATTGGAAATATAATAATTATTTATAACTCTGGTCAAAGCGGATTTAAAACCGACTAAGTGAGTTCCTCCCTCTTTTGTGTTTATATTATTTACGTAGGAATATAATATTT
Organism: bacterium; assembly: GCA_021789605.1. Classification (GTDB taxonomy): domain Bacteria; phylum SZUA-79; class SZUA-79; order Acidulodesulfobacterales; family Acidulodesulfobacteraceae; genus Acidulodesulfobacterium_A. Next base: position 34,326 of record JAJYJI010000011.1, read on the forward strand.
CGGAATAGCCGTCGTTATATTGAAGAGAAATATCCGTTATTACATCGCCCTTTTTCACTGAAATAAAAATCGGTTCTTTTATGATTGCGTTCTTATTTTGATTTATATATTCGACAAAAGACTTAATTCCGCCTTCGTATTTAAAGTCGTGAGATTTATTATTTATTTCGTCGACAATATTTATATGAATTCCGGCATTTAAAAATGCAAGCTCCCTTAATCTATTCGATAATATATCAAAATCAAAACTGTTGTCTTCCATAATTTCATTATCAGGCAAAAAAGTGATGGAAGTGCCTCTTTTATTGGTCTTTTCGCATTGTTCCAGTTTGCCGAGCGGAATTCCCTTACTGTAGCTTTGCCTGTAAACATAGCCGTTCCTATAAATTTCCATATCGAGCCTTTTTGAAAGGGCATTAACGACTGAAATTCCGACGCCGTGAAGCCCGCCGGATACTGTATAGGATTTTTTATCAAATTTACCGCCCGCATGCAGAACGGTAAGGACGACTTCGGCCGCCGAAACGCCCTGCGGTTCGTGTATATCGACCGGGATACCCCTTCCGTCGTCTTCTACGGTGATAGAACCGTTAATATTAATAGAAACTAATATATTTTTACAATATCCCGCAAGCGCTTCGTCGATGCTGTTATCCACTACTTCATAAACTAAATGATGCAACCCTTCTATCCCGGTCGAACCTATATACATTCCGGGTAGTTTTCTAACGGCTTCCAGTCCTTCCAACACTTGAATATCAGAACTTTTATATCCCGGCTCAGTTTCGCTGTTATTAGTATCTTTATCCATTTAATAACCTCTTTGTTTTATTTTTTTAATATCTCATAGGCATAAATACGCCTATAAACTTCGTTATTTTATTGGAATTATTTTTATCTTCCGATTCTACGAACGGTTCGATAATAAAAGGGGTGTAAATTGTATTAAACCGGACATTTATATTATTTTCCCCGATATTAGAAATAAAATCCATGATATATCTTGAATTTAATTTAATACTTATAGGCTCTCCTTTATAATTAATTTCAAGCTCGTCGCTTGCCTCTCCTATATTAGTATTTACTGTTTTAATCGATAAATTATTTTCTGCGAAACTTAGTTCTATCGAATGGCTTTTTTCTTCCGCCAGCAATGAAACGATTTTAATAGAATTATAAAACTTTTTCGTGTTTATTACGGAGGTTTTATAGCCGTCTTTGGGAAGAACGGTTTCATAATCAGGGAATTTCCCTTCGACTAATCTCGAAATAAGCTTGGTGTTTTTATTTAGGGCATCAGTGGTATCTTCGGCTTCCGCCTTTTTTTCAAATTCAAAAATTACGTTGTTTAAATTTATTAAAATTTTTACCGCGCTTTCTTTATCTATTTTTAAAACTTCTGTTAATATTTTCTTGGGTATGATTATTCCTTTTTTTAATAAATCATAAATCCCGTCCGTTTTTTTTCCGCTATAAACAACCTCGGACTGGGCTAAAGACAACCTGTGACCATCAGTTGCAACTAATCTAAGATAATCTTTTCCGTCTATATTTACTAAAACAAAATACACCCCCGTAAGATTCCTCTTTGTATCCTCGTTTAATGCCGTCGAAAATACAACTTTACCGATAAGTATTTTTAAAGTTTTTAAATCTATATTAAAATTATCTTCGGATTTAAAATCTATAATCGTAGGATAATCGCTTGCCGGCACGGTAGTTAATTTAAAAACGGTTTTTTTATAGCTTACCGTAACCACTCCGCTTTCATTTTCGGTAAAATTTATATACTCTTCTTCATTTTCCTTGGTTTCTTGGAATTCTTTTATTATGCTGTATATTTTCTTAGAATTAATGGTTGTTTTACCCTCTGATAAGATGTTTGCCCCGCAATATGTAATAACGCTAATTTCTAAATCGGTCGCGCTTATTTTAATAAAGTTATTTCCTATGTTTTCTATTAATAAATTAGAAATTATAGGCATAGAACCCTTTTTTTCCGAAGCGCCCTGTACCGCTGATAGGCAATTTAAAAAAATCTGTTTTTTAATCTGAAAATTTAACATAATTAAGTTACCTATTATTATTTTAATTTATTTATTTTTAAAAATACTAATAGTAATAATAACGTTTAAAATGTTTATAAGTTTATAAGTTATTAAAATTATTTTATATATCAATGTTTAAAAACCTGTGGTATTTTCCCGTCTATTTTTTTAAAAATTGTTTAATTTTTCATTTATAAATTAATTAAACATAAATTAAACAATTTTTAGTATATTATTTTAATTATTTTTTAATTATTTTAATAATATCGCTTAACGTCTTTTTTAATTCTTCATTATTTTTTAAACTATTTTTAATTTTATTTACGGCATAAATTATCGAAGAGTGGTCTTTTCCTCCAAATTTATCTCCTATTTCCGGAAACGATAATTCAGTATAATTTCTTATTAAATACATTGCAATCTGTCTAGGCCATACAAATTCTTTTAATTTTTTATTAGATTTAATATCGCCTATTTTAATATTAAAATAATTACACACCGATTTTATGACGTTTTCAGCGGTAATGACTTTTTCAGTTTCTTTTAATAAATTTGAGGTCGCCTCTATTGCAAGGTCTATAGAAACAGGTTTGCCTATAAAAGACGAATATGCGGATATTTTAATCATAGCCCCTTCTAATTCCCTTATATTTGAACTTATTTTATTTGCTAAAAGGTTTAAAACGTCGTCGGGAAAATTTATATTATTTAAAGCGGCCTTCTTTTTAAGAATCGCGACGCGGGTTTCGAAATCGGGCGGCTGTATATCCACTATTAATCCCCATTCAAATCTAGACCTTATTCTTTCTTCAAGGCTTACTATGTCCCGCGGAATTTTATCGCTTGATACTACAATCTGTTTTTGATTTTCGTATAATGCGTTAAACGTGTAAAAAAACTCTTCCTGCGTTCTTTCTTTACCAGCGATAAACTGAATATCGTCGATTAACAGTACGTCTATATTTCGATATTTATTTCTGAATTCTGCCATTTTATCATCCCTTATAGATGTAATCATTTCGTTAGTAAATTTTTCAGACGATACTAAGCAGACGTTTAAATCTTTTTCTTTAATTATTTTATTTGCGATGGCGTTAAGCAAATGCGTTTTGCCAAGCCCTACGTCGCTATAAATAAACATCGGATTATATGTTTGCCCCGGAAGTTTCGCGACGGCAAAACTTGCGGCATGGGCAAATTGATTTCCCGAACCTATAACGAAATTTTCGAATGTATATTTTGGATTTAAATTAATGTAATTTTTTTTAAATATTTTTTTGTTTTCAAAGATTTTTTCGACCCCGGCTTCTTTATCGATGAAGCTTTTATTTAAGTTGTTTATATTATTTCCGGTAGAATTTGGGCCTGTAATTCCATCGTTAATCTTATCGTTGACGGCGCCGTTAAAATTAATCCTGCAGGGCTGGCAGTCATTTATGTTATATATAAAATTAAGCTCTCCCGTATCGTTTAATTTTTTCCAGATATTTAGAATAGTTTCTTTATAAGATTCGTTGATTATATCTTTAAAAAATTTGTTAGGCACGGAAAATGTAATAGTATTGTCGTTTAATTTTATATTGGTTGGAATAAACCATATATTATAATTGCTAATGCCGATTTCTTTTTTTAATTCTTCCAGTAAAGGTTCAACTTTATCCATAAATAAATTTTTAATTTTTAAAAACGGAAATACTTAAAATTAAACAGAGTTGCCAACAACTGTTGATAACTCTAATAGCTTAATGATTTTAATAGGTTATATGTAAAATAAATGACTTTATTTATTAAAATTATGCCGATTTTTTATTTTAAAGAACATTAAAAAAAATATAGATTGCGACCGGATAATTCAACCTTATCAAATTTTAAAATATATTTCAATTAATCCATTATAAACTATTTGTAATAAAATCGGCATGTTAATTAATAAGCAGCCGCGTTATTCCTTATAATACCACAATTTAAAGAGTAATCGAAAAAATTAAAAAAAAATAAAAAGCTTGACATATTTTAGCCTATTTGCTTAAATTAAAGTTTATCATAATTTTAAAATTTAGTTCGGAGTTAATTTATGAAACAAACATTTCACCCCAGTAAATTAAAAAGAAAAAGAACCCACGGATTCATGCGCCGCATGGGCACGAAAAACGGCAGACTGGTTTTATCGAGACGCCGCAGGAAAGGACGGAAGATACTTGTCCCGGTTATAAGTTACAAATAAATTTCGTTAATTTTACCGCTGTCCGGTGCGCGGGCTACAAATACAATTAATTAGCTATATTAATGGCTATTTTGCGAGTCAGGTTTAAATTAAACGAAGTCGTCAAATTAAAAGATAAAGGATATATAAATTATATCTTTAAGCAAGGAATTAAAAAACTTCAAAAATCTTCAATCATTTTTTTCGTCGAATCCTCCCGGTTTAGTTTTTTGATATCTTTTAAGAAAAAGCTTTTAAATTCGGCAAAACGAAATAGCTTAAAAAGAAAAATCAAAGAATTTATTAGGCTTAACCAGCACGGACTTAAAAAAATAGATTGCGCAATATTAATCGTAAAAACGCCCTCATCTAAAATACAACTATTGAAAGAACTTGAATTTTTATTAATAAAATGAATATCGTAAATAAATTCTTTATATTAATTATCATTTTTTACAGAAGATTTTTATCTCCTGCGCTGCCGCAAAACTGCAGGTTTTATCCGACCTGTTCGGAGTATGCCCTTGAGTGCTTTAATTCGTTTAATTTTATCAAGGCGCTCTATCTTGCAGTATACAGGCTCTTAAGGTGCAATCCGTTATCTAAGGGGGGATTCGATCCCGTTCCAAAACATTAAAAGCAATATTTTAGTCAATATTTAAAAAAATCGGAGATTTTTTGGAAAAAAGAATTATAATAGCTTCTGTTTTATCGGTCGCTCTCATTTTAGCTTGGGGCTATTTTATGCCTCATCCAAATCATAATGCCGGCAATATTAAAAAATCCGCTGCGCCTAACGTCTCCTTTCCCGTTCCGGCAGTTATAAAGACTAAAACCGCCGAACAGGCTGCAAAAAAAGCAAAATCTATCGTCGTATCAAAATCGGTTCGGTCCATTAAAAGCGTGTCGTACAACGACGACAAAATTTATGCGAGATTTAATATGCCTGAGGGTTCGGTTTCAGGATTAAATCTTTTAAATTATTCATATACTGAAAAAAATCCGGAAGATAAGGTCGATATGGCAAATTCAAAAAATATCTCCCGGATATTTGATTTTATTCCAAATAACGCAGGAACTGCCCTCAAACTTGTAAGCGTCATAAAAGAAAAAAATTCCGTCAAATTTATTTACGACGCTGATAAAAAAATAATTTTGATAAAAAAATATATATTTTCAAGAGGCAAATATATTTTAACGGGCAACGTTTCTATCAAAAACATCTCGGACAAACCTGTTGAATTCAAAGGCGATTTTATTTTTTCATCGGCGTTGAAACCTTCCCCGAAAGATGCCAACTATATTAATTTTTTGCCCATTATATATGTCAATAAAAGTTCGTCGAACCCGGTCATAGGCAAAACTAAAAAGTATAGAGGAGCGATATCGTTTGCCGGTTTTAACTCAAAATATTTCCTGTTTGCGGCGATATCTCCCGGCAGAACCGTTTTATTTAAAAAGAACGGCAACACAATTTCTATTTTAATCCCTAAAAAAATCGGAATTCTTCCAGGAAAAACCGCAGATATATCTTTAAAGCTGTACGGAGGTCCAAAAAAATTATCCCTGCTTACGCCGCTCGGCCATAACCTTAATTCCACTTTAAGCTACGGTTTTTTCGGTTTTTTTTCGATAATCTTATTGCACGTGCTTGAATTTTTTTACGGTTTTGTCCATAACTACGGTCTTGCCATAATACTCCTTGTTTTGGCTATTAGAATCGTATTTTATCCCCTTACCTATAAGGGGTTTAAGTCTATGAAGCAGATGCAGAAATTAACCCCTAAAATCAACGAGTTAAGAGAAAGATATAAAGACAACAAGGCCGAATTGAATAAAAAAATCATGGAGCTTTATAAAGAAAGCAGGGTAAATCCTTTCGGCGGATGCCTTCCCATGATTTTGCAAATTCCGGTTTTTTACGGCCTATACGAGACTCTTTTAATGTCCATACAGCTCAGAAATACACCTTTTATTTTATGGATACATAATCTTTCAATACAGGACCCTTATTATATTCTACCGGTTTTAATGGGGCTGTCCATGCTGATTTCTCAAAAAATGAATCCCGTCATCGGCGACCCTACCCAGGCTAAAATTATGTTAATTCTCCCGATAGTTTTTACTTTTATTTTTATACATTTTCCCGCGGGACTTCTCTTGTATTGGACGGTTAATAATATATTGACCATTGCGCAGCAGTATATTATCAATAGAAAATTTGCTTAATTTTGGTTTATAGTTTATTAGATAAGCATTATGTCGATTAATTCATCTTTGATTCGGGAAATCGATACGATTTGCGCAATATCTTCTCCGGAAGGAGAGGGCGCCATAAGTATTATCAGAGCTTCCGGCGCCGAGAGCCTTCCTATATTAAAAAAAGCCTTCAAGCCTTATTCCGAAAATTTTTACAAGATAAAATCACGCCGCTTTTATACCGGACGAATTTTTGATTTCCAAACCGGAGCATACGTCGACGAGGTTGTATGCGTTTTTATTAAAGGCCCAAATTCTTATACCGGAGAGGATATGTTTGAATTATATCCGCATGGAGGAATATTCAACACTAAATATATTCTTGAAATTATGCTCAAATTAGGAGCAAGGCTCGCATATAAAGGGGAATTTACGAAAAGGGCATATTTAAATAATAAGATAAATCTTATAAAAGCAGAAGCAATCCTTGAAATCATTAAGGCAAATTCGTTAAAAACCCTTGTTATTGCAAATAATGAGTTGAACGGACTTTTAGATGAAAAGATAAATAAAATCAAAGAAGATTATATTTACTTGCTTGCTTCCATAGAGGCCTTAATCGATTTTCCCGAGGAAATTTTTGAGAGTATTAACGACGATTTTCTAAAAAAAGCTAATGAATCGGCAGAGTTAATCGGCGGACTTATATCGTCTTACGAAAATTACGAACTGAATAAGCGGGGGTTTAGCATAGTTATCGCAGGCGCTCCCAATGTCGGAAAATCGAGCATAATGAACAGGCTCGTCGAAAAAAAAAGAGCGATAGTTTCTGATATGCCGGGCACAACCAGGGATTATATAGAAGAAAACCTATTCTTATCCAATAAACCCGTTAAGATAATAGATACCGCCGGCTTAAGAGAAACCTGCGAAACATTGGAGCAAGAGGGCATAAGGCAGAGCCTTAACCAGATTAAAAGCGCGGACATTGTTTTATACGTTTTTGACATTAACGATTTAGAGGAAAGTAAAATTTTAAGAAATACTTTAGAGGAACAAAAAGACGGCTTAATACCCGTTGTAAACAAGGTTGATACGTTTGGCGGGGAAGACCTTAAAATAATAGAAAAAAACATTATGCAAAAGTTTGGATTTGCAAATAATCCGGTTTTTGTCAGCGCTAAGACGCGCATTGGTTTTGAATCGATGAAACAAGCGCTGCATGAAGTTATTTTAAAAATAGAGGCGGGAATTAAAGACGACGTCGGCATTACCACTCTTAGACAAAAAAACCTGCTGGCAAAATCTTTAAATTTTTTATTGAATGCAAAAGACAAATTTACCGAAGGACAGCCGCTTGAATTAATATCGATAGATTTAAGAGACGGCATTATAGCTCTCGACGAAATTGTCGGAGGAGTAACGGGCGAAGACGTTTTGGATATGCTTTTTAAAGAATTCTGCATAGGAAAATAGTATTAATTAGACGGAATGGCTTAAATCCCGCGTCGATTAAAGCTTATAATAAATGCAGGCATATTAGTATAAAAGAAAACTATATAATGAAAAACAAAAACGATAACGAAACAAATAATTTCGACGTCATTGTCGTAGGCGCCGGACATGCAGGCATAGAAGCTTCACTTGCGCCCGCAAGAATGGGTTTGAATACCGCCGTCATCACGATTAATCTGGACAATATCGGACAGATGTCTTGCAACCCGGCTATAGGCGGGTTGGCAAAGGGGCATCTCGTGCGCGAATTGGACGCCCTCGGCGGCGAAATGGCAAAAGCAATAGATAAAACCGGTATCCAGTTTAGGACATTAAATACTAAAAAGGGTCCCGCCGTCAGGTCGTCGCGCGCTCAAGCCGATATGTTCAAATATAAAACTTATATGAAAACCGCCCTGGAGTCCGCCGAAAATCTGACCCTAATTCAATCTATGGTCGATTCCTTGATAGTCGAAGACGGAAAAGCCAAAGGAATCGTTTTATGGACGGGTGAAGAGCTTTATTCCGATGCCGTCATTTTAACCACGGGAACTTTTTTAAGGGGGCTGGTCCACATAGGCCTTTTTAATTATAATGCGGGAAGAGCGGGGGATTTTGCTTCTAATAAACTTTCTTTAAGCCTGCTCGAAAATGGTCTTGAGCTTGGAAGGCTTAAAACGGGAACGACTCCAAGATTAGACGGCAGGACTATCGATTTTTCAGAGCTTGAAGAACAAAAAGGGGAAGAAGATTTTATACCGTTTTCCATGGCAGATAAAAATATAGCTAACGAAATCAGCTGTTATATAACATATACAAATAAAAATACGCATAGTATAATTTTAAACGATCTGGACAAATCCCCGTTATACTGCGGAGTAATTAAAGGGGTCGGTCCCAGGTACTGCCCATCTATTGAAGATAAAGTCGTCAGGTTTAAAGACAAGGAAAGGCACCAGATATTTTTAGAAAGGGAAAGCCTCGATTCCGTAGAATACTATCCCAACGGACTTTCGACTAGTCTGCCTTTGGAGACTCAGCTTAAATTTTTAAGAACGATAAAAGGGCTTGAAAATGTAAAAATAATGAGGCCGGGGTATGCCATTGAATACGATTACGTTCTGCCCGACCAGCTTAAACATTCCTTAGAAACTGAAAAGATAAACGGGCTTTTTTTAGCGGGGCAAATTAACGGAACGTCAGGTTATGAAGAGGCGGCGGCGCAGGGTATTATCGCCGGAATTAACGCTTCCTTAAAGATTAAAGGCGAAGACCCTTTAACGCTTGAAAGAGAAGAGGCGTATATAGGCGTCTTAATTGACGACCTAATTACGCTCGGAACGAGCGAACCATACAGAATGTTTACGTCCCGCGCGGAATACAGGCTTTTATTGCGAGAAGACAATGCCGATTTCAGGCTTTGCGAATACGGAAAGCGCGTAGGACTGCTTGATGAAGAAAGATATTCTGTATATAAAAAAAGATTGGCCAAGTTTAACGAATTAACCGTTTTTTTAAAAACTTATGAAAACGGAAAATATTATTCCCTATTAAAGCGGCCGGATTTTTCTATTGAAAACCTTAAAGCGGGGCTCGGCATAGAATTGGATAAATACAGCGCGGATATATTAAACAGAGTTCAGCTTTTTATTAAATATGAAGGTTATATAAACAGGCAAAAGGATGAAATCGCCCGTTTAAAAAAATTCGACGGGATTAAATTAAACGAGGATATTGATTTTAAAACCATCCCCGGTTTATCGCTTGAAGTAATCGAAAAGCTTGACAGGATAAGGCCGGCAACTATTGCCGAAGCAGGTAAAATTTCTGGCGTTACGCCCGCCGCCGTCAGCATTTTATTGATGAAATGCCGCAAACTCTGATTAAAAATTGCGCCTTAGGCGCAAAAAATAAGGATATAAATTTTAAGTCGGGATTTTGGGTT
>JAJYJI010000012.1 GCA_021789605.1 bacterium
GCCGAAGGGCGGGTATCGGAGTTCGGCGAAGACGGATATGATTTGGACGGCGACGTTTCCCTCATACGGGACGGCGGCGATTTTACTTTGATAAATCCGGGTTTTTCGCAGACGTTTTTATACAAGCCCTTATTGGAAGAAATCGTTAAAAATGTTGACGGCATTTCTTTGAAAATGACTATTGCCGGCGAACAGGCGGAAAGAAAAGGAAGGGAATTTTTAAGGATAAGCGCCGTCATTCAGTTTATTTACGAAGAAATCTCCATGGAAGAGTTTCTTGAAACCAAAGCGGGATATATTTCAAGACCTTCCTTTACCACCTCCGTTTACGGGATATACAATATCGCTTCCCCTAAAATTTATCAGCCGGCTTCAGGCGACGGCGACGCGGATTCCCCCATTAATCCCCGCATGGAAAATCTTCTTATCGCCATAAACAGCAAGCTGGACGTTATCCTTTCGCTGCTTAATCCGGAAACTTCCATATTTGCGGACGTTAAAGAAAAACCGGTATTTATAAGCGGTTCGGGAATTATGTGGACAGAATCCCCTTCGGAACGCCCATCCGGAACAGCCGGCGGAACCGTAGATAAAACGCCCGAGCTTAGGCTGGGCAGCATTATAAAAATTACGATGCTCTTTTCTTCGGTTCCTCAGTTCGTAATAAAAGCCCTTGCGCAGGTCGTTAAAATTATCGATGCGGACGACGGACTAAAAGACGAAGATAAAAAGGGCAAAATATCCGTCGCATGCAAGTTTATAGCCATAAACGAATCGGACAGGGACGAAATAATAAAATTTACCCTTGAAAAACAAAGACAGCAGATTAAAAGAACCTCGTTCTGAAAAAAAATCTTAAGATTTCGGCAGCTGATTGTTCAAAAAAGTGGAAAGAACCACGATATTAACGCGCCTGTTCAATGCGCGTCCAGCCGCGGTTTCGTTGCTTGCGACTGGCTTATAGCGGCCGTAGCCGGAAGCCGAAAGCCTTGCCGGCGGAAAATTCACGCTTTTTATGAAAAATCTTAAAACGCTAACGGCTCTGGCCGTGGAAAGGAACCAGTTATCGGGGTATTTTAAGGTGTGGATAGGCGTAGAATCTGTATATCCCTCGATTACGATGTTGTTTTTTTCCTTAAGCAATTCGGATGCTATATATTTGAGGAGCGGACGGTATTTTTTAACTATCCTTGAACTGCCGGATGCGAAAAAGCTTGAACCTTTTAGGGATATGACAAGCCCCCTAGTGGATTTAAAAATACGGAGCGAAGACTTGTAAGAGCTGTTGCCGGCTTTAAACGTTTTTATGTTTTGTTCTAAACCGCTGAAAACATTACTCTCGTGTATTTCTTCCTTAATAAGCTTTTTGTTGGATTTGGAAACCTTGAACTCGGAAGGGGCAACCTTGCTGACTATTAATTTGGGAGTCGAAGCTACGTTTGGCTTAGAGGAAGAAACCGTAATAAATTTATTTGCCCCGAAAGCCTGCTGAATCGATTCGGAAAGTTCCCTGAGCCTGACGTTGTTAACCTTGGATATGGCAAACATTACTATAAAAAAAGAAAGAAGCGTCGTTAAAAAATCTCCGTAGCTTATCATCCATCTTTCGGAATTGGAATGTTCGGGACACTTCTTTTTTCTTCCCATTTTTATTCCTCCTTATTTTTTATTTCGTATATTCTTTTCTGTTCGGCGTTTAAAAAAGATTTTAGCTTTTCTTCTATGAGCCGCGGATTTTCGCCGTTCTGAATGGAGCGTATTCCCATAAGAATGAGTTCGTATCTTAGAACTTTTACTTTAAGATTCATCTTAAGTTTGCTCGATATGGGGAATAAAACGGTATTTGCGAATGCAAGTCCGTACAAAGTCGCGGTAAAGGCGACGGCTATGCCGGCCCCGAGCCTGTTCGGCTCGTCTAAATGCTGCATGACGTGGATAAGTCCCAGCACCGCGCCTATTATGCCGAGGGTAGGGGAGTATCCTCCAGCCTGCTCGAAAATTTTAACGCTTTCTTCCCCAAACTCTTCTATGTTCGAAAGCTCCGTTTCCATAATCTCCATTACCACCTGCGGGTCTATTCCGTCCACTACCAGCAGAAGCGCTTTTTTTATAAAAGGGTCGGGGGTAGCTTCGATATCGGATTCTAATGCGAGCACGCCGTTTTTCCTGGCTTTGGTGGCATAATTAAGCAGGTCGGATATGGTATTTTCGTAATCTACTTTTTCCGATAAAACGACTTCTTTAACGGAGCCGATAGCTTTTTTGAGGTTGTCCATCCGGTTTCCGGCAATGGTGGCGCCGGCGGTTCCTACTATGACGATAGTAAAACCTATGGGGTCTATAAGCTGCATTAGATTTGAGCCCTGCAGGAAATTTCCGAATATTATTCCGCCGACCCCGAGAATAAAACCTATTATAGTCGCTAAATCCATATCTTTGGCATATTTAAGATTTCTTTAATTTTCATTATTATATTACATATAATATATTTTTTAAATAATTTCTTCATATTTTTTCAATACATATTTTTTAAATGAACATATTATGATACAATATTACAATGAAACGTCGCGAAAATATGCCTCTAAATATAATTGCGGCTTATGCCCCGTTTAATTAAACTTTTAATTAACATTGCCGACTTTATGGATATAACGGACGCTTTAAAACCTTCGTCTTTGCCACCTTTAAACTCGGATAACGGAATTGAGCAGAAAAACGGGGTTTCCCGGAACGGGGTTCCGCAGGACGCAATTTCGCCCGAAGAGCTTAAGGAAATTAAGGCCGTCGCTTCCAAGTTCGAAGGCCTTTTTTTAAATATGATTTTTGATTCTATGGCGAAAGAAGTACAGAAAGGCTCTTTTATAGACCGCGGAACCGGTTATAAAATTTTTAATTCGCTTTTTTACGAAGCGGTCGCGAACAATGAAAGTTACGGCAAGGGCATCGGCATCGCAAGGATGATAGTAGATTATTTTAAGGAGCATCCTTCCCTCATCGCAAAGGACGGGCTTAAAGGGCTCGATTCTTCCGCGTCCAAACTTTTTGCGTCCAACAATCTGTTTCAGGCTTACAATTTATCTTCCAGATACGGCGGCGGAAGCGGCGGGCAAAATCTGACGGGGAGGGGCGAAAGCGAAAGCGGAAGCGCGGTTTTAAACGAAGATTACGTTACCGCGGACGGTTTGGCGAAAAAAGCCTCCGAAATTTACGGAGTTCCTTACAATTTAATTAAAGCGGTAATAAAAATGGAATCCGGATTTAATCCTTACGCCGTTTCCGTCAAGGGAGCCGTGGGGCTTATGCAGCTTATGCCGGAAACCGCCCAGGAACTCGGCGTAAATCCTTACGACCCCGAAGGAAATGTTTTCGGAGGAACTATGTATCTTAAAAAACTTTTGGACGCTTATAACGGAAATACCGGGCTTGCGCTTGCGGCATATAACGCCGGAACGGGAAACGTAGAAAAATACGGCGGCATACCTCCGTTTGAAGAAACAGAAGATTACGTTAAGACCGTTCTGTCGTATTACCGCGGATATAATTCCGATTCCGGTTCGCAATCCGATACTTAACGCGCATAAAATATAATTAAAATTTAAAAAATTAAATACAATCAAATTAATGTCCGGAATTTATTTTCAAGGCGCCCTATGCGCCCTATAAACCAAGCATTATCCGGGCATATTATGTATAAATTTGCAAAACTGGTAAAACAGGCGGCGGCAATATGGGACGGCTTCTCGATTTAAAAGAATACTGCGATTCCTTGGAAGGCGCGGCGCCTTTCTTAATCAAGGGGAAACTTACCAAAGCCGTGGGGCTTGTTCTCGAAACAAGATACCCCGGACTTTCCATCGGAAAAATATGCCGCATAGAAAATGAAAAATCCGGCGCTTCGGATTGCATCAAAGCCGAGGTCATAGGCTTCAATAACGATAAATCCATACTTATGCCGTACGGCGATACCTCCGGCATCAGTTTGGACAGCAACGTCCTTCTGCTTGACGAAGAAGAAAAATTTCCGGCGGGGGAAGGGCTTAAGGGGAGGGTTTTAGATTCGTTCGGCAATCCTTTAGACGATAAAGGAAAAATTTCCTGCTGCGATTACGCAAAAATCGTTAACGAACCCCCTTCGCCCCTTTCAAGAAAAAGGATTCAGGAGATTATGGACGTAGGAGTCAGGACGATAAATTCCCTGCTTACCATCGGCAAGGGACAAAGGATAGGTATCTTTGCCGGTTCGGGGGTAGGCAAAAGCACTCTTCTCGGCATGATTACCAAATATTCCAAATCTGACGTAAACGTTATTGCCCTTATCGGAGAAAGGGGACGCGAAGTCAAAGAGTTTATCGAAAAAAATCTCGGAGAAGAAGGTTTAAAAAAATCCGTCGTTATAGTCGCTACATCCGATAAATCCCCGCTCGTGAGGCTGCGGGGCGCGTTCGCCGCAACCGCCGTCGCCGAATATTTCAGGGATAAGGGGAATGACGTTTTATTTCTAATGGATTCCATAACCAGGTTCGCAATGGCTTCGCGCGAAATAGGCTTATCCGCGGGAGAGCCTCCCACGGCAAGGGGCTATACCCCGTCCGTATTCAGCGTCCTGCCGAAACTCTTGGAAAGAGCCGCTATTTCCGATAAGGGAAGCATTACCGGAATATATACCGTTTTAGTGGAAGGGGACGACATGAACGAGCCCGTTTCCGACACGGTAAGGTCGATATTGGACGGGCATATAGTTCTTTCGAGAAAAATTGCCGAAAACGGCATTTTCCCGGCGGTAGACGTTTTAAACAGCCTGTCGAGGGTTATGCCGGACATCGTTTCCGGCGACCATATGCTTAAAGCAAGGGATATCCTTAAAGTCGTTTCGGAATACCGAATCAACGAAGACCTTATAAATATAGGCGCATATTCCAAGGGCTCCAACGATAAGATAGACTTTGCCATAGACCATATTTCCGGAATAGACGATTTTATTAGGCAGACGCCTGACGAGCGGTATTCGTTCGATGAAAGTTTAAACGGGTTAAAGGCATTGCTCGGCTAATTTTTACGAAAAATTTATTTAATATCATGGCGGATAAAAAGAATACTTTAAGCGGCGGCGATGAAATAAAACTTAAAAGCCGCATAAATAAAGAGGAGGCGCTGTCCATGCTTAAAAGCGAAAGCCTTTTAGGCATTGGAAGAATCGCCGACGGCGTCAGAAAATCCAAACATTCCGAAAATACGGTTACTTTTATTATAGACAGAAACATTAATTACACCAACGTTTGCGTTTCGGAGTGCAGATTCTGCGCATTTTACAAAAAAAAAGGAGCCGCCGGCGCTTACATACTGTCAAAAAAAGAAATATTCGATAAAATAAAAGAAACCAAAGACCTTTCGGGAACGCAGATTCTTCTTCAGGGAGGTTTAAATCCGGATATAGGCATAGGTTATTATTTAGACCTTTTGAGTGAAATAAAGGAGAAATTCGATATCCATATCCATGCCTTTTCGCCGCCCGAGATAATTTATATGGCGGATGCTAACGGCATTACCGTAAAAGAAACCGTGCGCCTTTTAAAAGAAGCGGGTCTTGGCTCCGTACCGGGCGGCGGGGCGGAAATATTAGTTGACAGGGTCAGAAAAAAAATCAGCCCCAATAAAATCGACAGCGAAAAATGGCTCGGCGTGATGGAAGAAGTTCACAGGGCCGGATTAAATTCTTCGGCGACTATGATGTTCGGAACGGTGGAAACGGACGAAGACATCATTGACCATCTCGTCAAACTGCGCCGCCTGCAGGACAGAACCGGCGGGTTTAAAGCTTTTATTCCGTGGAGTTTTCAAAGCAAAAATACCGCCCTTAATCCTCGCGGAGTTTACGGGCATTATTATTTAAAGGTTCTCGCGATTTCGAGGATTGTTTTGGATAATTTCGACAACATTCAGGCTTCGTGGGTTACTCAGGGGGCAAAAATGGGACAGGTCGCTTTAAGTTTCGGCGCAAACGATATGGGTTCCACCATGCTCGAAGAAAACGTCGTCAAAGCCGCCGGAACTTCCAATAACGCGGTCGATGAAAAAACGATGGTAAAACTTATTAAAGACGCGGGATTTATTCCGGCGCAAAGAGCCAATAATTATGAAATAATAAAATTTTATAAATAATTATCTTGAAATTATTTTATAATTGCATTAAATTAAAGATATATATACTTGACGGTAAAAATCCATAGGGTTTTAAATCTAAATTAATTAAAGAAGAAGGAAACAGTTTAGTGGATGAAGAAAAGCTTTTGCGCTTTAAAAACATACTGAACAAAAAAATGGAATCCCTGCTCAGCGAAGCATTGAAAACCGTAGATACCATGATTAAGGAGGACGACAATTTTCCCGACCCCTCCGACAGGGCGACGTTAGAATCCGACAGAAACTTTGAGCTTAGGATAAGAGACAGGGAGAGGAAGCTTATTCCTAAAATAAAAGAAGCGTTGGAGCGGATAGAAAACGGAACTTACGGCATATGCGAAGAATGCGGCGGGGAAATATCCGAAAAAAGATTGGAATCTAGGCCGGAGGCTACTATGTGTATCGTCTGCAAGACTAAAGAGGAAGAGTTAGAAAAAAAATCCAACATATAACTATAACTATAACTATAATAACGCAAATATATAATATTAAAATTAAAGTAAAATTTTAAAAATATCATGATAAGTTCATTTTCAAAAATTTGCCGTCCGCGCAAAAGGATACTTGTCGCGGAAGACAATAAAATGCATTCTGAACTTTTAAAGATAATCATACAGTCTTCTTTCGACGCGGACGTCGTTATCGCGGAGAACGGCAGGGAAGCGTTGGATAAAATTGAGGAAGACGGCCTTTTCGACCTGATAATAATCGATATAATGATTCCAGAGGTTAACGGACTCGACATCCTTAAAACTTTCAGGAAGGCTTACGATAAAGTCCCCGTTTTAATGCTGAGCGCTTTAAGCGACAAAGACACCGTAGCAAAAAGCTTTGGCCTTGGCGCGACGGACTATATATCTAAGCCCATTATAAAAGACTTATTAAAAGAAAGGATAGGCCGTCTGCTTAAAAATTGACGGTAAAAAAACCGCAAGAATTACGAAACGGAAACCGGCAAAAGACAAAAAAAAATAAAAAATAAAGGAGAATACGCGCTTTTTTGAAGAAAAAAAATAATAATAATTTTATAAAAGACGCCATGGGTAAAATTTTGATATACGGCGGGGGAAATGCCGCAAAAACGCTTATTGAAATGTTTCAAGGCGACCAAAACGCAGAAATAGCCGCTTTAGTAGCCAGAAATCTGGAAAAAGAAGGCGTCCTTAAAGCCAAGGAATCCAATATCGCATGTTTTTCATCCGTCAAGGAAGTTATAGACGGCGGCATAAATTTCAACATAGTTTTTAATTTAACGGGCAAAACAGAATCCGAACTGCCGGAGCTTGCGGCCATCAAAGGCGCAGGGGCGGAAATAATAAACTCGGCCAGTTCGAAGCTTATATACGAACTTCTTTACGACAGGCAAAAAGGGCATACTGACAAAGAAAGCATTATAAAGCAGTTAAGGGAACAGAAAGCTTATTTTAAGAATATCTTAGACGATTCTTTCGATATGATTATGGTTACCGACCGCCGCGGAGCCATTGCCGAATTTAACAAAGGCGGCGAAAATATGCTCGGCTATTCCCGCAATGAAATTACAGGCAGACGCGCCTCCGAATTTTACCTGAATCCCCGGGAAAGAGACGAGATTTTAGAAAAACTCAAGAAAGACAAATTTGTCGCAAATTATGAAACCGTCCTTAAAAAAAAGGACGGTAAACCCATAGATATATCGCTTACCGTATCCCGCATTATGGATAAAAACGGCGAAATAATCGGCACCATAGGCATCTCCAAAGATATTACGGAAAAAAAATTCAACGAAAAAAAACTCAAGGAGCTTAACGAAAATTTAGAAAATAAAGTCATAGAAAGAACGAAACAGCTTAAAGAAAGCAATAAAGAACTTTTGAGAGCGAACGAGCTTAAATCAAAATTTATAGCAAATATGTCCCATGAGCTGAGGACGCCGCTTAACGCCATAATAGGCTATTCCGACCTTTTGACGGATTCGCCGGATTTAAGCGAAAAACATAAGAAATACGTCGGCAATATATTGGTTTCCGGCAAGCATCTTCTTCAGCTGATAAACAATATACTCGATATCTCCAAAATAGAAGCCGGAATGTTCGCATTGGAATATTGCGTATTTCCCCTTAAGGAAGCGGTAGACGAAACGATATCCGTTTTAAAATCTCTCGCCGCCAAAAAAAACGTTTCTATTTCTATAGAATATAAATGCGGCGAAGAATACAAATTATATTCCGACAGAATCAAATTTAAACAGATAATATATAATCTTTTAAGCAACGCCATTAAATTTTCCTTCGAAAATAGCGAGATAAAAGTCTTATGCGATAATATCCCCACGTCTTTTGACATTAAGGCCGCATCAAACTTTGCGCCGAAAATGCACAATAAATCCGAAGGCAAAAAAATGTTCGAGTATATTCAGATAGACGTCGTAAATCGCGGCATCGGCATCGACGACAGTTTTAAAAATAAAATATTCGAAGAATTTACCCAGGCCGACAACAATTACTCCAGGCAATACGAAGGAACCGGACTAGGCCTTGCCCTTACTAAAAAAATCATCGAACTTCACGGCGGACATATAAATTTCGAATCGGTTAAAAACGAAGTTACCGATTTTACTTTTTTTCTTCCTAACCCGCTTGAAACCGAAATAAAACCCGTAGAAGCCGAATCATCCGAAAAGACTTTGCTGACCGCGGACCCGAAAGCGTTTTTCAGGGACAATAATATAAAAAGAAACAAACCTTTGGTATTGGTGGTCGAAGACGACAGGCCCACTTCGGAGCTTTTCACTATTAACTTAATAAATTCGGGATATTCCGTCGCGCATGCTTACGACGGGCTCGAAGCGGTCGAAAAAGCAAACAGCTTAAAGCCTTTTGCCATTCTTTTAGACGTAATGATTCCTAAAAAAGACGGCTGGGACGTTTTAAGCGAATTAAAGTCCGGCAAAGAAACAAAAAATATACCGGTAATCATTACGAGCATCATAGACAATAAAGACCTCGGATTTGCGCTTGGCGCGACGGACTACCTCATTAAGCCTATCGAAAGGGAAACGTTGATTTACACCCTTTCTCAGTTTACGCTCACTTCAAAAAGAAAAAAAAGGCAGGTAAATATCTTGGTGGTTGACGACGACCCGGTCGTCCATAAAATGATAGAAAAATTGCTGAAATCGGAAGGCTTTAACGTTCTTCACGCATATAACGGAGAGGAAGGAATTAAAACGGCCATAGAGCTTAAACCGGATTTAATTTTATTGGATTTGATTATGCCGGATATAGACGGTTTCGAGGTTGCCGAAAATATTAAAAAGCATCCCGTATCCGCCCAAATCCCGATATTCATCATTACGTCTAAGGACCTTTCCGTTCAGGAAAGATTAAGGCTTTCTGGCAATATAGAAAGAATAATGGGTAAAAAAGCGTTTTCCGCGGAAGAGCTCAGCCGGTCTATCCGCGAACTTGAACTTATATATCCCCAGAAAGCCGGACTGTTCGACCAGATTACGGGGCTTTTAGACCACAACTATTTCAATATCAGGCTTGCGCAGGAAATTAACAGGGCCAACAGATACAGTATAATTTTCGGTATTATTTTCTTGGATATAGATAATTTCAAAGAATATTGCGATATAGTGGGTAATTTTCATGCCGATATGGCTCTTAAGAAAATCTCGGAAATATTAAAAAAATATCTCAGGGGTTCCGACGTAATAGTCAGGTTCGGTTACGACGAATTTGCGATTATACTCAACAACACCTTGAAAGAGCCGGCGTCTTTCGTGGCAAACAGGTTCTGTTCCGTTATCAGGGATTACCCGTTCTATAAAGAAGAAGAATTAAAATCTAAAAAATTAACCGCATCTTTCGTCGTTTCTTCTTTTCCCGCGGACGGAGCAACTCCCGAAGAACTTATTTCCAGAATTTATAACAAATTGTGCAGCGTTAAAAGCGCCGGCGGCAATACCGTAGTCGAGGTAGATTGATATGCGCGGACTTAAGGTCCTCATAGTCGAAGACAACGTTATTAATATGGACTTGGCGATAGCTCTCCTCGAACCGTTCGACTTCGATATAATTGCGGCATACGACGGCTACGAGGCCATAAAAAAGGCGGAAGAAAATCCGGATATTTCTTTAATACTACTAGATATAGGACTGCCGGGAATAGACGGCATAGAGGTTTTTAAGAGGCTTAAGTCCATGAACGCGGCGGGAAGCATTCCCGTCGTAGCGGTTACCGCCCACGCCATGGCCGGCAACAAAGAACACCTGATATCCTTAGGTTTTGACGATTTTGTCGCAAAACCCATAGACAAAAACATTCTTTACGAAAAAATAAGGAAATATATAAAACTTGACCGTTAACTTTAAATTCTATACCGAATTAAAGGTCAGATACGAAGAAACGGATGCCATGTCCGTAGTTTATTACGGAAAATATTTCGTATTTTTCGAGGTGGCGAGGACGGAATATCTTAAAAATATCGGCTATAATTACGCGGATATCGAAAAAGACGGATTTTATTTCGTGGTCGCCGAATCCAACTGCAAATATTACAACCCCGCAAGATACGACGACTCGTTAAAAATATTTACCAAAATAGATTATATTAAAAATTCCAGTTTTAATTTTCTTTATAAAACCGTTAAAAAAAACGAAAACCGAAACGAAGCAGATTTAAACATAGCCTCCGGCTCCACGGTTTTGGTCTGCGTGGATAATAAGGATTTTAGGCCCCGCCGAATACCCGAATATCTCAGAAAAGCTATAACCGATTTCGAAAATATCTAAAATAAAAGACGCCTGTAAAAATCCTTATACTCTTTAATAGCCGTAATGCCGCCGGATTTATTTTACCCTTCCGGCTGACGTAGTTCATAGATTATACGGGTTTGCCATACAATAAAAATATTTTTTTATCGCTTATTCCCCGATTGGCGGCATTTATAGATTATAAGGCCGTTTTTCTTTTATTCGCCCGACCGCATTTTCCTTCCAAACCCTTGCCGGGTAACGTTTTATAGAATATTGTAATCAAAACGTAATATTAATTTAATGCTTTTTTAACAATTCCTTCATAATGCTGAAATATTAAAATGATATAAATATTTTTAAGGCAAATAAAAAGGCGGATAAGTTTCAAAGCAATTTGCCGGTTCCGTTAAATTTATTTTTAAGAATTATGCGGGGCTTAAACAGTCGGATAGAAAGCTAAAAAAACAATATAAATAAATTATAAACATTAACTCGGCAAATTAAAACGCGGGAGGAAAAATGCCTGAAACAATAACGAAACGATTTATTAACCATTTCAATGCGGTTAACGATTTTTCCCTTAGGGTTGCTTCTAAAATTCAAACGGAAATTTACTGGAAAAGGTTGCCGGCGAAAAAATCCGGAATAAAATGGATAAAGATTTTTATGCCGGCTTTAGCGTTCGGCTCTGTTTTGTCATTGAATTCGCTCTCGTTCGCGGTTATTAATTTAAATCAGGGTTCGCTTGGAATCGGCGCCTCCGGCATTTTAAACGAGGCCGCCACGTGGATTTGTTACCGGCTTGCCCCGGCAACGCTTACGCTCGGACTCGTCAAAGGATTTTACGACATAAAACAGCATAAACCCGATGCGGCAAGAAAAGCTTTTATAACTGCGGCCGCGGGAACGGGGGTTATGCTTGCGCCGACGATAACGGGGGCGATACTCGGCATCGTTCAGAGCGCCGGAGGCTCTACCGGCGGAATTAATATGGGAGGCGGAAACGGCGCGACCACGGTCGGACAGCCTTAATTAATTTTTATCTTGTAGGAATTAAACATCTTATTCGCAGGGGAGGGCTTTATGAAAGACGTTCAGCGCAGATACGCCGAATTTAAAATTTACAGCGGAATACACGGCAAAGTAACGAGATTCGGCTTGGAAATTTACGACTGGGGACTGTTTATATTTATTACGATGCTTTCGATTCTTTTGTTAAAAAAGCTCATTGTTTTTGCAATATTAGCCGACGCGGCCGTTTTAATTTTTTTAAAAAAATATAAAAAAAACAAGCCGGATTTTTATACGAGTTCGCTGCTGTCGTATATATTTATTAAAAAAGAGCTTTTCGTTCTAGAGCCGGAAAAAGACGAGAGGGTAAATATCCGAAATGCTGTTTAATCCGGTTTTAAAAAAAATAAATTTAAAGGAATCGTTTAACAATTACGTTAACCTTTTATGCATTAAGGACAACATAGTTATAGGAATCGACGGTTCTCACACCATAGGCTTCCGCGTAAAAGGCTTCGATTATTTTCTATCGGGAAACGAAGCGATTAACGATGCGGCATACGCAAACGACCTTCTTTTAAATCTTTTAGACGAAAACATAAGCCTTCAATGGATTTACAAAATAGAGGACAGGAACGAAGAATTTATATCTGATTACGTCCAATCTTCCGTTCCTCCCGAGGATTTTGCCTATATAAAAGAAAAGAAAATTAAATATCTTAAAGGAAGGCCTATAAAAAAAATTAAAATTTATCTTTTCTGTTCCGTTAACGGGGTAAGGCCTTCTAACGGAAGCGGCGGAGGTTTTTTATCAAAGCTTCCAGATTATGCTTCGGATATCTTTAAAATGAAAATTTTCGGCGCGGTCAACTCTATTTCGAGAAAAAGCGCCGCGGAGGACATGGATTTTATCGAAAAAAAGTTTGTGAACATAGAAAATAACTTAAGTTTTATATCCTCTAGATTAAATCTTGCGTTAAAAAGAATGAACAATCAGGAGCTTACCGAATATTTTTACCGCGAGTTAAATCCCGGGAGGTCGGCATCCGTCGGATGCCCCGCATGGGAGAAAATGTCCGAAGAAGCGACTTTCAGGAGCCAGCTGATGTATTCTTGCGCCGAAATTAAAAGGGATTATTTTTATACGGACGGTTATTATTATAAATTTATAAATATGCATAGATTGCCCGCGCATACCGATTCGTTCGGCATAGCCGCGCTTCTGGATATTAAAGGCTGCGTTGCGGCGGACGCGGAAAAGAGCGGAAAATCCGGATATCCGGAAAATGACGGAAATTACGGCGGCTTTTCCTCCGGCGGCGGTTTTTTTCCTTACGATATTTCCGTTGCCTTCAATATTCCGGAACAGGATAAGACGATTGAAAAGATACAGACGGATAGGAATATAAAGGCAAGCCTGACCGAAGCGGTCGGCGGGGGTTACAGCGATTATAAAGGGATGAATATAACTAAACAGTTAGACGATTTTTTGGAATCCGTTTCTAAAATGCAAAAAAAAATCGTCGAATTTTCTTTATGCGCAAGAATTAAATCCAAAAATCCCGAAGAATTAAACGTTCGAGCGGTAAAACTGCTCGAATCGTTTAAAAACTATAACGGAATGGAAGGAATCGTCGATAACATGGAGCATCATAATCTTTTCCTTTCGTTCCTTCCCGGGCAATCAGGTTTCAACAGAAGGTTTAAAACGTCTATTTCTTCTCCGGCGGCCGCTTTTTTCCCCCTGCACGAAGGTTTCGGAGGGACGGAAAAATGCGCCATACCTTTAATTAACGACAGGGGGGAAGCGGTAAAATTGGACCTTTATAATAACCGGCTTCCCTCGAAACACGGAATAGTTTTCGGCAAAACGAGAAGCGGAAAAGGATTTATGCTTAACGGCTTTCTGGCAAATTTCTATATTTCCGGAGGGAACTATCACATTATAGGGGTGGATATAGGCGGAACGTATAAAAAATTCTGTAAAATATTTAACGGGGATTATATAGAAATAGATTTGGAAGGAAGCTACTGCCTTAATCCCTTTCCTCCCAAAAAATATGCCGTAAAGACTATAAACGGAGAAGAAATATTCGACCCCGACATAATGGTATTTTTAACCGGAATAATAGGTTTGATGGCCGAACCGGAAAACAATCTGAGCCCTAACGATAAAACTATTATAATCCGTGCGATTCAGGCTTCGTACGACAGAATTTCGGACGGCGACGATATGCCTGTAATTTCGGACGTCAATAACGTTCTATTCGATTATAACGAAGCAAGGGATTCGGAGGATAAAAAAAGGGCGCTGGATTTGGGAAAGAATCTTTTCAGGTGGACGGACGTATCCTCTCCATACGAAATGCTGTTAAACAGAAAAAAAGGCATAGATATTAATAATAAAATAGCAATATTCGATTTGCAGAAGCTAAAGGGGCACGAAGAACTTCAAAAGGTTATATTTGCAATAATAAAAAATATTTCTTTCAAAAAAATGTACGATAAATCGGCTAAGGTTTTTTTCTTTTACGACGAATGCTGGGAGTTCATGAGCGACCCCAAGATTTCCGAACTGATTATGCATCTTTATAAAACTTCCGCCAAATGGGGCTCGATGGTCTGGAGCGTGACGCAGGAGCCCGGCGACCTCTTGAAAGCGGGAAACGCGGGCAGAAGCATCATTGAAAATTCTTCCGTAAAAATCTTCTGCCAATTAGACGGCGACGTTTCCGGAAACGATTTGTTGTCTTGCGGGCTTAACGAAAAGCAGATAGACATAGTAAAAAATCTTAAAGTAGTAAAAGGGCATTACGCGGAATATTTTTTAAAATTCGGAAAAGATTCCTCGGTAATAAGAAATTCACCCGACCCTTTTGAATACTGGCTTTGCTGTAAATCTTCGGAAGACGAAGAAATAGAGAAGCAGATAGAAGAAGCGTATCCGGAGAAATCTTTAAAGGAAAGGCTTTATATGCTTTCCGAAAAATATCCCAACGGGCCTTACGGAGTAGGAATATAAATAAAATAAGATAAATAAGATAAATAAGATAAATAAGATAACGGCATATTATAAAAGGAGGAAAAATTATGAACAATTCAAAGAAAAAAAATGTTTTAACCGCGTTTATAATTATATCAGTCTTGTGCGCATATCTTACGGGAATTTCCTATGGAAGCGGCATTCCCATACCCGACATAGGAAGCGTATCGAATCAGATTCAGTCGGTGGAAACTGCTGCAAGCGGAGCCTTCTCGGCTTTGCAGGGGCTTGCGGGAACGCTCGGATATGCGCCCGGCGCTTCCGGCGGACCCCTTTTTAATCCCGGTCCGGGACTTTCCGAAGCAATGGCCACGGCGGATAAGCTTGCCGCAGATGTTTCCAGAATGCAGGAATATTATCAAAATATCGTAATTAATTTCGATAAATTGACGCATCTCGTCGATTCCGCGGAAAATGCCGCCAACAGCATAAACACCCTGAATAATCGGCTCGGCGCCGCATTCGTCCAAATTCCTCAGGATTTAACCGCAAGCGACGTTCAGCCGTCGAGCCCTTCGGATATACTTTCCGGCATTAATACCGAGGCCGCGGAATTTCAGAATCTCGGCTCCGCCGCCGGCGGGTTTGAACCGCAAAGTTTCGTTTCGGGCTATTCGCAGGCATCCGGCGCGGGGTTAAACAAAAATGTCATGGAAAACGGTTCCGGATTGTTTGCCGAAGGAGCTATTTTTAATTCCGACGGCAACTCTGGAGAGGCAAATCAGAAAACAAACTGTTTTTCCTACGATAACGGCTATTACTTCGACGCTAGCGGAAATCCGGTAGGCGGATGCACCGATTTTGTCGGCGGATTCGGGGCGGACGTCGCGGCCTCCGGCCTTTACAGCGCCGGGATTTCAGCTGCGAGGGCGCACAAAGCCGAACTGGAAGGCGACGAATTTATGCGGGAAATTACCGGCGGCGCGCTAAAAAACAGCACAAATTATTATGCGTACCAGAGTTCCGTTCTAACCATAATGGCGGAGGAAAATGCGGCAAGCTTAAAGAATTTGGGGTATATGGAGAGCCAGCTGAAGCAGATGGAGCTGTCGAAATCGGCGGAGGCAATAGAAAAAGAGCATATAGGCGCGGTAATTATGCCGCAGACCGATGCTTCGCCGGGTTTAAATTTTTACGATAAAACGACTATGTAAGGGATAACGCGGACTTAAGACAGATAAATCAGACGGGCAAGCAAAATAGCGAAGTTATGCGAGTTTATGCTATGTCAATAATGCAGGTTTAAATAAAATTTAAAAAGCAAAGCTGTATCGGGCAAAACTAAATATAATACATGAAAAATAATATGCGCAATTTTATATAAATAATTAAAACATTAATTAATGTAATTAATTATGAATATTTACTTAAAGTTTATTATAAAGTATTTCATAATACAGGCATGCATAGTTTTAGTATTTTATTTTATTCTACAAATGCCGGCTTACGCCGGCGCCTTAACAGGCGCCCCGGCTTCAGCCGCCGCCGGGCAGAATAATAGCTCCCTTAACGAATCGTCTATTTCCATATCGAAATTAAGCAACGGGGAAGAGCTCGATATGCTTTCCATAGACTCTATCCCTTCGGCTCTTAACGGCGATTCCGCAATGAGCGTTTTTGTATCTTATATGTTTTATTTTTTGTTTTCTCTCGGAATCGTGCTGTCATTTTTTGAAGGATACTCTTCCGAATTGGCCGGCAGACCGTTTAGCTATTACGGATTGTTTTTAAGAACTGCTTTAATAGCGACCGGCTTTCTTTCGTGGAAACAGACGGGCATGTCTAATTTTGCTCAGCTCATACTGACTTTTGCCGATAAAATCCAGCTTTATCTGATAAATCAAAATGTTTGCGGTATAAGCGCGTCGGTATCCCAGATAGTTTCGTCGATATCGGGGAGCCTGCACTCCGTTACCATTCCGACGGTTTCGTCAAACGGAACCGCGTCGGTGCAAAAGGGCTGGAACCTTAATCCGGTTTCGTGGTTTGCGGGAGCGGTCCATGCTATAACCGGCGCGGTCTTAATGGGAATATTATGGTTTTTATTCAACGTCTTATATTTGGTAATCCAGCTTTTTATGGCAATAATCCAGCTTATATTTTTAGGATTGTTGTTCTCTTTGTGTCCGGTTATACTGGGATTGGAATCTATACCGTATGCAAGGGGAATATTCGGAAAATGGATGAAAATGTTTATAGAGATTTCATTCTGGGGGGTAATGGCCGCCTTAGAACAGCTTATTTTTTTTACTATTCTTGGGAAAATGGTTTCGATTAATCTTGGAACGTCGGAAACAGGCGCGGGCAATATCATAGGAGCATTTACCTTCGCCGAGGCCGTTACCGTTTTTATAATAATGATAGCCATTAACGTGTCGGTTCCTTTTATAGCTGGAAAATTATTGGACGGCATAAGCGGGGAAGCCCACGAAAAAATTAAGACGGTAAAGGTTAAAATGACGGGCGCGGTCAATATGCCATAAACATTCGACTTGGTAAATTAACGGCAGGGCAAAATATAAAGGGATAAAATTACTTATGGGCGGCCTTTTAAATTGCAAAGACGGCTACAAAAAAAGAAACGGCAGGCTTTTTTATGAAATATGGGGGGACTTGGAAGCCCAGAACGCGACCCTTAAAATCGTAATAATCCTGATGTCTATAATAACCGTTATATCGCTTTTTACGTCCTTTTATACTTATAAAGCAAATAGAATTCCCGTAGTCATAAGAGTCGACGATGCCGGAAAGGCGGAGGTTTTAAGGAACCTGCCTTTCGACAATAAAGTCGGAACCGGCGAAATAGCTTATTTCTCCAAGAGCTTCGTAAGGGAATTTACGGGTTTTAATTCGTTAATGATTAAAACCGAGCTTTCGAGGGCGCTAAATAAAATGTCGCCGGAATACGGAAAAAAAATGTTAATTGCAATAATAAGGGACAAGTTCGTCCAAAAAATGGAAAAAGCCGATATCACCTCAAAAATTAAATTTAAAAAAATAAAGTTGATAAGTCAGACCGTAAATCACGACGAATTAAAACTGTATGTTATCAGGACGGTTGTTTCGGATTCCGATTCGGCCGTTAAAAACAGCTCGGCTTACGAGGATAAGCTGATTTTAAAAAGAATAAAAAGAAGCATCCAGTATCCTTTCGGCCTCGAAGTAGTTTATTTCAGCAGTTTAAAGCTCGGAGGGGCGCAATGAATAGAGGTTTTTTGAATAGCGGGCATATAATAAAGGAAGGGGGGGACGGAACTACTGCCGCCGCAAATTCTGAGCATAATAACGGCGATGCGGGTTTTAAGGAAGATATTTACAATTCCGAAATGCCGGTAAAAAATAAAGTTTCGAATAAATATTTTTTTAGATTTTTCAGACTGCCTTTAATAATTGCCGTTATTTTAATAGCGGCGGCTTTGTCGTTAAAATTTATATTTTTTAATAGCCGAGGGCGCGTTCCCGAAAAAAAACATTTAAAAAAGAATGCGGATATATCCGATAAAAAAAGATTTTCTTCGTCAGTTTTTAATTACGCCGCTCTAAGAGGCGCAAACGTGGATAAAAAAAGGGCGGCGAAAGCGGAACCGGGCAAATTTAACGATAAGTTCGATAAAGAAACGAAAAGATTAAGAGACAATATAAAATTCGCCGGAGGCGGCAGAATTTTACCGATTAGGAATAGCCGTACGCATAACATATCAAAAAAAATGGTCGTCTTTATAAAGGCAAGCTACGGCGAGAAAATTTTAAAAAAGGAAAGGGGCGACGGCGCGGATAATACTATGCAAAAACGGGTAGAAAAACTGAAAGAAACCTCCGCAGAATACAAAAGGACGAACGAAGATGGAGACGCCGTCATAATGCCTGAAGGAACCGTGCTTGACGCATATACTAAATATAAGATATTTTCGTACGACGCCGCCGTTCCCGTTATCGCAATCCTATCGGAGAACTGTTTTTACCGCGGAAGGGCAGTTTTAAAAAAAGGCGATAAATTTTTCGGAACCGTCAGCGTAAAGCATTCTTTAAATAGGTTAAACATAAATTTCAATAAAATTATAGAAACTTCCGGAAAATCGGTCGATATAGACGCGATAGCGATGATGCCCGACGGTTCGGGAGGGGTCAAAGGCGACGTTCACCGCCATTACGCGGGAAGCATTCTTGCGTCCATAGCGGAGGGAGTTGTCGGGGCGGCGTCGATTTTTGCGGGCGGCGGCTCCGGCGTTAATTCTTCCGAACCATACACATTCCAGAATCAAGTAAGAGAAAACGTAGCGCAAAACGAACTTAACTCTGCCAGAAACGGTATAAACGGCTATTCCGGCGCAAATTCCGGCGTAAGCATAACCCTGCCGGAAGATACCCCTATTAAGCTCATGCTGCTTAAACCTTTATATAGAAATCAAATCGAAAAAAACCGGAATTTACGAAAATGAGGAATAAGCGGATAATTCAAACCATTACGCCGTTTTAAAACGCTTAGGGATATATTGCAATATATGGCTGATTTAAAAATTAAATCCGTTCTCAATAAACTTGCCGATATTAAAAAAAGTTTATGCTCGGCTTTTTTGGAAAGAAACGATGCGATAGATATGATTATTCTTGCTGTTATTTCAAAAAAACACTCTATACTGATAGGCGAACCGGGGCTCGCCAAAACGGCTATGCTGAAGGCTTTCGTCGAACGCATAAACGGCCTTAAACTTTTTGACTTTCAAATGACGCCGGCTACCGATATAAAAGAGCTTATGTCTAAAAACATAAGGAATAAAATAGGCATAGACAATTGCGATTTGGCCCTGATAGACGAATTTTTTAAAGGCCCCCATGCTACGCTTAATTCTCTTCTGGCTATTATGAACGAAAGAATAGCGTATGTTCCGGAACCGCGCAAAATACCCCTGATAAGCCTTTTTGCCACCTCGAACGAAAGGCCGGATAAATCTTCGGACGCAAATCTTTTACCCCTTTACGACAGATTTTTATTCAGGAAAGAGATACTGCCGGTAAGAGACGAACGAAATTTCAGAAAACTGCTGGAATTAAAAGATGGAACGGGGTTCGAGAAAACGTCTTTAAATAAAAACGATTTAGCTGATTTAATCTCCGCCGGCGAAACAACGGACATTCCGGACGAGATTTTTAATTCGATATATTCCGTAAGGGAAGAGTTAAGGAACAAGCAGGTAATCGTTTCGGACAGAAGGTGGAGGGAAACTATTAAAATACTTAAAGCGAACGCCATGTTAAACGGCAGGGATGCCGCCGGCAAAGAAGACATTAAAATTCTCGAATCGTCCTTATGGACGTACTATTCCGACATAAGGGCAGTCAAAAATATCATAAGAAAGGAAACCGGGGGCTATGCCGGATAACCCGCCGCCGCAACCTATGAACCTATAAAGCCCTGAATCTATGAATCTATGAACCTATGAACAGAATATTTATTTTTAAATTAACGGCATCGTTTTTATTGTTCGTTATCGAACTTTTTTACCTATTTTTTATTTCTGGGTTTTTTTTCGATAAAAGCGTGATATATTATTTCGGTTTTTTTGGCGGCGTAAAGCTTGCTTTTATATTACTCCCTTTGTCCACATGGCTTGTTTCCTCTTATGCGTTGTCCAGCATGCTTTATAATAAGTATCTTTATTTTAAACCGGAAGACGATAAAAGAAAGAAAATGAAAACGCCGGGCAGAACCGTATCGCAAAAAAGCGGTTTAATATGGCCGGAAAGCGGCGGCCTTCAGCTGGCGATAGGGGAGATTCACGAAAAAGACGGAACGGTAAAAGAAAAGCCTGAATGGCTTATTATGGACAAATACGGCCTTTATACCGGACTGATTATTTTAGGCGCTACCGGAACCGGAAAAACAAGCGCCTGCGCTTACCCGTTTCTCGACCAGCTGGCAAGATATAAAAGAGACGAACCGGAAGAAAGAATAGGCGGTTTGATATTGGACGTAAAGGGAGATTTCTGGAATGAGGCTTCGCTGATATTGAAACGCAACGGAAGAGAATCCGACATAGTAATAATAGAGCCGGGTTCCGGCTATTATTTTAATCCGGTAAATTATCCGCATTTAGATTCTAAAATTATAGCCGAAAGATTATATTCCGTCCTCGAAAATATGAATTCCAACGACGGAAGACAGGACAGTTTCTGGAAAGATAAATCCATAAACCTTTTATCCCATTCTATAAACCTTGTTAGGTCGTGTATGGGATACGCAACATTGAGCGACGTATATGAAATGATATCCGATGAAATAGAATTAAAAAATTTGTTAGGTTACGCGGAAAACCTGATAAAAACTTATTCCAAGACGGGCCGCGGCCGCGATAATCAAACTTCCGGACGGGATTTAAATTCAGATTTAAACGAAATAAAACTCTCGGCGGCATATTTCAATGGAAGCGATTATGCCGGACTTGACGAAAGGACAAAGACTATTATAAAAAGCGAATCTTTAAGGGTATGTTCGGATTTTATCAAACCCGTCTTTAAAAACGCTTTTTGCGCACCGGCGGAAAAAATTAATTTTACGGGATTTCAGGACGCAGTAAATAAAGGAAAAATCGTAATCCTAAATATGCCGGAATCAAAATACGGATTAACGGGAAAGATAATAGGCATTATGTTAAAACTCGATTATTTCAGGACGGTTTTAAACCGCGTTTATATGTCCTTAATAGATAAATCGGTCAACGTCGAGAGGCCTGTCCTATTTTTATGCGACGAATATCAAAATTACGTAACTTCCGGCGACATCGAATCGGACGCCGAATTCTTTGCGAGATGCAGGCAGTCTAAAGCGATTAACATCGTTCTTTCGCAGAGTTACAGTTCCTTAAAGCTAAAGCTCGGTTCCGAAGAAAAGCTTAATTCTTTGATAGGCAACATAAGGTCTTCCATATGGCTTTCCCTTAGCGACGACTATTCTAAAGAAAAGGCCTCCAAGATATGCGACAAGGAATATAAATTAAAAATAACCGAAAATATAACCGAGCAGGACGAAGGCGCTTCTTTCAATCCATACGTAGGCGGGCTTCTGTCGGACGACAATACTATATCTTCAGGAACTACAAAGACTTACGAAAAAATGCCCTCGTTCGATACCGACGATTTCGCAGGTTTAAAATTAAATCAGGCCGTTTACAGAATATATTCGGGAACGGAAGTCAAAGGGCCGGGAATAGTGTATCTTCATCCTATATACAGGCGGAAAACGAAAAGCTATTTCGATAAAGATTGAAGGAATACAAATGAAAAACGGATATGGAAACGGCGGCCCTGCCGGAGGGGGCTATGAACTGGATATTTTAGAAATCATGTTTCTCGTTTTTAGCGCGATATTCGCCCTTTTTTATTTTACGGAAGAAAAATTTAAATATGCGGTAAATTCTTTCTATATATTTATGGCCTATTCTTTAAAGGTTTATACGCCCGCGATAACTCTTTACGCGGTTAATCTTTTCTTCTTTTTAGCCGGAGCGCACGGCATATACGTTAGAATCTTCGAAATAAGGATTACCGGCTCCAAGCTTAAAATGTACGATAAATTAAATGAATATAACGAAAAACGGAAGGGGGCTTAAAAACTAATGCTAAGAATTAAAAATGAATTTATAATTTATCTGATTATATTTATATCCTTTAATTTTTATTTTGCCGGCTTTAATCTTACGCGATTTGCGAAGCCCGGCGGCGCGGACGCACTTAAGTATTCCAGCCTTGCCAAATACAGCTTTAAAAACAGGCTTTCCGTCCATAAATTATCGGTAAGAACGGGAATAATATATAAGCTTAACGCCGCTACCGGCTATGTCAGCGTTATAACCCTCCCCGTTATACCTTTAGACGTTGCGCTTGGAAATACCGCCGCTTTTTCGGAAGAGACCGTAGGCAGGCAGATATTCGTAAAACCCCTTACTTACGATGCCGGCGCTTCAAGCAATCTCGAGATTTACACAAAATACGGACTTATCAACATCCTTCTGCGCCTAAGAGGACCGAAATACGTAACATACAATTTAGATATCGCGGACACGCTTAAAAACGTTTTTGCGGACAATTACATAAAAAACAAAATAGATAAATTAAAAAGAGCGCTGTTCAAAAAATACTCTTCAGATATGAATTCCGTAAATAAAAAGAGGAAAAAGTTAAAAGAAGAAGAAAAATACGTTATGGGACTAATACTGCTGTTCAACAGGCTCAAAATAGATAAGTCCGTTTCCAGAAACGGCGTAACCCTGACCGTAATTTCCATAAGCCGCATAAAAAACATATATTATCTGCGGTATCAACTTACTAATAACGCCGACAGGCCGTTTTTGGTCAGGAACGTATATTTATACGGCGAATACGGAGAAAATTTCTTAAACGGATATAATCCCGGTAAAATAAGGGAAATTCCTGCATTAAACGCGACGCCTCACAACGCGGAATATATGCCTTATAAAATCGTAAGAAGCGTTATAGTTTTCAAAAAACCCGGACTGCGTGCGGGGAGCGGCCTGAAACTTTCCTTTCATCTGCTTATAGGAAAAAAACCCGTTAAACTAAAAGTAAATTCAATTTTAAATTAGCATCTTCAATAAAATTAAATTAATATATTTACATATTTAAAGCAACGAATTATATATATAAGGCGAAATACATTGCGAAAACTATAAAATAACCGATTAGCCGTCTAATTATATGTTTATGAATTTCATGTTAAAAATTAAAATCGTTAATTTTATCTTTATGCTTTTCATAGCGGCATTAATATTTATATCTTCGAAGGCGGCCGCTTTTTCTTTCGGTATGAATATTAAAGGAAACGAATTTGACAAAACGATAATATTCGCAAGCAAAAAATACGGCATACCGGTTCCTTTCCTTATCGCGGTAATGAGAGCGGAAAGCGGTTTCAATATTTACGCTGTAAGCCCCAAAGGCGCGGTCGGGCTAATGCAGCTTATGCCCGTCACTGGCGAAACGCTACGCAAAAATATCGACAACCCGCTGACGAATATAATAGCGGGGGCGCAATATCTGCATTACTGCCTCAAGAGATTCGGTTTCGACCCGGCTCCGGCTTTGGCGTGCTATAACGCCGGGCCGGCTTCCGTTAAAACCGAGTATGTAAAAAACCGCGTCAAATTTATAATCCCGCCTTACAGGCAGACGGAAATGTATATTATAAGGGTTTATAAATATTACGATTATTACAGAAAATTATTAAAATGATAAACCCGCCGCGCATTATAATCTCCGATTTATTTTAATAAAGGTGCCGTCGCCTTCGGGTCCTTTTGCTTTAGCCGAAATACTTTTTTATTTAAGGTTTGAACAGTTCAAAAGCAAATCGATTATTTGGGACAACCGTTTCAAATCGCCGGCCGAATCATCGATTTGACAAATTCCGGTTATTTTATTAAAATCTTTTAATAATAATTTAATCTATTTTATTAAGGGGGAATATATGGCCGTTAAGAAGAAATGCAATTTCGCGCCGTCCGTACGTTTTTTATTTATAACGGCCATAGCAGCGGCAATATTTAATATTTTATTTTTTAATCCTATTTTTGGCGTATTTAACGAAAACGCTTTCGGAAGCCCTGACGGGAACTGCCGCGGCGTTTACGCTTCAAAACCAATTATTTACGCGCTATATTTAAAAGTCCAAAACAGGCCGGTCGACGAAAACGATATCAAAACCTATATAAAAATCGTCAGTCCTTCCCGATATATGCACGACAGATATAATCCCTTTTTATGGCATAAGCTTTATCTGAAAGACGAAGCAAAATTTAAAAAATTAATGGATTTCGTAAATTCCGTTAAATATTTTAAAGAAAATATAAATGCTTACGTCGGCGGATATGACTTTAAAAAACAGGGATTTTATCTTATGTACGATATGTCTGACGATATTATTCAAAACGGGATGAAAACCCGCAGGAACATAAATTTTATTAAATTCAGGCACGGGAATATCTATTATTTATTTTATAAATTAACGATAATACACGAAAATGCCGGCGCCTTTAATTTTTTGAAAATACCTGAAAAAAATGCGGAAAATTTTCTTAACGAAAGAACCGGACTATTCGGACATATCGAGAAATCGGTATTTTTAGAATATTATTTTACCCCTTTAAAGGCAAAAAATAACGTTTTGACCGTAAAAGCCTTTTGCGTAAAGGTTTACGACAGTAAAAACAATAATGTCTTGATTGGAACCATTAAATAGTTTATAATAATTTTATTATATTTTATTATTTTATATTATTTTTTAAAACAGGGGTGCCTTTAAAAACATGGCTGAGAGCCGAGTTTAAAAACTGGCAGGTTAAAAACTCGCAACCCTTAGAACCTGAATACGGATAATGCCGGCGCAGGGAGGCAGGAAATCTTCAATATAATATATCATATATCGTCGGCCCGTAAAGCGACGATAAAAAGGCTTGTTTTTCTCCGTTTCCCCTCCTTTTTCCGCCCGTCCGCCTGTACGGGGACTATTAACCTTGAACCCCGTATTTTTTTTTGCTTTAAATAAGATTTAATTAGCGAATATTTTCGATTTTTATGGCAAATTTAGATTCAATACTTAAAAGAGCTTTGTCTTTCCAAAGATTGGACGACGGAGTTCTGCTTAATTTATTGGAAATTGGGGGAGACGAAGAAACGCGGAATATTATCGAGGCGGCCGATATTTATAACCGGAAAATAAATTCAGATAAAGTATCGTACGTCGTCAACAGAAATATAAATTTTACCAATATTTGCGGTTTAAACTGCAAGTTTTGCGGTTATAAAAGAACTGAAAAATCCAAAGACTCGTTTTTATTGGATTACGACGCGATATTAGAAAAAATACGTGAGGGGAAAGACAAAATAGGCATCGACGAAATATGCGTAACGGGAGGAATATATCCAGCCTTAAAACCAGATTATTATTTTAATTTGATTAAAACCGTCAGGGATAATTTCAGCGATTTGCATATCCATGCCTTTTCTCCGCAGGAAATTTACGAACTTTCGAAAGCTACGGAAAAATCTTACCGCGCCGTCATTTTAAAATTAATCGATATGGGGCTTGATTCCATGCCGGGAACCGCGGCGGAGATTTTAGCCGAAGATACGCGAAAAAAGATTTGTCCGGAAAAAATAAGCGCGCCTGTATGGGTAGAAATTATTAAAACAGCCCACAAAATAGGGCTCAAAACATCGGCTACGGTTCTTTTCGGCCATATAGAAACTAGCCTCGATTTAGTATCGCATTTAAGCCTGTTAAGGCAAATTCAGGATGAAACCCGGGGGTTCACCGAATTTATCGCCCTGCCTTTCGTTCCGTTCAAAACGTCTTTGGCAAAAAAAATAGATTTAATGCCCGCGCGGAACAGGATATTCAGGTTTTATGCCGTTTCGAGGCTTTATCTGGATAATTTTAAAAATATTCAGACCAGCTGGCCCAAAATAGGAACCGATGCGGCCGTAAAATCTCTTTTCTGCGGCGTTAACGATTTCGGCGGAACTCTGATGGAAGAAAATATAACCAAAAGCGCCGGGGGGAAATTCGGAGAATATCTGTCGGAAACGCAAATAAAGGACTTTATAAGAAAAGCGGGGAAACTTGCGGTCAGAAGGGATACCCTGTATAACCCTGTTTATGAAAAAAAACTATGAAAATAGAAATCAACGGCAAAGAATTAGATGTTTCAAGAGGCATAACGGTTCAAAATTTAATAGACGAACTTAAATTGAACGTTAAAAGCACCGCCGTGGCCGTTAACAGGTCTATAGTTTCTAAAAGCGCATATGCCGGCTTTCTTTTAAACGAAAACGACAAAATCGATTTGGTAAGTATTGCGCCGGGCGGCTGATTTTTAATTTTTATTTATTGCTTAATTATGATAATATTGATAACTTTAATAATTGGGGGAATATGTTAATGGAAATTACGGAAAACGCGGGTAAAGGTTTTGAGGGCGACATCCTTAAAATCGGCAGATATACTTTTAAATCCCGCCTGCTGATAGGGACGGGGAAATATCCCGATTTTCAAACTATGAAAGAGGCCGCTGACGCTTCCGGCGCCGAGATAATAACCGTTGCCGTAAGAAGAATAGATTTTAGCGCAAAAGAAAATATGCTGTCTTATATAGACCTAGACAAATATGTTCTTTTGCCGAATACCGCCGGATGCTATACGGCTGAAGACGCGGTGAATACGCTCTTGCTTGCCAGGGAGCTCGGCGTTTTTAAAACGGATTTAGTAAAACTAGAAGTTATAGGCGACCGGAAAACGCTTTATCCAGACAACGAGGAGCTTATTAAGGCCGCAAAAATACTTGTAAAAGAGGGTTTTACCGTCATGCCTTACATGATGGACGACCCGGTTCTTGCTAAAAAGCTTGAAGATGCAGGTTGTCCCGTAGTTATGCCTCTTGCCTCGCCCATAGGCTCCGGCCTTGGAATCAGAAATCCTTATAATATCAAAATAATAAAAGAAACGGTGTCTGTTCCGGTCATAGTGGACGCCGGAGTTGGAACCGCTTCCGACGCCTGCAAAACTATGGAGCTCGGCGTGGACGGAATTCTTATAAATACGGCAATCGCGGGAGCCGATAATCCAGTTTGGATGGCGGCGGCGATGAAAAACGCCGTGGAAGCCGGCAGGCTCGCATATTTGTCCGGACGCATTCCCATGAGGCTTTACGCTCAGGCTTCGACGCAAATGGAGGGGATAGTATTTTGACGGTAAGATTAAATAAATTTTTGGCGGCAAATACCGGCGTTTCCAGAAGAAACGCCGATGAAATAATAAAAGAAAGCAGGGTCTCGATAAACGGCAAAAAAATCAGCAATCTCGCTACATTCGTAAACGAAGGAGACGAAGTAGCAGTTGACGGAAAAAAAATAAAATACCGTGAAGAGCCTAAAATCTATATTATCCTTAACAAGCCGCAGGGTTATATCACCGCCGTAAAATCGGAAGAAGGGTTCAAAACGGTAATGGAACTGATAAAAAAAGAAACGTTAAAATATAAGCATATATTTCCCGCCGGAAGGCTCGACTTTATGAGCGAAGGCCTGCTTATGCTTACAAACGACGGAGATTTTGCTTATAAATTGACTCATCCCAAATTCGACGTGGTAAAAACATATATCATAGAGGCGAAAGGCGAGTTGACCCCCGGCCTTTTTAACAGGATTAAAAAGGGCGTCAAACTTGAAGGCGTCGGTCTTTTAAAACCGAAAGACGTAAAAATTATAAGAAAAGAACAGACAAAATTTATTCTGTCCATAGACTTAACCCATGGAAAAAACCGCGAAATCAGAAAACTTATGGAATTTTTTAACCTGAAAATTTTAATGCTGAAAAGGGTTAGAATAGGCGGACTTTATATGGAAAACCTGCCGTCCGGCGAGTACCGCGTATTAAACAAAAAAACGGCGGAATCGGCGCTAGGACAATAGCATCCGGGCAATAAAATAATCTCTTGAATTAAATTGCGATATTAAATTATAATTAAAAATATATTTTAAAGTTTTAATAGAGGTGGCTAAAAATTCGACGTCGTCGGCGGATAAAGCCCATGGAACCGAGCGCGTCGTCGAATTCGGAACAAAATCCGTCCACGGCGTTGCGGAAGAGATGAAAAATATAGAAAAGACCGTTTCGGCGGTTTCCGCCACCATAACGGAACTCGGTTCTTCTTCGGAAAAAATAGGGGAAATAACCGGCGTTATAAACGACATAGCCGACCAGACTAACCTTCTCGCCTTAAACGCCGCCATCGAAGCCGCCAGAGCCGGAGAACAGGGAAGGGGTTTGCGGTGGTTGCGGACGAAGTAAGAAAACTTGCCGAAAGGACTACCAAAGCGACCAAAGAAATAGAATTTATGATTCTTAGCATACAGAAATCTACGGAAGATGCTGTAAAATCTATGCACGGGACGAAAGAAAACGTATCCAAAGGAACGGAAGTCGCGCAAAAGTCCGCCGACGCCATATCCAATATAAATGCCCTTATGGGCAAACTGAAGGAAATGATAACCCAGATTGCCGCCGCTACCGAAGAGCAGTCGCAGACGAGCGAAGAGATATCGCGCTCGTCCGAAGAAATTATTAAATCTCAGGATAACGTTTCCAGCGCGGCGAAACAGGTTACGTCTTCTTCCGAAGAACTTTCTAATTTTGCGGCGGAATTGATAAAAACTGTGAATACATATAAGATTTAAGAACTTTTGTCAATTCATGCTCGCAATTTTTTCCGGATAAGTCGAAAGGCCGTTGCGGGTAGGATATATGAATATATCGCCGAAAGCCTGGAGCTGGTCAATGCTTATCAAGACTAATCTTGCCATTTCGAGAAGCGCCAAAAAATAGGTAAACAGTTCGTCTTTGCTAGAACTGTTTACTGCTATCCGGCTAAAAGGAATATATTGAAAAGAATTAAACATTTCCATTATTTCTACTATTTTTTCTTTAACCGAAAATGTTTCTTTTTCTATTTCATAAGAGCTTATCCTGTTTTGAGCCTCGTTCATTTTGTCGTAAAAACAGCGCGACAGTATGAAAATATTTGCATCGAAAACGGCATTTCCAAAGGCGTCGTTCGTGTTGCCGGATTGTTTTCTTATGAGGTTTTCGTCGTCTTTAAATATTTTTATCGCAAATACGTCCCGCCCGAGTATAGGCCTGTTATTTAAAAAGCCGGCGACTTCTTTAACCTTTTGATATTCTAAAAGCATATCCGCCAGTTCCGCCCGCGGGTCGCCGGCGCAGTCTTCGCCGCCCTCCGCTCCGGCATTTCCGGCGTTACATCCGGGCAGCAGCATAACGGATTTAATATATATAAGCTGGGCCGCCATGACTATAAAATCTCCTCCGGCATCTAGATTAAAAGCGCCGGAAGGCGGCACGCCGCCTTGTTCGTTAAGTCCCGCGGCTTCCAGATATTGGTCGGTTATCTGGGCAATAGGAATATCGTATATATTTATTTTATTTTTTTTTATAAGGGACAAAAGAAGGTCTAACGGGCCGTCGTACGATTGAAGGCATACTTTAGGGAAATAAGATATTGACTGCATGACTATAGTATTTTTTATTATGCCGCCGTATAAAATTTCTTATAAACTCAAATTTTTTAAAACTATGTCGTTGACGATATAATTAAATGAAACGTTCAGGAAATTCCCCGGGTCGGCGAACAAGAGCAGAAGCAATAATATTATCCCGAACGGCTCCAGTTTGCTTAAATAGCCGGAAAAAGGCTCAGGCAAAAGGCTTACGGCAATCCTTCCTCCGTCCAAAGGAGGTATGGGTATTAAATTAAAAGTTCCAAGTATAAGATTTATCATTATACCTATGAAAAGCATAAAAGTTACGGGATAGATAAAAAATCTAAAAAATAAACCGCCGGAAACGGTTTGGAACGAAAAATGGCTTATAAAATATGCAAGGTAAAGAGCCATCGCCGGAAAGTTTAACAGTATGATTTTCAGGAAAACGAAACATAAAAAAGCGAGAAGGAAATTGGTAACGGGACCTGCCGCCGCAACAAACCCCGTATCCTTCTTAGGATTTTTAAGACCTCTGAAATTAACCGGAACCGGTTTTGCGTAGCCGAAAAGGAAAGGGGAGCCTAAAATAATTAAAAGCAGGGGAAGCAGAACCGTTCCGAAAGGGTCGATATGCTTTAATGGATTGAGCGTCAGCCTTCCGGCATTTTTTGCCGTATCGTCGCCGAAAATATAGGCGGCATAGCCGTGGGATACTTCATGCAAGATTATAGCGAATAAAACGGGTATTATGGCTATTGCTATCAGCTGTATGGTATTATTCATATGTATATCTTATTTTACAACATTTATATCTGATAAATCAACTTCGTTAAAAAATTCGTTAGAAATCGTTAGAATTTAACTGTAAGAAAATTATTTTTTTTGATAAAATAGCTATGTAAATATGAAGACGAATCAAGAGCTATACCGCAAATTAAACGAACGCGTTTTCCCATTCGTTCAGAAACCGGTCAGATACCTCGGATTAGAAATGGGGACCGTCGTTAAGGATATTAAAAATATTCCTTTAAAATTTGCGCTTGCTTTTCCAGATTTTTACGAATTAGGAATGAGCCATATAGGAATGGGGATAATATACGATATATTGAATTCCCGCGATTATATAGCATGCGAAAGGGTTTATCTGCCTTATCCCGACATGAATCTAAAACTTAAGGAAAATAGGATACCGCTTTTTTCTTTAGAATCGTTCGAAGAGATAAGAGCGTTCGACGTCGTCGGGTTTTCCCTTCAGTACGAGCTTTCTTACACCAATATATTGCTTATGCTCGAAATGTCCGATATACCTATATTTTCTAAAGACAGGACATACGACCGTCCTTTTATAGGGGCCGGCGGCCCCTGCGCGTTTAACCCGCTTCCTCTGAACGATTTTATGGATTTTTTTATTATAGGAGACGGAGAAATAACTGCAGCGGCTGTATGCGATACCGTTTTAAAAGCTAAAAAAAGCCTTGAAGGCGGATTAATAAATAAAGCGAAATACAGGGAGTCTGTAAAATCGGAGCTTGCGAAAATAAGAGGGGTCTATGTTCCCGGGTATTCTAAAAGCGTTAAGAAATCTATAATACATGTTCTTAACGATTACGATTCATGCGGCGGCTGGGACTCCGGCAATAATAAAGATAACCGTATTAAACGCGGTGCGAATTATGCCGGAAGCCATATGGTCCCGCTCGTAGAAACCGTCCATAACAGGTTTTCCATAGAGATAGCGCGGGGATGCTCTTCGGGATGCCGTTTCTGTCAGGCGGGCTATATTTACAGGCCGGTAAGGGAAAGAAAGAAGGAAACCATCGTTAAAGCGGTAAAAAACGGTTTGTTTGGCACCGGTCTGGAGGAAATATCCCTATCTTCGCTTTCGACCGGCGACTATTCCGAAATCGACGGCTTGTTATCCGAATTGGCCGTTCTGACGGCCGGAGAAAGGATTTCCATGTCTTTTCCGTCTATGAGGATAGGCTCTTTGAGCGAAAATATTTTAAAAAAAACCGCCGCCGTCAAGAAAACCAATTTTACACTTGCTCCGGAAGCGGGAACTCAAAGGCTAAGGGATATCATAAATAAAAACATATCGGAAGAAGACCTGCTCGAAGAAGCCGCCGGTATGTCCAAAAAAGGTTTTAAAAACCTTAAGCTGTATTTCATGCTCGGGCTTCCGTACGAAAGAATCGACGATTTGGACGGAATAGTCCGTTTGGCATCGAAAATTAAAAGGGCGGCAAAAGGTTTGCGTATAACCGTTAACGTCAATAATTTCGTTCCTAAACCTCATACGCCTTTTCAATGGCACCGTATGGAAAAAGAATCTGAACTTGATTTTAAGATAAACCGCTTAAAAGAATCGTTAAGGCCTTTAAACGTAAACTTCAGATATCAGGACCCGAAGGTAAGTTTTATAGAGGGTCTTATATCGAGGGGGGATAATTTTACTTCTAAAATTATATACAGAGCATATAAATTTGGCGCTATTTACGACAGCGAGCCAAAATTATTAAATTACGGCGCATGGCTCAAGGCGCTGGGAGCTGACGGCGGCGAATGCGGCAGGTTTAATTTTAACGAATTGACGGAAAAATATCTTTATGCGGCTCAAGACGTCAATAGTCCTCTGCCTTGGGATTTTATAGATACACTCGTAGATAAGGAATACCTTAAAAGCGAATTTAAAAAATCGCATATGCAAAGTTTAAAACAGGTTTGCGGATATCTTGTCCCGCCGGCCGATGTCCTCAATAATTCAGCGTATAACACGGGAGCGGAATTTTTGACGGAAAATTGCAGGAAAGTTTGCCATTTATGCGGAGTCTGCGATTTTAAAACGATAAGTCCCGTTTATTCATCCAATTCGGAAAATATAAAAATGCATAAAAAACGCGCTTCCGGCAAAAAAACTTCCGGCGCATCGGAAGACGCCGCAGACGCCGGAGAGAAACATAATACGGACATTCATGACCTTGCCGAACTTATATTTATATACTCCAAAAAGGAAGACATGAAATATCTCGGCCATTTGGAAACGGTGAAAATACTGCTGAGGGCTTTCAGGATAGCCAGGCTTCCCATCGCTTACGGGGAATCGAAATTCAGTCCAAAACCTAAAATCAGCTTTTCGAATCCCATACCGTTTATGTGCGAAAGCGACGATTTATATATTAAATTAAAAATTAAAAAGAACGGAACGGCAGATTTTCTGGACGGGCCGGAGGAACTGTCGGAACTAAAAAGCAAAATTAACGGATTATTGCCCTGCGGCATAAAAGTTTTAGACGTTAAAAAAACTGCAGGATATAATTTTAAATAAAAAAATAAACAAATCAAAAAAAAAAATCAAAAAAAACGGCTTGACAAAATTTTTAATAGATATATTATATATAAGGTTAAGCTGTAAAATTTGCAGCAGCGAAAATTCGTTCAGGTATTAAAACTTAATTTAATTTAATTTACGGAGGGTAAAAAATTGAAAGCGCTAAAAAGCAAAAAAGGGTTATCCGTTTTATTAACGGCATTATTTTTATTAGTCGTAAGTTTCGGCCTTTACGGCTGCGCTAAAAAACCTGCGGCGCCCAAAGCCAAGGAACAATCCGCTCCTGCGGTCGCGGCTCCGGCTCCTGCGGCTCCGGCTCCTGCGGCTAACGCTTCAGGCAAAACATCGGCCAAACCCGCTTCTAATAAATTAGAAGCCGCGGCGATGAAAATTATCGATGCGCAGGGCTGTACCGGCTGCCATATTATAAACGGCAAAGGCGGTTCGATAGGGCCAAATCTTTCTAAAGAAGGCTCGAAAGGACATTCTATACACTGGCTTGAAGTCCAAATCAAAACTCCAAAGGTTCACAAGCCGACTTCTATGATGCCGGCAAACAGCAAAATGACTTCCGCCGAACTTAAAACCGTGGCCGAATATTTTGAATCTTTAAAATAAAAAGCTATACGCATAAGAGGATAGCGTAAAATTAATCAGGGCATCTTTTTGAAGAAATTCAAAAGGATGCCTGTTTTATATTATTAAACTTTCGAATTATGAAACCTAAAAACAATAAAGTCCTGACGATAATAATACTGTTTTTAATAATAATTTTTACAGCGGGAATTTTTTTATACAAAAACAGCGTAAAAGAAATTAATATAAAGCAAAATATTCATAACATCCCGCCCGCTAAGGTTAACGCTTTAAAGTTAACAAAAAGGCAAAAATTTAAAAAATTCTGGCTCGGCATGTATAGCCGCCTGCGCAAAGAAAAACCCAGATATGCCTTAAAACCTCTTTATAACGACAAAATAAACAAAATAGAAACCTTCGATTTGACTTTAACCTCATACGACGGTTTAAAACTAAAAGGTTATTTTGCTATTCCTTACGGGATTAAGGGGAAAAAATATCCGGGGGTGCTTTTGCTGCATGGTTACGGCTCTTACGGAACTGCCGGTTGGGCGCACTTTTTCGCAAGAAGGGGTTACGGCGCGCTTTCAATCGATTTAAGGGGCCACGGCAGAAGCAGGGCGGTTTATAATCCGGGATTCCCGGGTCTTATGACGGACGGAATTTTACGCGTAAGAACTTTTTCCATGGTAAAAATAATTATGGATTCGCTTGCGTCTCTTGAGTTTTTACAGCATTATAAATATATAAACGGCAATTATATATTCGTTACAGGAGGGAGCATGGGGGGAGCCCTGCCCTTAATAGACGCCGCAATAGACGGCCATGTCGTTGCCGCCGCGGGCGACGTTCCCTTTTTAAGCG
Source organism: bacterium (assembly GCA_021789605.1). Classification (GTDB taxonomy): domain Bacteria; phylum SZUA-79; class SZUA-79; order Acidulodesulfobacterales; family Acidulodesulfobacteraceae; genus Acidulodesulfobacterium_A. Next base: position 34,821 of record JAJYJI010000012.1, read on the forward strand.
ATATTCCGGTTCAGATGCCTTTGGCAAAAATGGGGCCTTATATGGAAGTCAAAGCATTTTTAAATAAACATCCCTCAGATAAAGCCAAGGTTATGAGGTCCCTTTATTACGTGGATACGAAAAATTTTGCGGGCTGGATTAAATCGCCGGTTCTTATAGGAGTGGGGCTTAAAGACGAAGACTGCCCTCCTAAAGGCACTTTTGCCGTTTATAAGCTTATTAAAGCTAAAAAACAATTGTTCGTCGCAAAAAACAGCGGACACGTCGTTTTACCGGGCTGGAATTTAGAAGTTTTTAAATTTTTTGCCCCCTATCTGCCGAATGCGGTAAAACCTATAAACAAAAAAATAAAAAATAAAAAAATAGATAAAAGAAACGAAAGGAATATTCTATGAGCCGCAGTTTTAATAAAAGCATCGAAAAAGCCAGACTTGCAGGAACCTTGATGCCGGGCGGCGTAAACAGCCCCGTCAGGGCTTTTAAATCTGTCGGTCTGCCTCCGCTCTTAATAAATAGGGCGCAGGGTAGTAAAATATACGATATAGACGGAAACGAATATATCGATTATGTTATGTCTTACGGACCGATGCTCTTAGGCCATGCCGACGAACGGGTCGCAAAGGCAATTTCGGATGTTTCTTCCAGCGGTTTTAGTTTCGGCGCGACTACCGAAAGAGAAATTGAACTGGCAGAGTTAATAAATAAAAATTTTCCGTCGATAGAAATGGTCAGACTCGTAAATTCCGGCACGGAAGCCGTGATGAGCGCGGTAAGGCTTGCAAGGGGTTTTACCGGAAGAAGCAAGATTATAAAATTTGAAGGGTGCTATCACGGCCATTCGGATTCGATGCTCGTTAAAGCCGGTTCCGGAGCATTGACCACGTCGGTTCCTTCAAGCGCGGGTATTCCCGAAGGCCTCTCTAAAGATACTCTTGTCGCGGTTTATAATGACTTATCTTCGGTTAAAAATATATTTTCCGCAAATAAAAACCTGATAGCCGCAGTCATAATAGAGCCTGTTGCCGCAAATATGGGAGTGGTTCTGCCTGCGGAAGGCTTTTTAGAAAATTTGACGGTTTTAGCCCGCGAAAACGGCGCTCTCGTCATATTCGACGAAGTGATTACCGGATTCAGGCTGTCTTTGGGCGGCGCCCAGGGCTTATTTAAAATAAAACCCGATATTACTTGCCTCGGAAAAATTATAGGCGGCGGATTGCCCATAGGCGCTTTCGGCGGCAGAAAAGATATAATGGAATACCTTTCGCCGCTCGGACCCGTTTATCAGGCGGGCACGCTTTCGGGAAATCCGGTATGCGTAGCCGCCGGTATCGCGACTATAAAAGCGATAGAAGAAGACGGCGCCGTGTCCAAGGCAAACGAAGCCTCGGACTACTTAGTAAAAAGCCTGAAGGGCGAACTTAAAAATTTTGACGATAAAATAACGATAAATTCTATTTCTTCCATACTGACGATTTTTTTTAAGGGCGGAAGCGTAAATAATTTTAACGACGTGATGAAATCGGACGCAAACCTGTTTAAGGAATTTTTCGCGTCGGCATTAAATGGAGGGATATTTATGGCTCCATCTCAGTATGAAGCGATGTTTTTAAGCTCAAAACATACTAAATCCGATATAGACAAAACCGTTTCGGTTTTAGCCGGGGCTATAAAAATTTATTCCCGGCATTAACCGGTACCGCATGAAAAAGGCTTTATTTATAAATTCATTTATAGCTTTTGGCGGAAGCGTACGGGAATCGAACCCGCCTTGCCCTTATGGGGGCAACAGTTGATTTGAAGTCAAAGAGAGGCACCAGCCTTCCGATCGCTTCCGTTAGTTAATATGCCGCAGCAAAGGTTTATACTTTGAATTATATTACATAAACCCTTATTATTCAAGTCCGAACTCGCGCATAAGCCTTCCATAAAATTCCGCGCGTCAGTAAAATTTTTATTTTAAAATAAGTTTTTATATGATAAAATTAGCGGTATCGCATATGCGATACAAAAATTTAAGGAAACGGAAAACGGTGGAATGGACAACTGGAAATTAGGAGAAAACGGAGAAGACGAACTTTTCGGAGACGACGGCAAAAAAGGTTTTTCGATAGGAAACGGAAATATAGGCAAAAAAGAATCGCCGGATTCGTTTTTTGAAGAAAAAAAAACAGAAGGGCGGATTCCCCCCAAAAAGAGGATAAATATAAAAGAAAATAAAGGCGCGGGCGGTCTTAAAAAGGTATTTTACGCCATACTTGCGATAGCGGCGCTGTTTTCGGCTTATTATCTTTTCAAGACGCTATCCGCGGCTCGCGGCACCGGCATAAAGCTTTTCGAACTGAAAACCGCGGTTTACAAATCTAAAGTTTTACCGGAAAAAAATTTATTAATTACGGGCTATCTGGTCAATAAAAATAAGTTTCCGGTAGGATACGTCAAACTGAATTGCAAACTTTACAGCTCAAAAAATATCGTTCTTTTGACTAAGCATGTTTACGCGGGAAATTTTATATCAGTAAAAAAACTTAAAGGCATGTCCAATGTTAAAATAGATATGCTCTTAAATAATAAAGAAGGCGAAAATATGTCGGATACGGAGATTTTACCTGACCGTCCCGTAAAATTTGAGGTGGTTTTTTTCGATATAAATTCAAATTCTAAGAATTATTCTGTTTCGGTGGAACATTATTATAGAATAAAAAAATAGCGCCGTTAAATTTTATATGTTAAATTTTATATTGACAAAAAAATATGTTTTGATAAAATGTTTAAAGTAATCTTTTTCTTCATTTTTCCCCTGATATATACCGAATATATCAGGGGTTTTTAGTTTTCATGCGAACTAAATTAAGTAATCAAATAAAATTTATTAAATAAACTTCATAAATTTATATAATACAGCTTAAAACAAATGCTTTCAGCCGGCTGTAAAACGGGAAAAATAGTAGGAATAAAAGAAATAAAAAAAGAAATATCCGCGCTAAGGAAAGAGTCTAAAAAAATCGTGTTTACCAACGGATGTTTCGATATTATACATGCCGGACACGTCGGGTACCTGAATAAGGCGAAAACTCTCGGCGATATATTAATAGTAGGAATAAACAGCGATAAATCTGTCAGGAGGCTTAAAGGGCGGGGCAGACCGGTAATAAGCGAGGAAGACAGGGCATATGTTGCGGCAAATCTGAAGCCGGTAGATTACGTCGTAATATTCGACGAAGACACCCCTTATAACCTGATAAAAGAAATAATGCCGGATTTTTTGGTTAAAGGCGGGGATTACGACGGAAAAACCGTCGCAGGCAAAGATATCGTCGAATCATCCGGCGGACGGGTGATTCTAATAGATTTTATCGGCGGAAAATCTACGAGCAATATTATAAAGGCTATAAAGGAACCTTTTAAGGACTGAAAAATTTAACTTCATACCGGAACGGAGCCAAACCGGCAACGGTAAATCTTAAGGGATTAAGCTATGTCGAACGACGGAGGCAAAAAACGCGCGGGCTATAAAAGATATCACCCGCTTACTTGGATAATTTTATCTATTCCAGTTTTAATACTCACATTAGGCATAGGATTTTATAATACAAACAGGATAGCGTTCGGAATGAGCCTTATGGTATGGTTTTTTATAATAATGGATATAATTACCGTAATTCTAACATACATAGCCTATAGGATAGAAAAAAGGAATATAAGCATAATTAAAATGCAAAAACATCAGTAAAATAAGCACTATTTTTTATAAAACATTATGTAACGCTTAAACTAAATAAATCTATAATATTATAAATCACGCTTTCCGTTCCGGAAAATATTTTTATATATTCCGTAGGCTAACTAAAAAAAAATCAAGAAATAAATTTTCCTGATTTCCAGAACGGCGAACATGCAAACGATATAAATTATGCCGGTAGAAAATATACAAATAATCATAATTTTTTCATTTATAGTTTTAATAGCGCTTGCCGGTTTTCTTGCCAAAAGGTTCGAAGCGTCCAAAACCGACAGCCTTATGGAATGGTCTTTGGCCGGAAAGAGATTCGGCGCATTTATCATATGGTTTCTTCTTGGCGGGGATATTTATACGGCATATACGCTTTTAGCCGTTCCGGGACTTGCCTATAATTCGGGAGCTTTTGCGTTTTTTGCGGTTTCTTACTGTATAATTGAATATCCTTTGCTTTTCCTCACGATTCCCAGACTTTGGAACGTTTCCAAAAAACATAATTTTATTACAGTGGGCGATTACTCGACCAAGGTCTTCGACAGTAAATTCCTCGGCGCGCTTGTTGCCGGCATAGGAATATTCGCCGAACTTCCTTACATAGGACTGCAGATATTCGGAATGAGATACGTGCTTTCTATTTGCGGATTGGCTCCGGACATAGCGATAGCAGTGTCTCTTGCCGCAGTAATAGCGTTCACGGTTTTCAGCGGAATAAGGGCTGCGGCCATCACGTCTTTTTTTAAAGATTTTTTTATATGGGCTATGGTTATAACGCTTGTTATCTTTATACCCATCCACTATTTTAACGGTTTCGGAAATATGTTCGAATGGCTAAATAAAACGTATCCGGCAAAATCCACCGTACCAAGCGCGGATTTCTTGTCCTTTGCGACTCTCGCGTTAGGTTCCGCGGTCGCGCTTTTTCTTTATCCCCATGCTATTAACGGGGCTTATACTTCAAAAAACGCCGATTCTATCAGAAAAAACGCCATATTTATGCCTTTATACAATATAATGCTTATATTTGTTACTTTACTTGGTTTTGCGGCTCTTTATATTGTTCCGGGACTTAAAAACCCTAATCTGGCTATACCTCTTATGCTTTATAAAACATTCGGACCATACCTTTCCGCGCTTTTCGGCGGAATAATAATTCTCGGCAGCATGGTGCCGGCTTCTATTATGGCAATAGCCTCGGCGAATCTTTTTACCAAAAACATATACCAAAATCTTATCGACCCCGGCATATCCGATAAGTCGCAGGAGCTCATGAGCAAAGTTTCCGTAGCTTTCATTATAGCCCTGGCGCTTTTGTTAAGCGTTATAATAAACCCGATACTCATAATTAAATTGCAGCTCATAGGAGGCATTATAATATTGCAGCTTTTTCCGGTCGTATTTATGCCGCTTTTTACAAACCGCATATCCAAGATTCCCGCTTCGATAGCTTTGGCGGGAGGGCTTTTTACAATATTATATTTATTATACGTTACGCATTTAAATATTATTTACGATAAAATATATATAGGGCTGATAGGAGTAGCGGTAGAAATCATACTCGTGTTTTTGACCGCTTTTTTCTTCAAGCCTTCGAACAATATCTCTATGGATGATTATTTAGACGAATTTTAATTTTCCGTCTAAAATGCGGCATCGCTAAAGATATAATAAAAATACATATTAAACCGAGGTGGATGGATATGTGCAGAATGATTGCCGTTATGTCGAAAAATAAGATGGATTACAAATATATAATCGAAGACAGGGCGAACGGCGGAGCGTTCCACAGCCTTAAAGAGCAGTCTAAAAAAGCCTACGACGCGCCTCACAAAGACGGTTTCGGAATATATGCCATGTCCTTTAGCGAAGAAATAAAAGGCGGCGGGCGCATCCCCGAAGACGAGCTTCTTTTTAAAAAAGGAAGCCCCGTCGCCGAAACGCCCGAATTATCGCAAAGGCTTGAAGCCGTCAAAGGCAACCTCATGATATCCCACATAAGACTGGCGTCGAGCGGGAAAGGGGAAATAGACAACATTCATGCTCATCCGTATGCGGACGACGGGTTTATAAGCGCGAAAGGAATAAAAGACGTTACCGACTGGAAAAACGATAAAAGCCCTTATTCCGCATTCGTGCTTGCTCATAACGGGACTATTTACGATTTAGGAGACGAATCCATGACTGATTCGCAGGCTCTTCTCAACCTTATAGCCTCCAGATTTAAAAACGGCGTCGATTTTGACGAATTCAAGGCGTTCATAACCGACTTTGCCAGAAAACACCGATTTACCGCTATCAATATGCTTTTAAAAGAACCCGGCAACGACCTGTACGTCTTAAGGCTTGCCAAAGCCAAAAAGCCGGACGAAGACCCGGAAAAACAGCCAAGGCTGGCATATTACTCCATGTACTATATGAAAGACGAAAAGGAAGGAAAAGTAATAGCGGCTTCCGAACCAATAGACTCCGACAAAAGATGGAAATGCGTTAATAATTATACGATTCTAAAAATAGATAAAAACCTTAATGTCAGAATAGCGGAGATTGAAGATTAAAAATCTAAAGCCGCATAAATAATACGAACCAACTATAAGCATAATAATAATATAAAAATACCAAAATAAAGAAGCGGCCGTAGCCGGTCTTGGATTAAAAGAAAACGAGGGCCGCAAATATTAAAGCGCAAAAGATGCATATTAGAGCGGATGCCAATTCCATAATTCTGACGGCATTTATAATATTTTCTTCATTTGCCCTGCCGTAATCTTGAAATCCTATAACCGGCCTTTCGCTTTTAACCCCGGCGTAATAGTTTATTCCGCCTAATTTTATATTCAAAGCCCCCGCCATTATCGATTCAAGCTGTCCGCCGTTAGGACTCGGATGATTTTTTCTAAATTTGCACCACGACTTAAAAGCGCCGCCGGCATGATAATAGTTATGATTTATATCGCCGCCGGAATTTTCCGTTAAATCCAATATAAATACCGACAGGAACATGAAGCAGGCCGTTATTCTGAAAGGAATATAATTAAGCGCATCGTCTATGCGGGCGGAAAATTTTCCGAATTTTTCATATTTTACGTTTCTATAGCCTACTAATGAATCCAAAAGATTTACGGTTTTATAAATAACAGCGAAAGCGCAGCAGGATATAACCGCAGACTGCATTTGATGCGGCTTATTTAAAAAACCGGCAAAAAATCCGATTATTAATCCTAAAGCGGAATAAAAAAATACCGAACCTATGCCGTCGCCGGTATTTTCGGCGACGGATTCTATTACCGCCCTTGATATTTCTGACGGGCCGAGTTCTACGCTGTCTCTGCCGGCAAGAGAGGAAAGGTTTTTTCTGGCGCTTTCGATATCGCCGGTTTTTAAAAGCCTGTATATTTTTATGCTTTCATGCCTTAAGCCTCCGGCCGAAAGAAACGAGGAAAGGATATAAACGAATAGGGCATAAAAAACCGCGGGCGAAATATGAATCGCGGCGGAACTAATCGCGGCGAAAACCGTCGTTATTGCAAGAACGGTAAAAATATTGAAAAATATGCCGGAAACAATTCCATCGGATATGAAATAAAATAATTTTTCAAAATAAACCGCAACCCTTCCCATAAGGTTTAGCGGATGAAAACCGTATTTTAAAGCGCCTATAAAAAATTCGGTTAAGAAAGCTAAAGGAAAGAAAAGAACCAGAGCGCAACGAATAATAACCATGCAATCTTTAAGGATGAATAAAATAAACGTTAGTATAAATCGATTTAATGAATTTTATTATACTATACTTGCCGCATACAGCAAAACAAAACTTATTATGAACCCCGTTATGAAGTCAGAATCCTAAACAAAACGGACGATATAAACCGCTAAAAAATTTTAAGCCGCAAGGATAATTTATTAAAGAGGCCGGGGCGATTTTAAGCTATATCGGACAATATCGCCCT
>JAJYJI010000013.1 GCA_021789605.1 bacterium
GCATAGATTCAATGGCAGATAAAGACATGCCTTTCCCTGGTTCTAACAGGGGCTATAAATCATCCTCCTATATAATACCTCTTATGCTTTTGTTATTCGGCGGCGGCAGACATATAGAAGATTTAAACTTAAAATTGCTGATAGAAATGGTTAAAATGGTCTCAAAGTTATATGAACGCTGGATTCCCGCCTACGCGGGAATGACACCTGTTGGGTGAAAAGTTAAATCCTCTCAAAGTCATTCCTGCGTAGGCGGGAATCCAGAAAAATAATTTTCTATCGGCAATTTTGGGCTCTACAATTTAGGGAAAAACTTGATAGTATCAATTTTTCATTATATAAGCATATTTAACATAACTGAATTTATCGATAAAGCGATTAAGAAAAAAAATAAAAAGTAGAAAAAAAGTAGAAAAATATTTGACAGCGTACTCTAATAGCGGTATAAATAAAAATAAGAGCGGCGATTAAGGGCGAGAAAATAATTTTATTTATAAGGTGGCGATTAACATGGGCTTATTCAGTTGGTTAGGCGGCTTTTTTGATAACGATAATGAAAGTATGGATTCCGGCACGACGATTAATCCCGCTTCGGGACTGCCGATGATTAGCGGAGATACGAGCGGCGTCGATGTGGACGGCAATCCTTACGGTATGGACAACTCGGACGATTTTAGCAATAGTAGCGATAGTTTTATAAATTCGGACAGCGATTTTATGAATAGTGATATGTTTAGCAATAACAGCGATTTCGGGAGTAGCGATAATTTCGGCAACGATAGTTTTTCTAACGATAGTTTTAACAGCTTCGGCAATGACGATAGCTTTGATAGCGGCAGTTCAGGCTTTGACGATGATTTTTAATGCTTGCTGACAAAATACATAATAACCGTCGATATCCCAGCGGAAAATAATCTATTATTAGAATTGATAAATAAATTCGCGGAGGGGTCATGGCATATAGAAAGAAAAATTTTATTATCACCTTAAACTTCCGCAATATTGCCGGAGCATATCTTATAGTTTTCAACAGCCCAGTATGCAGGTTTCGGAAAGCCATGCGTTTGCCTTATTATGCTTATCAGCTTACAGCTGGACACGGTCGTTGTGATAGGTATGGCATCATAGTTATAAGCTCCGTATGCGTAAATATAGGGGCTATTTGAGTTGTAAACCCGCATAGCAAGTTTGTTGAAGTTTGAATCGGACTGGTTGTAGGGCGGATTAAGGCCGCCGAAGGCGTGAGTTGTATTTGCGGAAAAAAGGATAAGGATAAATATAAATATTTTTAATTTTGATTTATTCGCCATCCGTATTTAATCGCTATTTTTATCGAAAATCAGATTATTGATGCCGGACTGATTTTTGATTAATAAATTAAATAAATTATGTTTATAATATTTTAATTTACATAAATTAAAGCACCCCCCCCCCAGAAATGTCAAGCGTTTTTTTAACAGAGGAATTTTAAAAAAAATTAAAATTCAAATTATTTTAATAACGCTTTATAAAATTCCTTAAAAGAATCCTGCTCGTTAACTCTATAAATAACTACATTGAGGGAACTCGCTTTTGACGACAAAAGCTATTCCCTCAAACTCCCTAAGCAAAATCGGGGATGGGAGTAGAAACCCGCAGGCTCATCCGTTTTTCTCTGCTCCCGTTGGTCGCATATTTCTTTTTTTCTTGGCCGCCAAAAGAAAAATCTTTATTATTTTAAATATCGGTTGTATAATTTAATAAAAGGATTAAATTAATCAGGGGCATTATGATAGGCTATATAAATTTAGGCATACTTTTAATTGTGCTTGGGTTCGTAATTGGGGTTTATGTCCATACGGACAGAAAAATCGATAAATTGTCCGATGAGATTAAAGAAGTTAATAAAACCTTATCTAATAAAATTGACGAAAATAATAAGACTTTAAACGATAGGATAGATAAACTCTCGGATAGAATGGACAGATTATACGATATACTCGTCCATATGGGATTCAGAGAAGAAAGACTTCATAGAGATAAAGCCGCAAACGAATAAGAATAAAATAAGAAAATACAAAAACGCATACAGTAAAATTTTATCAGGCTAAATAATTTAATTAAATTAATAACTTATATTATCCGATATTTACCTTCACACGGTGGAAGCCGCAGGTTCGAGACCTGCCGCGCCCACCAAGCAATACCGCAGTAAATAAGCCTTTCAAGTCAATATCACGCCTTGACGTGTTTAAAAGAGTTTCCGCAACCATGAGCGATGGAGAGAAAGAGAAAACGCAAGTCATTTTAAGAGTCGAACTTAATATAGTCTATGGATTTGGTGGATTTGGCGCCTAACTGCTTAATCTTTTCAAATTTCCCCATCAAATTTCCTTTGCCGGAAACAAGCTGTGTTTTGGCATCTCCGTATTTTAAAACCGTTTTGTCTAACGCCGCCCCCATTTCTTCCATACTTTTACCGAAAGAGCAAAATTTATCGTATAACTGCCCCGCAATAAACATTATTTCGTTAGCGTTTTCCATACTTTTTTCCTGCACCCACAGGCTGGAAACTATTTTTAAAACCAGCATAATTATAGAAGGGGTCGCGACTATTACATTTCTGCTATACGCGAATGTTAAGATATCCCTGTCGTAATTTACGGCCGCGGTATATGCGAATTCGATAGGAATAAACATAATAACGGTATCTAAACTGTTTGCTCCCAATAATCTGGAATAATTCTTGTCGCTCAATTCGCTTATATGCTTTCTAACCGAATTAACGTGGGATTTAAGGAACCTGTCTATGTCCGCCTCCGCATCTTGATTGATGCCGGTATTATTTGAGCCGGCAATGCTAATATATTTCTCGTAATCGGTAAGCGATACCTTGGAATCTATTATTAAATCCCTGTTTTGCGGAAGATGCACTATGACGTCCGGCCTTAACTTAATAGATTCGTCCATTTCTCCGGTCGTTTTTAAAGTTTTTTGAGTTTCGTACTGGATGCCTTTTATAAGGCCGGAATGCTCCAATAATTTTTCCAATATCATCTCTCCCCAGTCGCCCTGAACTTTTCCCGTTCCTTTTAATGCCGCGGTCAGATTATCGGTCGTCCTTTTCATCGTATTTTCTACTTCGACAAGCTCGCCTATTTTCGTCTGAAGCGAAAATCTCTGTTTGGACTCTTTATCGTAAGTATCTTCCACTCTTTTTTGAAACTCGTTAATCTTTTCAGAAAGAGGATTGAGTATGCCGTATATACTTTCTTTATTGATTTCTACGAATTTTTTACTTTTATCTTCCAGCATCCTGGACGACAGATTTTCAAATTCTTCCTTAAATCTATTTTCGAGTTCCAAAAACTCTTTTTTTTGATTTATTAACCGGGATTCATAATCTGCCTTTAAGTTTTCTATTTTTTCTTTTAAATTATTATTTTCCGTCGTTAACGACGAAAGTTCAGCAAAGAGACGCTTATTGTCTTCATTCAGCTTTTCTCTCAGCGCATTGGCATCGCTCATTTCTATGTTTGCGCTGTTGAACTGGATTTTCAGATTTCTAAGCTCTTCTTCAAGCACTATATATTTCTTTATAATGCCGTCTCTTTCCGCCAAGCTTGCCGAAACGGCATCGCTGTGACGGCTTTTAAGCCTGCCCGTATATGCGAGGAAAAATATTATGGCAGCCGTCAGCCCTATAAAAAGAACCGATGATAATGCGAGCATGAAATATTCGGCCATTTTCAAAAACCCTGACTTTACGGTTTAATTTTTCTGTTTGCAAGCCCGATAATCCGATAGATACTGTCAAAACCGTTAATAATTAAATAATTTTTTAATCCGCAGACTATTTCCGGAACGATTTTAGGTTTTACGAAAGAATATGTTCCTACAGAAACCGCGGAAGCTCCCGCCAGAAAAAACTCCGCGGCATCCTCCCACGAACTTATGCCTCCCATTCCTATAATCGGAATCCTAACGCTGTTGTAAACATCGTTTACAAGCTTTATGGCTACGGGCTTTATCGCCGCTCCGGATAACCCTCCGAAGCCCCTGCCCAATTTAAATTTTTTCGTTTTTATATCTATTTTTGCCGCCGGAATAGTATTTATAAGCGATATAATATCGGCGCCGGCTTTTTCGCAGACTTCCGCAATTAACGATATATCGCTTACCATGGGGGTCAGTTTTACTATTAAAGGCAATTTATCGCCTGTTATTTCTTTTACAGAAGAAACTAATTCATAGACGGCTTCGGGATCCGAACCGAAAGTTCTTCCTCCTTCTTTTATGTTGGGGCACGAGATATTTGCTTCAAGCGCGCCGATGCCTTCGATTTCCGACAACTTTTGCGCCAATAAAACATATTCTTCGATGCTCTTTCCAAAAAAATTGACTATCACGGGTTTTTTGAAATTTCTCAAAAAAGGCATTTTATCGTTTCTGAATTTTTCTAAGCCTACGTTTTGTAGGCCGATTGAATTTATCATGCCGCACGATGTTTCGCAAATTCTCGGCATTTCGTTTCCCTTAGACGGTTCCAAAGAAATTCCTTTAGTTACGAGGGCGCCGAAATACTCGTAATCTAAAATATTTATAAATTCCTCTCCGTATCCGAATGTGCCGGATGCGGGCATAACCGGATAATCTAGAAATAAACCCCTTAATTTTACCGAAAGATTTATATCTTTATTTTTATTTTTATTGTTTTCGTCTTTATCATTATCGTTGACATCGATATTAACCGGTTCGCCACGCACGATATTTCTATCGTTAATATCGAAAATTTCACCTGCGTAAAAAACGGGACCGTCTTTGCAGACCCTTTTATATTCAAAATCTTCCGCCTTTTTAATCTTAATAGCGCATCCGAGGCAGACCCCTATTCCGCACCCGAAACTTTCTTCTAAAGACACTTGAAGGCTGTCCGGCGGCAAGCCCGTCTCTAAAAACCGCGAAATAAGACCGTTCGTCATAGTCTTTGGGCCGCAGGCATAAAAAAATACGCCGTCGCCTTCATTCCGGTTGACGGCTTCTCCGTCTTTTTTTACATATTCCCCTATATTTTTATCTAATAATTCTATTATATTTCCCTTAAATCCAAATGACCCGTCGTCCGTCGCAAAATGAACTTCGTCTAATCCCGATTGCGCCATATCCGTTAAATTGCGCCTGAAGTAAAGCTCCTCCGCTTTGCCGGCTCCGTAATATAAAATTATTCTGTCTTTTATTTTACCGGCGTTGCCGCAAACGTTAGCGATATAATCCGGCATAGAGAATAAAGGCGCCAAGCCGACGCCTCCGGCAATCAATATATGCGTTCTTCTTTTGCCTGAATCCGCGTTTGCATCCAATTCCAAATTAAATCCGTTTCCTAAGGGACCGGTAACGTCCAAAAATCCGCCCTCTGGAATTTTACTTAAAATCTCCGTGGAACTGCCGCAAACTCTGTATAAAATCTCGAATTCGCAATCGTTAAATTTATTAAAAACGGAAAACGGCCTTGCAAGCAAAGGTGCGGGAGCGCCCGAATTAGGCTTTATCATAACAAACTGCCCCGGTTTGTAATTGGATGCTATAAATTGATTTTTAATCCTTAAAACATAGGTTCCATTAGTATCTTCTATCTTCCGGTTAAAAGTTACCCCGCATTTTTCGCTTATAATTCCTTTACCATGCATAAAGCATCCTCTCCGTTATCTTCATAGTAAGCTTTTCTTAGCATAAATATCTTGAAGCCGAATTTTTCGTATAGCTTTATGGCGGTTGAGTTTGATACTCTCACTTCAAGAAAAAAATACTTTATAATATCCGGCGAATATTTTTTTACGGCATAATCGAGAATCGAGGAGCCGATGCCTTTGTGCCGCATATCTTTTGCAACGGTTAAATCCAATATGTGCATTTCGTCCATAACGTTATAAAATATAAAAAAACCTATTATATCCGATTGCAAATCGCATTTCATAGAGGGGTCTATGTCGGAAGCGGTAAATTTTCCGCCGTTTGCGCCGGCGTCGGCTATCATGGCATTTTTATCGGCATTTTTTGAATAGCATATTATAAAGCCGGAACCTTTTCGCTTAATTTCGTCGTCGAACATTTTTCTGTCCCATAAAGTTTGAGATGCCTGCATATGCAATGCAAACATTTTTTCAATCATATATTCGGCTAAAATTTTGGCTTCCCGTCCGATTGAAGCGTCTAAAACCGGCGGCGCAATCGGCAGAGCCTCATTATCGTAACCGGAAAGTTCTTTCAGGTCTAAAAAATTTATCTTCATATCCTATTATAAAGATATATATTTGCTTTATTATTTCTTAAAAAAATTATAACGGCGATTTAAGATATATTAAATTTTCTAAAGTAAAAATAAGAAATTTAATAATTAATAATGTCTTTATATGCGTCTTTTGACCTGTTATTTATAAAAGGCCATTTTTCCCTTGCGTTTTCTATTTCTTTTGTGTCTATATTGTAAATAAGGGCGCACTCGTTTATTCCGGCAAAATCGTCTATTATATTGCCGTCCGGCGCTACGCAAAAAGATTTACCGTAAAAATCCAGAGGCTTATCCCTTCCGACCCTGTTTATCCTGAAAACATAAACGCCGTTTAAAAAGGCATTTGCGGAAATAGATAAAAACCACTTATTGTTGGTATTGAAAGCCGATGCGGTAGGAGCAAAAATAATTCCTGCGCCCTTTAAAGATAAAATTCTGGTAGATTCGGGGTAAAAATTGTCCCAGCACATCTGAATGCCGATAGGACCATAAATAGTATTAAAAACCGGGAAGTCTTTTCCGCTTGTAAAATAAGACTTTTCGTAATAATATTCGACGTCGGGAAGATGCACCTTTCTGTACACTCCGGTAATATCGCCTTTTTCGCTGATAACCGCCGTGCTGTTGAAATAATTATCTCCGCTTTTCTCGAAAAAGGGCGCGATTATTATAATGCCTAATTTTTTTGCCTGCTCGCGGAATAAACCTATAGTCTTGCCCCCGATATCTTCGGCAGATTTTATATTTTCTTCTATCTTTTCTTTACTGTTATCCTGTAAAAACCAATTAAGCAAAAAAAGTTCCGGGAAGCAAACGATATTTGCCTTGTTTTTGTGCGCCATAGATAAAAAATCTAACGCTTTTTCCATCGAAGAAGTTTTGTCTTTTGAAGGCGACATCTGAACCGCGCAAACTTTAATTCTCATAGAATAAATATTTTCCGTATTTTATATCATATATTTATTTTATAAAACGGCATGAAATTAATTTCCGGTTGCTATTTCATTGAGCCATGATTTTAATTATACCTTAAGAAGCCCTCTCGATTCTTTTTTGCGGTCGTTTTCAGACAATAATTTTTTGCGCAGCCTGATAGATTTCGGAGTAAATTCTACTAGCTCGTCGTCTTCGATAAATTCAAGCGCATATTCTATCGAAAGCTTTAACGGAGGCGTAAGCGTTATCATTTCGTCGGAAGCCTTTGACCGCATATTGGAAAGCTGTTTCTTCTTGCATGGATTTACGGCGATATCTCCGGGCTTAGAGTGAATGCCTATTATCATGCCTTCATAAACCTCGTCCTGGGGAGCCGCAAACAAACTGCCCCTGTCCTGAAGATTAAACAGTCCGTAAGAGTTTGCTTCTCCATTTTCCATGGATATCATTACTCCGTTTTTTCTCGGAGATATATCGAACGCATATTCGTCGAATTTATAAAAATTGTGGTTCATAGTGCCTGTACCCTTCGTCATAGTCAGAAATTCATTGTGAAAACCTATTATGCTCCTAGAAGGTATAATAAACTCCAGATATGTGTTTCCCTGCTCGTCTTTAGTCATATCCATTAAATTTCCTTTCATAGACGAAAGCCTTTCCAATACGGAACCTGTAAACTCATCTTTTATTGTTATATATAAAAGTTCGTACGGCTCCATCTTTTTTCCGTCGATTTCCTTAATTACGCCTTTAGGCTTGGAAACGGCGAATTCAAAGCCTTCCCTCCTCATCTTTTCTATTAAGATAGAAAGATGCAAAAGCCCCCTGCCGTAAACGTCGAAAACCGTTTCGTCGCCGGTTTCCGCAACCTTGAGGCCGACGTTATTGGATACCTCTTTATAAAGCCTTTCTCTTATCTGCCTTGTCGTAACTAATTTTCCTTCTCTTCCCGAAAACGGACTTTTATTTACTATAAAATTTACTAAAATAACGGGCTCGTCTATTTTAATTCGCTGCAGCGGAGAAACCGGCTTTTCGCTTACCACGTAATCTCCGGCGTTTACTCCCGTAAGTCCCGCAACCAATGCTATATCGCCCTCGTTGATTTCGGAAGTTTCCAATCTTTTAAGTCCGTCGAATAAAAATATTTTATTAGGTTTTGTCCTGACTAATTCGTCCTTGGCATTATATAGATACACCTGGTCCATAACCCTCAGTTTTCCAGACTTCACTATCCCTATGGCGGTTGCCCCAAGAAAATCGTCGTGCCCTATGCTTGTAACTAAAAACTCGAGTTCCGGTTTGTCTAATATAGGCGGATTGGGTATATATTCAATTATTGCGTCAAAAAGGGGATTGAGCCTCTCCGCGTATCTGTCCTGTCCCTGAATACTTAAATCTTTTATAGCGTAACCTTCTTTGGCGGAGGTATAAATAACGGGAAAATTTAAATTTACGTTTTCTCCTCCAAGCTCAAGAAATAAATCGTAAACCATCTCTAAAACTTCTTCCGGCCTTGCGCCGGGCCTGTCTATTTTATTTATAACAAGCACTATATGCAGATTATATTCAAAACATTTTTTAAGGATAAACCTGGTTTGGGGCATAGGGCCGTCGAATGCGTCTACGAGAAGCAAAACCCCGTCTACCATGGCGAGAACTCTTTCGACTTCGCTTCCGAAATCTCCGTGCCCGGGAGTATCGACTATATTTATTCTGTAATCTTTATATTTTATTCCCGTGCATTTGGATAAAATAGTTATTCCCCTCTCTTTTTCCAGTTCGTCGCTGTCCATCGCCCTTTCGGAAAGCGCATCAAAATCTCTTTTGCTTATGCTTTCTTTAAGCATTTTGTCTATAAGCGTGGTTTTTCCGTGGTCAACATGGGCTACAACCGCTATATTCCTAATTTTCTTTTGAAAATTCAATTATTTTCCTCCGGTTTTTTCAAATAAAAAAACCCCAATAAATTTAATTTATTTACTGGGGTAAATGATTTTAAAATGGTCAAACTTTTAAAACGGCATACTTTTGTTCGCTTGCTATAATTATATTACTTTATTATTACTTTCCTCAGAGGATAGTGAAATTTTTAATGATATTTAGCGCAAGTAGATAGAATACACCGCTTAAAGCAATAAACAAAGATTATCCCTTCGTTACATTGATAGCCTGGGGACCTTTTGCGCCATTGGTGATTTCAAATTCTACTTTCTGTCCCTCCGTTAAGGTTTTAAAACCATCCTGCGAAATCGCAGAATAATGAACGAAAACATCTGGTCCGTTCTCCTGTTCGATAAAACCAAAACCTTTACTGTCGTTAAACCATTTCACTTTCCCTTGGTACCTCATACTTAACTTCTCCTTGAATCTTAAAAACAGCCTTTAAAATAATGCGGGCTGCTTGTTTATTAAATTAGACATTTATCTAAACAACTAGATAAATAAGTCATTCTTTAGAGTTTAAACTACTAAATGATTAATGTCAAGTTATTTTTCATGTTATTTTTCATGCCTGTTTTTGATTTATGTTTTTGATTGCGTTAATAAATTTTAAGACGGCTGTTTTTCGTTTGGCGTTTTAAACATATCCGGTTTTTTACCTATTTTCCATATTCTCTGCCGGCATTCCGCCGCAATTTGCAGAACCGCCTTTAATTGGCTTAGCCGGTACGCCCAAGGCTGCGCGACGGAAATAACGATGCCTTTCAATTATTTTTTCCCGGCGTATTTTCTCTGCCTTAAAATCTCGTAAGCCGTAACCGCGAAACTTACCGATGCATTCAGAGAATTTATGCTTCCAGCCATCGGAATCTTTAAAACCTTTTCGCATTTCTCCGCCGTCAATCTTCTTAGCCCTTTGCCTTCCGAACCGACTACTATCGCAAGAGGAACATCGTAATCCATTCCGTAAATATCGTCTTCAGCCTCGTTGGAAAGCCCTATGACCCATATTCCGCGTTTTTTTAAATCTTCGATGGTCCGCGAGATATTGGCTACCCTCACCGTATCTACGTAAAAAACAGCCCCCTGAGAAACATGCGCCGCGGAAGACGTAATAAAAACCGAGTTCGATTTAGGAACTATTATGCCCGAAATACCGGCGCAGTTAGCCGTCCTTATTATGGAGCCTAAATTCTGCGGGTCCGTAATTTCGTCGAGGATTAAATACACGGGCATTACGGAAGGAAAATTATCGGCATTTGCTTTGCCTGTCAATTCTTCATAGCTTTTTTCCCTATATTCGACATTTGCGGCAATGCCTTTAATAAGCGCTTCCCTGCCGAAATCTTTTATAAAGGCGCCGTCGTTTTTCGTGAGAACATTAATATTTTTTTCTTCAAAAAGTTTAATAAGGTTCTTATCTATTATTCCGTTTTTCAATTTTTTTTCGCTTAGGTAAACTCTGTCTCCCATTTTTAAATTTCCCGAAAATACGGCTTCCTTAAGGGTGTTCACCCCGTAAATTATTAGATTCATATTATTTTCGCTTCCGTTTTTATTGAATCGTTTATAGTATTTATAAACTATTATGCTTTGTATGCAGTTCCCGGCGGGTATTATCCGCGGTTATTTTCTATATCCGAATAAATATCCCGCAGGGCGGCGGCTGGATTTTCCGCTCCGGTTATTTCCCTTCCCACGACTATGTAATCCGCACCGGAATTAAAAGCTTCGGAAGGCGTCGTTATTCTTTTCTGGTCGTCTTTAATATTTTTTGATTTAAGCCTTATCCCGGGAGTAACGGCCTTGAAATTTTTACCGAAAATTTTTTTTATTTTAAAAGATTCGAGGGCCGAGCAAACGACTCCGTCCATTTCCGCCGCCCATGCCAGTTTTGCCAGATGTAAAGCCAAAAGGGAAGCCGCGTTATTTGAACTGCCTCTGCTTATTCCTTTATCGCGCCTTTTTCCGGCGGCTTCGCTTGCGGGTTCGCATATTGGAAAAATATTGTTTTCCTCGCCTAAATTATAAAAAATATCGCTTACGTCCCCGCCGGACAAATTGGTCAGCACGGTTACGGCAATAATATCGATATGTTTTCCGGCTGCATCCTCAGCTTCTTTGCAGCCTTTCTTTGCCGCTTTCATCATATCTATGCCGCCGGACGCGTGTACGTTGATTATATCCGCTCCTAATTTTCCCGCAGATTTTACGGCATTATAAACCGTGTTGGGTATGTCGTGAAATTTAAGGTCTAAAAATATTTTGCCTCCGTAATTTTTAACTAATTCGATGCTTTTCGCTCCGCAGGAAGTAAAAAACTCGGAACCTATTTTATAAAAATAAGCTTCGCCGTCAAGTTTTTCGAGCAGCAGGCCGGCCGGTTTCAAATCCGGGTAATCCAATGCTACTATTACCTTTTCTTTAATATTATTTTCCATAATAAATAAATTATCTCAAAAATTCGCACAAAGGCACGAATGCGTAGCCTTCTTTTTTAAGTTTAGGTATTTCCAGCATCAGCGCTTTCACAGTGCCGTATCTAGGATGCCCTATAACTATTACTCTTTTAAATCTTTTCGCCAAAGAGGCGGCAATATTAATCTGGTTTTTTATATAAAAAACGGATGGTTTATCGTCGATAAAAACATCTCTCTGAGCCGAGGGAACACCCTGCTTTAACGCGCATCTGTAAGCATAGCTGTTATCGTCGGTAAGGCTGTCGATAAAAAACATATTCTTTTTTTTAAAATCTGATACGGCTTCGCATATCTTTTTTTTATCGGATGTAAATAGCGACCCTTCATGGTTGTTTGCTCCGTCTATATATGGAAGTCTGCTTATGTCGGCAAAAATTTTTCGTCTTATCTCTTTTTTATCCATCCAGACGAACAATGCTCCGTCGCCCGGAAAAAGAGCCGTATTAACCGGCTCCATGGGAACGTGCATTATGGTTTCGTAACCCAGCGCGTGAAGTTTTACGTCTATATTTTTGGAATAAGCGGCATAAGGAAATATCGCGAAAGTTATAGGGGTGCGCAATGAAACTAAACTGTTTATATAAGACCTTTTGTATCCGACGTCGTCGATATCCAAGGCAATTTTAGGAGATTTAACATATTCTTTAATCGATACGAAGCCGCTGTAGTCTGCCCCCTTTACTATAAATACCGCTTTTAAAAACAGTTTGGACCCGTAAAAAAAATACGCGCACAGGCAGTTATCCTTAACGGTATATAAATAATAGCTTATGCCGTCGTTAGAAGGAATTATGAACCTTTTAAATTCTTTATGGAAAATTTTCTTTATGCTGTTAAAATCAGTATTTTTTGGTATAAGTATATCGTATTTATCAAAAATCGCATTCACGGGTTTTATATCGGGTCCTGAATCAACCGGGACGCGAATGGTTAAGGCTGCATTCTCCCTTGCGATGTTATCTTTCGATATTCTTAAGTCTTCAATGGTTTTTTTAAAGAATTTGTTAAATATTTTTAGCGGATGTCTTTTATATTCTTTTATTTTTACCGCAATTTTATTGGCCCTGCCGTAACGGTATATTTTTTTTTCAGAAACTGTTTTCGCCGGCTTTAAAAAAATAAATTTATAATAAACAATGGCCGAAAAAAAAATTGCGGCTAAAATACAGGACGCTATAATAAATATCTTGCCCCGGTATCCCGATTTCCCCTGCTGTTTATTTGACCGCAAACTTATATTACTCCCCGGTTCCGGTTTCTTTTATAACTTTCCAGCTCTTAAGAAGTTCGTAAGCAAATCTGAACTGGTTGTCTTTCTTAAAATAAATATTAAACGCTTTAAAATCTTGCGCGCCTTTGAGCTTTTTGCTCTCCGGATTTTTAAAGTGATGCCTCAAATTTACCTCTCTTAGCGTTCTAAGGGGCTTTACAAATATAAAATTTTTTGAACTGCCTACGTTAAAGTCCGGGAGCACGCCAGTATCCTGCACCGAAACTCCGTTCGGCAGAAAATAGAAAGCCGTGGTCAGACCCATGCCCGTTCCGTCGGGCAGGGTGTAGACAGTCTGAACCGAACCCTTCCCGAACGTCTGTTCCCCGACGACTACGGCTCTTTTATGGGCTTGCAGACTTCCCGCGGTTATTTCGGCTGCGCTCGCCGTGCCGGAATTGACGATGACAACAATAGGATAATCCGGGGCGGTATATTTCCCCAACGCATAATATTTTACATCCTGGGATTTTATTCTCCCCCGGGTATAAACCACTATCCCGCTTTTAATGAAATCGCTGCAAACTTTAACGGCTTCGTTCAGTAATCCGCCGGGATTGTTTCTTAGGTCCAATATGAGCCCGCGGATTCCGTGTTCCTTCAAACCGATGATTTTAAGGGCTTTTAAAAGTTGAGAGTTCGTGTAATCTTGAAAACTGGAAATTCGTATATATCCTATATGATGCGGGAGAAGCATATATTTAACGCTTTTTAAAATTATATTTTTTCTTAAGAGGGTAAAAATTCTCGGGCGTTTAAAACTTTTCCTTTTAATCAGAAGATTAACGGAGGTGCCGGCCTTGCCGTGCAACAGGCCGACGGCCTTCATAATGTTCATATTATAGGTTGAAATATTATCTATTTTTTCTATAATATCTCCGGATTTAAGGCCGGCCTTAGCGGCCGGAGAACCGTCTATAGGCGATATCACTACTACATAGCCGTTCTTGGTGGAAATTTTAATTCCTATTCCCGTAAATTTTCCCGAAGTTTGCGATTTCATCTGCCTGAACTCGTCAGGCGTAAGAAAATAGGTATGGGGGTCAAGGGTCGAAACCATTCCGTCTATTGCCCCGAATATAAGTTTTCTTGACGGTTCTTTTCTTATGTAATTATTTTTAATTAAAGAATAGACCTTTGAAAAAAGCTTTATATTTTTAAGAGCGCGTTCATTTATTTTTTCTTTATTTTCGGTCCCGGCGGCATTTCCCGTTTTAGCAAAACATATTCTTCCGGCCGCAGAAAACCCAAAAATTAAATAAAAAATAAATAAAAAAAATATAGAGCTTTTTATGCGCTTATTCATATTATTGCCTCGCAAATAATGTAGTTTTATATAATCGCTTTTTATAGCCGCTTTCAAAACCGGCGCTTAATTTAAATATCCAAGCGTTTATTAATTTTATAATTTTGCGCATTAAATGTCTATTCTTTTTATTTCGCATTTTATTGCGCAGAAATACATATATATTAGCAATATCCGGAAGGAATTTTTATAAGTTATCGGGCGCTTTAAACGTTTGCGGGAAATGCCGAAATGATATTTTTAACTTTAATTAATTTTAATAAATTAAATCCCGCTTTCTACTGCGATATACGCTATATAGAAAGCGGGCGGAAAATTTTGTTTTAAACCTTAACTGTTTGCCTTAGGAGCTTCGGGAGCTTTTTTAGCGGGAGCCGCAGCTTTTGCCGCGGGAGCCGCAGCTTTTGCCGCGGGAGCCGCAGGAGCCGCCGCAGTTGCCGCAGGAGCCGCCGCAGTTGCCGCAGGAGCCGCAGCAGTTGCCGCGGGAGCCGCAGGAGCCGGTTTAGCAGCTTCTTTTTTTGCGCAACCGGAAAATGCCAAAGCGGATACGATTAAAAATCCTCCTAAAACTAATACTGTAAGCTTTTTCAAAATTTATCACCTCCTTTAACCTTTTTATTCTATTTTTAGCGAAAGATTTTGTCAAGAGAAATTTTTATTGAAAATTTTACAATATAATATATTATAATATAAATAGCCGGTATTAATATGAAAAAATTAAATTTTCAAATAATAACCAAAGATTTTAATCTGGACGAAGAAAAAAAATATCTCGAAAATTTAGCGGGTGCGGCCGCGGAATCTTGCGCCGACGTCATACAGTTAAGAAATAAAAAAATTTCCGGCAGAGATATTTATCATTCCGCCCTGTTCTTAAAAAAACTGCTGAGAGGCTTTAATAAAACCAATAAACCGGCTCTCGTCATAAACGACAGGCCGGACATTGCATATGCCGCCGGAGCCGACGGCGTTCATCTTGGTCAGGACGACTTTCCCGCCGGCGCCGCAAAAAATATATTTCCCGGCTTAATATTAGGGGTCAGCGTAGAAAACGCAAGTCAGGCAATCCTTGCGGAAAATTCAGGCGCGGATTATTTAGGGCTCGGTCCGGTTTTCCGGACGAAGTCTAAAATCGATGCGGGCGATTTATTGAAACCGGAAGAAATTATATCGGTGTGCAATGCGGTCGATATACCGGTTATAGCCATAGGTGGCATAAAGGCGTCGGGAATAAAAAAGCTTGCTCCGTCGGGCATTGCCGGGGCAGCGGTTATAGGCGCCGTTTCGGACTCTAAAAATCCGGCAAAAACCGCTTTGCTTTTCAGAAAAAATATCGACGCATATTTAATTAAAAGCAGGTGCGCGTAAATTGATAGAATTCAGCCACGTATATAAAAATTACGACAAAAATTACATATTGAGAGACCTAAACTTTACCGTCAATAAAGGCGAATTTATTTTTATAACGGGTCCTTCCGGAGCCGGCAAAACTACTACCCTTAAACTGCTAATCGCCGTCGAAAAGCCTACTCACGGCGCAATAAGATTCTTAGGCACGGAATTGCAAAATTTAAAGCCGCGGGATATACCGTTTTTGAGGAGAAAAATAGGCTTCGTATTTCAGGATTTCAAGCTTCTTCCGAACAGAACGGTCTTTCAGAACGTTGCGCTTGGACTCGAAGTTTCCGGAGTTTTCGGAAACGTAATAACTAAAAACGTTTCCGAAATATTAAAATCGGTAGAACTTTATACAAAAAGGGACGATTTTCCTTCCAGCCTATCCGGGGGAGAACAGCAAAGGGTCGCCATAGCAAGGGCACTCGTCCAGAATCCGCAGGTTCTGCTTGCCGACGAACCAACCGGAAACTTAGACGAAAACACGGCAAAAATTATAATAGACACCATAAAATCTTTTAACAACAAAGGCACGACGGTAATGTTGGCCACGCACGATAAAAACCTTATAAGCTTGGGAAGGGGCAGGGTCATTGACATCACAAAGAGCTAATCATATCGCAAACTATTTTAAAATAGCCTCCTTAAATATTAAATCCAACATCGCGGGCAACGTCTTCGCTTTCGCGATAATGTCATTTTCTTTTTTTATAATGCTTTTTTTTCTTCTTTGTTATGTAAATATCTATAATTATATGAATTTCTTCCGAAATAAAAATATAATGCTCGTATTTTTAAAAAAAAACGGGGATAAAGACACCGTTATAAAATTTATTAAAAATATTGGCGGAGTTAAAAATGCCGTTTATTATAACGATAAATCTTCCCTCGTATCTTTGGAAAAAAAAATTCGCCGTATAAAACCTTTTTTAAAAAATGAAAATCCCGGCTACGCGCCCTCTTTTATAAAAATTAATTTTAAAAAAAACGATACCGGCAGAATATTTCTGTCGGATGTTTATTTGCGGATTAAATCTCTTTCGGGAGTGGGGTCGGTTTATTACGACAGGATGCTTCGGAAAAAAATAGGGCAGTTTATATTCTTTACAAAGTTCGTAGGGCTTGTTCTTTTTATATTTTTATTTATCTTATCTATCTTTATATCTTATAGCGCGATAAAACTCATCATATTAAGGAAAAAAGAGGAAATCGAAATATTAAAACTCATAGGCGCGACAAATTATTATATCAGGATTCCTATGTTTATAGAAGGACAGGCGGGGACGCTTCTGGCTTTTATAATTTCTATCCTGCTTCTTCTCGCTATTTACGATATATTTATATTTTACGGGTTCAACGGCTTTCTCGAATATTTTCATATAAAAATAGTCTTTTTAAATACTGCCCAAACGGCTTTAGTGTTTATAATAGCAATGATATCCGGTTTTCTGGGAACCTATTTTTCGTCTAAAAGATTCTTCTGAAAAAACCCCGGGATTTTTGTTTTAAATTCCGATAATATTCCGCAGAAGTTTAATATCTATATGATTTTCTATATTTTCGGACAACAGGTTGAAACTTTCGTTTTTAACGGTTTCGTAAGCTTGCGGCTTGCCGGCTTTCAGATTTAAATCTATATCCTTTCCCATAGATTTAAGATTCTTTTCTGCCGTTCCTATCAAAAAATTTTTAAAATCGGCGTTTGCGAAAAGCCCGTGTATATATGTTCCTATTTTTTTGCCGTCTTCGGATATTATGCCGTTTTCCGGCGAAAAATTATGCGGCGTTTCTCCGGAGGGCACAAATACATTGGTGCGTATGCCGGAACCGTTATGATCTCCGGTAAAAAATGTCCTTCCGTTATGAATTTCGTAGCCCGTCAATAAAGACTCGCGTCCGGCGTTACCGGTTCGAAATATGTATCGCCGGTTTAATAATACCTTTTCTGCGGACAATACGGTTTCCGTTCTAAAAAAACCTAAGCCGGCTTCATCTTTTTCGTGCGAAGATTCTATGTTGCCCTGGTCTTTTATCGACTCTCCCATCATTTGAAAGCCTCCGCATATTCCCATAATAATTCCGTATTTTTCAAAATTTTTAATATAATCGAAAACCTTAGACCGCTTAATGCTTAACAAATCCGAAATCGTCGATTTGGAACCGGGGATTACGACTATGTCGAAATCATTTTCCACGTATGGAACGCTGTCGAAAAACCTTGCATTTATTCTCCCGTCCAAGAAAAGAGGGTCAAATTCGTTGAAATTGGAAATACGGTCTAAACGGACTATCCCTATTTTTATTTTATTCCCGTTCCCTGAGCCGTCTATGCGCCCGCCGTTATATCCGGCTTGCCGCCCGCAAGAGGCTTTTAATTCAAGGCTGTCCTCGGCCTCGAAACTAAGATTTTTAATATGCGGAATAACCCCGAGACACGGTATTTTAAGCCTTTTTTCAATATCTTTTATTCCTGATTCTAAAATAGATGCGTCCCCTCTAAATTTATTTATAATAAAACCTTTTATTAATCTTCTCCATTTTGGCGGAAGCAGCTTGACGGTTCCGTAAATGGAGGCAAAAACCCCGCCTCTTTCGATATCGGCGGTCAAAATTACCGGAATATCGTAAATCTGGGCAAAACCCATATTCGCTATATCGTACTTAAAAAGGTTAATTTCTGCCGGACTTCCCGCGCCTTCCACGACTATAAGGTCGTTTGCCCCGGCTAAAAAATCGAAAGATTCCGCCGCTTTTTTAACGAAGAAATCTTTCTTGCCGTTATATTCCTTGAAATTCATATTGCCGTAATGTTTTCCTTCGACTATCAGATGCATCTGCGTATCTGAAGCAGGTTTTATAAGAATAGGATTGACCTGTCTTAACGGTTTTTTGAAAGCCGCTTCGCATTGGACGGCCTGCGCCGAAGAAATTTCAAAACCGTCTTCGGTAACGAAGCTGTTTAAAGACATATTTTGGGATTTAAAAGGGGAACACGAAACGCCTTTATTGGAAAAATATCTGAGGAGTCCGGCCGTTATAGCGCTTTTGCCGGCAGAGCTCGATGTACCCTGAACCATAATAAATTTAATTTTATTATTTATCATAAGGTATATTTTACTTATTCTCGGGAGCGGCAGGTGCGGCTTCCGATTTTAAAGCGGCGGAGGCGACTTTTAAAAAGGCTTCTACTACGCGGGGGTCGAACTGGGTTCCGGAATTTTTCCTTAATTCTTCCAAGGCAACGCTCGCCGGCAATGCTTTTCTGTACGGCCTGTCGGTGGTCATGGCGTCGAAAGTGTCTATGACGGCGATAATTCTGGCGGCTATTGGAATATTCTGGCCGGAAAGGCCTTTTGGGTAGCCTTTGCCGTCGTATCTTTCCTGATGATAGAGCACGTCGTTTGCGATATGGCTTAAAAACTTTATTTTTTTAAGCATGTTATATCCGATTTCCGGATGTTTTTTAATTTCTTCGTATTCTTCTTCCGTTAATTTCCCCGGCTTATTTAATATCGAATCTTTTACGCCTATTTTCCCCACGTCATGCATCGCCGCGGAGTACCTGATATTTTTTACTTCGTTTTCGCTTAATCCCAGCTCTTTTGCGACTAACGTTCCGTAATCTATGAGCCTGTCGCCGTGGGTTCTGGTATAAGTATCCCTTGCCTCTATCGCTTCGGATATGGAGTTTATAGTTTCGAAATGCTCCTCTTCTATATGGCTTAAGACCATGGCATTGTAAACCGCGATAGAAACTATGCTGGAAATATTCGATATGAAATCGATGGCTTCTATGGAATATTCCGTCTTCTTTTTGCCGAAAAGAAAAATTATGCCTAAAAAATCTTTATCGGTTTTAACGGGCAAAGCTATAAGCGTCTTCATTCCCATATCGCCAAAAAGACAATCGCCCGATTTATAGATGCCGCCGGTTTCTTCAGTTTCGTAATAATCGATAGTGGGATATTGAAAGTCCAAGGTCTCTAAATAATTGCATTCGTAAAGTTTAAAAGAAAGCGGAGCTTCCCGCATTTCGCCCCCGCAAGGCGACATGCCGTCAGCATTATAATTTTTAAATAATTTTAAAGTCATTTCCTTAAAAAAAGGACAGTCTTTGCTTTTGCATTTACGCAATATTTTAGGTTCTGAAGCACATTTTGCAAACTTGCATTCAAAGTTAACCATTGCATAGCAGTTTATATTGCCGCCGAATATAGGGCAGCTGGGCATATCGCATTTAAAAAATTCGTAACAGAATTTATTTGCGCTGTTGTCTTTAAAATATACAAGGGCCGAATCGGTTTTTGTAAAGCTATTCAAACTCTTAACGGAGTTATCGATTATGCTTGAAAGGTCCAATGAAGACGAAACGAGCTTCGAAACCTCAAGCAGGTTTGCAATTTTTTGGCTTTCTTCCTTCTGCATTAAATATAATAAATTTGCATTTTCGTACAGCGTAAGGCTGTAAATGAAAACCCCTCCCATCATGGCTATGAATTTTGCGATTTTAATTTCTTCTTCCGAGAACCCATAGGAGTCTTTTTCGTAAAAGTTTAACGCCCCCAGTACAAGAGAGCCTGCAAATATGGGAACGCTCATTATGGAAGACATGCCGGAAAATTGTTTTTCCAGTTCATAATATATATCGGAAAGGTCGGCTTTAAGATTATTGCTAATTAAAGATTCGCCGTTTTCTATTACGGAGCCTATCAGCCCTTCCCCAAGCAAAATTTCAAGGTCTTTTTTAATAAATTTGCCGTTCTCGTAATACTTAACGCAATTTATTTTTTCTATATCTTCGTTAAGTATAAATATCGTTACTAGGTCGCATTTTATAAATTTAGCGGCCGTAACGGCAATTTTTTCGTAAATTTCATCCCTTGAATTTTTAGAAATAAGGTCTTTCGATAAAAAATATGCTATATCAGGATATTCAACCATATAAAGATAATATAAGATTAATGCGTATAATAATTATTAAAAGCCGCGGACATTGAAATATTATCATAATATATTGCGGCGTTTCAATATATATTTAATTCCCGGCCGATTATAAATATTAATATTTTTTAAATTTTTCGATTCTTTCTTTTTTCAACGCATCTTCCGGATATTCTTTTAGCTTTTCAATATTTTTCAAAATGGCTTTTTTTAAAATCTCCGCCGCAAGCGTCATGTTTCTATGGGCTCCGCCGAGAGGCTCTTCTATTACGCCGTCTACGATATTTAATTCGCTAAGGTCTTTTGCCGTAAGTTTTAAGGAATTCGCGGCATCTTCAGTTTTAGACGTATCTTTATAAAGAATAGAGGCGCACCCTTCGGGCGATATTACGGAATAGACGGAATACTGCATCATTAAAACCCTGTTGCCGGCGCCGAAAGCAAGCGCCCCTCCGCTTCCGCCTTCCCCTATGATTATCGATAAAACCGGAACCCCGACGTTCATTAACGTATATATTGTTTTTGCAATGGCCTCAGACTGGCCCCTTTCTTCCGCGCCGAGTCCGGGATACGCTCCCGGCGTGTCTATTAGAGTTACTATGGGGATAGAATATTTTTCGGCAAGTTTAAAAAGCCTCTGCGCCTTTCTATATCCTTCGGGATGGGGCATGCCGAAATTCCTGCACATTTTGTCCTTAGTGTTGCGCCCTTTCTGGTGGCCTACGATAAGAACTTTTTGCCTGTAACCCGTATCGTCGTTTTTAATAAAACAAAATCCCCCCACCACGGCCTTGTCGTCCATAAAAAGCCTGTCTCCGTGAAGTTCCGTAAAATTTTCCGATATTAAGTCGATATAATCTAAGGAATAAGGCCTTAAGGGGTGCCGGGAAAGCTGGGTAATCTGCCAGCTGCTTATATTTTTGAATATATCCTTTATAAGCTTATTTTTTTTAGCTTCCAGATTTTTTATTTCGTCGTTGACGTCGGCAAAACCTCCAAGGTTGAACGTCCGGAGTTCTTCTATTTTTTGCTCAAGCTCGATTATCGGTTTTTCGAATTCAAGATGCTGTATCGGCATATGTATTTAATCGCTGCAATATTATAATTATTTTCTGCTATATTAGTATTATTTTTATTTTAGTTAATATGGCCGGAAATTTTAATTGCCGGCATTCCGCATGCGGCGGATAAATCAATTATATCAGAATTATAAAATATTTAAATACCCGGCAGGCATAAGTTTAGACTTTAATAAGGCTTTATCGACTCCGATATTTCCGTTGAGCGATATACTGTAACCGGAGGACGTCCTCAATACGACCTTGGAACCGCCTTTAGAATCGGACAGGCTGTTTTTTAATTCCAATAAAAGGTTTTTAAATTCCGCGCCGTTAAACACCGCCGCGTTTTCGTTTATTTCTATTACGCATATTTCCTGGGAATTATTCCGTTCCTTTATTTCGAAGCTGTCTAATAATTCAATATTCTCCCCTATAACTTTAATGTTTAAATCTGCATCTTCTTCTGCGTTTTCATACCCGGAGTGCTCCGCCGCGTTTTCGCCGTCCTTTTTGCCGGAATAATTTTCTTCCGTTATATTCAATCCCGAAAAATCTATCTTTCCGGTCAGAACGACCGGTTCGTTCGTTTCTATAATATTTTCGCATTTCAGATAGTTTTTCGGAAAAAAAACGACCTGCACGTTGGAATTTTTATCGTTTAACGTAAACGAGGCCATTTTATCGTTATTTTTTGTTTTATGAATTTTCAACTGATTGATAACCCCGCACATTTTATATATTTTATCCTGAGGCTTCCCTCCGCCATTAATATATTCGGCCACGATATCCATAACGTATCCGGCCCCGATAGTTTTAATTTTTTCTTCGTAACCGTCCAAAGGATGCCCTGAAAGATAAAAACCTAAAGATTCCTTTTCAAAGGCAAGAATGGATTTTTTATCGTCTTTTTCTCCGGAATTAATTAAAAACGAATCGTTCTTTCCGTTATCGTAATTCAAAGATTCTTCGAAAGAAAGCGGAAGTTCGAACTGTCCCGAACTGTTTTTTTCTCTTTTGAAATTGGCTTCTTCCATAACGTTTTCTAAGTTGTCGAGCATCCATTTCCGCGATTCGCCGCCGATATCCAAAGCTCCGCTTTTTATAAGGTTTTCTATCGTTCTTTTATTGACTTTTCTCGTATCCGCTCTTGAACAAAAATCTAATAAATCTTCGAACGGCTTATTCTCGCGGATTTGTAAAATCGAATCTATTGCCGCCTTGCCTACGTTTTTAATTCCGCCCAATCCCGTCCTTATCGTAAATTTACCGCCTTCGTTTTTTAATATGGTAAATCTTTCGACGGAATGATTTACGGAAGGCGGCAATACTTCGCAGGCATTGGTTCCGGATTTAGCCTCGTTTATTATCTTTGCCAGTTTATCCGTATTGGACATTTCGCTCGATAAGAGGGCTGCGGTAAAATGTTCTTTATAATTTGCTTTTAAATATGCCGTCATATATGCTATATATGCGTAAGCCGTCGAATGAGACTTATTGAAACCGTATTCTCCAAATTTAACTATCAGGGAAAAAATTTTTTCGGATTTTGCCTCTTCTATCCCGTTCGTCCGGCATCCGGCGATAAATTTATCTTTCATTTTGTTAATAAGTTCCGCCTGCTTTTTCCCGACGCCCTTTCTTAAAACGTCCGCCTCCCCCATAGAAAATCCCGCAAGATTGGTGGCAACTTTCATTATCTGTTCCTGATACAGCATGACCCCGTAAGTATCCTGCAGAATATCTTTCAAAGACGGATGTATATAGTGTATTCTGGCTTTGCCGTGTTTAGCCTTAATAAAATCGTCGACCATGCCGCTTCCGAGAGGTCCCGGCCTGTAAAGGGCGACTAGGGGAATTAAATCCTCGAACGAATTAGGGACAAGTTTTTTTACCAACTCCTTCATCCCGGAACTTTCAAGCTGAAAAACCCCGGTAGTATCCCCGGAGGATAAAAGCTTAAACGTAGCCTTGTCGTCTAAGTCTATATCGTATATGTTAAATCTGCCGCCTTCCGAAGTTCCTGTTTTAGAATCGTTTATAAGCCTTATGGCCTCGTTCATTACCGTAAGGGTTTTTAAGCCCAAAAAATCAAATTTAATAAATCCAAGTTTTTCGAGGTCGGTTCCGGTATATTGGGTGGTAATAACGTCGGTTTCCTTCGTCCCTTTATATAGCGGCATATGATTGTGAATAGGCTCGTTGGATATGACTACGCCGGCGGCATGCGTACTGGCATGCCTTGCAAGTCCTTCCAGTCTTCTTGCTATTTCTATCAGTTTTTTAACTTTAGGATTGGCTTCTATCAAATTGCGCAGCTTAGGCTCTTCCTTGATAGATTTTTCTAAAGTGATGCCCGGAGTATCCGGGATTAATTTAGCTATTTTATCGACCTCCGCATAAGGCATATTTAAAGCCCTGCCGGTGTCCCTTATAACCGCTTTGGCAAGCATAGTTCCGAAAGTTATTATCTGCGAAACCTGCTCTTCTCCATATTTATCCGCGACATATTTGATAACTTCGTCTCTGCCGTTAATGCAAAAATCCGAATCTATATCCGGCATGCTTATTCTTTCGGGATTTAGAAATCTTTCGAACATTAAATCGTATTTAATCGGGTCTATTTCCGTAATCTTCAAACAATACGCCGCAAGGCTCCCCGCCGCCGAACCCCTGCCGGGCCCTACGGGAATGTTATGTTCTTTTGCGTATTTTATAAAATCGGATACTATTAAAAAATATCCCGCGAAATTAGATTTTTTAATTACGTCTATTTCCATTTCCAATCTTGTCCTGTATGTTTCAGGTTGTTTCGAATATGACTGAGCCGCAGCCTTGGTAGGATTTTTCAGAAAAACTTCTTCAAAACCTTCTTTTGTTTTTTTTTCGAAATAATCGGATACGGAAAAGGTATTTTCGGCTGAAGGTTCCCCGGCCGTTTTAAACTGCGGAAAATGATGCCCCTTTTTCAGTTTAAACGAAAAATTGCATTTTTCGGCTATTACTTTGGTATTTGAAATGGCCTCCGCCGGATATTCGCTGAAAATCTCTTTCATTTCTTCCTGCGACCTGAAATAAAGGTCTTTCGTGGAAAATTTCATCCTGTCTTTGTCTTCTACGGTTTTGCCCGTCTGAATGCATAATAAAACGTCGTGGGCTTCGTAATCGTCCTTTAGAAGATAATGGCAATCGTTTGTAGCGACAAGCGGCACTCCGTATTTTTTTGCAAGGTCTAAAAGCCCTTTATTGGCGGTTATTTGCTCTGCCATGCCCTGAACCTGCATTTCTAAATAAAAATCGTCTTTAAAGAGCTCCCGATAATATTTAAGGCTTTCTTCCGCGACGTCATATTTCCCCTGAACTATATTATAGGGAATTTCTCCTTTTATGCAGGCGGACAGGGCGATTAAACCTTTACTGTTTTCTTTAAGGATATCCTTATCTATTCTCGGCTTGTAATAAAAACCGTCTATGTAAGATTTGGATATGAGTTTAGACAGGTTTTGATAGCCTTCGTCGTTTTTCGCAAGCAGTATTAGATGATAATAATATTTTTCGTTGGCGTTTTTAAGCTTCATGCCGGACTTTGAAACATACATCTCGCATCCTATTATAGGCTTAACGGATTTTTCAACCGCCTTTTCGTAAAATTCGATAGCGCCGAACATATTTCCATGGTCGGTTACGGCAACCGAAGGCATATTAAATTCAATTGCCTTATTTATAATGTCGTCTATTTTAATTGCCCCGTCTAAAAGGCTGTAATGCGAATGCAGATGCAGATGAACGAACTCATTCATTATTCTTTCTTACTCCCATTCTATCGTAGAAGGCGGCTTGGACGTAATATCGTAAACCACCCTGTTGATTCCTTTAATTTCTGAAATTATTCTTGCCGAACAAACTCTTAAGATATCGTAATCTAATTTTGCGAAGTCGGCAGTCATGCCGTCGGACGAAGTTACCGCCCTTACGGCTATGACAGATTCGTAGCTTCTTTTATCCCCCATGACGCCCACGGTTTTAACCGGAACGAGCACGGGAAACGACTGCCATATTTTATCGTATAGTCCGGCATTTTTTATCTCTTCGGTAACGATTGAGTCGGCTTTTTTTAAAATATCGAGTCTTCTCTTGTTTACTTCTCCTATTATTCTTATGGCAAGGCCCGGTCCGGGAAACGGCTGCCTATCGATAATTTCTTTGGGGATGCCAAGATTTTTTCCTATTATGCGGACCTCGTCCTTAAACAAATCTCTTAAAGGTTCGATAAGTTTTAAATTTAATTTTTTCGGAAGGCCGCCCACGTTGTGGTGGCTTTTGATAATGCTCGACGCGCCGAAAACCCTTACCGATTCTATTACGTCGGGATAAAGCGTCCCCTGAACCAGAAAATTAACTCCTTTGAGATTTTTAGCCTCTCTTTCGAATATCTTTATAAAAAGTTTCCCTATAATTTTCCTTTTATTTTCGGGTTTAACAACCCCTTTCAGCTCTTTTAAAAACAAACCGGACGCATTTACGAGTTTAACGTTTAAATTGAGGTTTTCTTTGTAATATTTCATAACCGACTTTGCTTCGGATTCCCTCAATAAACCGTTATCGACAAATATGCACTTAAGCCTTTCTTTAATGGCCTTATTGGCGAGTACCGCGGCAACGGTGGAATCTACTCCTCCGGAAAGAGCGCATATCGCCTTTTTGCCGTCCGCCATGCTTTTTATCTCGTCGGTCTTGCGCGATATAAAATCTTCCAGCTTCCAGCCGCCTTTGGCTTTTACTATTCCGAATAGAAAATTATCCAATATTTTTCTTCCGCAAGCCGTATGAACGACTTCCGGGTGAAATTGAAGCCCGTACATTTTTTTTTCCGGGTTTTCGAAGGCCGCAACGGCGCAATTTTCGGTTTCGGCCGTTATTGCAAAACCCGGCGGATTTTTTACTATTATGTCTCCATGGCTCATCCAGACGAGGCTCGATTTTTCGCATCCTTTAAAAAGCATGGTTTCTTTTATTATTTTGAGCTTGGAATGTCCGTATTCCCTGTTATTTGCCGGTTTTACCGCGCCTTTTGCAAGACTGGCCATAATCTGCATGCCGTAACAAATGCCGAGAAAAGGAACATTCAGCTTAAATATTTCCGCGGGTATCAAGGGAGCGTCTTTATCGTAAACGGACGCCGGGCCGCCCGAAAGTATTATTGCATCGGGACCAAAGGCTTTTATTTTTTCGACGGGCGAATTGAACGGGTATATTTCGCAGTAAATATTGCTTTCCCTTATTTTCCTTGCGATTAGCTGGGTATATTGGGAACCGAAATCGATTATGAGTATTTTTGAACCGGCTTTTTCCATATGTTAATTTTTTTAATCCAGCCTGTAATTAGGCGCTTCCCTCGTTATAATAACATCGTGGACGTGGCTTTCCTTAAGCCCCGACGAAGTAATTTTTATAAATTTCGTTTTAGTTCTAAGCTCTTCTATATTTTTGACGCCGCAATAACCCATGCCCGCCCGCAGACCGCCTATAAGCTGATTAACGGCGTCAGAAAGCATTCCTTTGTAAGGAACCCTTCCTTCTATCCCTTCGGGGACGAACTTGGATTCGTCCCTTATATGGGACTGAAAATACCTGTCTTTAGAGCCGCTTACCATTGCGCCCAAAGAACCCATTCCTCTGTAAACTTTATAACTCCTGCCCTGATAAATAATTGTTTCGCCGGGACTCTCCTCCGTGCCGGCAAAAAGGTTTCCTATCATTACGCTGTTTGCTCCGGCTGCGACAGCCTTTGAAATATCCCCTGAAAATTTTATTCCTCCGTCGGCGATTACCGGAATGCCGCTTCTATCGAATATCCCTGCGCAATCCATTATTGCCGACAGTTGCGGAACGCCGACGCCTGCAACGACCCTTGTAGTGCATATAGAGCCGGGGCCTATGCCTACTTTTACCGCGTCTACTCCAGCTTTGGCCAAGGCCTCCGCGGCATCACTTGTGGCGATATTTCCAGCCACGATATCCATGCCGTAATGTTTTTTTAAATATTTTATCATATCTATAACGCCTTTCGAATATCCGTGCGCGGTATCTATGACTATTGCGTCGATATCGGCGCTGGAAAGCGCGTCCACCCTTTCTTCGGTGTCTTTAGAAACCCCTACTGCCGCCGCCACTCTGAGCCTGCCCATTGAATCCTTGCAAGAATTAGGGTATTTTTTAATCTTTTCTATGTCTTTAATGGTTATTAAACCCTTTAAATTGAAATCGTCGTCAACGACAAGAAGCTTTTCTATCTTTTTTTCATGGAGAGTTTTTTTTGCATCTTCCAGCGTAGTTCCTACAGGAACGGTAACAAGATTTTCTTTAGTCATAACATTGGCGACTTTCTCTCCGAGGTTGACGGAAAACCTAAGGTCGCGGTTGGTGAGTATCCCTACCAACCTATCCCCTTTTACCACGGGAACGCCCGAAATCATAAATTTTTTCATAAGGTCTAACGCATGGGATATTTTATCGTCAGGATTGACTTTTATGGGATTGGTAATCATTCCGCTTTCGGATTTTTTAACCCTGTCGACTTCGGCTTTTTGTTCCTCTACGGTTAAATTTTTGTGAATTACGCCGATTCCTCCCTCGCGCGCCAGCGAAATAGCCGTATTTGCTTCCGTAACCGTATCCATCGCCGCGCTGACCAACGGAATATTGAGATTTATATTTCGCGAAAATTTGGTTTTTAAATCAACGTCTTTCGGAAGTATCTCCGAATAATCGGGAACTATGAGAACATCGTCGAAACTTAACGATTCGGCTATAATATCCTTCATTTTCGTTATTCCTCTTTTAATATTATTTTTATAATATTCCGCGCAAACCTCTAATCCGGAATAAGTCCTTCCAACAGCCCGCACTCCGAAACCGTAAAGCCCGAAACCTCGAAGAAATCGAAGCTCTTCATCATTATTGCCGTTCCCGCAAGGACAAGGTCTTCCCTTCCTGCTTCCACGCCGTCGATATTCAATCTTTCTTTAATATTCGTATCGATAAATCTTTTATATATGACGGAAACGTCTTGTTTTTTTAAACAATATCCGTGTATTTTCAGCCTGTCGTACTCTTTCATTTTTAAATCCACCATGGCAAGGGTAGTCGCTGTTCCCGCCGTTCCAAACAAGGTTAACGGTTCGAATTTATATCCTATTTTAATTATTTCGCTTTTTAATAAAGAAAGTTTGTTTTCTATCTCCCGCTCTAATTTTATTAAATCTTTTTCTGAAACCGGGTCGGATTTTATTATTTCCTCGGTTAAATGGACGACGCCCATATTCAGGCTGTATTTCCATAAAGGCGCTCCATTTTTTACGCAGACGTATTCTGTAGAACCTCCGCCTATATCTATGGAATAAAATTCGTCTAAGCCGTTGAAACAGGAAGAAATACCTCTTAAGGTAGTTAACGCTTCTTTTTCTCCGCTTATAATTTCAAGATTCAGCCCGAATTCTTTGCGGACGGTATTTTTAATGTTCCGCGCATTGGGAGCTTCTCTTAAAACGCTTGTGCCGGTTATAACCACATCGCGGGATTCTATTCCGTAACTTTTAATCTTTCCGGCATATATTTTCAGGGCGTCTTTTAATCTTTTGACGGCGGCAGGAGTTATAATCCCTTCTTTTTTGAAATTTTCGCCCAACCTGATTATTTTCATATCGACGTATTCTGGGTTTAAAACGCCGTTTTGCGAGTCCGCAATCAGGCATCTTATCGTATTCGTTCCTATATCTATCGCCGCTTTCATGCTCCTCCCCCGCCCGCCGAAAAAGGCGTCGGATTTATTTTATTTTTTGAAGCCGTCCGGGTTCGATGCGATATCGGGCGCAAGCTTTTTAAAGTTGCTCTCCTCTGTAATTTTTTACGTATTTTATATAATTGTCCGCGGATTCTTTTATAGAATCTATATCCTTACCGCTAAGGCTTTTTTTTATAACTCCCGGAATACCCGCGACTAAAGAGCCTTCCGGTATAACGGCATTTTCCTTTACGACTGCTCCAGCGGCTATTATGCAATTTTTGCCTATGCGCGCTCCCGTAAGAATAATGGCTCCTATGCCGATAAGACAGTTATCGCCGATTACGCATCCGTGAAGATTTACGCTATGGCCTATGGTAACGCCGTTTCCGATAAGGAGCGGTCCCGTATCGTGCTGCACGTGAAGAACGCTGTTATCCTGAACATTGGTATTACTGCCTATTCTTATATAATTAACGTCTCCTCTTATTACCGACCCAAACCATACGCTGCACCCGCTTCCTATCTCGACGTCTCCGGCGATAACCACGTTTTGGCACAGATATGCGGTTTCGTCTATTTTAGGATATTTGCCGAGATAAGATTCTATTATCATAATATCTTAAGCTAATGGGGCTCTCTAAAATTATATAAATAGGGAAAACTGGTTCCAAAATTTTTATTTTTTATATTATTCCGTAATCAATAAATTATTATATAATAAATACGTAAAAATTAGTGAAAATTTTTCTTAAAACTTAACGGGACAAAAGGGTTTTCGATATAGAAACAGCCTGATTTTTTGCCTCGATTACGTCTTCTATGGTCATTAGCCCGAACGGCTTATGCTTCTGCATAACTTTTTCGACGTTTTGGGATATGCGCTCAAAAGAAATTTTTTCGCCCAAAAACAAATTAACAAAAAATTCGTTAGCCTCGCAAAAAACGGCAGGCATGCTTTTGCCGGTCCTTAAAGCCTCCCTTGCAAGATTCAGGAAAGGAAATTTTTCCGCATCCGGTGCAAAAAATTCGATGCTTCCGGCCTCCGCAAAATTCAGGGGCTTCATGAGTCCGTGAAAACGATAAGGATAAGACAGAGCATAGCCTATGGGCCCCTTCATATCCGGCCTGCCCATCTGAGCAATAACGGAACCGTCCTTAAATTCCACCATGGAATGTATTACCGCCTGAGGATGAATTAAAACCTCTATATCTTTTTCGTCGATATCGAATAAATAATGGGCTTCTATTATCTCGAGACCTTTATTTGCAAGGGTCGAAGAATCGATAGTAATTTTTTTTCCCATTTTCCATTTAGGATGGTTTAACGCCATAACCGGAGTAATTTTTTGAAATTCCGTTTTATTCATATTATAAAACGGGCCGCCCGACGCAGTGAGAATTAATTTTTTGACGTCGGTTTTTTTGCCGCAGCCAAGGCACTGAAATAAAGCGGAATGTTCGGAATCCACCGGAATTATTTTAGCTTTTGAAGCCGAGGCCGCGCGGTTAAGGATGCCGCCGGCCATCACCATGGATTCTTTATTCGCAAGAGCTAAATCTTTGCCCGCGACAAGACTCAAATATGAAAGCATTAGGCCGGCAGACCCGCCAACCGCGTTTAAAACGACATTTATATCGCCGTCTTCTATTGCTTCCTTAAATCCTTCGTCTCCGGAAAGAAATTTTGTTTTAATATTCCCGAACCGTTTTAATGCGTCCCCAGCCCTGTCCGATTCAGATTTTAAAGGAAGAACGCAGTAGGAAGGATTAACGTCTAAAATCTGCCTCTTCAGCTCTGCGCTAAAATGACCGGCGGCTACGGCTCTCACGCAAAGTTTTTCGGGATACGAAAGCGCGACTTCGAAAGCGCTTTTGCCGATAGAGCCGGTAGAACCGGCAAGAAATATATTCCGCATGGGGATTTATCCATTACCTGCTATTTAAATAGAATAAGGCGATATAATAAAAAAAAGGGGCCGCAGGTATAAGGCTGTCTATTCTGTCGAGAATACCGCCGTGGCCGGGAATTAAATGCCCGGAATCCTTTTTTTCTCCTGTCCTTTTAATCAGAGATTCGGTTAAATCGCCGAACATTCCGGCAATAACCGTTACGGAAGATAAAACGGCAAAAGAAACAAAAGTAAATTTTTTATAATCGCTTATAAAGGCTCTGAAGACAAAAGCAATGGCAACCGCGCCGAGAAATCCTATCAATGCTCCTTCTACGGTTTTCTTGGGACTCAGCGAAAAGAAAAGTTTATGCCTCCCAAAATGCCTGCCGCCGTAATATGCAAATATATCTGATGCCCACACGAGTACAAATAGCAATAAAAGCAATAATCTTCCCCCGGAAAGAGCAAATATTTTTAACAGGAAAGATATGAGGAAACCCGCATAGAATATAGAAAATATGTCTAAAAACAGGCTTCTTCCCGACTCTGTTTTAAAAAAAAGAACGTTTTTTAAGAAAATAAGAAAGCCCGACAAAAAAAACGTAAAAATAAAAACGTCCCCGCTTAAAAAGCCGAAAGAAAAAGCTACGCATATAGCGAGAATTTCAGGCAGGATAAAATATCTGTATTCGTTCAAATCGAATATGCCGAAAATCTCATAAACCGATAAAGCGGTTAGGGCAATAGAAATAAAAAAAAATTCGTATATATTAAGTAAAAATATAGATATAATTATAGTTATTCCGAATATAATTCCAAATATAAATCTCTTTGGGTCAAACCTCGGTCTTTCCAAATCTTCTTATCCTTTTTTCATAATTTTTTAATGCCGCATTTAAGTTTTTCCTTCTAAAATCCGGCCATAAAGTTCCGGTGAAATATATTTCGGTATAAGCAATCTGGTAAAGCATAAAATTTGACAGCCTCTTTTCTCCGCTTGTCCTGATAAGAAAATCCGGTTCCGGCATTCCCGCCGTGTAAAGATACGAAGAAAAAAGTTCGCCGCTTATCCCTGCCCCCTCTTCGATATCTATTTTATTTTTTTTAAAATCTTCGGCTATTTTAGACGCGGCGTTCAATATTTCTTCTTTAGAGCCGTAGCTTAAGGCAAGGGTCAGGCGCAGTCTTTCAAAATTTTTTGTTTTATTTACGGCTTCTAAAAGGGATTTTTTTGAATTTTCCGGAATTTTATCTATATTGCCGATAAAATTAAGCCTTATTTCGTTTTTTATAAGATACGGAAGTTCTATTCTAATGTATTCGGAAAGAAGGCTCATCAGCGAATCTACTTCTTCCGGCGGCCTTGACCAGTTTTCGGAAGAAAAAGCGTAAACCGTAAGATATTTGATTTTATATTCTATTATCGCCTTGACGACGGCTTTTAAAGATTTTATTCCTTCGACGTGTCCCTGTATCCGGTGCAGATTTCTTTTTTTTGCCCATCTGCCGTTTCCATCCATAATAATGGCAATATGTTTTGGAATATTTTTAAAATTCATACTTCCATTATTTCTTTTTCTTTTCGTTTCGTGATATCGTCTATTTCTTTAACGAAAGCATCGGTCAGTTCCTGAATCTTTTTTTGCATCTTAAACGATGCGTCTTCCGAAATTTCTTTCGATTTTTCCGACGATTTTATCTTTTCGTTTGATATGCGCCTGTAGTTTCTAATCTCCTGTTTGAGCGATTCGGACAGCTTGCTCGTCTGTTTTATTATTTCCTTCCGCCTTTCCTGAGTTAACGCGGGTATTAAAATGCTTATGCTCTTGCCGTCGTTGGAAGGATTTAAAGAAGCATCGTATTTCTGAATAGCCTTTTCTATCGCCGGAAGAGAATTGATATCCCAAGGATTTATCATTATGGTCCTGCTGTCCGGCACCGATATCGTGGCAAGCCTTATTATGGGAGAAATAGAACCGTAATACTCGACGTTTATGCCGTCTATAAGACCGGTGGAAGCCCTTCCGGTTCTTATTCTCGACAGCTCGCTTTTATAGCTGGAGATGGCATGGGACATTTTTGTTTTCGTCTCGTTAATAAATTCCGTTTCGTTCATAACGCCGTCAGAAATTTTAATAATTTATTATGAATAATAAAAATTAAGAGTCCGCAATTATCGTGCCTATTAATTCTCCGCTTGCGACTTTCAATAAATTGCCCGGAACAAGCAGATTAAAAACCACGATAGGAAGCATATTGTCCATGCATAAAGAAATTGAAGTAGAATCCATAACCTTCAAGTTTTTATTTAAAACGTCTATATACGAAAGCCTTTCGAATTTTATTGCTTCTCGGTTTTTTAGAGGGTCGGCGTCAAAAACGCCTTCTATCCTTGTCGCTTTAAATATAACGTCGGCGTGAATTTCCATCGCCCTCAGCGATGCCGCGGTGTCGGTAGTAAAATAAGGATTGCCCGTTCCGGCGGCAAATATAACGACTCGTTTTTTCTCCAGATGTCTTAACGCCCTTCGCCTGATATAAGGCTCGGCAACCTGCTGCATGGCTATGGCCGTTTGAACTCGCGATATAACCCCGTTATCCTCTAAGCTTGCCTGCAAGGCAAGGGCATTAATAACAGTCGCAAGCATACCCATATAATCTCCCTGCGTGCGTTCAATGCCCAGCCCCTTGGACGACGACCCGAATCCCCTGAAAATATTGCCGCCTCCTATAACGACGGCAACCTCGGCTCCGGCTTCGGTTACGGATTTTATCTCCCGCGAAACAAAATTTATAACGGCGGGGTCTATGCCGCATTTGCTTTCGCCGGCCAATGCTTCTCCGCTAACCTTAAGCAATATTCTTTTATATTTGAGCCCCGGCACCCTACTCCCCTAACTGGTATCTTACGAATCTTTTTAATATTATATTTTCTCCAAGCTTTGCGACCTCGCCGTCTATAACGGCGGATATGTTTTTGGACGGGTCTTTTATGAAAGGCTGCTCTAAAAGACAGACGTCCTGATAATATTTTTCGAGTTTTCCGTCGATTATCTTTTCCTTTACGGCTTGAGGCTTATCCATGGAGGCAAGCTGTTCCCTGTAAATCTCCTTTTCTTTTGCTATAATTTCCGGCGGAACCGCTTCTCTTTTAACGTAAATAGGATTTGAAGCGGCTATATGCATGGCTATATTTTTTGCAAGTTCTTGAAATTCGGTCGTTCTTGCGACAAAATCCGT
Source organism: bacterium (assembly GCA_021789605.1). Taxonomy (GTDB): domain Bacteria; phylum SZUA-79; class SZUA-79; order Acidulodesulfobacterales; family Acidulodesulfobacteraceae; genus Acidulodesulfobacterium_A. The sequence goes on from JAJYJI010000013.1 coordinate 34,517, forward strand.
TTCGCAGTTTATTTCCAACAAAACCCCTATTCTTCCGCCGGCATGGATATAGGAATGGATTAAGCCTTCTTTCGCCTCTCTGCTGGCTTTTTTTTGCGCCTTGGCCAGACCTTTTTTTCTTAATATCTCGACGGCTTTATCTAAATCGCCGCCGGTTTCCGTAAGGGCGTTTTTGCAATCCACGAAGCCGGCCGCCGTCACGGAGCGAAGGTTTTTAACTTGCTCTGCCGTTATAATTACTGATTTTTCCAATTATTTTCCTCCGGTATGTAAAATTTTATTTACGGTTAGATAGATATATCCGATTCTTCGCCGCTCTGCCCGGAAACATCGGGAACTATTTGGCCGGCGGCGGCAAAAGTTTCTTCGGTAATGCTCGTTTCGGGAACTGCGCCCGTTTTGCCCAATCCCGATTTTTCCATGCGAATATTTACTCCTTCTATAATGGCATCGGCCATCGTGCTTAAGATCAGCTTTATCGCTCTTATTGCGTCATCGTTTCCCGGAATAAGATAATCTACCATATCCGGGTCGGCGTTCGTGTCGGCAACGCCTATAATAGGAATGCCGAGCCTTCTTGACTCCTGAGCCGCGATTATCTCATGGTGCACATCGACTATAAAAACGGCGTCCGGAATTCTATCTAAGTCTCTTACCCCGTTAAGAACTTTTTGGAGTTTAATTATTTCTTTTTCCATTTTCGCCATTTCTTTTTTTGTAAACTTGGAAAATTCTTCCGATTCTTTAAGGGACTCAAGTTCTTTTAATCTTTTGATGGAAATCTTAATGGTCGCAAAATTGGTAATCATTCCGCCGAGCCATCTTTCGTTTACGTAAGGCATGCCGCATCTTTTTGCCTCTTCTACTACGATAGAATTTGCCTGTTTTTTCGTGCCGATAATAAGGACTGTTTTGCCTTCCCTGCCCATCTCCGAGAGCTTGTCGTAAGCCGCCGCTATATAAGGCAGCGATTTTTGAAGGTCGATTATGTGCACCCCGTTTCTTGCCCCGTAAATATAGGGTTTCATTTTGGGATTCCACCTTTTGGTCTGATGTCCGAAATGGACTCCTGCTTCCAATAACTGTTTGATTGTAACGTTAAACGGCATTTTTAATCTCCTTTTGTGCTTTTTTCTCCCCGCCGCAGGTAACAGCTTCAAGCACAAATTACTACGACGGGTACGATTTGGTTAAATGTTATATTATAATACGCTAAGCTTATTTTTTTATCATTTTTATACATTTATTGCAAGAAAATTATTTTATAGAGAAAATTAAAAATATTATTATACCCGTTAACGGAAATTCTTTTTAATTCATAAGAATTGTCTCCAACGCCTATTTTGCCTCTTACCGTGGTAAACGCTCCCAGATAACCGGCTTTTTTAACGGCCCTCATAACGTCGGCGTTATATGCTCCGAACGGATAAGAAAAAAAATCTATACTCGTTTCAAGTATGCTTTCAAGATAAGCCTTGGAAGCTATCAGTTCGCCTATTAAAACGCCTTCTTCCAATCCGTCCAAATAATAGTGGTTGATTCCGTGGGAGCCGATAAAAAATCCTTCGTTAAACATTGATTTAATTTCGCTTTTATTCAAAAAATCTTCGGGAACGCTTTCTCTTTCATCCGATACGGCATTTTTTTTTCCGATGAAACCGGTGCTGATAAATATCAGCGAAGAAAAACCGGCTTCTTTTAATACCGGATACGCGTTTAAATAATTATTCTCGTAGCCGTCGTCGAAAGTAATCAATAAAGGCTTGCGCGCCGGCGGTTTATGGCCTTTGACGAACGCTAAAACATCTTTAGGCGTTACGGTTTTATAACCTAAGAACCTTAACAGGAGCATCTGTCTTTTAAACTGCTTTGGCGTAACATAAAGGCCTTTATACACCGCATTTTTTTTTGGATAATCTATTTTGTGGTAATACAGGACGGGAATTTTCATAAATTCTTTAGGAAAAATGCTAACTCCTGTATGAAGCGTTTATATCTATGTATTTTTTGGTCAGATTGCAGGTCAAAACCGTCCATTCGCTTTTTCCGCATTTTAAATCTATTTTCAAATCTATTTCTTTGGGAAACAAAAGGGTTTTCTCCGCCGTCTTGCTTAACTCCTTAGAAGCGGTTGAATTTTCCGCAATTATTTTACCGTTTATATAGATATCTATTTTTTCGGGTTTCATCCTGACGGACGACCTTCCGACAGCCGCCATTATTCTCCCCCAGTTTAAATCCTGCCCCGTAATCATGGTTTTAAAAAGCGGGGAATTTGCCACCGTCATGGCGGCTTTCTTTGCGGCGGATTCGGTATAGGCGTTCTTAACCGTAATTTTTATAAGTTTTGTAGCTCCTTCTCCGTCTTTTACTATCATCTTTGCAAGTTCGAAACATATTTCGAAAAGAGCTTTTTTGACGATATTATAATTTGCGGCGGATTCTTTAATTAAGGGACTCTTTAGCCCCCGTAAACCGTAAACGGAATCCGGATAAAAAAATGCGGCGGTATCGTTGGTAGAGGTGTCTCCGTCAACCGTTATGGAATTAAACGACTTTTCGACGCATTCCCCGAACATTTTATCGGCGGTTTCCTTCTTTAAGGGTATGTCCGAAAATATAAAAGCAAGCATGGTGGCCATATCAGGCATTATCATGCCGGAACCTTTTGCGGTTCCTATTATTTTATATTTTACGCCGTCCAGCAAAACATCTTTGGAAGCCGTCTTGGAAAAAGTGTCCGTGGTCATTATGGATTTCGAAAAATCTTCAAATCCGCCGTTTTTTGCCGATTTAACCAATTCGGGAACGGCACCTGCTATTAACGGAACATTCAGTCTTTCGCCTATGACGCCCGTGGAACATATAAAGATATTCTCGGAATTAATACCGGTTTCTTTTGAAACCGATTCTACGACCTTTCGGGCATCGGTTATCCCGTATTTTCCGTTGCAGGCGTTTGCGTTTCCGGAATTTACGATTAAAGCTTTGATAATATTTTTGGACCGGCTTTTAGAAATTATGACCGGGGCGGCCTTCACCTTATTTTTGGTAAAAACCGCGCTGACGCGCAAAGGCATATCGGATATCATTAGCCCGATATCTAAATCTTTATTCTTTTTTAATCCGCAGGATTTACCAGAAAATAAAAAATTATTGATTTTTTCCATGGCAGTTTTTATATTTCTTGCCGCTGCCGCAAGGGCAAGGCTCGTTCCTTCCTATTTTTTTAGGTTTTACGATAGGTTTTTGTTTTTCGCCCGTTTCGGCATTTATTTCGTTATGAGTTAATACGATATCCTCGGAATAAAGCCCTGCGCCCGCGAATATATCGTTTGCGCCCATGCTTTCCTCGAACTGAACGGTCATAATGGAATTTAACGCTTCTTCTTTCATTCTGAATTGCATATTTATAAATAAACCGTATGCTTCTTTTTGATATTCTATTAAAGGATTTACCTGCGCATAGCCTCTTAATCCTATGCCTTCCTTTAGCGCTTCCAAGGATGTCAGCGCGTCCTTCCACAGGCTGTCTACGGCCTGCAGATACAAAGCCTTTAATATGTTGGCCCGCTCTTCCTTAGGAAAAGATTCTGTTTTAGCATATACGGCTTTTTTAATTAAATCGGAAACCATATTTAAAAAACCGCTCCTCGGCATTTTCTTAAGCGCGGCGAGCAGTTCGTCTTTTTTTACGGCGGAACCGGCGGTTTTGCCTTCCTTGCCTTCTTCCATTTTAGAATCTGTAACCGTAGCTAAATTAAACGACTCCGGCGGCATCGATAAGAAATCTATGGATAAATTTACTTTTGCCACCTCCAAAAAACCTTCCATGTCCCAATTTTCGCTATGGGATTTTTCCGGAATATAGTCTTCGAAATAAGATTCTGTGAGGGATTTTACGTCAAAATCTATCTCTTCGTAAATTTCGGAAAGCTCATCTATTTGCAGGATTCTTCTCCTGTAAGAATATATAAGCTCTCTTTGTTTGTTCATAACATTGTCGTAATCTATGAGATTTTTTCTTATATCGAAATTATGCCCTTCCACCTTTTTCTGCGCATTTTCTATGGCCTTGGAAATCATGCCGTGTTCTATCGCCTGTCCGTCTTTTAATCCTAATCTTTCGAGAAACGGCGCAAGCCTTTCCGAGCCGAATATTCTCATGAGGTCGTCTTCTAAAGACACGTAGAACCTTGAAGAACCGACGTCGCCCTGCCTTCCGGACCTTCCCCTCAACTGATTGTCTATGCGCCTCGATTCGTGCCTTTCCGTTCCTATAACGTGAAGCCCCCCAAGTTCGACCACCCCCTCTCCAAGCACGATATCGGTGCCTCTTCCGGCCATGTTCGTCGATATGGTTACGGATTTTTTCTGTCCGGCTCCGCTTATAATCTGCGCTTCTTTTGCATGATTTTTTGCGTTAAGGACGGAGTGCGGAATTCCTTTTTTCTTTAAAATGCCGCTTAGCCTTTCGGATTTTTCTACCGAAACGGTTCCAACCAGAACGGGCTGCCCCGCATTATATTTTTCGATTATTTCCTGCGCTACGGCGTTAAATTTTTCGGGTTCGGTCGCAAAGACCAAATCCGTGAAATCTTTTCTTATCATAGGCTTATTGGTCGGTATGACGTTTACGTCGAGATTGTATATTTTTTTAAATTCCTCGGCTTCGGTATCGGCGGTGCCGGTCATGCCCGCAAGCTTGTTATACATCCTGAAAAAATTTTGAAAAGTTACCGTGGCTAAGGTTTGGTTTTCCCCCTCTACGTTAAGGCGCTCTTTTGCTTCAAGCGCCTGATGAAGCCCTTCCCCGTAACGCCTGCCGTTCATAAGCCGTCCGGTAAATTCATCGACGATAACGACCTGATTGTCCTGCACCAAGTAATCCACGTCCCTGAAATAACAGGCGTGCGCCCTTAAAGACTGGTTGACGGCATGAAGCGCGTCCAGATGCCTCGGGTCGTAAATATTTTTTATATTCAGGGTTTTTTCGACCTTTTCGATGCCTTCTTCCGTCAATATCGCAGTCTTAAGTTTTTCGTCGACAGTGTAATCCGCGTCTTTTTTCAAAAAACCCACGGCATTGTCGGCTTTATAGTATAACTCGGTGGTTTCGTCCGACTCGCCGGAAATAATAAGAGGGGTCCTCGCTTCGTCTATCAGCACGGAATCCACTTCGTCAATTATGGCATAATTTAATTCTTTCTGGACATAGTCGTCTAAAGAAAATTTCATATTGTCCCTAAGGTAATCGAAGCCGAATTCGTTATTGGTGCCGTACGTAACGTCGCAATTATAGGCTTTTTTTCTTTCGGCATCGTCTAGCTCGTTGGTTATGACGCCTACGGAAAGACCTAAGAGTTCATAAGCCTTGCCCATCCAAGCGGAATCCCTTTTTGCGAGATAATCGTTTACGGTAATAACGTGCACGCCTCTTCCCGTTAAACTGTTAAGGTAAACCGGCATAACCGCTACGAGGGTTTTTCCTTCTCCGGTCGCCATTTCGGCAATCTTTCCGGAATGCAGAACCATGCCTCCTATAAGCTGGACATCGAACGGACGCATATTTAAGGCTCTTTTAATTCCTTCTCTTGCGGCGGCGAAGGCGTCGGGAAGCAAATCGTTCAATCTTTTGTCCTGCTCGTTTGTTGGAAGCCCTTTTACGTCTTCCCTGAACTTGGCCGTCATTTCTTTAAGTCCGCCGTCCGTAAAATTTGCGTATTTTTCTTCCATGGAATTAATTTTGGCGACTAAAGGCTTTAGTCTGGAAAGTTCTCTTTGATTGCTTGTTCCCAATATGCTTTTTAATAATTTAACGACCAATGGAATACGCTCCGCTAATTTTATATTTAATATTATTATTTATAATATATTTTTATTTGCCTGAAACCCTAACGTTTTCAAATAAAATGGACGGCGAACCGGTAGAGCCGAAATAGCGTATATCGTCGGCAATTTTTGCCGCGCCGTTAAACAGTTCCATCAGGTTTCCGCTCAATACTATGCCTTTTACGGGAAAACCTATCCTGCCTTTATCTATATAAAAACCCGAAGCTCCGAGCGAAAACTCTCCGGTATAAGGCTTTGCCATATGAAGCCCCATAAGTTCGTTTATATAGAGCCCTTCTTTCATGGAACTTATTATGTCTATGAGCATCGTATCGCCGTTTTTTATAAAAAAATTGGTCGAACCGACGTCGGGCGGAAGCGTAAAAGACCGGCCGGAAGAGTTTCCCGTAGATTTTACTCCGAATCTGTTTGCGTATTCTATATCGTAGAGAAAGGATTTTACGACTCCGGAAGCGCATAGAACCTTTTTTTGCATATCGACCCCTTCTCCGTCGAATACGTCGGAGTATGTTCCTCCGTATAAAAGTCCGTCGTCGATAATATCTATTTTGTCGGAAAAAACCTTTTTTTCCAATTTTCCTTCCAGCAGGGATTTTTTCTTAAATACGTTATTTGAGTAAAAGGATTGTTTTAATATGCTAAGAAGTTCGGACGAAGTAAAATTATCGAATATTACGTCGTAATTCCCGCTTGCAGCCGCG
>JAJYJI010000046.1 GCA_021789605.1 bacterium
TATGCGTTTTCTCTCCGTTAGAGATAATCAAAAATCTCGTAAAATTATTGCTGTAGTCTTCTATGTGCGGCAGAAGGACGTTTAAACCGTAAATCCTGCCCGCAACCTCGGATGCGATAGCCGCCGCCCCTTTTTCGTTGGAAGCCATAATACAGGCATCAGCGGTTGAAAAGGCTTCTATAAGCTCGGCTTCTTTAAAATTTTCCTCCAGAAAATTTCTGCATTGCCCGAACGGTTGGGGATGGGAATAAATTTTTTTGACCTTTTTTATATCATCTTCTTTAGAAAAGAGAAAATGGCTTATAGGTATGACTTCTTCTCCTATTATTGTTACGTCCGAGTTTACGAACATATCGAACGTAGCGTTCACCATTCCTTCAATAGTATTTTCTACGGGAACTACGCCGTATTCGGAAAAACCCTTCGAAACGGAATTAAATACTTCGGGTATGGTCTTTACCGGCAGAAGCATTCTGGAAGTGCCGAATCTTTTGATGGCAGCAAGATGGGTAAACGTCCCTTCCGGTCCGAAATAGCTTATTCTTATTCCCGACTGTACCGTTATACATGCGGACATAATCTCCCTAAATATATTCTGAAGATGTTCGTCCTTTAACGGCCCTTCGTTATAGCTTATAACGTTTCTGTAAACCTCGCCTTCCCGCGCCGGATTGTAGTATGACTTGTTGTTGGAGGACTTAACCTGCCCTACTTTAAGGGCGATTTTTCCCCTTTCGTTAAGAAGTTCGACTAACTGCCTGTCGATAGCGTCTATCTCTTTTCTCAGTTTTTTAAGTTCTTCCATTTTTACGGTCTGCCTCTGCGCTTTATTTACGAAAAATTAAGGTATTTTATATAATTTTTCATAAAAAAGCAAAATAATTTATACTATGCGCATTATGTCAATTTATCATAAACCCTTATTATTTGTAAATTAATTATTTTTTATCCTTTGCGCGGTAAATGATTTGAAAAAATTTTATATATCTTGTAAACTTAAAATATAAACAAATAAATTTAAGAAGGTCTTATTATGATAATTAAAGCTGTTATTCATGGAGCGGAAGAAGGCGGTTACTGGGCTGAAGTTCCGGCTCTTCCCGGATGCGTCACCGAAGGCGATAATTTAGAAGAATTAAAATCAAACCTTAGGGAAGCAATCGTCGGTTGGTTAGAGGTTTACAACGAAGAGCTTGGCAAAAATGTTTCTTCCGCAGACGAATTATTGGAACTTGTGGTATGAAGTCTTTAACGGGTAAAGAATTATGTAAAATTCTTGTTAAATTTATCGTTTAAAATGCATATTATATGCATTTTAAAAACATATCGTCAAGCATAAAACTAAAAAAAAAAATTAAAAACTTCCGCTTAGACACCGCTTTTTATATATTTCCCGGTTATAAACGCCGCAAACAGAAAAACGGCGATTATACCGAAGACGAACCTTATGGAATAAATGCCGGCCAGATACGAAAGGAAAAACGGCCCTATGATGCCGCCCAAATCGAAATTGGACTGGTATATCGTATTAGCGGCTACCATATCCTTCATATCCACCGTTTCGGATATCCTCATGGTTCCAATGGGAAAAACAAGCGCGTGCGGTATTCCGAATATTATTAAACCCAAAACGTAAAAACCTATGTCTTTTGAAAAAACCATCAAGGCGAAAGACAGGACGGATATCAATATGGAAATATTAAGAATTTTGGTTTTATTCTTAATATTTCCTTTTTTCGTAAAGTAAAGTAAAACCAATCTCGTGAACAGCGACGAAATAAAAAACAGGAAAAATAAAAGCGTTATTTCAAAATATTTTATATGAAAATTATCCCTCGCGAAAACCCCGCCGAGGGCTACGACCGAAGCAAAGGCAATGCTGAATGCAGTGTTGTAAAAAATTACTTCGAGAAATCCCCGGTTTTTAAGCAGTAAAGAAACCGAACCGCCTTTTCCGGCTTTTTCTGAAGCGTTTTTTCCGGAATTTTGAGCCGCAAGTTTTTCTTTAATCGCATCCCTGCTCTTTAAATGAATTTTCACCGCAAAGAAAAACGCCGTTATGCCGAACAGGCACAGCATAATATAAACCCAGCGGATAGGCAGGACGGCAAGAAGGGCTGAACTTAAAAGCGGGCCGAAAACAAGGGCAAGGCTAAGCATTAGAGAATATACCGTAAGATTTTTTTCGATTACGGACTTGTCGGAAACTAAATGGACTAACGACAGAAGAAACGGCATGATTATAGCCGTCGCAAAACCGGATATTACGACGAATATTAAAAATTCGGCATAATCCGCCGAGAAAAAATATCCCAGTATCGCCGCCGAAAACAATAAAAGTCCGGCTATTACGAACTTTGAAACGGCCTGAGGCTTGATTCGTATGCTGATAAGATACCTTACGGAAAGAGTGCTTACGGCATAAACCGCCGTGGTAATTCCGACGTAAAAAAGGTTTTTGTCGAGAACGTATCTTACGAATAACGGGTTGATAGACTGTATTAGGTTGGTATTGGCCCTCTGCAGAAGTATGACGAAAAAAACGAAAATGATAGCGGGCATAATTTATCCGTCTATTACGCTTTGCCCGTACTTATGTTTTCGTCTTTAATGTATGAAATTATAAGAGAAATGAGCTCGTCTTTGGCTTCCGTGCCGAAAATATTCTGCGCGTGCGCCGCGCCTTTGAAAAAGCGGAGCGTCTTTGGCGATTTGGTCATAGCATGCATCTTTTTAATGCCTTCCGCAAACTGTTCGCCTTCGGAACCAATATAATGAATCGGCACTTCAATAAAATCAACGCCTTCCGCATAAACCGGAGACAGGGCTATAACGGATTTTATTTCCGAAGGCTTATAAAGCTTAGACGCGTTAAGAACAGCCCCCCCTCCCATGCTCGAGCCTAAAAGGGTTATATTTTTTACGAAATCCAGGCTCTGGGCAAACTTTACCGCGCCTATAATATCTTCTCCGTATGCGTAAGGGCCGGCGCCTCCCTGCTTTGAATTCCCATAACCCCTGAAATCGAACGTCAGCGACGATATTTTATTTTTAAGCAGAATATCGCACAGGTCGTAATAACTTTCTTTGTTAAATATCTTTCCATGGGCAAGTATAACGATATCTGGATGCGAGCCGAATAGCGACCCTTTTATATCCCCGCCGTCGGCGGATGTAAAATTAACTTCCTTAAAATTAGTATTCATATATTATCCCCTCCCCGACTTTGACTTTTTTAATATTGCGCAGATTTAAAAATTTAGCATAAAATTTAGTATAAAATAAAGAAATTTTATATTTCATAATAATATTTTATCATATAAAAGCACATAAAAAAGCATGCAAAAAAATTGTGATTTTAATATTTAAATATCGGATGCTTATTTGCCAGAACTTCGTTTACTCTGCCTACTTTTGTTTTTTGAGGAGACCTTTCCGCTTTAGACTTTTTTGCTTTGAATCTTATTTCTTTTACAGCGTTTATGAAATCGTCCAAAGTACTTACAGATTCCGTTTCGGTAGGCTCAATCATTATCGCTCCGTGAATATTTTTTGGAAAATAAACCGTCGGCGGATGGAATCCGTAATCTATTAAAAGTTTTGCAAATTCAACGGTAGATAAACCGTTTTCTTCTATAGCCTTATCGTTAAAAACGCATTCGTGCATACAAAGCCCTTCTTCGAAAGGGTCGGAACCTGACAGTATTTCCCGAAGCTTTTTTTTAACATAGTTCGCGTTTAACACGGCAAGCTCGCTGACCGACCCTATATTGTCTTTCCCCAGTGAAAGAAGATAGGCATAAGCTCTCGCAACGACGGCAAAATTACACAGAAACGGGGCGAGCCTGCCTATTGAGTATTTTTTATCTTCGGTTAATTCATAAAGCCGCCGGTTTGAGTTTTTTTCATTATTCCCTTTATTTTTTCCGCTATTATGGCCGCCTTTGCCGCTAAGCCCGACATAAGGCACCGGCAGATATTCTTTTAACGTTTCAATAACGCCGAGCGCTCCGCTTCCGGGTCCGCCTCCTCCGTGAGGGGTAGAAAACGTTTTATGCAGGTTTAGCTGAATTAAATCTATGCCCATATCCGACACCCTTACGTTGCCGACAAAAGCATTGAAATTAGCTCCGTCCATATATACGAAAGAACCGTTTTTATGCATAATTTCGGCGATATTCCTGATGTCTTTTTCGAAAACTCCGAAAGTATTGGGGTTTGTTATCATTATTCCCGCAACGTCTTCAGAAATAGCTTTTTCTACTTCGCCGGCGCTTAAAATTCCTCCGGTTCCCGTTTTGATTTCCACGGGCGTAAATCCCGCCAGAACTGAACTTGCGGGATTGGTACCGTGGGAACTGTCCGGAACGAGTATAATTTTTCTGCTTTCGCCTTTTAAATCAAAATATTTTTTAATAATTTTTAACCCAGCAAATTCTCCGGCCGCGCCAGCTTGCGGGGCAAAGCTGAATTCAGCCAGACCTGTAAGTTCGCATAAAATCTCGTTAAAATCATGAATAATTTTTAGTATCGGCTGAATCGCCTGAACCGGCGTTAAAGGATGCAGATTTTTTATGTTGTCTAACGACGCTATTTTTTCGTTTATTTTAGGATTATATTTCATCGTGCATGAGCCTAAAGGATAAAACGTCGAATCGATACACATATTCCAGCTCGAAAGTCTGGTAAAATGCCTGACTACCGCAGGTTCTGAAACTTCAGGAAGTTTGGGCCGGATATTTCTGATATATTTTTTATTTATATAGGCGTTTTCTTTTTTCTTTAATACCGGCCCGCTTAATCCGCAATCCGGTATGCTTATGCCGGTAACGCCTCGGGAGCCCTGCTTTATCAATAAATTTTCGTCAAAAAACAAACCTTTGATTCCCGGAAACTTAGCCATATTTATTTTTTTAATTAACGTTTTGCGTTTTACGTTTTGCGATGTTTATCCTAAAACCTCTTTTGCCTTTTCCGCATATTTTTCGATGTCGCTTATATTGTTATTTTCCGTCGCGGATATTAAAATAACGTCTTTGGAAATTTTTACGCCCGCAAGAATCCCTTTTTTCATCATTTCTTCTATAAATATAGAACTGCCTAAGCCGCTTTTATTTTTCAATATTTTCAGTGCAAATTCGTTGAAAAAGCTCCCGGAATACAGGGATTCAAAAAGTCCGGTATCTAATAATCTTTCATGCAATACATGGGCAAGTTTGAGATTTAACAGAGCAATTTCCCCAAAACCTTTTTTAGAACACAAGGCCAGATATATGGCGGCTCTAACGGCGTTTAAAGAACTATTCGTGCAGATGTTGGAAGTAGCCGCGCCTCTTCTTATGTGCTGCTCTCTGGTCGAAAGAATAAAAGAATAGGCGTCCCTGTTTTTATTATCCTTCGTCTTTCCTGCTATTCTGCCGGGCATCTGCCTTACGTATTCTTTTTTCGCGGCAAACAGTCCCAAAAGAGGGCCTCCGAAATTCATATAATTTCCGAATGAATTTCCTTCTCCGGCAAATATATCTGCCCCGTAAAATCCGGGCGGGTTTATAACGCCGAAGCTGTATGGCTCGGTAGAAGATGCTATTAAAACGGGTTTAGGATTAAAAGAATGGATAAGCGGCTCTAATTCTTCTAAATCTTCGATAATTCCGAAATAGTTAGGCTGCTGGACAACAACCGCCGATACTCTTTTATTTTCCTTAAGTTTTAATTTTAAATCGCCAACATCGGTTTGTCCCGTTTTCCCGTTTATTTCGACGCCGCTTATTTTTATGCCCGTACCGTTTGTAAAAGTTTTAACGACAGAAATATAATTTGGATTAACTCCTTCGGAAATAAGAACCGAGTCACCGGCGTGATTTTTAGTTCCGGCGGCATCTTTATCTTTACGCAGCCTCATAGCCATTAAAACCGCTTCCGCCAAACTTTCTGCCCCGTCGTACATAGAAGCGTTTACGACGTCCATGCTTAAAATCTCGGCGAGCATCGACTGAAATTCAAAAAGCGCAAAAAGCGTTCCCTGGCTTACTTCCGGCTGATATGGAGTGTAGGGGGTATAAAATTCCGCTCTCGATATCAGGCTGTCTATGACGGAAGGAACGAAATGGCAGTATAATCCGCCGCCGGCAAATACAGAAAATTCATTTTTTGACGGAATATTCAGGTCGATATTTAAAAAATGCCTGTAAAGGGCATTTTCATCCATTCCGAAGGAAAGAGTTTTTAATAAATCTGTATTTATTAAAGGAATATCGCCTATTATTCTACCGAAAAGTTCTTTTTTATCTCTTGCTCCGATAAAATCGTATAATTTTGCCGCGTCTTTTTCTGAATTAGGAAAATAACGAAAATTATTCATGGGCCGAAGCTATGAAAGATTCATATGCGTTCTTATCCATCAAGCCTTCTATATCGGCGGCGTTCAGCACCTGTACCTCCGCTATATAACCGGAGGCCAGCGGGTCCTGATTTATAAGCTCAGGCGCATCGTTTAATTCGGGATTTACGGAAATAATCTTAATATCTACGGGGGCATAAATTTCCGAAACTGATTTTACCGATTCTATCTCTCCCATTTTGTCGTCTTTTTTATAAGTCTTTCCGACTTCAGGAAGGGCAATGTAAACGATGTCTCCAAGCTCGGACTGGGCAAAATCTGAAATCCCTATATAAAATACATTTTCTTTCGAATCTTTAGAAATCCACTCGTGAGACTCTGAGAAATATAAATGCCCGGCGTTCATAATTTTTTTTACCTCTTGTTTTTGTTTTTATTAAAGCTGTTATTTTTAAATTGTTTAATATTTTTTGCCGCATTTATTTTTTTTATTTTGAAAACTATTTTACGGTATTTCTGTGAAACGGCGGCGCGACTATCTCAGCCTTTTCAAAATTGCCCCTGATGTCGATAAAAAAATTTTTTAAAGACGAAAGGTTTACGTCGGCATCAGAAATATAGGCGCTTCCGATAGGGAATTTATTGGAGGGACTGTATGTTCCGCTTGCGATACAGCCTATGGGTTTAAGGTTTTCGTCTAAAATTCTTTGAGAGTGCCTGGGAATCTGTTTGCCGGAAAGTTTAAAAAAAATTAATCTTTTTTCTTTATTTTTAATATTATTTAAAGCTTCTTTTCCGATAAAGTCTTTAGCTTGGGAAAGATATTTTTCGAGGCCCGCGTCGTAAGGGTTAATAGTTTCGTCAAGCTCTTGCCCGTATAAAGGCAGCGCGGCTTCGAATCTTAAAGTGTCCCTGGCGCCGAGCCCTACGGGGAGCAGATTGGAAAGATGCGAATTTTTTAAGAGATAGCTCCATAAAATCAAAGTTTTTTCGGCGGGTACAAATATTTCGAACCCGAACTCTCCCGTATATCCGCTTCTTGAAATCATAGCTTCGACGTTGACGTCTTTAAATAAAGCGCAGGTAAACTCGAAATGTTTTAATTCCTTAACCGGCTTTGATTCAAACTTAAAATCGAATAATCCGCACCTGCCTATTTTAACCGCTTCGCTAATCAGCGGGTATATCAGATTCCTAGATTTTGGCCCCTGCACAGAGAGAAGGCCTATATCGTCGCTTAAATTTTCTATGACGACGACGCCGCCGGCTTTTTGAAACTCCTTTTGCCGGTAATTCAGCCACGCAAAATCTTTTTGGGTATTCGCTGCGTTCACTACCGTCATATATTCGTTTTCGGAAAATTTAAAAACCGTAACGTCGTCGATTATTCCGCCTTTCTCGTTCAGTATGAGCGAATATACTATTTCTCCTTCTCCTATTTCTGAAATATCTGCCGTAAAAACGTTATCCATAAAAACCGAAGCGTCTTTCCCTTTAACCGTTATCTCGCCCATATGGCTTATGTCGAAAATTCCCGAATTGTTCCGCACGTTCAGATGCTCTTCTATAATACTTTTATAATAAAGAGGCATAAAAAACCCTGCAAACGAAACAATCTTCGCCCCCATTTTTATATGCTCGTCGTATAAAGGAGTTTTTTTATTATCAATACTGTCCATAATAATACGGCTTCCTGTTTTAAAATCTTTAAATTTATAATAACTTTAATTCTTTTGCACTATGCCTTATTTATATATAATTTTAACACAAAAAAACAAGAACATAAATAAAATTTGTTAATAACTTTAAAAATGCCTACGCATAAAATTTTAAAAAGGAAATAAACTTGCATTAATATTTATAAAATTATATAATAATTAAATTAACCTTTATAGCGGGGTGGAGCAGTCCGGTAGCTCGTTGGGCTCATAACCCAAAGGTCGCAGGTTCGAATCCTGCCCCCGCAACCAATTAAAACCGCGGTAAATAAGCCTTTCCTTATATTTTCCTCTTGACGTAAGTATGCAAAAAAATGTATAAATATGCATAGAAATGACATTGTTTTACTATACTATTACTATACTTTTCAAAACGGGGTAATACAGTAATGGCAAGCATTTACAGGCTTAAAAATTCTAAAAACTGGTATTATTGCATAACCTATAACGGTAAAAAATATCAAGGCAGTACAAAAACCACCGATAAACAGTCGGCTA
>JAJYJI010000047.1 GCA_021789605.1 bacterium
TTTTTAAAGTTCGGCGTATTCGGGATTTATAAGCCAGTTTATGCCGAGAGGTTTTATTTCTTCCAAAACTAAGTTTTCAAGCAAGGGCATAACTTTTTTTAAAGGTTCGGAGATATCTGTCCCTACGCCGGCGCAGTCTTCGGGAGATATTGCAAAAAAAGTTATTTTAGGATTATGGCCCTGCAATCCGCACATTGTAATTACGTCGATAAACTCGACGTCGTGCGCCGTTTTTTTCATTAAATTCACCGGCAGGTTTTCCGCATTGAATTTAAATATGCTGCCCGGTTCCTCGTCTGTTTTAACGGCATCTACTACGATAATATCGTCAAGGCCGAATATATCGTCTAAAAGCCCGTATCCAAGAGTGCTTCCGTCTATTAATCTTATATCTCCTTCAAAAATATATTTTTTTCTTAATAAATCTATAAAATGAACGCCTAGCCCTTCGTCTTTTAATATCAGGTTGCCTATTCCTATAATTCCAGTCATATGAATGTAAGTTTATTATCCTATTATATATAAAAGAATCACGCTTTGCGCGCAAGGTTATATGAAAATCATTCCGGTTCGGATTTATTTCTCATGTATTTGTATCCCCCGAACGGTATAAGGATATCTCCCTCCTTCCACATTACGGAACGCCAGACTTCTATGTAAATATGATAAACTATAAATATTATGATGAGCCACATTATAAAGAGGTGCGTAAGAGTCACGCCAGTAAGTCCGCCGAATACAGCGAGCGTCCAGTCCGTCGAAAAATGCATAAGCCACGGCCACCACGCGCCTACCGCCGAGGTTCCGGTGAAGGAAGCCACGTACATCTGAAATCCGGTAAGCATCTGGAGTAAAATAAGCAGATGGAATAATGTGAATATAACGGCGTTTAAAGGGTCCTGATAACGCCCGGTTTCCGGCTTGTTTTTAAGAGTAAAGTAATGCTTTAACATTTTCCACGCCTCTTCTATTTTGTCCCCAAAAGGAATGAAGCTTTTATAAAGAGGTTCTTTCCACGAAAAAAAAGCCAAATACAGCCAGACTATAAAAATGACGTCTATCGTAACCGCTCCGATAAAATGAAAATCTCTCATCCATGTCATTATAAACGCCCGATTAGTTTCGCCGGAGTTTAAAACTCCCGTAGAAAGCGAATCGGCCTGAACCGGCGAATTTCCAAACATAAGAAACGGATAAGCTATGTAAAAACCGGTAATAATGTTGCCTATTATAGCGATAAAAAATACCCAGTGTATAATTCTTTTTATAACGGTCATTCTATGCACCATTTCTATATCGCCGTATTTTTTCTCCTTATTTTCCATAATTAACCCCTTTTAAAGTTAATTAAATAAACACGTAAAAAATCGCAAGATTCAAAATTTTTAAAAAATTAAGAAATAAAAAAAATTAACAGATTTTAAATTTTTTAATTTCGTTAGTTTTAGGGTCGATTATATGCACCGCGCATGCTAAACACGGGTCGAACGAATGGACGGTCCTTAAAATTTCAAGAGGTTCGGCCGGATTTGCAAGCTTAACTCCGACTAAGGAAGCCTCATAAGCTCCCGGATTGTCAAACGCATCTCTTGGAGAGGCGTTCCATGTCGTAGGCACGACTATTTGATAATGAGTGATTTGTTTGTTTTTAATTCTTACCCAGTGTCCCAGAGAACCCCTCGGAGCCTCGTCGAGCCCTATTCCCATTATTTCTTTGGAAGGCATTTCGTATTTCGTCCAGCTAGACTGGTCTACCGCCGCATTTTTTATAAGTTCCAGAGTCCATCCTTCCAATGCGTCCGCAACGTATTTTGCTTCTATTCCTCTTGCCGCCGTTCTTCCTAAAGTGGAAAAAAGGGCGGTAACGGGCAGCCCCGCCGCTTTTAAGACATAATCCACTAATGCTTTAATGGTTTTATTCCCCTTTGCGTATGCAACCAAAGTTCTTGCAAGAGGTCCTACTTCCATTGCCTTGTTTTCATAACGAGGAGATTTTATCCAGCTGTATTTTTCGTCTTCTTTAAGGCTTCCGTCCTTATTTAAGCCGGTATAATCAGGCTCGGTAACTCCTACGGACGGGTTGAGCCCCACTTTTTCGTTTGGATATTTATACCATGAATGAGTTACGAACTCGGTTATTTTTTTCTCGTCCAAATTATGAACCTTAGACATGTCCCTGTCAAAAATAACGCCTCTCATAAGATAGTAATTGTCGGGACTTTCGTCGTCGGTTTGCGGGAATGCTCCGTAGGAAAGATAATTTTTAAGGCCTCCGCCTACGCCCTGAATTCCTTCTTCCTTATAAAATTCAGCCGCCGTAAGCAAATCGGGGATATAGGCGTTATCGACGAAATCCTTAATCTTGCCTATCCTGAATAGTATATCGTCCATTCTTTGAGGATTAATAATGTCCGAAATAGAGGATATTCCGCCTACGACACAGGTTTGCGGGTGAGGGTCCTTAGCGCCTAGAATAGCTATGATTTGTGCGGGTATCCTTAAGATATTAAGATTATCCAAATAATGGGAGGCTATTAAAAGGTTTCCTTCCGGCGGAAGTTTATAGGAAGGGTTTCCCCAGTAGCCGCCGGCAAACGGCCCGAGCTGACCGGATTTAACAAAATTATTGAGTCTTGTTTTTACCTCTTCAAACCGCGCCAAGCTTGCGTTATAAGGCGTTTTAGTATATGCGTACGCTAAATCCATGGTTTTTTTCGGGTCGGCTTTAAGCGCGGATACTATATCTACCCAGTCTAAGCCCGCAAGCTGATAAAAATGGACCAGGTGGTCCTGAACCATTTGAGCGCCTTTAAGTATATTTCTGGCAATTCTTGCGTTTTTCGGCGGATGAATTCCGAGCGCGTTTTCCACCGCCCATGTGGCGGCCTCATAGTGCGCGTAAGTGCAAACGCCGCATATTCTTTGGGCAAAAAGCCCAGCGTCTTCCGGCGCTCTTCCGTTAAGTATAAGTTCTATGCCTCTGAAAAGCGTTCCCGAAGAATGGGCTTCGGATATTTCGTTGCCGCCGTTAAGAGTAGCTTCGATTCTTAAATGACCTTCTATTCTCGTAACAGGATCGACTATAATTTTTTTAGCCATATATCCCCCGCATAATTTTTATATTAAATTATAATTATATTTATTTATATTTATTATTTCATATTTTTATTCTGTTTTTTTAGTTTCTTTTTCAGGCTGTTTTTTCGCTTTTCTTTTCTTTTTAACGCCGGTATATACGGCATGCGCGGCTATTCCGACGCCGGCGGCCGCCAAAAGTCCGACTCCGTATTCGTCTGCGGTTGCTTCGACCCCGGGTATTATAATTTTTGCGGCATCGTTGGGTTTCTCGAAAGGCGTCATCCTATCCCAGAACGAGGGCTGAGAACAGCCTATACAGCCGTGGCCGGCTCTCATAGGAAAACTAATATCCTGATTGTATTCTACGGTAGTACAGTTATTCCACGTAAACGGGCCCTTGCATCCCATCATATACAGGCAGTAATCTTTTTTTGCCCCGTCGTCGCCCCACTGTTTTACATATTCGCCGGCTTCGAAATGGCCTCTTCTGTAACAGTTGTCGTGAAGCCTTCCTGAAAATGCCCATAGAGGCCGTCCTATGTTGTCTAACTGGGGGGCTTTACCGACCAATATGTATTCAACGAGGGTTCCTACTACGTTTACGGGATTTGCGGGACAGGCCGGTATATTTATGACCTGCCTGTTTGTAACGGAACTAAGGCCTACGGCGGCTGTAGGATTAGGCGACGCGGCCGGTATGCCTCCGTAAGCCGCGCAATTGCCGATGGCAATTATAATAGCGGCGTCCTTGGCCGTTTCCTTGACGATTTTAAGACCCGAATCTCCGTTCGCTCCTATGGTAAGAAATTTTCCGTCAAGGCCGGTAGGTATCGCTCCTTCGACGACAAGAATGTATTTGCCTTTATCTTTCCTGACCGTTTCCTTCCTTCTTGCCTCTGCCTGATAACCGGCGGGAGTCATTATCGATTCCATATAATTTACGCTGACGTAATTAAGGATAATCTCCGCCGGCGTGGGATTGGCGGTTCTGATAAACGCTTCGGTGTTTCCCATGCAGTCTGCCATATCCAGCCATATAAAGGGGATTCTGGAAAGTATGTTTGCGGCCCTCGCAACTCTCGGCCTGAATACGTAAGGCAGCATGAGCGCGGACGTTAAAAAAGCACTCCATTTAATGAAGCCTCTTCTTGTTACTCCGTGGAGGCTGAAGACGTTGTCGAGATTGCCGTCTTTGTCTTTTTTATCGACGAAACATTCTTTCTCGAGGCCGTCTAATCTTTCGTCAACCTTCCGCAAAGATTCTTCTGGGTCTTCGGAAATAAATCTTAAAGGGTCCCATTTAAAATCCGAGTTATTGCCGTTATCATTGTCCATACAACCTCCTAAAATTATAAATAAATTTTATTAAGATTAAAAAAATTAATTATATTTTTATTAGACTATATACTAATGATTTTAATAAATTGATGCGGCCGCCGGAGAGTTGACCGGAAAAAATTATTTCATGAACGTTTCATAATCTTAAATATAAATTTAATTATTATACGGGCATTTTAAAAATTATTAGCATAAATTAATTATTATATTGAAAAATTAAGCGTTATATAATATATTTATTGTTAATATGCTATCCAAATAATATCATTAAAATATAAAATGTCAAGTTAAGATTTTATTTAAGATTTTATTTTTTTATTAAATTTTTATTTTATGCATGAATTTTCCATAGCCCTTGAAATAATCGATACGCTCCAAGAAAACGGCTATTTAACAGGCGTAAAAACTGTGAATAAAGTTAAGCTCAGCATAGGAAAGTATTCGGGAATAGATAAAAATTATCTTGCTTTCGCGTTTCAAAATTTAGACGATGCAAGATTTAAGAGCGTATCGCTGGATTTTATCTCCAACGATACCGACGAGATAAATATCAGGGAAATTTTCGTAGATTGAAAATTAGCGGCGATTATTTATTATTTATAAAATATTTATAAATATCCATTAAATACCATAATTTCCTGATTATTTTAATTTTATTTTAATTTTATTTTAATTTTAATTAATAAAAAGGATTTTCATTTTATGCCGAATTTTAATAGGACAGGCATGGGCAGGAGGGTGTCTGTTCAAAAAAACGCCCTCGGAACCAATGAAATTATAGCAAATAAAAATAAGTCGATTTTTGGGAAAGCTTTCGTAATGAACCTTTTAAGTTCTCCGGGTTCCGGCAAGACTTCGCTGCTGGAGTCGATAATCCCAATTTTAAAATCGGAAGGTTTAAAGATAGCCGTAATAGAAGGCGACGTAGAAACGGACCTTGACAAAAAAAGAATAGACGGATTAAATGTTCCGGCATATCAGATTATTACAAACGGAACATGTCATCTCGACGCAAAAATGGTCAACTCCGCCCTTTCTAATTTAAATAAAAAAGACGCGGATATAATATTCATAGAAAACGTCGGCAATCTTGTCTGCCCGGTTTCGTTTAACCTCGGAGAAGACATAAAAGCCGTAGTCCTCTCGGTAACCGAAGGGGACGACAAGCCGCTAAAATATCCCGCCGCTTTTTATAAATCGGAAGTCATGATTATCAATAAAATAGACCTTCTGCCTTTTCTCGATTCCGATATCTCAAAAATAAAAGAAAATGCTTTATCCGTAAATAAGAATCTGGTAATTTTCGAGACGTCCTGCAAAAAGGAACAAGAAACACGCGGCCAAGGCAATAACGCGGATACCGGAGGCAACGGCCTTTCCGGCATTGTCGCTTTTATAAAAGATAACGTTAATTCAAAAAAATCTTCTTTATAAAATTCTTTATAATATCTAAATTAAATTAAATTAAATTTATTAGATGAATATTTGCGTTGCCGGCGACGTTCACGGAAGGCTTTGTAAATTTTACGAAAGCGTCAAGAATTTTGAATCCGGGCTCAAATTAAGCTTCGACGTCGTTTTGCAGGCGGGCGATTTCGGCATATGGATAGACGGAAAGCATCACGACGGAATAACCAAAATTCATAACGGCACCGGAGACTTCCCCGATTGGTACAAAAGAAAAAAGGCGGTTCCGGTCAGAACGTATTTTATAAACGGAAATAACGAAGATTTTAATTTCCTTAACGGTTTAAAAATATCCGGAAACTTAGAAATTCTTAAAAATCTGTTTTATATACCTAACGGAACGACGGCGGAAATATCGCCGGAATCTGGAAATGACGCGGAAAATCTTATTGTTGCCGGCATCGGCGGAAAATACGACCCCGAACATATTAAACTTCCAGAGTCCGACAGATTTTATACTCGACAAGAGATAAATAATCTGATAAAATATGCGGACGAAAATAAAAGCGATAAGGATAAACGGATAGACATTCTTATTTCCCATGATGCGCCGGAAGGAGTCCTTATCGAAGACAACGATAAGAATAGATATTATCCGAAAGCGGCAGGACTCAGAGAACTTATCTTAAAGGTTAGGCCTAAGATGGTTTTTTTCGGCCACCACCACGGAATCTGCCAATCGGAAATCGAAGGAATTCCGGTTTACGGACTCAATATTTTAGGCAAAAAGGGAAGCCTGCTTTTCGTAAGAATGAAACGCGGTCTTGACGGCGAAGAGAAATATTTTGAAAAACCTGTCGTCAAATAAACAAACCAGCTAAATAAAATATAATTTACCGGTACAGGCGCGATATGAAAAGAACTGAAAGCATGAAAAGAACAAAAAAAAACGGCGCAATTTACATATTTATATTGACGGCTTTTTTTTTGCTATTCAGCTCATTATTTTCAAATGCCGTTATTGTTTTTGCGGGTCCCGACGGTTCGGGAAATAACTTTTTTTATAAAGGGGCTATGGCCTTCGGTTATTTGCCTCCGGGAAAACTTATAACCGAACAGGCTTTCGACTACCAATCCTTCAATTCTAAATTTGATTGCAACGGTTCGGCGGAACATTTAAAATATAACGTAGTTAAATATATTTATGCTCCCCAGCTTATAGGCACTTTTAGATTTCTGGGCGCGGATAATTTTTACGAATTGGTTATTCCTTTCGGCAAGGTGTTGATGAGTTCCGAATTTAATCATTCAAGGGGGGGATTGGACGACCCGATGTTATATTACGGAATATACGCTTATCATTACGACGGAAACAAATTTACGGTTAACGTTCTGCCTCAATTAAGCATCACTTTTCCTTACGGAAACTGGAACAGTTCTTCGCTTGTAAACATAGGCGGAGACGAATGGCAGTTTCAGCCCGCCTTAACAGGAATCTTTGGCGTAAAAGCGGCGGACGGCCAAAAAGTTATTTTAAACTATGCCTTAGGGTATAGTATAAATAAAGGGCATCAGGATATAGACGATTCCGAAGTAGATGACGACGGTTCAAGCTTCACGGAACCGGGCAACAATATTTTTACGGATGTTTTTTTGAATTATATAATTTTAAATAAATTCGATATTTACGACGAGATTTCATATGTAAGACAAAATAATAATTACGGTTATTATACGGACGATTCTGGCAATATTACTTTCGGTTACGTAAATAACGGCTACGAAGATTTTATAGAAGGATTGGGCTTAACATATCATTACGACAAATCGTTGGGTTTCGACTTAAGGGCGTTAAAAGATATTAGCGGCTTAAACGCCCCAGACGGAGGATACGGGGAGCTTGACGCGGTTTACGATTTTTAAATAATTTATAATATACTGAAAACAGTTCTAAATATTTCTATCGGCAATTTCCGGCTATTGACAAAATATTAAAAATATAATTTAATATATACAAATAAGTTTAGACGTTTGTT
Organism: bacterium; assembly: GCA_021789605.1. Taxonomy (GTDB): domain Bacteria; phylum SZUA-79; class SZUA-79; order Acidulodesulfobacterales; family Acidulodesulfobacteraceae; genus Acidulodesulfobacterium_A. The sequence continues at coordinate 7,860 of JAJYJI010000047.1, forward strand.
TTAATACTTTTTCTATCTATATAAATAATAAATATAAATATTTTAATTATAAACTTATTAAAATTTCTTCGCTCTTCGTTCTTTAATGCGGGAATAGCTCAGTGGTAGAGCATTACCTTGCCAAGGTAAGGGTCGCGGGTTCAAGTCCCGTTTCCCGCTCCATATTTTACAAGACTTTCAGAACTTTGATAAAATATCATTTTTATCAGCTATGATAAAATTATGATAATTTTTATCCTAAGCCCATATTAAATTTTGGTAGAGTCGAAAGCATTAAAGAAAGCAGGGGAATTAAAAAATTACTCCGCACTTTATCCGTTTTAGTAGAAGGAAAAGATATCAAAGCGGAAGAAATTCCCGAAGAGGTCATGTTTAACTACGGCTACCTCCCTCCCTGCCCGACATATTAAAAAAATCTTCATTAAACGGTATGATTAAAAACGGCAGAATGCGGAATGCAACTGTATTATCTGCATGTTAATCTGCATAAGAAAATATTTTACTTGGCAGACAATACAATTGCTGACTCCTTTTTTAAAATTATGGCCACTCGGGGCCCTTATACGGAAAATACTCTCCGTTATTACCCGAAAGTTCGATTGCAAGGGCATTTGGATAATAATATGCGGAAGTGCCGATTGTAGCGCCGGATGAATTTAGCTC
>JAJYJI010000014.1 GCA_021789605.1 bacterium
ATGGATATGTGGAAGGCAGAGAGATATTTAACGGAAAAGTTGACGTAGTGGTATGCGATGGATTTACCGGCAATGTTATTTTAAAGGCGTCGGAAACTTTAGCCGAGACGATATTTAACCTTTTAAGGGAGGAGATAAATAAAAGTTTTATGGCCAAATTGGGCTTTTTTATGGCAAAAAAATCGTTGAAAAAATTTAAAAAGCTTGTCGACCATAACGAATACGGCGGAGCGCCTCTTCTAGGCGTTAACGGAGCGGCGTTTATAGCTCATGGGGGAGCAAACTCAAAAGCCTTGGCAAGCGCCATTTCGGTTGCGAAAAATTTTGTAGAAAAGGGAATAACCGCCAATATAAGCCATAAAATAGAATCCAACGCAAACAATATAGGGTATTGAATTTAATTTTAATATAATAAAATAAATATACGCATTGTAATGCTTAAGCGAAGGTTTAAACATTGATATATTCTAAGGTTATCGGAATAGGTTCGTTTGTTCCGGAAAAAGTGCTTACGAACGACGAATTATGCGGTATGGTCGATACGTCGGACGAATGGATTACTTCGAGGACGGGCATCAAGGAAAGGAGAATCGCCGGAGCGGGCTTAACTACATCGGATATAGCCGCATATGCCGCGAAAAAAGCGATTAAGCTTTCGGGATTAAACAATAACGATATCGACCTTGTAATAGCGGGAACGATTACCCCCGATATGATATTTCCATCGACCTCCTGTATAGTTCAGGAAAAGCTTGGGCTTAAGAATGCGGCGGCATTCGACGTCAGCGCGGGATGCAGCGGTTTTATTTACGGCCTGTCTATCGCCGATAGTTTTATTAAATCCGGAAAATACAAAAATGTGCTGGTTATAGGAGCCGACCTGCTTTCAAGAATTACCGACTATAACGATAGGGCTACATGCGTGTTGTTCGGAGACGGCGGCGGGGCGGTGGTTCTGACTGCTAATTCAGAAAATTCCAGAGGTATTTTATCGACGCATATGCATTCCGAAGGCGGTCACGACAGCATTCTAATGCTTAGAGCCGGCGGCTCGCTAATGCCCGCGACCCATAAAACAGTCGATAGCGGCGAGCATTACATAAAAATGAAGGGTTCAGAGCTTTTCAAATATGCGGTAAACTTTTTAAAAGACGTTGCCGAAGAAGCGATAAGGTTTAACGCCTTAAAACCGGAGGACATAGACCTGTTTGTTCCTCATCAGGCAAATATTAGAATCATAGAAGCTACCGCAAAAAAATTGCATTTTCCTATGGAAAAGGTTTTCGTAAATGTAGAAAAATACGGTAATACTTCAAGCGGTTCCATACCTATCGCTCTAAACGAGGCTTACGAATCCGGACGCTTGAAAGAAGGGAATATTGTATTGATAGATGCGATTGGCGCCGGACTTACATGGGCATCCGCTATCATCAGATGGTAAACCGGTTTTGTTTATATATTGCGTTATTTATTTAAGTATGGCGGTGAAACGATAAAATGATAAAATCTCCGATATGCGATATGCTCGGGATAAAATATCCCATATTTCAGGGCGGAATGGCTTGGGCGTCTAACTATGAGCTTGCCTCCGCCGTTTCTAACGCCGGAGGTTTGGGAATTATAGGCGCCGGACAGATGCCGCCGGAACTTCTCGTTCAGGAAATAAGAAAAGCAAAAGAGAATACCGATAAGCCTTTTGGAGTCAACCTCATAATTTATTTAACTTATATAGAAGAGCTGGTAGATGCGGTTATTCGGGAGGGCGTTCAGGTCGTAACGACAGGGGCAGGCAATGCCGGTCCTTACATAAAACGGTTTCACGATGCGGGCATAAAAGTTATACCGGTTATTCCTTCTTCCGCTCTGGCAAAGAGGGTGGAAAAGGCGGGTGCGGATGCCGTAATTGCGGAAGGAACCGAATCCGGCGGACATATAGGCGAAATTACTACTATGGCAATAGTTCCGCAGGTTGCCGACGCTGTCGGCATACCGGTCATAGCGGCAGGAGGCATTGCGGATTACAGAGGATTTGCCGCGGCTTTATGCCTCGGCGCAAGCGGCATACAGATGGGTACGAGATTTCTTGCAACCAAAGAATGCCATGTGCATCAAAACTGGAAAGATATGGTCGTAAAAGCATCGGATAGGGACACCGTAGTTACGGGAAGGCCTACCGGCCATCCGGTAAGGGTTTTAAAAAACAGGCTTGCCAAAATGTTTCTCGAACTGGAGGAAAAGTGCGCGCCTGTTGCCGAGTATGAAAAACTCGGGACAGGAAAATTAAAAGCCGCTTCGGTTGACGGAGACGTTGAAATGGGTTCTTTAATGAGCGGACAGATAGCAGGGCTCATAAAAGAAGAAAAAACTGCAAAAGAAATCATAGAGGAGATAGTTTCGCAGACGGAAGATTTTATTAAAAATACGGCTAAATTCATAAAATAATATATAACATAACAAATGGAAAAATCGTCAAATTCCGATATAGCGTTTGTTTTTCCCGGACAGGGGTCGCAGCATGCCGGCATGGGGAAAGATATTTTTGAGAATTTCAATGAAGCGCGTCTTATATTAGAAGAATCTTCGGATACCTTAGGCTTAGATATGAAAAGCTTGATTCTGGGAGACGACGGCGCGGCGCTTAACCTGACGGAAAATACCCAGCCGGCTCTTTTAACCGTGAGCACGGCGATTCTTAGGGTTATAGAGAAAGAAACCGGCTTAAAGCCGGTTTGCGTTTCGGGACACAGCCTTGGCGAATATAGCGCCAACGTTTCCGCAGGCTCCGTAGATTTTTCGGATGCTCTTTTAATCACAAAAAAAAGAGGATTTTTTATGCAGAACGCCTGTCCCGTGGGGTTCGGCAAAATGGCGGCGGTTATAGGGCTTGACGAAAATACGATAAAAACTGCGTTAGGCGAATTAAATCATTTAAAAAATGAAGAAGGTGTTTTTATAGCAAATATTAATTCCGAAATACAAACCGTAATATCGGGCATGTCGTCGTTCGTAGATGAGGCATGTTTACTGCTTAAAGAGCGCGGAGCTAAAAAAATAGCCGTTCTGCCTGTCAGCGCCCCTTTTCATACGCCTTTTATGGAAAGCGCAAAGGAAAATCTTTATTCGTTTATAGACAAAGGCTGGTTCAGAGATGCGGAATGCGATATATTTTCCAATGCCACGTCGCTGAATTATTCCAAGAAAGACGACGCGGTAAGGCTTCTTCTGGAGCAGATAGTTTCACCCGTTATGTGGAAAGATATTATTGTTAATATGGAAAAAATATCCGGGGTTTCTAAATTTATCGAGATAGGTCCATCGAATGTTTTAAGCGGATTAATTAAAAGGATAGACAAAAATGCGGATATTCTGTCCGTAAATTCCGTTTCGGCTGTTAAGGAATTAGAAAGTTTGATGTTCTAATAAAAAGGGGGTGGTTTATGTCTATTTGCATTGAACTTACAGGTAAAACGGCTGTAGTCACAGGCGGTTCTTCGGGCATAGGGCTTTCTATATCTAAAGTTTTGCTTAACGCTGGGGCAAGAGTCGTAATAATAGATATAGACGAAAAAAGATTTTTAAGCGTAAAAGACGAAATAAAAAAGATTTCTCTCGAGTTTGATTTTTACGAAGCCGATATTAAAAATTCGGAAAAGATATCGGAAATTATTCAGAAAATAATATCCAAAGAATCTAAAATAGATATTCTCGTCAATAATGCCGGCATAGTTAAAGACGGCCTTTTAATAAGGATGAGCGACGAAGACTGGCTGGATGTTATAAACGTCAACTTAAACGGCATGTTTTATATTACTAAAAACGTTCTAAAACACATGGTCAAAGCTAAATCGGGCAGAATAATAAGCATAGCCTCGGTTATAGGCGAAATAGGCAATACGGGACAGGCAAATTACGCCGCATCAAAGGCCGGCATAATTGCCCTTACCAAATCCATAGCAAAAGAGTATGCGGCGAGGGGTGTTCTTGCCAATGCTATCGCGCCGGGTTTTATTAAAACTGTTATGACGGACAAGCTTTCCGAAGATGTCAGAGATGCGATTAAGAAAAGTATTCCGCTGAATAAAATAGCCGAACCTGAGGAGATAGCCAATGCCGTCCTCTTTCTTTGTTCGGAACTTTCCGCCTATATTACGGGTTCCGTTTTAAACGTGAACGGCGGGATGTATATGTGATATAGTTAAATTGTCCAAATTTAAAAAGGAGGGGGTGAAATTAAATGTCCGTAGAAAACAAAGTTAAAGAGATAATTGTCGAACAGTTAGGGGTGACTCCCGATGAAGTTACCAACGAAGCTTCATTCGTTGAGGACCTGGGCGCGGATTCATTAGACACCGTTGAATTAGTCATGGCGTTTGAAGAGGAATTCGGAATAGAAATATCCGATGAAGACGCGGAAAAAATTAAAACGGTTCAGAATGCTGTTTCGTATATCGATGAACATACAAAATAATTCATTTATATCAGATTTTTATTATGAAAAAAATTGAATGCGATAGGAGAGTGGTCGTAACCGGATATTCCATGATTACGGCATTAGGCAACGATGCGGAAAGTTCATGGGCGGGTATGATAAAAGGTGAAAGCGGCATAGGACGCATAACCAGATTTGATACAGAAGGCTATATTACCAAGATAGCGGGTGAAGTTAAAGACTTTAATCCAGAACGCTTCATAGAAAAAAAGGAAGTGAAGAAAATGGACCAGTTTATTCACTATGCCGTCGCCTGTTCTAAAATGGCCTTGGATATGTCGGGGCTTCAAATAGTCGAAGAAAATGCCCACAGAGTAGGCGTTTGGATTGGAGCGGGCATAGGAGGCCTTATGACTATCGAAAAATATCATACCATGCTTTTGGAGGGAGGGCCTAAAAAGATTTCACCGTTTTTTATACCCATGCTTTTGATAAATCTTGCTCCGGGACAGGTTTCTATAATGACCGGAGCCAAGGGGCCCAATGCAAGCACCGTTTCCGCCTGTTCTACCGGCACTAATTCAATAGGAGACGCATATAAAATGATTGTCAGGGGTGATGCCGATGCAATGATAGCCGGCGGGGCGGAATCCACCATAACGCCCTTGTGTATTTCCGGTTTTAACGCAATGAAGGCATTATCCGTCAGAAACGACGAGCCGCAGAAGGCTTCGAGGCCTTTCGAAAAAAACAGGGACGGATTTGTAGTCAGCGAAGGTTCAGGCATAGTTATACTTGAAGAAATGAACTGCGCTATGCGGAGAGGAGCGACAATATACGCCGAAATCGTAGGATACGGGACGTCTTCGGATGCCTACCATCTATCAACTCCCGATCCTGAGGCGGAAGGGGCATATTTTAGCATGAAAAATGCCATAGACGACGCCGGACTTGCGCCCTGCGATATCGGCTATATAAACGCCCACGGAACATCTACATATTATAACGATTTAAATGAAACCAAAGCTATAAAAAGGCTTTTCAAAGAAAAAGCAGAAAAACTTAAAATCAGCTCCGTCAAATCCATGCTCGGGCACGCCCTTGGAGCGGCCGGCGGAATAGAAGCCGTCGCAACCGTATTAACTGTTAACGCGGGCATTATACCCCCGACTATTAATATGGAAGAACAGGACGAGGAATGCGATTTAGATTACGTCCCAAATGTCGCCCAAAAAGCCGATATCAGATACGCGATTTCTAATTCGTTCGGATTCGGCGGAACTAACGCCACATTAGTGTTTAAAAAATGGGAGGGTTAATGTAACATGATATTTTTAGGCTCCGACCATGCCGGCTTCGAATTAAAGGAATCCATAAAGGACCATCTTGAAAAAAAAGGTTTAAAATATCTCGACCTTGGAACCGATTCTTTAAAAAGCGTGGATTATCCCGATTACGCATTAAAAGTAGCCGAAAAGGTGATAGGCGAAAAGGATGAGAACTCGTTCGGCATACTCGTCTGCGGAACCGGTATAGGAATGGAAATAGCCGCCAATAAGGTTAATGGCATAAGGGCGGCGTTGGTTCACGACGAATATACCGCTGAGGTCGCAAAAGAGCATAATAATGCAAATATATTGACTCTTGGCGGCAGAACGACTACGCCTACGGAAGCCTCAAGATATATAGATAAATTTATGTCTTCCAAATACGAGGAAGGCAGGCATGAAAACAGAATTTCTAAAATTAGCGGCATAGAAAAATTAAAATATTAAATAAAATAAATTTTAACTTTAGGTGAAATTAAATTGAATTTTAAGGATTTAAAGGAAGTTGACGGCGAAATCTATGAATTTATAAATAAAGAGCTTAACAGGCAGAGGCAGTCATTGGAGCTTATTGCCTCCGAGAACTTTGTTTCAAAAGCCGTGATGCAGGCTCAGGGGTCCGTTCTAACCAATAAGTATGCGGAAGGTTATCCTAAAAAAAGATATTACGGCGGATGCGGTTTTATAGATAACGTGGAACAAATTGCCATCGACAGGATAAAAGAAATTTTTGAAGCCGAATATGCAAACGTACAGCCCCATTCCGGTTCGCAGGCCAACATGGCAATTTTTTACGCTTTTCTGAAACCGGGAGATACCGTTCTCGGCATGGATTTATCCCACGGCGGTCATTTAACGCATGGAAGCCCGGTAAATTTTTCGGGAAAATATTTTAATATCGTTCCGTACGGCGTAAACAGGGACACAGAAACCATAGACTACGACGAATTAAGAAAAATTGCCCTGCAAAATAAGCCGAAGATGATAATATCCGGCGCAAGCGCTTATCCGAGAGTTATAGATTTTAAAAAATTCAGGGATATCGCCGACGAAGCGGGATGCTATCTTATGGTTGATATGGCGCATATCGCAGGACTCGTAGCCGCCGGACTTCATCCCAATCCGGTTCCGTATGCTGACTTTGTTACTACTACTACTCATAAGACGCTTAGAGGGCCGCGAGGCGGAGTCATTCTTGCAAAGTCCAAATACGAAAAAGAATTAAATTCCGCAATATTTCCCGGAATACAGGGGGGGCCGCTCGAACATGTAATCGCCGCGAAGGCCGTTTCTTTTAAAGAGGCATTAAGCGAAGAGTTTAGAAATTATCAAAGACAGGTCGTCTTCAATGCCGCGGCTCTTGCAAATACTTTGACGATTAACGGGTTTCCGTTGATATCCGGCGGTACGGATAATCATCTTATGCTTGTCGATTTCAGAAAATCGGAAATGACAGGCAAACAGGCCGAAGCCCTGCTGGACGAAGTTGGAATTACGGTCAATAAGAACAAGGTTCCTTTCGACGAAAGGTCGCCGTTCGTTACAAGCGGAATAAGGCTTGGAACTCCTGCCGTTACGACTAGGGGCATGAAAGAAGGCGAAATGGTAAAAATAGGCGAGCTTATAGTTGAAATCTTGAAGAATTATAACGACGAAACCGTCAAAAATAACGTAAAAAAAGAAGTCGGACTTTTGTGCGATAAATTTCCCCTTTATGAAAATATTTGATTTTTTATATTGCATATGAAGTGTCCTTTTTGTTTTAACAGCGACGACAAAGTCGCTGATTCGAGAGTATCGAAAGACGGAAGGTCGACGAGGCGGAAAAGGCAATGCAATGTTTGCGGAAAAAGATTCACCACCATAGAAACAATCGTTGTTTCTTCTCCCTTGATAATTAAAAAAGACGGGCGAAGAGAATCGTTCGACAGGCAAAAAATATTGAACGGCCTAATAAAAGCATGCGAAAAAAGGCAGGTTCCATATCAGAACATAGAAGAGATAATTCAATCCGTCGAAAAGTGGATAGAAGAAACAAATTTAAAGGAAGTAAAAAGCGATGATATAGGAAAGTTTGTCCTTGGCAAATTAAAAAATATAGATGCTATAAGCTATGTTCGTTTTGCTTCCGTTTATCTTTCTTTTAAGGATATAAACGAACTTTACGAAAATGTCTCCGAACTTATTAAAAAACAGTCTTAGTATATTCCGTTCAAAAGATAAGTTTTATGGATAACAGCAATAAAGCCGCTGACGAATACTTTATTTCCCGTACCTTTAGCCTTGCAAAAAAAGCAGAAGGACTTACCTCACCTAATCCTATCGTAGGCGCCGTCGTCGTTAAAGACGGGAATATAGTAGGAGCCGGCTACCATAAAAAAGCAGGTTTACCGCACGCCGAAGCCGCCGCATTGGAAGAGGCTGGCATAAAAGCCAACGGAGGTACGATTTATGTAAATTTGGAGCCCTGCAGCCACTTCGGGAAAACCCCCCCCTGTGTTTATAAAATAAAAGAATCCGGAATAAAAAGGGTGGTGGCAGCGGTTAAGGACCCTAATCCTTTGGTGTCGGGAAGGGGATTCGATTATCTGCGGAATAACGGAATCGAAATAACATGCGGAATTTTAGAGGGAAAGGCCCGAAAATTAAACGAGATTTTTTTTAAATATATAACTGCCGGTTTTCCGTTTATAACAATAAAAGAGGCCTTGACTCTCGACGGCAAGATAGGATATAGGGGCAGTAAAACAAAATCATATATTTCATCGCCGCAATCTCTTGAACATACCCACCGCTTGAGGTTTATGAACGATGCGGTAATGGTATCGGCTAAAACCGTCATAAAAGACGACCCTATGCTTGATATACGCATAAACAGGGGGGGCATGAAAAATAAATTTTTAGGCAAAAAATGGACTAAAATAATTTTAGACGCCGATTTGTCCGTGCCTTTGGATGCAAAAATTTTTAATACCCGCGGCGATGTTTTAATATTTACCTCAGATTGCTACGACGAAGCAAAGAAGCAAAAAAAAATGCTTTTAAAAGAAAAAGGTGCAATTATACATGATGTATATTATAATAATAATATACAGGAAAATAAGCTCTTGAACATTAAGGAAATATTTAAAAAATGCGCCGGGTTACAAATTACGAGCATACTAGTGGAAGCCGGGCCTACGCTTTTCAACTCTTTGAACTCGGAAAAATTATTCGATAAGCTTGTTTTTAATATTACCCCTTATATTTTAGGCAACGAGAAAGGCGTTAGTTTATTTGAAACGTTAAGTTTGAAAGACGAAAATATTTTTACATTCGGCGGTTTGGATATTAAAAAATTCGGCGACGAATTGTTTTTGTCGTATTATCCTAAATTCGCTTGAATTTAATTAGACTATGCCGGCGAGATTTGCCGGACTCCGTCCGTTGCGCCGACGATATCGGTTAATTAAAATTATTTATATTTATATGTTTACAGGCATAATAAAAGAACAGGGGGTCGTAAAATCTTTAAATAACGGTATTTTGTCGGTAGCGGTTAAAATTACCGGAAAAAATGCATATATAGGACAAAGCATTGCCGTAAACGGCCTGTGCCTTTCCGTAAAAAAAATTAATTATCCCGTGCTTTTTTTCGATTTTACTCCCGCAACCTACCTTGCTTCCGCTATGAAATATTTAAAAACCAACGAGAGCGTCAACATAGAACCGGCCCTGTCTGTTAATTCAGATATTTCTGGACATTTTGTGCTTGGGCATGTCGATGCCATAGGAAGGCTCGCATTTAAAGAAAGGACCGGAAATTCTATAGTTATAGGCGTAAAGATAATAAATTCGATAGACGGCGATATTAACAAATATATAATAAAAAAAGGCTCTATAGGAATCGACGGTATAAGCCTGACGGTAAACGATATTAAGAACGGCGTTTTTTTCGTCAGTATAATACCTTTAACATACGGTGAAACAAATTTAAAATTTAAAACGGTAGGAGACTATGTGAACATTGAATCCGACATTATCGCAAAAACTGTCGTGAACGGCTTAAACGGCATGTACGCCGGAGAAGCCGAAAAGTTAAGAAAATTGAGCGGCAATAATAACCTTACCGTACAATTTTTGGAAGAAAATGGTTTTATGTAATTTTTTTATTCAGAAAAGGTATAAATATAAAATTAATTATTTAATTATTTAATAAAGGACGGTAGATATTTATGAGTTTGGCGACAATAGAAGAAGCCGCTCTCGATATAAAAATCGGGAAGATGATTATTCTCGTAGATGACGAAGACAGGGAAAATGAAGGGGATCTGGTAGTCGCCGCGGAACATGTAACTCCCGAAATAATCAACTTTATGACAAAATACGCAAGAGGCTTGATTTGCTTAACGTTAACCGAGGAAAAGGCGGACAGCTTAGACCTTCCCCCTATGGTTACAAATAACGAGTCAAAATTTACCACCGCGTTTACGGTATCGATAGAGGCAAAAGAAGGGGTTACTACGGGCATATCGGCCCATGACAGGGCAAGAACTATATTGACGGCGATTAAGGACGACGCAAGACCCTCGGACTTAGTCAGGCCAGGCCATATTTTTCCCCTAAGAGGCAAAAACGGCGGAGTTTTAACAAGAACTGGGCAGACTGAAGGCTCGATAGATATAGCGCGCATTGCAGGCTTAAAACCTTACGGGGTTATATGCGAAATAATGCACGACGACGGAACTATGGCGAGGATGCCGGATTTAATAAAATTTTCAAAAAAATTCGATATAAAAATATTAAGCGTCAAGGATCTTATAAATTACAGGCTCAAACATGAAAAACATGTTAAAAGGCTCGTAGAATCCAAAATTCCTACCGGGTTTGCGGGCGATTTCAGAATAATAGTGTATTCCAACGATATAGATTTTAAAGAACATATAGCCCTTGTAAAAGGCGAAATTAAGAAAGACGAACCGACTCTCGTAAGAGTTCACTCACAATGCCTTACCGGGGATATATTCGGTTCTATGCGATGCGACTGCGGAGACCAGTTAAAAGCGGCGATGGAGTCGATAGACAGGGAGGATAGAGGAGTTATTCTTTATTTAATGCAGGAAGGCCGGGGCATAGGACTGGTAAACAAATTAAAAGCTTATAATTTGCAGGATGAGGGTTACGATACCGTCGAAGCGAATGAAAAACTAGGTTTTAAAGCTGATTTAAGAGAATATGGAGTAGGCGCTCAAATTTTAGTAGATTTGGGCGTAGGTAAAATGCGGCTTATGACCAATAATCCAAAAAAAATAATAGGGCTCGAAGGATACGGACTTAGCGTCGTCGAAAGAGTTCCCGTAGAGATATGCCCTAATGATACTAACAAACATTATCTTGAAACCAAAAGGGAAAAATTGGGGCATATATTAAAAATGAAATAATAGAATTAAAATTAAATTATCGGGAGCATGAAATGAACAATTTTAATTTAATCGAAGGAGAACTTAAGTCTGCGGGTTTTAGGTTCGGCATAGTCGTATCTAGATTTAACGATTTTATTAACGGCAAACTTTTAGACGGCGCCCTGGATTATTTAAAAAGGACGGGAGCCAAGGCAGACGATATATCTGTCGTTAAAGTGCCGGGGGCGTTTGAACTACCCATGGCGGTAAAAATGCTGTTGGAAACAAAAAAATATAATGCCGTAATCTGTCTCGGAACCCTTATAAGAGGGGAAACCACGCATTTCGACCTTTTGGCTAACCAGGTTACTAAATTAATATCCGAGCTTTCGATAAATTACAATATTCCGGTAAGTTACGGGATTATAACGGCGGAATCTATCGAGCAGGCGATATCGCGCGCCGGCACTAAAATGGGAAATAAAGGTTTCGATGCGGCAATGTCTGCCGTCGAAATGGCAAGCCTATACGCAAAAATTAAAAAAAGTTAGATTTTTTAATCAAAATTGCGCAAAATATTTTAAAAGCCTTTAATTAATTTTTATGACCAAAAGAAGAAAAGCGAGAGAACTATCATTGCAATTTTTGTATGAAGTTGACGGGGATGCAGGCAATTTAGACTATAAAATAAAATGCTTTTATAATGATTTTGCTTCGGAAAGTCTTATTAGGGACGGATTCATAAAATCAAAAGAAGATTTAAGCGTAAAAAAGGATGTTTTTCAGATATTTGATTTTTTTGCTAATATCGTACGCGGAACCTTATCTAATTTAACGGATATTGACGGCCTCGTTAAAATCTTGTCTAAAAACTGGACTATCGATAGAATGTCGAGAGTTGACAGGAATATTTTAAGACTGTCTATTTACGAACTGTTATTCCACCTCGAAATTCCTAGAAACGTTATTATTAACGAGGCAATAGAAATAGCGAAAAAATTTGGGAACGACGAATCGCCGGCTTTCATTAACGGCATATTAGATGCGGCGGTTAAGGCTAAATAAACTACGATAATGGTAGATAAAAATTAAAAATGGAGATTAAACCGGAATTGAATTACGGCGTTAACGTGCTTGATATCAGGGGGCTTTGCTGAGGTCCTCCGGTATGGGCGGTCGTCCGTAAACTTAAAACTTTGAAGCGGGATGACGTTTTAATGGCCGTCTCGGATAAAGATTCTTTATTAAACGATATACCCGCCGCATGCTCTTTGGTTGGCGTGCAATTACTAAACGCCGTCAGTTTAAAAGACCTTTACGTATTTTTTATTAAAAACAAAGACTGGGGGGAATTAAACAAAAAATGATTAGGAATTATAATAGAGCGGCAGATGAAATCAGGCCTGTTAAAATTACCCCGGGTTATATGAAATATGCCGAAGGTTCGTGCATTTTCGAAGCCGGCGATACTAAGGTGATTTGCACGGCTTCCGTCGATTATAAAGTCCCTCCGTTTTTAAAAGACAAAGGCGAAGGCTGGCTTACGGCAGAATATTCGATGCTTCCGAGGTCTGCGCAAAACAGGATACCGAGGGATTCGTCTAAAGGAAAAGTAAACGGAAGGGCACAGGAAATACAAAGGTTAATAGGCAGGTCGCTCAGGTCGGTTATTAATTTTTCTTATTTTTCGGGAATTACAGTATTAATAGACTGCGACGTTATAAGCGCAGACGGCGGAACGAGAACGGCTTCTATATCCGGAGCCTATGTCGCCGCCTATCTTGCGTTCTTAAATCTTATAAAACAGGGAAAAATAGAAAAAATGCCGTTTTACGACTCCGTAGCCGCAATAAGCATAGGCATAGTAAACGGAGAAATTTTAGTAGATCTAGATTATTCTGAAGACTCTACCGCCGAGCTTGATTTTAATTTTATACTCACCGGCTCTCAAAAAATTATCGAAATACAGGGATGCGCAGAAAAAACCCCGATAGAATTCGATGTTCTCGGCAGGCTTTACGACCTTTCGAAAAAGGCCGCCGCGAAAATCACCGAATTGCAGAATAAGGCAATATTTCCGTAATATTTTTTAACCGTGTTTTTAACCGTGGCGGTATCTTATTACCTTAGCTTTTTCAACGGTAATCATTCCGTCTTTCATGATTTCGTCAAGAAAAGGAAGCAAAGAATTAAGTTTTTCTTCCGTATCCACTATTTCTACGACGACCGGCATATCTTCCGATAACGCCAGCAGTTTAGCCGTATGTATCCTGCTGTGAGCGCCGAAACCCATTATGCCTCTTATTACGGTTGCCCCCGCAAGGTTAAGTTCCCGCGCCTTGATAACTATCTGCTCGTACAGCGTTTTGCCTTTATATGTATCGGATTCGCCTATGAATATTCTTAAAAGCATGCCTTCTTCAGGAAGATTCATCATACCGCCCCTTTTATATTAGTCGTAAGAAGTTTTGCAATTATAAAACCGATAAAAACTAAAGCTATACCTATAATATTAGAAGCGAGAATATTAATCAAAGCAATTTTATATTCTCCATCCCTGATTAGGTTAAAACTCTCAAGCGCGTATGTGGAAAAAGTAGTATAACCGCCCAGTAAGCCTATAAATATCGGAGCCCTGAAAGGCGAAGGTATATTAGATTCCTCAAACAGCCCCCATAAAAAACCTACCGTAAATGCTCCGGAAAGATTTACTATCATGATGCCGGCGGGGAAAACGCCGCCGTAGAATCTATCTCCTATTATTGAAACGGCATAGCGCAAGAGGGTTCCAACCGCGCCTCCCAAAGCTATAAACAGCAGTTTAATCATAAGCGGCAAGCCCACTAATATTTATTTACTTTAATTTTTTTTAAAAGTCGGAGTTATTAAATCAGCCTTTTATGCGTTTTTTCGTCATCGTCCGAATCTTCGGACGGCGTGGCTTCAGCCGTAAATATATGGGCGCCGCCTTCGTCTTCATCATTGCGGACATTGTCGTAATAATAAGTAAAATTGCCTTTTAACTTATTTTTAAAATATTTGAATATAAAATATACCAGATAATAATTTAAAAACGGAATTAAAAAAAGAATTGCTATAAAATCGGTGATAAATCCAGGAATAAAAAACAGTATTCCGGCTATAAAATAAGCGGTAGATTTAATTAAATTTTTATTTAAAATTTTTCCGGAGGAAAAATCGTAAAGCGCATTTTGAAAAGCGATGTATTTAATTCTTTTTGTTATTACGTAGCCGGCAATACTAAAAAATATCAAAAACCCAGCCGTTGCTGGATAACCTAATCTTTCGGCTATTTTTATAAATACGTAAATTTCTAAAAATATATCTATGACTATCGCAAAAAAAATTTTCCCGAATAAACCCATTTATTTAATATACAACGGTTTTATAAATTAATCAAATTTTAACGCTTAATCGATTAATTTTAGGTATTAATGTCCAGACGCGGCTTGCATAACCGCCTTGTATAATCACAAAAGGCTAATGCCCCTAAATACATTTTATTTGGAACGGGTTGGCCATGGCCTTATTTTACCGCCCGGAATCAGCGAAAAAAACATTTCCGATACCGCTTAATCCCCTATAAACACTGGTCAAAACAGCAACGGTAGTAAAATTTTGCAGGAAATAAAAATAGAGATGTGCTATTTTATTGACTTTGAACGTGGCGGGGCGTCAAAACGCACTATCCATAAAAACTCTTAAAAATATAGTTACGTTAAAAGAATTTTCCTCAGATTTTTAATTTATAGCGGCAAAAATGGCGCATCACTAAATAAAGATGCGCCATTTCAATATAAAGCGTTTAAATTTGTTTTAAATCATAGTAAATTTTATTCGGCTAGATTTTCTTTCATCATTTTGATTTTTTTGTTTAACATTTTTTTCATAAACTCAAGTCGTTTAATCCTGTTATTAATCATTTTTTTCATAAGAACTACAAATCTGCTTCTTTGTTTGGGCGTTAGAACGTTAAAAAATTTTTCAAAAAAGTTTGCCTTAATTTCGGCCATATTTTTAGCTTTACCCGTAATATCCGATATGAATATCTTTTTATTAAATGTTCCTGATTTCATCGCCGAAAACAAAGGATTTCTAAAATGTCCCATATTTACTTCAAAGGCCTTAAATTCCTGACGCTTAATTGTCGCAATCTGATGTATCTGATTTTTTGTTAAGCCCAGTTCCTTTTTTAACATAAAAACATTGAACATCTCCGTCTCCATTTTCATTTTAGAGCAACGCATAAATTTATGCCGCATGAAATTATGGCGATTCATTGATTGAATTGCGGAAGCTTTGCAGGAGAAATACGTTCCCGCAAAGATAAAAACGAATAGAAATAAAAATAAAATCTTAAACTTTTTCATGGCAAATCTCCTTTTAAATTAATTAGCTAATTAATTGCAATGAACAATGTTTTCACGAACCGTATTTATTTATAATTATACCAATGAAATATTAATTAAAAATAAATATTTCATAAACCATAATAAAATAATCCCTGAACTGCATTAGAATTTTTATTTTCCGGATGAGCCGTCCGAATATGGGCGGCTTTTAACCGTGCCATCTAAGCGGGAAAGGCTTTGCGGGCGTTTGACATTTAAACCGATGGACGCGAAAGCGGATATAAAAATATATATTTTTCGTATGTTCAGTATTTCTCGCGCGATACTTTTATCAGGCTTTTCAACGCTCTTAGATATGCGCCAATAATAAATATCCCAGTAAAAATCTTTATTTCATTATAGCATAGCCGGAACGGGAATTCCTAAAATTCCAAAATTGAATAAATTTTCAATATCTGATAAAGTAAAACTATGACAATATGTCGATTAAAAATGGTTTAAATATTTAGGATAATAAATTTTATGCCAAATATTCTCATAGCTACCGGCAACGCCCATAAGTTCCAAGAAATTGAAGCTATAATAGGGAAATTTACCGATTTAAGTTTAAATTTAGTTTATTTGGATAAAAGTTATCGCGTTGAAATAATCGAAGACCGCAAATCTTACGAAGAAAACGCAAAAACTAAGGTCGAGGGATACCTGGAATTTTTGGAAAAAAATCCGGATTTAAGGGCAGAATTAAATCTCGATTTTATAGCAAGCGAAGATTCGGGGCTCGAGGTAGAGTGTCTTGGCGGCGAACCGGGGCTTTTTACGGCAAGATACGCAGGCGAAAACGCTTCGGATATTGCCAACATAGAGAAGCTTCTTAACGGCATGAGATTGAAAAAGGAATGCGCGGAAAACAGGCTCGCTAAATTTGTCTGCCATGCATGCCTTTACGATATTAAAAAAAATAGTTTCGAATATTTTTACGGAGAATTAAAAGGTTTAATTTCCGAAGAAATAAGCGGCACGAAAGGTTTCGGCTACGACCCCGTTTTTATCGTGCCTGAGTTCAATAAAACGGCGGCTCAGATTGCCCCAGAGGAAAAAAACGCAATATCTCACAGAGCTGTTGCTTTCGGAAAAGCAGCCGACGCGATAAAGTCAAAAGGAAGACTGATATAATATGAAGAAATTGGCGGATTGGCCTGCTTCGCCTGACCTCGTCCGCCTGCCAAGACTCGCATAACCGTTAAATTTCATACGGCTTTTATTTTCAAAGAATTTGCCGAAATAATAAAAAAATAAATAAGTTTGCAATGGCCGTTAATGTCGTTGATAGTGGTCATAAACGACGAAGCAATCTTTGCATCAGCGGCGGTAGAATATTTATAAAATTATGAATAAAAAACTTATCAAAGAATTTGAGGCATTGTTGGGAAAAGAGCGGGTTCTGTCGGAAACCGAAGAACTTCTTTGTTATTCTTACGATGCCACGTCCAAGGACTTTATGCCCGATGTCGTAGTATTTCCGCTTAATGCCGAAGAAATATCCAAAATAGTTAAACTATGTTTAAAATATAATACTCCTGTCGTCGGAAGAGGCGCCGGAAGCGGATTTTCCGGAGGAAGCCTGCCGCTAAAAGGCGGAGCCGTAGTTTCGTTTACGAAAATGAACCGCGTTCTGGAATTAGACGAAGCAAATATGTTTGTTACCGTTGAACCCGGTATAATAAACGCCGACCTGAAGTCTTATCTTGCCGAAAAAGGATATTTTTATCCTCCAGACCCCGCAAGTTATGAATTTTCGACTATAGGGGGCAATGTTGCAGAATGTTCCGGCGGACCTGTTGCGGTAAAATACGGCGTTACCAAAGACTACGTTGCGGCGCTGGAGGTTATAACGGGGGAAGGCGAGATAATAAATACGGGTTCAAAAACCGTAAAAAACGTATCCGGGTATAATCTTACTCAGCTTATGACCGGTTCGGAAGGCACTCTCGGCCTTTTTTCCAAAATTACGCTTAAAATTTTATCGAAACCGGAAGCAAATTCGCTGATTTTAACGTCGTTCGACGATATTAAGAACGGATTTAACGCCGCGATTTCTCTTTTGAAACTAAGAAACAGACCGTCTATGCTCGAATTTATGGACAAATCTTCCATAGAATCCGTCAAGGGTTATTTTAAAAGCGATATAATAAAAATAAAGGGCAATTTTCTGTTTATTATAGAAGCAGACGGTTCTCAAGAAGAGGTGGATAAATCCATAGGGGAATATGAAAAAATATTAGAAAAATTTTTACCGGTTTTTCTTTTTGCTTCGGGAAAAGACGAGGATAAAAAAGTAATAATGGATGCGAGAAAAGCCATATCTCCCTCTTTAAGGAAATACGGCGACCTTAAAATAAATAACGATATAGCCGTTCCGGTAGATAAGATTCCGCGGATGCTTTCGTTTTTAGGAGAAACTTCGCTAAAATACGATATTCCGATTATAAATTTCGGACATTTCGGAGACGGCAATATCCACGTAAATATTATGCTGGATAAAAACGACGGCGGAATGGTTAAAAAGGGCGAAAGGGCAAAATACGATATTCTAAAAAAGGCCGTCGAACTAGGTGGAAGCTTATCGGGCGAGCACGGGATAGGACTCGAAAAGAAAGAGTTTATGAAATTAAAATACGGCGAATATTATATGAATATTTTAAAAAATATTAAACAGGTATTTGACCCGCAAAATATTATAAACCCCGGAAAGATTTTTTAGTCTGAGCTTTATAGGCTCGTCAATCTTTCTGGATTCCTGCTTGCGCAAGAATGACGCCTTTTGAGTAAAAAGTAAACTCTCATATTTTCATTCCTGCGAAAAGCGATATTTTTGTCCTCAAGATTATAAATAAAAAAGGAGTTTTATTATATTGAAAGAAAAAGATACGACTTATCTTAATTGCGTTCATTGCGGCAAGTGTCTGCCTGTTTGTCCGTCGTATAATACCGGTTTAAACGAGTTTTTCAGCCCGAGGGGCAGGGTGCGTTTAGTTTTAACAGATAACGCCGACAAACTTCCATTGAGAGCGTCGAAGGTTGCCGAATCGATGTCCGCCTGTCTTTTATGCGGAAGATGCGTTAAAATATGTCCTAACGACGTAAAAATAGACGAATTGGTAATAGACGAAAAAATAAAGCTGAACGAATCTGCGGGCAGAGCTTTTTCAATTGACAAATTTGCATTAAAAGCGCTTAAAAGCAAAAGAAAAGTTTTATTAAAATCCGCCTTAAAAATTGCAAATATTCCGATAATAGAAAAACTGGCCGGCAGATATGCGCCTCAGCCTGAAGGGAAATCTTTCATCGCAGATAGAGACCTTATATTTAATGCCGATGCCGCCGTTATGCAATCCCCGTCAGGCAACCGCCCCGCCCTACGGGCACCCCTCCTTGAAAGGAGGGGAGTTATAGGAGAATCTATATATACTTCGTTAGAAAACCCGCAGTCCCCGCGTCTTAAGAAGAGGGGAGTTATAGGAGAATCTATATATACTTCGTTAGAAAACCCGCAGTCCCTGCGTCTTAAGAAGAGAGGAGTTATAGGAGAATCTATATATACTTCGTTAGAAAACCCGCAGTCCCTGCGTCTTAAGAAGAGAGGAGTTATAGGAGAATCTATATATACTTCGTTAGAAAACCCGCAGTCCCTGCGTCTTAAGAAGAGAGGAGTTATAAGGCAATCAGCCGATGAGGACGGTAAAAATATTTTTAAAGTAGGTTATTTCAGCGGATGCGTTTTTAATAACATATATCCGCAGATATCTGCCGATACCGTGACTTCCCTGACGAAAAACGGCATCGAGGTTTTTGTTCCAAAATCGCAGGGCTGCTGCGGACTCCCTTTTATATCCAGCGGAGACGTAAAATCCTTTAAAGAGCTTGCGCTGAACAATGCCGCCGCTTTTAGAGGAAAAGATTTAGAATATATTATTACTTCCTGCGCATCGTGTTCATACTCCATAAATAAACTCTATCCTTTATATTTTTGCGAAAACGACGAAGACCGCGCCGATATTTTGAATTTTTCCAATAAATTGCTTAATATATGGTCATTCTTTAAAGAACTCGAAAAAAATGGCGTTAACGTAAAAGCAGGAAAATTAAAACAAGAAACTTCGGCTGTTTTTCATATACCCTGCCATCTTTCAAATTCTTCGGAATTTAAATCTTCTTCCGAGAATGAAAGACTGATAGGCGAAGCAGGATTAATTATAGATAAAATCGACGGCTTAAAATTAAAGCCTTTAAAGCATAACTATTGTTGCGGCAACGGCGGAATGTTCAATATAAGGCATTACGACTTATCGAAAAAAATTACAAAACGCAAGTTCAAAGAAATTAGAGAGGCATCTCCGGAAGAAATCTTAACGTCCTGTTCCGGCTGTATGTTTTCCCTAAAAGACCAGACGGGAACGTTAAAAGAAAATGAAAGATTGCCGGTAAGCCACTTAGTTAGCGTTTATGCCCAAAGTCTAAAAGAATTAAAAGAATGACTCCGGGTTCACAAGCATAGTTATTGCACCCGGCACCTTTTCTATTTCTACGGGAAGCGTTCCTGCAAACTCCCCGTCGCACTGGTAAAATATATTTTTATTCTGCGAGGGAATGGAAGACGATACTAGTATTTTATCGGCTTTTATGTAGAAATCGGGGTTGTTTCCGTATCGTTTATAAAAAGTCAATGATTTCAATATAGAAAAAATAACATCCATCCTTCCGCCCGCGTTCTTTACCAATCTTATATCAAACTTGTCGTTTAACGGAGAATTATTAGGGAATACTTTAAAAGGCCCTCCATAATATCTGATGTTAGATACTATAATCTCTTTGCCGGTGTATTTGCTGCAAATTTCCGTCTGTTTCGTAAAGTAGTTTTCCGAAACTTCCTTTCCTATCACCTGCAAAGATAAATCTTGGAATTTGTAATTTTTTGCCAGTTTTATTATATTTAATATATAAATAAGATATTTTAAAGAGTTATTATATATTCTTTTCTTATTTTTTCTTATTTTTTCCTCCATATTTTTAACTATAAAAGCATCGAGGCCTATGCCCGTCATAGCTATAAAATATCTATCGTTGGCTTTACCTAAGTTTATTGAGGCGGGCTTATATTTATATATGATTTCGTTAAGGGCCTTCCTTAAAGAATAAGGCGTTTTATTTTCCAAAGCAAAAAGATTTACCGTTCCCATAGGCAGATGCGCAATTGGAATATTCGTGAAAGCCAAAGCGTTTATTACATAGTTTAGGCTCCCGTCCCCTCCTACTACTAAAACCATGTCGAAAATATCCGCAATGCTTTTTTCGACGCAATTTTCGATTATATTTAAGGTATCGGCGTAAATATTCCCGTTTCTGAAAAAATTTAGTATATAGTAAAATTTCTTTTCGGAAAAACGTCCCGATTTCGGATTGTATATTATTAAAACTTTTTTAAAATTCATTTGGATTCAATTAAATTATTATTTCGACTAGCCGTTTATCGGCGTTAGCTTATAAAACGATAGGCGTTTCAGGCAATTAAATTTTAATAAAAATAAAAAATATTTGCAAAAGTTGCGGCGGAGCGCGCCTCCTCCAGCCTCCTGCCAAAATTGTAGGCAGAAAATTAATTCTATATGAGCCGTCTGAATACCGGCGGCTTTAATACGTATCTGCTTACGCAGGAATGACTTTGCAGGGTTTAGGTTTTCACCCAACGGCCGCTAATCCCGCTTAGGCGGGAAACGGAGTACAGCGAAGCTCATCCAGCGTTCATATAACTTTAAAGCCGCTTTAGAGATTTATGCCTGCAATTTTCGGCTCCTCCATCAATTTGACTTTATTATAATACTTTATTATAATGTAAATTAGTAAAAATATTACTATAAAAATAAATACTTCCCGATAGTCAAAGGGTTTTTATATGCATCATACCAATACAAGCATTTTCGATAAAAAAGTCTATATACCTTATATGTCTGACGCCGCTTATGCTTTAAGCGCGGCTTTCAGGAGATGCGGCGTGGACTCGGCAGTTATGGATGAGCCGGATGAATCCACGCTCGATTTCGGGCTTAAGTTCACGAACGGAAACGAGTGCATGCCTTGTTTCGTTACCACCGGAGATATTATCAAAGTAATAGAAAAACCAGATTTTAATTCTAAAAAATCCGCATTTTTTATGCCCACGTCCCCCGGCCCTTGTAAATTTGGCCAATATAACAGGCTTCACGAATTAGTATTGGACAATCTCGGCTATAACGAAGTAGAGTTTTTAGTCCCGAGCGCCGAAAAATCCTATACCGATTTTATAGGAGATAAAGCTACTCTTTTCAGAAGGGTGGCATGGCAGGGTTGCCTTGCCGTGGATACGCTGGAGAAGGCGCTCTATAGAGTAAGGCCGTATGAAGCTGTCAAAGGCGATTCTATATCCGTCTATAAGGACTGCATAAGTTTGACGGTCAATGCGATAGAAAAAGGCGGGGATATTTTTAAAACTATGGAAATCTGCGCCAAAAAGTTTGAAAGAATCCCAAAAAACGATGAAGACAGGCCGCTTATAGGCGTCGTAGGTGAAATATTTTTGAGATTGAATAAGTTTACGAATAATTTTACCGCCGATAAAATCGAAGCGCTTGGAGGGGAGGTTTCCGTCGTCCCTACATATAAGTGGATAACTTTTACCGCATACGAATTTGCCGAAAACGCATTTAAGAGCAGAAGGATAAAAGACATGCTCCTGAGCTTCCTCGTAAATTATTATCAAAAAAAAGACGAATCAAGCGTTTTTAAGCCTTTTAAAAAACTTCTCAGGAATCATAAAGAAACGGATATCAAGAAAATACTTTCCTATTCGAAAAAATATTTAGATTTATCGTTAGGCGGAGAAGCAATCCTGACCATAGGCGAATCGGTCGATTTTGCAAAAAAGGGGTATTCTGGGGTCGTAAGCATTCACCCTTTTCATTGCATGCCAGGGTCTATCGTTCAAACCGTTTCAAAAAAATTCAGGGAAGACCTCAATAATTTTCCGTGGATTAATTTATGGTTTGACGGTCAAGAGAGCACAAATTTAATGCTTAGATTAGAAGCCTTTATGCATCAGGCCAGACAATGGAGGGGTGTTAAGAATGTTTTTTCTGAAGCCGCGTAAATATATATTTTTAACTTTGCTTCTAGTTTTTTTTGCTCTGTCCGCTGCGAGCATATCCGCAGGTCGTTCCTTTGCCTACGACCCGAAAGGAAGCGGGTCCGTCGTCGAGCGCCTGTTCAACGAGCTTAAACCCGGCGTGGTGCATATCAGGGTATTGGGAATAGCAAGGCTTAAAAACGGGGCTATAATGCCCGAAGAAGATATAGGAACAGGATTTTTTATAGATAAAAACGGCGATATACTTACTAATTTCCATGTTATAGGAAATGCCGGTAAAATCTATATAAGTTTTTTAAAATATAAAGATATAAGGGCAAGCATAATAGGAACCGACCCGGCTTCCGATATAGCAGTCATTCATATCAATCCCGCCGGCAAGACTATAATTCCTTTAATTATGGGAGATTCCGACAGTTTAAGGGTGGGCGAAAGGGTTATAGCAATAGGAAACCCTTACAATCTTTATCAAACCGTTACCACGGGCATCGTCAGCGGACTTAAGAGGTCGCTTTTTTCGCCTTCCGTAAGGTTTTACGGAAATATAATACAAACCGATGCGGCTATTAACCCCGGAAATTCCGGAGGGCCTTTAGTCGATTATAACGGGCATGTTATAGGCATAAATACGGCTAAACTTGCAAATAATGCACAAAATATAGGGTTTACTATACCTATAAATCTTGCAAAAAAAAACATACCTCAGCTTATTAAATACGGCAGGGTTATAAGGCCGTGGCTCGGCATAGAGGCGATAAAGCTGAACGAGGACTTGTCCGTTCTTCTCGGCATAAAATATGTTAAAAAAGGCCTTCTGATAGAAAAAGTTTTTCCTGAAAGCCCTGCTTTCAAAGCCGGTCTTGTAGCGGGGAGCAGGTTAATAGCCATGAAGAACATTAATTATTTGACGGGCGGAGATATAATAACCAGAATAAACAATAAAAAGGTTTATTCTTTTTCCCGTCTTGAAGAGCTTATAAGCACGTTTACGCCCGGACAGGTCGTTATCCTTAAAGTGCATAAAGGGAAAACGGTAAGGTCTGTTAAAGTTAGATTATCGAGCATGCCTTGATGATGCAGCGAACGATATAGGCAACCAAACAACGCAGGGGAAGGGGGTTAATTATGTTTTTAACCGAAAAAAAAGATTTAAAAGAAATAGACGAAGCATTAATTAAATATAAAAAGATAGGAATTATAGGATGCGCTTCATGCGCTTCAGTTTGTTTGACTGGCGGCAGCAAAGAAGTTAAAGAGATGGAAAAACATCTGGCGGCTTCCGGTAAAGACGTCGCGTTCACTATCTCCATAGACGAGCCCTGCGATAAAAGAGTATTAAAAGAAGATATCCGTTTCGTCGAAGACGAAATAGAAGGCGTCCAAGCGGTGGTGGTTTTATCCTGCGGCACAGGAGTGCAAACCATAGGCGAATTTATAGGGAAAAAAGTTATAGCCGGAACAGACAGCAGATATATTGCCCAGACCGAGCATATAGGCAAATATAACATGCTATGCGGCGGATGCGACCAATGCAGGTTAAACTTTACCGGCGGCGTTTGCACGCTCACGCTATGCCCCAAAGGTTTATCGAACGGTCCGTGCGAGGGACACAAAGGCTTTAATTGCGAAGTTTACGAAGAAAACGAATGCGTATTTATGAAATCTTATAAGCTTTTGTCTAAATATTTTGAAGAAGAAAATCTGAACAAAATATTTGAACCCAGAAATCATAGTTTACCCGTAAAAAGAATAAAAATATAAATCTAGAGCCGTATCGAAAAACCGTAAAATAATTTCTATAAGCCTTGTTAAATTAATTAAAATACGATAATAATATGCATATAATACCCCAGCTCGAAACTCCGGCAGGCGAAAATTTTATAAATTTTGAAGAAAATTTAATAAAACTCATAAACGCAATAGAAAATTCGGGATTAAACGGGCGCTATAAGCGGCAAGATTTACCCGGCATAGTTCTGGAGCAGAATTTTGGTTTTAACGGTTTGATTTTATGCAAAGATTTAAAAGAAAGGCGAAAAAATCTAAATATAATTTATGCATTTAATATGAGGGATAAAAACCGTATATCCATTTTATCCGACCTTATCACGTTAAAGCAGATAGGAGTGCGAGATATAATAATATCCGAAGGCGTTCACCCGTTAAAAACGGTTTTTAATTCCGCCAAACCGGTTTACGACATAGATGTTGCAGGCTTATCGTTAATTTTAAAGAAGGACATAGTCGGCGGCATTTTTGACGGGCTCATAAACAATGAAATGCAGGGCTTTTTTAATCTCGGCGTCGTCGCAGGAGCGTCAACCGAGGCCGACGGTTTAAAAATTAAAAAATTAATCAAAATCGGGGCGGATAAATTTATAATAAATTTTGCGGCCGGAAGTCCCGACCAAAACATACTAAATTTTATAAAATCCGAAAAAAAAGATATTTTATTATACATTAATGAACAAGATATAAAAGGTTCTTTGGATAATTTTATAAAAAGCGTGAATAAACTGAACTTAGACGGCGTTATAATAAAAATTTCTAATGAAAAGGATAACGTTTTCATGCAATATATCGATAAACATCAATAATGAATAAAACAAATCTATTTGTCAGCGGAACCGAAGGCGACAAAGGCATTGTCCTTGGAAATGAAGCGATAGCGCGCGGGGCGTTAGAAGCGGGCATTGGTTATGCGTCGATGTATCCGGGAACGCCGGCATCGGAAATTATCGCCGTACTCGATAAAAATAAAAAAAAAATAGAAAATCTATATACGGAATTCAGTTTAAACGAGCACATTTCTCTTCACGGAGCCATAGGCGCTTCATGGTCGGGCATAAGGTCGCTTTGCGCCATGAAGAACGTTGGGCTTAACGTTGCGAGCGAACCCGCGCAGTTTCTATCTTATACGGGCGTAAAGGCGGGATTGGTCGTCGCCATAGGGTCGGACCCCGGCGCGCCGAGCAGTTCAAACGAGCAGGACGACAGATGGTACAGCCTGCATACCTATATGCCGATAATCGAACCTTCAAATATTCAGGAAGCAAAAGATTTTACAAAAAACGCTTTCGATATATCGGAAGCGTTTTCTTTCGGCATTATATTAATGGCTCCTTCAAGATTATGCCATAATGCTGGAAGACTTTATTTCGGCAGTTTAAGAGGCAGGTCTGATATTAAGGGGAATTTTAAAAAAGACCCTGAAAACTATTTGAATCTTTTTAATATGGCGGTTAAAAATCATGCTAAATATTTAAAAAGAAACGAAATGCTTAAAAACTTTCTTATAACGTCGGATTTTAACAAAATTATAAACTCAAGTTCTTCTAAAATAGGTTTTATATCTTCGGGCGTCATTTATGCCCATTTAATGGAATCCTTGGATATTCTAGGCATTTACGACCATAAAATATTAAAATTGGGCTTTACATTTCCCATACCGAACGAACTTATAAAAAATTTTTTTAAAGGACTTGAAAAAGTCGTCATCATTGAAGAAGCCGAAGGATTTTTGGAATTTCAAATTAAAAAAATAGCTTATGAAACCGGTTTCAGGGGCGAGATACACGGAAAGGATTTTTTTAAACAGGCTGGAGAGCTGACCTTGGACGATGTAATCGCCGGTACGGCAAAATTTTTAGAAAAGCCTCCTCCCGTTTTTTTTGATTTGGCGTTAAAAAAGAACAAAGAATTGCTGAATAAAGATAAAATGCCCCAAAGGTCGGGAACTTTTTGCGTAGGATGTCCCCATCGCGCGACGTTTTATTCTATCCTAAAGGCAGTCGGATATTCAAATACGGAAGCAAAAGAAAGAGACGTAGTTATAGCCGGAGATATAGGATGTTATACTCTGGGCCTTTTGCCGCCTTATAACGCAATGGATTTTCTTACGTGTATGAATGCCGGACTCGGTATAGGGCAGGCTATAAGCATTTTCGATAAAAGTAAAAAGGTCATTGCGCTTGTAGGGGATTCGACCTTTTTTCATTCCGGCATTCCGGTATTGCTTAATGCGGTCCAAAACAATGCGGATATTTTATATATTATTCTTGATAACAGCTGGACGGCAATGACGGGACATCAAAAGACCCCTTCCACCCGGGAAGATATAGACGGCACCCCGTCCGCGAACACTTTGAATTTGAAGGATTTAGTAAAATCTCTTGGGGTGGAATATATTAAAAGCATCGACCCTAATAGCGTGAAAAGATTTGCTTCCCTGATTAAAAGCGCATTGAAAGAACCGGGAGTAAAGGTAATAATTGCCAAGAGAGAATGCGTTCTTCAGGAAATCAGAAGGGACAGGCTTTTAGGGAAAAATAAAGGGTCTCTTCATGAAATAGAAGGCTCTCTTTACGAGATTCAAAAGTCGAGGTGCGTAAAATGCGATGAATGTTTCGTCGAACTTGGCTGTCCTGCTATTATCCTTAAAAAGGATGCGGAAGAAAAGGGCGAATATTATTATATCGACCCCGTTTCTTGCGTAAAATGCGGCGTATGCCACGAAGTTTGCCCAAATAGCGCAATACGAAAAGTAGAATTTAATTTAAATTCAAAATTTAAATTAAAACAAAAAATTAATATATGAAAAAATTTAATATTGCTATAGTGGGACTTGGAGGCCAGGGCATTATAACGATGGGCACCGTTATGAAAAATGCCGCTTTAAGTTCCGATTTGCTCGATGTGTCCGGTTCGGAAAGAAGAGGGGGAGCCCAGAGGGAAGGCTATGTAGAAACATTTGTCAAATATATTTTTTACGAAAATGAATCCGAACTGAAAGACCCAAGAAAAAATATGCATTCCCCTATGATAGAAGCGGGGGGCGCCGATGTTTTAATATCTTTAGAACCCTTAGAAACATTAAGAGGCGCCTGTTATTTAAACGCAAATTCCACCGTAATTTTTAACAGGACGCCTCATATTCCTATAAGCGTAAGGATGGGCCAGTCGTCTTATCCTGATATTTCCTTTATAGATTTAGAGCTCAGAAAAATAACGGAAAAAATTTTTTCTTACGATTTCGATAAAATATGTACCGATAATTTTAATTCGCTTACGCAAAGAAATATCATTGCGCTGGGCGGGCTGTTTGCCAAGACCGATATGCCCATAGAGTCTTCGGCCATAGAGGCCATACTGTCCGAAGGCAAAGGGGCATCCGATAATTTAAAAGCTTTCGATTTAGGTTTGAAACTTTGAACGGCGCCGAATTAAAAGAATTAAAACTGTTCATTGAAGATTTAAAATCTTTTATTACAGATTATAAAGAATATTTTACGGTAATGCTTGCAATTTCCGATGCAGGCCCTTTAACCATTAATTTAGAAAAATTCGCGGATAAAAAGGAAAAAAACGATTTGGAATCATCCGTACAAGGCAGATTAAAGTTATTAAAAGACGTAACGGTGAATGACTGCGTAAAATGCAGATTAAGCAAGTCGCGGAAAAACATAGTTTTCGGAGAGGGTAATTATAGAAGCAAGCTGATGTTTATAGGAGAAGGTCCGGGAGCGGAGGAAGACAATACTGGAAGGCCTTTCGTAGGCAGGGCGGGGATGTTGTTAACTAAGATTATAGAGTCTATAAACCTTAAAAGGGAAGACGTTTATATAGCAAATATAATTAAATGCAGGCCTCCCGAAAACAGGAATCCTATGGATGACGAGATAGCCGCATGCACGCCTTTCTTAAAAGAGCAGATAGCTATAATTAAGCCGAAAATAATTTGCGCTTTGGGCAAATTTGCCGCCGAATTTATTATAGGCAAGGATAAGGGCTCAATATCTTCCGTTAGGGGAAAGGAATTTAATTACGGAGGCATAACCGTAATACCGACGTATCATCCTTCATATTTATTGAGAAATCCTAATGCTAAAAGGGAAACATGGGAAGATATGAAAAAAATAAGAGATATATATATTAAGATTTAATTAATTTTAAATTTAATTTAATGTTGATAAAAATAGTTATATAATAATAACTAAGCCCGGATGCTTTAATTTAAATAATTATAATTTATAAAATTATGGCTTATTTTGCTGATGTTTTAATATTTTTTGCTTTTATATTCGTTATAACGGATTTTTTTGCAATGAGTTACGGCGTTTTCACCACCGCCGGAGCGGTTTTTTTTGTCGTAGGAACCGTCATTCTTTTCTCTGTTATGCATACCGTTCCTTCTTTCTTTCTTAGAATCGTGCTGCCTACCTATATTACGTTGACGATTTTTGTATCTATTTTTGTTTATTTGGGATATAAAGCATACAGGTCAAAAGTAAAAATAGGAGGAGCTACTTTATTGAAAGAGGTCGGAGAGGTCGCCAAAGACATTAAAGCTGGAGGCGAAGGTAAAATTGTTGTTAATGGGGAATTATGGACGGCTTTTTCGGATTATGAAATAGCGAAGGGTTCCAAAGCTATTATAATAGAAATAGACAAGAGGCTCAGGCTTAAGGTTAAGCCGCATGATAACAGAGAATAGATGCGATGCGGCAAATAACATTTAATCGTTTAATTTGGAGGACGCGTTATGGATTCTGGAGGAATTTTTTTTGCGGTTATAATAATCGTTGCAATAATCGTGGTTTTAAATGCGGTAAGAATTATAAACGAGTACGATAGGGCCGTCATTTTCAGGCTGGGCAGGGCAATCAGGGTTAAAGGCCCCGGATTGATACTTTTATGGCCGGTAATAGACAGGATGGTCAGGGTAACCCTAAGGATAATAACGCTCGACGTGCCGCCGCAGGACGTTATTACAAAGGACAACGTAACGCTGAAAATCAGCGCGGTAGTATATTATAAAGTCGTGGACCCGCTTAATGCCATAGTCCAGGTTTACGATTATAATTACGCGGTATCGCAGCTGGCTCAGACGACCTTAAGAAGCGTATGCGGCGAGGGAGAGCTAGACAAGCTTTTATCGGAAAGGGAAAAAATAAATATGGAGATTCAAGATATACTCGATAAGCATACCGGTCCGTGGGGCATTAAAGTTACCGTGGTAGAACTTAAACAGATAGACCTTCCGCAGGATATGCAAAGAGCTATGGCCAGGCAGGCGGAAGCCGAAAGAGACAGAAGAGCAAAGATAATAAACGCCGACGGTGAATTTCAGGCGGCGCAAAGACTTAGCGACGCCGCTAAGATTATAGCCGAAAACCCTATGGCGCTTCAGCTCCGTTATCTTCAAACGTTAAACGAGATTTCTTCGACTAATAATACGACGATGATTATGCCTATACCTTTAGACATTCTAAGGGAAGTGGGAAAAAGCATAACAGGCGTCAGCGCAAAATAAGAAATAACGCAGGCTAATAACGTATAATCGTAAAGAAATGGAGGATTAAAATGGAACTCGGAATGATAGGACTCGGGCGCATGGGTATGAATATGGTGTTAAGATTATTACAGGACGGACACAGGGTCGTAGTTTTTAACAGGACGGTTTCCAAAGAAGAGATGGTTATAAATAAAGGAGCAATCGGTTCGAATTCCGTTAAAGAATTTATCGGCAAACTTTCTTATCCGAGAATCGTATGGCTAATGGTTCCAAGCGGGGAGCCGACAGATGATATGCTTAACGAAGTTCTGCAATATACGCAAAAGGGCGACATAATAATAGACGGAGGCAATTCATATTATAAAGATTCTATAAGAAGGGCAAAACTTTGCGGCGGAAAAGATATTAAATTTATGGACTGCGGTACCAGCGGCGGAATCTGGGGGTTAAAAGAAGGGTATTGCTCTATGATAGGCGGAGAAGAGGACGCGTTCAAATATTGCGAGCCTATTTATAAAACCTTAGCTCCCGAAAACGGTTATCTGCATGTAGGAACGCACGGTTCCGGACATTTCGTAAAGATGGTTCATAACGCAATAGAATACGGCATGATGGAGGCATACGCGGAAGGGTTCGAAATTATGAAGGCAAGCAATTTCGATATAAATCTCGAAAGGGTTTCCGGTTTGTGGAACCATGCTTCGGTGGTTCGTTCCTGGCTTTTAGAACTTGCAAACAATGCTCTTAGGGAAGACCCCGAACTTAATAATATTAAACCCATAGTGGACGATTCCGGAGAAGGAAGGTGGACTCTGCAGGAGGCTATAGACAAAGCTATCCCCGCTCCCGTTATCGCCGATTCAGTATTTATGAGATTCAGGTCGAGGCAGAACAATTCATTCGCGGCAAGGATGCTTGCGGCATTAAGGCATCAGTTCGGAGGGCATCCTATATATAAGTAGGTATAAATAATTAATCGGCACCTCATTTTGATTGAGGGTAGCATTTAACAACCGGCGCAAGTTGTCTTGACGGCGTATGGTAAACACATGTAAAGACGATGAAATGGTTTTGTTTTTTTTTAGTATTCTCTGTCAAAAAGAATAACTAAGGGGTTGATTATGCTGATAGATATAAGTATGGATATAGAAGACGGAATGATTCACTGGCCTACAGACCCGGGCGTCTCAATAAGGCATTTTTCTAATATAAAAAACGGGGACGGTGCGAATAACAGCGAAATTTGCTTTGGTACGCACACCGGGACACATATAGACGCACCCCGCCATTTTATCGACGGGGGAAGAGGCATAGATAAAATTAACCCCGAAATTTTGATAGGCAGATGCAGAGTTATAGAGGCCGCCGGCGATATTAAATTTATCTCAAGCGATTTTCTTGCCGATAAGGATATAAAAAACGGCGAAAGGCTGCTCTTTAAGACTAAAAATTCTTTATGGATAAACGGCAAAGATAAAAATTTTCACGAGGATTATGTTTGCGTAAACGCCGACGGAGCAAAATTTTTGGTCGAAAAAGGCGTAATTTTAGTAGGAGTGGATTATCTTTCGGTAGAGGGTTATCATATCGGACACGAAACTCATAAGACTTTGCTGGGAGCCAATATCGCGGTAATCGAGGGATTAAATCTCTTTGAAGTTTCGCCGGGAGATTATAAATTAATTGCCCTGCCTATTAAAATAAAAAATTCCGACGGCGCGCCTTCTAGAGTTTTATTAGAAAAATAAATTATCTTAGGCCAAATCTTCATAATTTATAAATTAAATTTTAACAAAAATTTTAACAAAAATTAAAATAAAGGCGGCGAATAAATGACCGAAATGAAATCTTCCATAATGGTAATTTTCGGAGCAAGCGGAGATTTAGCGCATATTAAAATATTTCCAGCCTTATATAGCCTGTGGGAAGACGGTTTTTTCCCGGATAAGTTTTTCATCGTAGGATTTGCCAGAACAGATATGGACGATGAAACTTTCAGGAAAACCGTTTTCAGCGCCTTAAACGTAAATTGCAGGAAAAAACCCATCAGCGAAGATGAGTTTCTTAATTTTTCAAAGCATGTATTTTATTTAACCTCAAAATACGACGACGGTTCAAGCTACGACAAATTAGGCGGCTTCATAGAATCCAAAGCTAAAGAATACAATATATCCAAAAACGTAATTTATTATCTTTCTACTCCGCCAAGCGTTTATATAAATGTTATCGACGGCATTAAGAATGCCAATCTTACGTCTTACGAATATAAAGGGGAAAATTTTTCAAGAATCGTAATAGAAAAGCCTTTTGGTTACGATTATGAAAGCGCAAAGAATTTAAACAGCAAGATTCTTTCCGTATTTAAAGAAGAAGAGGTTTACAGGATAGACCATTATCTTGGGAAAGAAACCGTGCAGAATATATTTGCGTTCAGGTTTTCAAACGCAATTTTCGAGCCTATCTGGAACAATAAATTTATCGACCATATACAGATATCCTCCCTTGAATCTATTGGGGTCGGATTCAGGGCGGGGTATTTCGATAAAGCCGGTATTATAAGGGATATGATGCAAAACCACATGATGCAATTGTTGGCGTCGGTTGCCATAGAGCCTCCGGCCATCTTTGACGCCGACGATATAAGGAACGAGAAAGCTAAACTTTTGAAAAGCATAAGACCGTTAAGTTTAAACGACGTTAAAAATTTTACCGTAAGAGGGCAATACGACAGAGGAACCTTGGATAATAAACCGGTAATAAGCTATAAAGAAGAAGACGGAATCCCGGCAAATTCAACCACGGACACATATGTAGCCTTAAAACTTTTTATAGATAATTATAGATGGGCGGGAGTTCCTTTTTATTTGAGGTCTGGGAAAAGATTAAAAAAACATAAAACCGAAATCGCGGTTTATTTTAAAAAACTGCCTTACAGTCTTTACGGAAAAGACGGAATAGAAAAGATTAAACAAAATTCTATAATAATTACGATTCAGCCGAACGAAGGAATATCCATAAATTTCGGCGCTAAAGCGCCCGGTTTTAAAGTGGACATAGAACCCGTAAATATGGTATTTAATTATAAATCGTCATTCAAACTGACCCCTCCCGATGCTTATGAAAGGCTTATTTACGATATAATTCTCGGCGACCAGACGCTTTTTGCAAGATACGACGATACGCTTATCGCGTGGCAGTTTATAACGTCAATAATAAACGGCTGGTCCAAAACGGAAACACCCGTATTCCCAAACTATGAAGCGGGGTCTTGGGGCCCCGAAGAAGCGGACGGCCTGATTAATGCCGACGGCAGAAATTGGAATAACGCATAATAACTAAAAAACTACATAGGGAAAATTATTTTTCCGGATAAACGGCATGCGTTTGCATGAGTTTATATCACCATCTTTTGCCAGCATCAAAGACAGGACTTGATAAATAAATTTGTTGCTTTCCGGAACGGCTTCTATTTAATAATTTATAATCAAATTATTAAATTTCTTTTTTAACTAGAGTGTATAAATCCTGCGGCGATAAGCCTGCCAGCCCGTATAAGTCTTCAGGTTTTCCTGAAGTGTTGTAGAATTTTGCGCCCATTTTTTTGAATTTTACGGTTATCCCGTTTTCGGCAAGCATAGAACCTATTGCCGTTCCGACCCCGGTTTTTACGTTGTGGTCTTCTATCGTAACTATGAAACCAGTTTTTGCGGCAAGGCGAAGGTCTTCCGTGTCTATGTCGCTTGGGCAGGAAACATTTAAGAGCATAGGATTTATACCGTCTTCCTTAAGCATATCGCATCCTTTTAGCGCGTGCGGGAGCATATTGCCGGCGGATATAACGGCAACGTCTTTTCCATTCCGTATTATATCCATTTTACCGTATTTGAATTCATAGCCTTCGCCAAAGAAGGGATTTCCGTTTTCGTCAAGTATGACGGGGATGATAGACCTGCCCATTATAAGTCCGAAATTTCCCTTGCTGGATGCTATATAGCGGGTTGCCCTGTCGGTCTGGTTAGGGTCCGCTGGCAAAATAACCTTAAACCCAAAAGTGGAGTTAAGAAGCGCGAAGTAATCGATGCACTGGTGGGTTTTTCCGTCTTCTCCGACGTCTATTCCACAATGCGTGCAGACTACTTTTAGATTCGAGGCGTTTATATCGTTCAATCTTTGCTGGTTATAAACCTCGTCTACGCCGAAAACGCCGAAATCGGCAAAAAAAGTAAGTATATTTTCAGTCGATAATGCGCCGGAAATGACGGCCGTATTATGTTCCTGAATCCCGGATTCAAAAAAGTTGTCCGGAAAGGCCTTTCTGAACGCACCGGTTTTAACGGAGCCTTCAAGGTCGCAGTCGAACACCGCAAAAGGTATATTTTGGATGTTGTATTTATCTTTATAATTTTTTGCCATATCGTAAAGGGCATTTCCGAATGCAGACCTGTTATCTGTATTTTTTTCCCTGTTATAGGATATATGCTTATTATCCCGCTCTAATATGAATAAATTATCTTTTCTTTCGGGTAAGGGCTTTAAAGGCTGTTTTAAATTTTTTTTATTAATAAGTTCATCCAGATTGTCGCGTTCTTTCAATTCTGCCAATCCCTTTTTACAGTCTTCGACATTTAAAGCCGCCCCGTGATATTTAGCCTGATTTTCCATAAAAGATACGCCTTTACCCATTACAGTATTTGCAATAATTACTACGGGTGAATCAATGGAATGGGCTTTCTTTATCGCTCCATAAATTTCATTGAAATCATGTCCGTTAATTTCTATTTCAGCAAACCCGTCGGCTTTAAAGTTATCTTTAATGTTGTCGGGCATAACTTCCGAAGTTTTTCCGCCGATTTGAAGTCCGTTCTTATCCACTATGACCGTAAGGTTATTTAATTTGTATTTTACCGCAAATCTTCTAGCTTCTCCAATCTGGCCTTTTGTTTGTTCGCCGTCGCCCATAACGCAGTAAACATTATAATTTAAAGCATTTAGACGGGAATTTAAGGAGAATCCGCAGGCGGCGGAAAGCCCCTGTCCGAGATTGCCCGTATTCCATTCGACTCCCGGCACCGTTTTTTCGACGTGTCCCTCGAAATGGGAACCCGCAGTCCTAAAATGCAGGATAGCATCTTCCGTGTCAAAAAAGCCGTAATTTCCAAGAGCCGAATATACTCCGGGCGTGGTATGGCCGTGGCTTATAACTATTCTGTCCCTGTCTTTCCTAAAGGGGTCG
The DNA here is from genome assembly GCA_021789605.1 of bacterium. Classification (GTDB taxonomy): domain Bacteria; phylum SZUA-79; class SZUA-79; order Acidulodesulfobacterales; family Acidulodesulfobacteraceae; genus Acidulodesulfobacterium_A. The sequence continues at coordinate 35,216 of JAJYJI010000014.1, forward strand.
TTTGAAAAAACATTGCAAAAACCGTATAGAACCGCATATATGTCGATAGAGGACATAGAGCCGCCCGGGTGTCCCGAAGCCGCCAAAGTAGTCATCCTTAAAATATCTCCTCTGCATTTTCTAGCAAAATCCGATAAAAAATCAATTTCTTCGTTAGTAAGGCTTTCTCTGTCAAACCCCTTTTTAATGCTCATAATATCAAACGCCTCCCGCCTCCAAAAAATTAATATATATTTTTTAATTTAAACCAAAATATTATACGATATTTGAAATATTTTTGATAGAATTAAGAAGTTTTTCATAAGCGTCTTCAAAAGATTTAACTCCGTCAATCTGGAGTTTTTCTCCAACTCCGTTTAAATCTATTCCGAATCCCGACAGTTCTTTTATTATTCTAAGAGATTCGTCAAATTCTTCAGCCGCGGTGTCGGGGAGTATTTTTCCGTGGTCGGCGATATGCTCGATGGTTTCGTCCGGAAGGGTGTTTATAGTGTTTTTTCCTATAAACGGCTCTACGTATTTTAAATCGTAATATGCAGGATTTTTTGTGCTTGTGCTGGCGAATAAAAGGCGCTGTATATTTGCCCCTTTAGATTTTAAGGCGCTAAATCCCGCGCCGCCGAAAATTCCGTTAAATTTATTGAAAATTATTTTGGAATTCGCTACGCCTGCTTTACCCAGTAAATTCGTAAGTTTTTCTTTTTTTGCGGGATGGTCTGCCGCGGCTGTTATTAAATCGTTCAATAATTTATCTACGAGGGTATCGACGCGGCTTATAAAAATGCTTGCGACCGAATTTATCCCCGATAAATTGAATCCGTTTGCCAAAGCCGATTTTATCCCTCTAATATATGCATCGGCAACCGCAACGTAATGATTTAAAGAAAACATTAGCGTAATATTAACATTTATGCCTTTCGATATAAGTATAGGAATGACCTCTAAACCTTCTTTAGTTGCGGGTATTTTAATCAGCACGTTTTTCTCATTTATAAGGGAAAAAATTCTGAGAGCTTCATTTGTAGATGTTTCGGCATCCGTAGCTATGTCGGGGGAAACCTCGATGCTTACGAAACCATCGCTGCCGCCCGATTTTTCGTAAACGGGTTTAAGAATCTGGGCGGCAGATTTTATGTCCTCTGTTGTAATAGCATCGTATATTTCAAAAGGTGTTAATTTTTTTTCGGAAAGTTTTTTAATTTTTTCCGGATATCCGCATTTTCCGGAATTTATAGCTTTTTCGAATATGGAAGGATTCGACGTTATCCCGGTTATAATACCGTTTTGAACTAACTTTAAAAGGTCGCCGGAATCTAGCATGCACCGCGAAATATTATCTAACCATGGACTTTGACCGTAAGACAGCATTTTTCTAAATTCGCCGCTTTTAGATACGACAACATCGATATTCATAGCATTAACCCCCTATTTATTTCAGCTATTCCTTATTATTTTAATTATTTTTAAAAAACAGCCAGTCGTTTTCTCCGGCTTTGGCAAATTTTAATAATGTGTATTCTCCCGATAATTTTTTACCCTTGAAATCCAATATATATTTTGATTTATCTTTTTTTATAAGGCTGTATTTCCCGCTGTCCCAGATTTTTACTTCTCCCGCTCCGTAATGTCCTTCCGGTATAATTCCTTCAAAGCCTGCATAAGAAAGCGGATGGTCTTCGACTTTTATCGCAAGGTTCTTTTTCCCGCGTTCCAACGAAGGTTCCTTGGGCAGGGCAAAAGAACTTAGGATGCCGTTTTCTTCGATTCTTAAATCCCAGTGAAGATGGCTTGCGTGATGTTCGTGAACTACAAATATTTTATCCACTTAAAAATTATATCATAAAAAAATTATAATTTATAATTTATCGAGATAGCAGGCCTGATAAATTTTAGCATAAATTTTATTAATGTCATTTTTGTTATTTTATAATATAATGGCATTAATCGATAATAAAAAATAAAAATATCTAAAACAGGCGAAAAGTCGAATATTAAAATGGCGGGTAAAAATTCTAATATCTGGAATGCTTTTTTACGGATATACATAGGATTGTTTTTTCTTTATGCGGCGCATTTTAAGTTAAACCCCGCTTTTTTTGCAGGACTTCATAATAAACTTGCATATTACGCAAATCATGACCCTTTGTGGTTTTACGGCATATTTCTTAGCCGCGTCGCCGTTCCGAACGCATTTTTGTTTGCTATCTTAATAGTTATGGGAGAATTGTTCGCCGGCATTTTTTTAACGGCGGGCTTTATTACCAGAATCGCCGCTTTTACCGCTATATTTTTAAATTTGAACTATCTGTTCGCCATGTACTGGATAAGTCCGTCTGAATTAGGTATTAATCTTACGTTTATAGTATGCGAATTAGTTATTATATTTACGGATTCGGGAAAAACGTTGGGCATAGACGCGTTGTTTTAGCCGGAATTTAAACAGGAATTTAAAAATATATTTTAATTTAATCGAAAATCTGATAAAATAATAACCAAGATATTCCCTACACGGTGGATGTAGCTCAGCTGGTAGAGCCCCGGATTGTGACTCCGGTGGTCGCAGGTTCAAAACCTGTCATCCACCCCACTTAAAACCGCATATTTAATAAGGTTTTTCTGTTTCAAGCACTTATCATATTTAATCAAATAATACCATTTTTTACCCATTTTTGTCTTTTTTATGGCGAGATTTTCACATAGGTGATATAATATCTTCATATGCTTAAAATGCATGTAAAATATGGAGATATGCAATGTCAATCGTAAAAAACGGCAAATATTACTTTTATGACTTCGTTTACGAAGGAAAAAGATACCGGAAAAGTTGTCGAACAACCGATAAAAAACTTGCCGAACAGATTGAAATATCAGTTAAAAACGACATAATTAAAAGAGAGCATAGCCTTCCTACGAACCAAAATAAAAATCTTTTATTTGAAACTGCTTGGGAAAATTATTTGAAAAATAACGGGAATTCCGAAAAAGCCATAGAGCGTAAAATTATTGCCGCAAAACATTTTCTTCCATTTTTTAAAAACAAAATATTAACCTCAATAATGCCGCTTGACATTAAAAATTATCAAATTGAAAGAAAATTAGAACTGATATCTTTAGAAAAAAATAAAAACAAAAAAGAATCTGAGATAAATTTTAGGTCGGCTAATTATGAAATTATAATAATTTCTAACTTCTTTAATTTTTGTATAGAAAGAGGATATGCCGAGAAAAATCCCGCGGCTAAAATAAAAAAACTTAATGAACTTAAAAGGCTTAAGACTTTATCCGACGGTGACATAAAGAAGTTAATAAACGGCGCTACAAATAAACTTACGAGAGACATCATTACATTTTTAATTTATACAGGTTGCCGCAAAGGCGAAGCGTTGAATTTAAAGTGGGATGATGTGGATTTACAGAACGATATCATCGCTATTAAAGGTACAAAAACAAAGTACGACAGATATATTCCAGCGTCTAAACCGTTAAAAGAACTATTAAGCAATATAGATAAAAAATCGGAACACGTTTTTTGCGATAAAACAGGTAAAAAAATAACCGATTTTAAAAAGTCTTTTCATACAGCCTGTCGTAATGCCGGATTAAAAGACTTACGCATCCACGACTTGCGCCACGTCTTCGCAAGCAAAATGGTTATGAACGGAACGTCGCTTTATATTACAGGTGAACTTCTCGGACATAAAACTACGCAGATGACAAAAAGGTATAGTCATTTAGTACCAAGTACGCTGAAAAAGGCGGTTAACGATGTATGGCGGAAGTAGATAAAGTAAAACAAATTTGACGATTGCCAGTCGTGGTTATAAAAGGAATTTCCTAAGCAGTATATATTTTAGGAGACTTTAAGAAAGCTGTTGATGGTAAGTCCGATTAAAAAAGGATAAAATAACCGCAAAATTATCTATGTTGCATAAAAAATCCTTGACACTAATTATTTATACATGATAATCTTTTAATAAACAGTTCTTTGTAAATAAATATTAACATTAACCGAACTTTATCTTAAAAGTTTAGGGAAACAGGTGTAAATCCTGTACTGTACCCGCAGCCGTGATAACTTATAACGGGCTTTTTATTATAAGCCGTTATTAAGAATATTCCGATATGCCACTGGCAAGGTCTATATTTGCCGGGAAGGCGGAATGTTCTAATGTTTAAGCCGGAAGACCTGCTTTTAGATAATATTTTAATTTAATTAGCGGGAGGTCTAATTATGTTTTCACGCCTTTTTTATTCTTTCAGTTTTAAACAGAGAGTCATTCTTCTTTACGCTTTATTAATTTCCTATCTGTTAATTTCGGTAGTCATCTTAATCGACAGGTCCAGAGTGTTTCCTACTATGCTGAGCCTCGGCGCGCTCGCCTTTTTCTTCGGTTTAAAGCACGCTTTAGACGCGGACCATATTGCCGCGATAGATAATACGACTAGGAAAATAATGAACGACGGGGAAAAACCCGTCGGTTATGTATTTATAATTTTCTTTTTAAATATAGTAACTTTATTCACTTTATATTGTGTTTTTGAATTTAATTCCACCGCCTTTGCGGATGAAAATGTAGTAGTTACAGCATCAAG
>JAJYJI010000015.1 GCA_021789605.1 bacterium
GCCGCCAAAGAATAATATGCTTGAAGAGAAACAAAACCGGCCGATTCTTTCGCCTTTGTTAAATATAGCGCTTTCATTATATGCCTTGCGCTCCAGTTGGAAACGCCTATATATAAAACTTTGCCCTGCCTTTTGAGGTCGTTTAATGCTTCCAGCGTTTCTTCCATTTCGCAGGTATCGTCCCAGCCGTGCACCTGATATAGGTCAATGTAATCCGTTTTTAATCTTTTTAAGCTGTTGTCGCAGGCTTCCATGATGTGCTTTCTAGAAAGTCCTGAATTATTGAAATCGCCCGTCCCGCTCATCGCTTCTTCGCTTAAAGGAGAACGGACCTTTGTGGCGACGATGAATTTCTCTCTCGGGATTTTTAACTCTTTTAAAGCGACGCCAAGAATTTCTTCGGATTGACCGAATGAATACATATCCGCTGTATCGAAAAAATTGATTCCGACGTTGAACGCTCTTTTTACCATAAGATTTGCGTCATCCTGTCCTACGGCGCCGATGTTTCTGAATTTAAAACCGAACGTCATCGTTCCAAGGCACAGCCTCGAAACTTTAAGCCCGGTTTTCCCCAGCCTTGTGTACTGCATAGCGTCCTCCTTCTATAAATTAATTTATATATGCCTTTTTATTCCATAATGGCATATTTTTTTACATTTTCCAATCTCTTGCCTTTTAGTCCTATGTCCTCTAGCCGCTTTATTTTTCCGTAAATACGCGATTTAAGTATTATATCCGCCGTCGCAGGCCCAAGCCCCGGAACTCTTAGCAATGCTTCTTTGCCGGCCTTGTTAATCCTCACTGGGTAAAACTCGGGATGATGTTCTGCCCATATTTCTTTAGGGTCACTATCAAGCTCCAGGTTGCCGGATTTGTCTAAAATAATATCGTCTCCGGAGAACCCATATTTTCTAATAAGATAATCGACCTGATAAAGGCGGTGTTCGCGCATAAAGATTCGTTCCGGCGTAGATTCCCTGTTTTGCTCTCCCGGAATAGAACAGTGGCCGAGGCCTTTTTGATATGCCGAGAAATATACCCTTTGAAAATTAAGTTTTTTATAAAGCCCCAACATATATTTAACTATTTCAAAATCTGTTTCGTTTGAAGCGCCGACTATAAACTGCGTCGTGGATTTCACCCTCGGAAACCGACCGCCCTTAGACGTTAATCTGCCGATAAGCTTTAGGGGGCGTATTATGTCGTTTATATAATTTTTTTTATCTGAAAGCAAATCGAATCTTTCCTTGCCCGGAGTCTCTATATTTAAAGATACGGCGCTCGCAAGTCCGAAGGATTCTTCAATAGCCGCGTCGGATGCGCCGGGAATGATTTTTAAATGAATATATCCTTTATAGCTATGCTTATACCTTAGCAAACGGGAAACGGCGTTAATCCTGTCCATCGTGTAATCGGGATTATTTATTACCCCAGAACTTAAAAAAAGCCCGAACACTTTTTTCTTATTAACGTAATCCATAAATATGTTTGCGGTTTCTTCAGGTTTAAGAGTGCATCTTCTTATATCGGCATCGGAGCGGATAGGGCAATATTTACAGTCGTTTGAACACGAATTTGAAAGAAGCGTTTTTAAAAGCATGGAATATCCCCCGTTAGGAAGGGTAACAGGGTAAAGCCATTTTCCATCCATTCCTCTTTTTCTGCGGCTTTCATCGATTGAACCGCAGGCGCATGCCATATCGTAACGGGAATCTTCAGAAAGCACCTTAAGTTTTTCTATGGTATCCATATTAGCATATTACCTACCGCATAATCTTTATATGCGCTTATAACTTTGCGTGAGCGGGAGTTTTTAATATATATAATAAAAGTTTACCACATTATGATATAATTTTAAAACTACATAGTATGGCAGAGAATTTTCAGCGCGCGTATTTTCTACAATTTCGGGTCGCGGAATTAGATTATAATTTATAAAATAAAGGTAAACGGATTATGTGTAAATTTATATTAATGTTTATTTTATTTACTTCGTCGTTTATAACGGCGCCGGTCTATGCCCGAACCAAGACCTACTTTTCGCCCCGGACAAATCTTCAATATACGGATATCGAATGGCTAAATAAATCATTGAAAGTAAAAAAACTTTATATAGCCATGTATTCTTTTACGGATTATAAAATTGCCGAAGAGCTCCTGCGCCTTGCACGCAGAGGAGTGAAAATTTATATTTACAGGGACAATAAGCAGATAGGGGATGATACGGACAGGACTTATATGCTGAAAAATGCGGGCAACATTTATATAAAGGCAAAAAGGGACAGAGGTTTTTGGAATATTATGCATGATAAGATTTTCATAATTCCCGGCATTGTTTTCAGGGAAGGTTCTGCAAACTGGTCTCCGTCAGCCGAAGGTGCATCCTGTTACCGCCATGAATGCGGGCAGCGGGAAAATCAGGATAATAATGCGACATATATTACCGACGGAAAAGAAATAAAAGCTGCGATAAAAAATTTTTATCGAATCTGGAACAGAAAATCCAATATCAATATTAATTAAAAAAACAAAACGGCTATGTTGCTAAAAAAGCTTAAGGAACATAGCCGTTTTTGCAATAATATTTAGAGGCTGTTTTTCTCTATATTTTATTTCCTATATGTAGAAAGATAAATTTGAAGCCCCATTTGTTCAATCTGGTCTAAATATTCTTCAAGCTTATCTATATGGGATTCTTCGTCGTCTAATATAGATTGGATTAAATCTTTTGTTCCGTTGTCTTTAATTTCAGATGCAAACTTTATATCTTCGTTGTAGGCTTTAATTGCATCTTCTTCAGCTTTTCTGTCATTTTTATGCATTAATTCTACGGTCGAACCTATATGCATTTTATTGTAGTTGGAAACTACGGGTATGCCTTCGAGAAACAATATCCTGCCTATTAGTTTTTCGGCATGTTTCATTTCATCGATAGCTCTTTTTTCTATTTCCTTATGCAGTTCGCTATATCCCCAATTATCGCACATTTCTGAATGAACCATATATTGATTGATAGCAGTTAATTCTTCAGCCAATCTTAAATTTAGCCTTTTAAGAATCCCTTCGTTTCCTTTCATAAAACCCTCCAGTTTTTAAAATGTTAAATTTTATATAAAAAATATTTTTCGTTGCTTATAATTAACATTATAGCATAAATTTATATAACTTTTAGTAATAAGTTTGCGGTATAATAAAATATTAAATTATATTGGATTTAATTATGGAAATTTTATTAGGGGCACATGTTTCAACTGCCGGAGGATTAGAAAATGTTTGCGGGCACGCAAGAAATACCGGTTCTAAAGCCGTGCAGATATTTACAAAAAATCAGCTTCGGTGGTCGGGAGAAGACCCTGATTTTATCGAAGCGTCTTGTTTCAAAAAATGCGTAATCGACAATAACCTGATTGTTGCGGCGCATCTTTCTTATTTGGCCAATATAGGCAGCACGGATGAAACGATTGTTAAGAAATCCACCGACGAGTTTATAAACGAAATTAAAAGATGCAGTTTACTAGGCATAAAATATTTAATATTTCATCCGGGGTCGAATAAATATTTAACGGAAGCGGAAACAATAAGGCAAATTGCGTTAAGCCTAAGCTACATTATAAAACAAACCGCGGGATATAAAGATGTATTTTTAGTTCTTGAAACTACCGCAGGACAAGGAAATCAAATTGGATATAAGCCGGAACACTTAGCAAAAATAATTGAATTAACGGAGAGCGGCGAAAGGCTCGGAGTTTGTATAGACACATGCCATATTTTTGCGGCCGGATATGACATAAGAACCTTCAATAAATATAACGGATTTATGGAAAATTTTAATGATACTGTAGGTTTAGGCAGACTTAAAGCTATGCACATTAACGATTCTCTTCGGCCGCTCGGTTCTAAGGTAGACAGGCATGCATCAATAGACAAGGGGTACATCGGCAGAGATGCTTTCGGATTTATAGTAAACGATATAAGGCTTAAAGGCATTCCCTTAATCGTAGAAACCCCGGGGGGCGATAAAGAACATAAGGCAGATTTAGATATATTAAATAATTTAACTAGAAAATAGCATATATCTAAGGTTTATTTAGGGTTGTTCCGGTTGATGCTTTCGGCCTGCCTATCAATTTTTTGATTTTTTCCGATAATGAAATACAATGCTGCCCCTAAAAGCGGTAGAAAAACCACGACCAAAAGCCATACAATCTTATCCGAGCCGCCCCTGAAATCGCTTTTGAGAATATCGATAAGCGCGCTAATCCACAATACTATAGAAGCAATCCAAAACAAAAACATGAACATTATTCCGAATCCGAATATCATAGCCCGCCTCCTGAATATTAAAATAAATTTATGTTTCACGTGAAACATAAATGGAAATAAAATGATAAATATTAGCGCAATAAACGGTTTTTAACGCCGCCATTTAACCAGTTCAGATATTTTTCGACCCCTTCTTCGATAGAAAAAAATTTTTTATTGTATCCCGCATTACGCAAGGCGGTAATGTCTGCTTCCGTAAAACTTTGATAAGCGCCTTTAAGATTATCCGGAAAAGGAATATATTCTATATTTCCGAAACCGTGCCATTTTATCACGGCATTCGCGACATCGTTAAATGAACGCGCTTTTCCGGTCCCAAGATTAAATATTCCTAATTTTTCGGGGTTTTCTAAAAACCATAGATTTACGTCGGCGCAATCTTCAACATAAATAAAATCACGGCTTTGTTCGCCATTTCCATAACCGTCGGTTCCCTCGAAAAGCTTTGCCTTTCCGCTTAAAAGTATCTGATTATTAAAATGGAATGCAACGCTCGACATATTTTTTTTATGAGTTTCCCTAGGTCCGTAAACGTTAAAATATCTGAAGCCCGCAATCTGATATTTTGTTCTGCCTATAATGCTCCTGATATACCGGTCAAATTGAAACTTGGAATATGCATACATGTTTATCGGATGTTCGCATTTTCTGTCTTCCGTAAATCCATTTTTACCGCTGCCGTAAACGGAAGCAGACGAAGCGTATAAATATTGCACCCCTTTTTTCTGGCACCATGTCAACAGTTCTTTTGAGTATTCAAAATTATTTTTCATTATAAATCTTCCGTCCCATTCGGTCGTCGAAGAACATGCGCCCTCGTGAAAAATTGCTTTTACGTCGCCGAAGTCGTATCCAGTTTTGATATTTGCAATAAAATCGTCTTTATCCATATAGTCTAAAATATCAAGGTCGGCAAGGTTGCGCATTTTTCTGCCGTCGGTAAGATTATCCACGACCAGAATATTAGTTTCTCCTTTTTTGTTTAGAGCTTCCACGATATTAGACCCTATGAATCCGGCCCCGCCGGTAACTATTATCATAATCAGCCGCCTCTATTAAAGTTAGATATTATATTTATCCAAATTATTTCACGCATTATATCATATTTTATTTTTAAATTGTATATGCGCCTAACAATATGATAACATGATAATAAATTTATTATTCTAAGCGGCACTTCCGTTTACCCGAGGTTTAAGGCTGGACATACCTGCGGTAGCTGTCATCAAAAAGCTTTAAATGACATAAGAATAACTCTTACTTGACAGTATATATTAAAAAATTTATTATGTTTATATACATAAAAATGCAATAAAAAATAACCCAATTTAAATTTATTCTGGAGGCATTATGGCAAGAATTGTAAAGCATGAAAAAAAATTACCGGTCGCGATTGAAGAAAAAGACGCAAAATTTCCTATATATCTTTGCGCATGCGGTCTTTCGTCCAGTTTTCCATATTGCGACGGTTCGCACGACCGCGCAAAAGACGAAGCAGAAAATGCTATTTATATATACGACAAGGATAAAAGGATAAAGTTGTAAAAACGTTTAAGGCGAGAAAACGGGAGAAGTTCTAAATTTTGCTATAAGCCTGGAGCCGCTGTTATTATCGGCGTCATAATCGGTTTTATAAAACAAAATCTTGTCTATGGAAACTTTTTTGGTCGTATATCCAAAGTTTTTTATTTCTTCCGCCTCGCTAATTTTAGATAAAAATAAATATAGGTTTGCGCTTTTCGTTAAATTTATGCTTTCTATGAAGCGCGTGAGTTCTTTTACGTTAAAAGCCGCCCTTGTAGTTATAGCGTCTATGTTATTAAAATCGTTATATAAAAATGCGTTTAAATTTAAACAGCAGAAATTATAAAGATTAAGTTTTCTGGTTACGCTTTTTTGAAAATTGCATTTTTTAAATATCGATTCTACCGAAATAATATTTAAAGAAGGATTGAATATATTGAGAATAATTCCCGGGAATCCCGCCCCCGAACCGATATCCATTACTGATTTGCTATTTTCATCGAGGATTTTTAATAAAAATGCGCTATCGACTATATGTTTTTTAATAAATTCATTTTCGTCCGTAATCCTTGTTATATTAATTTTTTTATTCCATTCTAACAGCTCGGCATATAAAGTATAAAATTTTCCCAAAGTTTCGTCGCCGAATTTTCCGTCCCCGGAAAATATTTCAAAATTATTTAAATATTTGCGGATTTTGCCGACAAATATTTCTTTAGAAATTTTGTTTTCCAATTTATTTTTAAAAAATGATTTAATTGAATTGACTGTTTTTTTTATGTTATCCTATTAAATTATATATAATTACGATTATAATAAATTTATTAATAAAAGGGGAAATTATAATGGGAGAAAATTCGTTAGATAAAGTGCGTGTTCGTTTTGCACCCAGCCCCACCGGAAAACTCCATATAGGAGGAGTCAGGACGGCTTTATTTAACTATCTTTTCGCTTTGCAAAATAAAGGCAAATTCATATTAAGAATAGACGATACCGATAAAATTAGAAGCAAAAAAGAATATGAAGATTCCATCATAAAAGATTTGGAATGGACAGGGATTAAATGGGACGAGTTTTACAGGCAATCCGAAAGGGGGGCAATATATGAAAATTACCTTAACGTCTTAATGGAGAACGGTTTAGCCTACGAATGTTTTTGTACGCAGGAAGATATTTTAAAATCCAAAGAACTTGCTATAAAATCTAAAAAACCATATATTTACGACGGAAGATGCTTAAGCATTTCATCCGCAGAGAAAAAAAATCTCGGCATTTTTTTTGCGGAGAAAGGCCTGAGGCCTTCCGTCCGTTTAAACATAGCCGAGGTTTTGAAAAAAAATTATGATTTTAACGCTATAGATTTTAACGACGCGGTCCACGGCCGCCTTTCTTTTAATCCAAAACTTATAGGAGATTTTATTTTAAAAACGGAGGATGATAGATTTGCTTATAATTTTGCTTCAATTATAGACGACGAAGATATGGGGATTTCACATATAATAAGAGGCGAAGACCACATAAGCAACTCCCCGAAGCAGATACTTATACTTAAAGCATTAGGCAAAGAACCTCCTGTTTTTGCACATATTTCGCTGTTGTACGGCAAAGACGGAAAGATTATGTCAAAAAGGGACATGGAGTCCAATATCGAATATTATATAGAGGAAGGATATCTTCCCGAGGCTGTTTTGAATTATCTTGCAGTTACAGGCAATACTTTTACGGTACGCGGTTATAAAAACGGCGAAAAAAATACATTCGAAAAAGAAATATTTTCCAGCATATCAGAAATGGCGTCCCTTTTCGATTTAAAAAAGGCAAAGGGTTCAAGCGCAATATTTAACGAAGATAAATTGAGGTTTATAAATGAAAAATGGCTGAGCTGCTTATCAGCCCCCGAACTTATAAGTATAATAAATGAAAAATTTCATGGAGAGTTTTTTTTAACGAAGCTTAAAAAAGAATACGGGGAAATTTTATGTTCGGAAATAGTCGATTTTTTAAAAAACGAATTTAAAACCGTAAAAGAAATATTACAGGAAATAGATATTTTTTTTGACGAACATGAAATAAAATTGAACCAAACTGATTATGACGGCGAATTAAAATCCTCATTGTTAAACGGCTTTGAAAATATAGATAATCTTAACGAAAATGAGGTTAGAAATATAATAAAGGAAACCTCCTCCAAATACAATAAAACGGTTAAAGAATGCTATGAAACCTTAAGGCTGCTTATAACCGGCAAGCAAGACGGCCCGTCTATATTGAAAATAATTAAATTTTTAGGGAAAAAAAGAGTTATAGGCAGATTATCCGTTTAAAGCCTTTAAATCATTCGAAGATTATTGTTTTATTATCGTGCTCTATTATTCTGTCTTCCGTAAAAAGTTTGACGGCTTTTACCAAAACCAATTTTTCGGCTATTTTACCTTTTCTTTTTATTTCGTTTACGTCGTCCCCGTGATTTATTCTTATAATATCCTGTTCTATAATAGGGCCGTCGTCTAGCTTTTCGCTTACGAAATGCGCCGTTGCGCCGATTATCTTGACCCCCTTTCTGTAAGCTTGCAAATATGGTTTTGCTCCCGGAAAAGAAGGCAAAAAAGAATGATGTATATTGATAATTTTCTTGCCGAAGGCGTTAATGAAATTATCGGATAAAATCCGCATATATTTTGCCAGTATTATAAAATCTATTTCGACGTTGAATTTTTGAAATTCTTTTAATATAGCGTCTTCGTGTTTATAGGAATTTTGGTGATGCTGTATATAAATAAACGGAATATCGTATGATTTTGCCACAGTCGATAAAATTTCATGATTAGATATTATGCACGGTATGTTTAACGATAAATCGCCGGAGCTTTTTTGCCAGAGCAGTTCATAAAGGCAGTGGTCTTCTTTCGAAACAAATACCGCGGCGTTTTTTTTCACGGAAATATCGGTCATTTTAAAACCGGCATTAAAAATAAACGCAAAATCGGCCAATCTTTGATTTATTGATTGAAATCCTGCAGGATTTTCCATTTCAAAAACAATCCGCATAAAAAAATGCGGATTAGTAGAAGAATTAGTCGAATACTGATTTGATTCGATTATATTGGCATTGTTTTCGAAAAGCAATCTTGAAACCGATGCCACAATTCCCTTTCTATCGGGGCATGAAAAAGTCAGCACTATCATAATTTATTATTATATTTTTATATAAAAATATAATCTTCTTTCTCCGTAAAATTTTAATGTCTCCATATTTAATTAATTCCTATTCCGATATTCGCTATACCGGTTTTTCCTGCTTTGCGGTGTTGCCGTTTTCTTTGCGGTAATAAAAATTTAACATTAATGTAATAATGCCGTAACATTGAAATGGTAGAATATAATAATTATAAATAATTAACCATGAAGAGTAAAGATTATTTTAATTAAAACAGATGTTATATTCAAAAGCGGATACTCACATTCATTCAAGTTACAGCGACGGAACAAGCTCTCCGGAGGACATCGTCAAATTTGCCGCCGGAAAACTTCAGATAATAGCTATAACCGACCATAACCGTATTAAAGGAGCGTTTAAAGCAAAAGAATATGCGTTAAGGAATAGCTTTCTCGATGTGGAAGTTATAATAGGCGAAGAAATTTCCACGAAAAACGGCCATGTTATCGGACTTTTTTTAGAGAAAAAGATTATTCCGGGGAAAACGGCAGCCGCTACTATCGAAGAGATTCACGCTCAGGGAGGGCTTGCAATCGCTCCCCACCCTTTCTATTTTGTATCCTATGCGGAAAAAGGGCATAAACCGTTAAGAAAACTTTTAACATATTTGGATTTTGACGCAATAGAGGTCATTAATAATTCTAGCGCGTTTACCTTAATCTCCAACGCCATAACTTCGTTGGCAAACGTATCGATAGGGTTGCCGCAGCTCGGCGTAAGCGATGCCCATGTAAAAGAGTTTATCGGGAAAGGCTATACGAAGTTCAAAGGCAAATCCGCGGCGGACTTAAAGAAGCGGATAAAGGAAAATAAATTAACCGCGCATTTTAAACATTATTCTTTGCGTGAGCAGTTTTATGTTATCCAATCTATGAAATCTTTTTATTTATATTTTTTAAATAAACAAAAGACAGAAGAATAAACCCGAAATTGAAGGTAGAAAATTTCTTTTTCGGATGAGCCGTCCGAATATAGGCGGCCTTAAAACATATCGGCCTATGCGGGAATAGCGAACGCGGAATTAAATTTCCGCTCAGCGGGCGACATTCATGGGTAAGCGGGAATACAGCGCCTATGCGCCTATAATATATTGAAGCAATTTTACAGATTTCTACCGGCAATTTTGGGAATAAAAATAATGTTTCACGTGAAACATTTACCGATTTAAATCCGCATTTTTAAAGCCGCGAGTTTTCCGTTTTAAAATTCGCTATTTTTTTGCTTTTACGGAATCAAAATATTAAGTTGCAAAGATTTTATTAAATTATTGCCGCAGCCGAAAAAAGTCAATAATAAATCATAAAAATTATCTTTACATAATTATAATTTTGATTTATAAATTTAATTAATGATATAATTAAATTTATAAATTTTATTAAAATAATTCTAACGGCTTTAGCGTAAATGGCGAAAGTAATCTGTATTTCAAATCAAAAAGGCGGGGTTGGTAAAACCACGACCGCGGTTAACATTGCCGCGTGCCTTTCCGCATACGAAAAAAAAGTTCTTTTAATAGACGCGGACCCGCAGGCCAATGCTACGAGCGGGTTAAATATAGCCATAGAAAAACCAAATCCTACCGTTTACGAATGCCTGATAGACGGGTCAAATGTTTTTAAAGCCGTATATCCGACGCAGATGAAAAATCTTTATATGATACCGGCGACGTCGGACCTAGCCGGTATAGAGGTTGAGCTTGTAAACATGCCGGACAGGGAATATTTTCTTAAAAAGAATATAATAGATAAAATTAAAGACGATTACGATTATATTTTTATTGATACGCCCCCTTCGCTCGGCCTCCTGACCATAAACGCTTTGACTGCATCAGACAGCATTTTAATCCCTATGCAATGCGAATATTATTCATTAGAAGGAATATCGAGGCTAATGCAGACGGTTAAACTCGTAAATCAAAGGCTTAACAAGACTCTTCATATAGAAGGCGTTTTATTTACCATGTTCGACGGAAGGTCAAACCTTACCAATCAGATAGTCGGTGAAGTAAAAAAATACTTCGGACAAAAAATTTACGAAAACGTTATCCCTAGAAACGTTAAACTTCCTGAAAGTTCCAGTTTCGGTAAGCCTATAATTTTATACGATGTAAATTCTAAAGGCGCGGTTTATTATCTTGAATTGACGAAGGAGTTTTTGTCTAAGATTGCGTGAAAGGATTAAATATGGAAAAAAAAGAAAAAAACGTTAAAAAAAACGTATTGGGAAGAGGGCTGGGAGCCCTTTTGGAAGATGCTTATATTCAAAACGAAGGACGCGCCGGCTTGGACGGCGAGTTTTCCGTTTTTGAAATAGAAATCGATAAAATAAATACCGGCATATATCAGCCCCGGCGGTATTTTGACGAAGGCAAACTCGCCGAATTAAAAAATTCTATTAAGGAAAACGGTATAATTCAGCCGTTAATAGCGGCTAAGTCTAAAAAAGTCGGCGAATACGATTTAATCGCCGGCGAAAGAAGATATAGGGCGGCAAGAGAGTTGAATTTTAAAAAAATTCCGGCGATAATTAAAGATATTTCGGGCGTTTCGGCCTTGGAGATTGCGCTTATAGAAAATATACAGAGGCAGGACCTAAACGTTATAGAAGAAGCAAACTGCTATCTTAGGCTCATAGAGGAATATAAATTAACTCACGAAGAATTGTCGGCCAAAGTCGGCAAAGACAGGGCGACTATTACAAATATGCTGAGGCTTCTTTCTTTACCGGACGAAATTAAAAAAGAACTTATTTACGGAAAAATTACTCCTTCTCACGCAAGAAACCTAATAGGCCTTTCCGACGACGAAGCGGGGATGCTTTTGCATAAAATTTCCGGCGAAAATTTAAACGTAAGAGAAACCGAAATAGCGGCCAAATCTTTTAAAATAAAAAAGCAGAAACATAAACTCGCCAAAAAAGATTTATCGCTGTCTTCCGAGGTTAAAAGCTATGAAAACGAATTATTTGAAAAACTTCAGACGCGGGTTAAAATTGATTATAAAAGCAAGGGAAACCAAATAAGCGGCAGAATCGAGATAGAATTTTATTCCGCTGACGAGTTAGAAAGGATAACCGGGTTAATAAACGAAAGAAGCGGCGCTTGAAAAACGGCGGCATATTTATTGCTACCAATTTATATTAATATTTTGCCTTTCTATCGTATGTATAAAATTTATAAGAATGTCCCTGTCCTTATCCGAGATTTTTAAAATTTCGCACCCTATGCGGTATTTGCCTTTTAAATAGGTCGAATGGACGATTTTTAAATCCATGTTCGTTATCCTGCCGGAAAGCTTAATCAATGCATTTTTTAATATGGAGTCAGGTTTCATATCGATATCCGCATCGAAAGATATGCCGTTCCACGATAAATCGCGCAAAGAATAAGAAAAATCTATTTTTTTGTAGGATGAATAAATATAAGCCGTATTCGATGCATTAGTTGCGACCCTCAATACTTTTCTTTTTTCGGTAAGGACGATTTCTAAAGGCTTATAAACAAAAAAATTATAATCGCCTCCAGAAAAAATTTCTTCTTTGTATTTCGTCAGGAAATGCTTATCGACCGACTGCTTATCGGACATTATATTTATTTTTAAATAATCGGTTTTATGTACTAATTTATTTCCGTAAAACGGCATAAGGCTGTCAATGACTAAATATTTCGGTTTTATTTCTATAAGATATGTTTTAAAAAACTGGTTATAAGGAAAAAGCGTGATTCCTAGCTCGTTTTTTTTAACGAAAACATCGTCTATTATACTGTCGATAACCTCAGTTTTTTTAATCTTAATAGTATTTATGGTTGAGCTGTCGTCTTCATTGGCGTCCATTTAAATATGCCGTCCTTTAGATTTTAGATATAAAAATAATACCATAAGTTTTTAAATTTTAATAATTTAATTTATATAAATATTAGTAAATATTATAAATTTGAATCGGTAGGGGGGCTAAAAAAATTATGCGGTTTGCGGCGTGAAAATTTTTCGCAGATTTAGGTAAATTTTTATTTTTTTATGATTTTAATGGCGGTTTTTAAATATTTATTGGAAATTCTTAAAGATTTTGTGATGAGCCATGATTTATAATTATATATGCGGCTTAAATCATTATTGAATTTTTTAATCGTTTTCTTTTCTTTTTCTGAAATTTTATCGAAATAGGACAGGAAGATTTTGAAGCGGTTCAATTCGTTGTTCCACTCGGCCAATTTATCGTTTAACGTTTCGTCGTCGATATCCGTCTTATTTTTTGCGACGTCATACAATCCGTCATAAATTTCCTTTATTAACGGAAGGCAAAAACCGTCGGATAAAATATCTTTATACTTATATATCGAATGTCTCAGCGAAACATCGATAAACGAATTTTTATATTCCCGGAATTTTTCTTGGGAGATTTGAAACTTAAGCCGTCCGGCGATATTTTTTATTTCATTTTCGGTGTATTCCAAAAGATTGTCGTAATCTACGATAACTCTTTTTTCCTATTGTTTCTATCAAAGCCGGCATAATATGAACAAGCCACATAAGATAGCTTTTTTCTAAAGAATCGGCAATGCTAAGCGGATTACGTATAATAATAATATAACTGACGTCGATGCCCAAGTATTCGAAAGCCTCGTTCCATAAAGGAAGCAACTTTGATGCCGCCGGGTCCTTAATGCCGAATATATCGGCATGGCGCATTTTTTCAGTTATAACGCCGGCCGCACGCAAAAGGAATCCTTTATTTTTTAAAATTTCTATATGGGTTTTTTCTATCGGCGCCACGTCGTCCCAATCCATTTCAATGGCTTTAAGCATTTCCATATCCAAAGCATTTATGTCTAAATCTTCATAAAAACCTTTAGGATTGGATTCCTGCGGCGGCATAAGATTATTTCCCAGTTCTACCCCGAAAATTTTTAATCCACGCGTTATAAGGCTCGTTCCGCTGCGATGCATTCCCAATATCATGACCAATCTCTTATTTTGGGAGTTTTTATTATCGATATTCGTTAAATTTATCATATAATTATTTATAGTTATAATGCCTGATTTATTTTACCGGTTTTGTCGATATAGAAAGCAGACGGTTTTTTCAGTTTATTATTTTTAGAAATAGGAAACCGAAGCAAAATTATTTATGGATATGCCCCCTTATTTAATATATAATACTATAATACGTGATTAAATAAAAAAGAAACAAATTATCAATAAAATATAAATATATTTATAAATTCATATTGAAATTTATATTTAAAAATATTAATATAAAATAAAAATAGCGCAATGCCAAATTATCCGTATTAAATAATCGTATTAAATAAAAATAAAAAATAAAAACATGATAGACATAAAACTTATTAGGGAACAAAGAGAATACGTTAAAAAAGAAATGGAAAAACTTTTCGTTTCCGTTCCCATAGATGAAATTTTTGAACTCGACGAATTTAAAAGAAAGCTTTTATACGATACCGAATGTCTCAGAAATACAAGGAAGACGCTTTCTAAGGAAATAGCTTCCGAAACCGGCGAAGAAATAATTTCCGCAAAAAAAACAGAGGTTAAAAGAATAAACGAGTTAATTAAGTCGCAGGAGGATGAATTAAACGCCATAGAAGAAAAGTTTAATTCATTGATGCTGAACGTTCCAAACCTTCCCGGCAACGATGTGCCCGTCGGTAAAGACGAAAACGGGAATATCGCGGTATCGTATTTCAACGAAAGGAAAAAATTTGATTTTACGCTAAAAACTCATTATGCCATAGGTCAGGAAAGGGATTTGATAGACTTTGAAAGAGGGGTCAAAATTTCCGGAACCCGTTTTTACATATTAAAAAAAGGGCTTGCAAAACTTCAAAGAACGCTGGTTAATTTTATGATAGATACCCACACCGCTCTCCACGATTACGAAGAAGTGTATCCCCCGTATATGGTCAATGAAGAATGTCTGACCGGGACGGGGCAATTGCCGAAATTTGCCGACAATTTATATAAAGACGAAGATTCTGGGTTCTGGTTTATTCCGACCGCGGAGGTTCCTGTTACCAACATGTACCGAAACGAGGTGCTTAATATTGAAATGCTGCCCATAAAACACGTAGCATATACAGCCTGTTTTAGGAAAGAAAGGCTTTCGGCAGGCAAGGATACCAAGGGGATAAAAAGAGGCCATCAGTTCGATAAGGTAGAGCTTGTAAAAATTACTTCTCCGGAAACTGCCAAGGAAGAATTGTCTAATCTTATCGCCGATGCGCAGGATATATTAAACAGGCTTGATATTCCGCACAGGCTTGTGCAGATTTGCACCGGAGACTTAAGCTTTACTGCAAGCGAAAAGTTTGATATCGAAGTTTATGCGCCGGGAATAAACGAGTGGCTAGAAGTAAGTTCATGCTCGAATTTCGGTTCTTTTCAGGCAAGAAGGGCAAATATTAAATTCAAAAGAGATAAAAATTCAAAGGCCGAATACGCAAATACGCTGAACGGTTCCGGTCTTGCGCTTCCAAGAGTTATGATTGCGATAATCGAAAATTATCAGACCAAAGAAGGTCTGATAAAAATTCCCGATGCTTTAAGGCCGTATTTCGGAACGGAAGAATTTATCTAAATTATGTCAAGCCGTAAAAGGATAATATGGGGAGTTTTAATAATTTTTTTTTCCGCATATTCTTTTTTATCCCTTTATTCCTATAATATATTCCAGCAAACTTTCAATTCGTATTCCATTATAACCGTAAAAAAAGTAAATTTAGGCGGTTTTTTCGGAGGCATTTTAGCAAATTATCTATTAACAGCCTTCGGTTTATCCTCTTTTTTGATAATCGTTGCGATATTATCCTCCGGTATTTTTTTGTTATCGAATAAAATTGCAAGCATAAGGTTTTATGCCGGATTCGTTGTTTTTTTTATTGTTTTATTAATTTTTTTAAACATATTACTGCCAAAATTTTCATATCATGGTTTTATAACATCCGGCGGAGGGCTATTAGGAAGCGCGCTCTACGGGTTCCTTTTTAAATTTTTTGGAGAAGCCGGCGCTATAATAATCGTATTGGCCCTTTTTTTAGCCGCCGTTTATATTATTTTTAAAAAAATAGATTTCGAAGCCGGCGCGCAATATTTCAGAAATATTTACGGCCTATCGAAAATAGACGCAAAAAAAATAAAATTATTTAATTTGAACGCGCAAATTAATAAGCTAACGGCTTTTTTTTCTTATTTGAAATTAAAAATCGAAAAAAGAAAGGGGCTTAAAAAAAGAAAAAGAAGTTTCGTCATAAACAAGGAACTGTTTGGCGGCTCAAGAGAAGAGCTTATTAGCGATTTGGATAAAAAACAAGATTCCGCAGATTTAAACGCCGAATCTTTGGAAGAGAAAACCGGAACGTTCGATTTCATAGATGACAGGGAGTCAAAAATTCCGCCGATTTCATTGATGAATTCGGAAAGCGCGTCAAGGGACTCGCAAAAACCTGATAAACTCTCTCTTCTCGGAAATGCCTCGCTGATTGAAAAAAAACTTATGG
This sequence comes from bacterium, assembly GCA_021789605.1. Lineage (GTDB taxonomy): Bacteria > SZUA-79 > SZUA-79 > Acidulodesulfobacterales > Acidulodesulfobacteraceae > Acidulodesulfobacterium_A. The sequence continues at coordinate 16,581 of JAJYJI010000015.1, forward strand.
ATTTCGGAGTTAAAGGAAAGGTTGCGGGAATTAATCCGGGACCCATAGTAACTATGTACGAGTTTGAACCGGCAAGCGGCGTTAAAGTCGGACGGATTTTGTCGCTTTCGGAAGATATTACGATGGCTTTGAAATCTAAACCGATTAGAATTACGGGGGTTATAGAAGGCAAATCCGCAGTCGGCATCGAAGTTCCCAACAATAAAAGAGAAACCGTTTACTTTTCCGATATTTTAAATTCTAAAGATTTTGTGGATTCCAAGTCTTTGCTTACAATAATTCTCGGCAAAAACACGACCGGAGACAACATGCTTTTCGATATCGCGAAAGCGCCCCACTTATTGATAGCGGGAGCAACCGGCGCGGGAAAAAGCGTTTTTATCAATACTTTAGTGACGAGCCTTCTTTTTAAGGCAAGTTGCGACGAATTGAACTTTTTAATGATAGACCCGAAAAGATTGGAGCTAACGCCGTTTGAAAATTTGCCGCATCTGATAAGCGACGTCGTTTACGATGCAAAAAAGGCAGGCGTCGCCCTTAAATGGGCCGTTTCCGAAATGGAATCAAGATACAGGAAATTACAAGCCGCGGGAGTAAAAAATATCGGCCAGTTTAACGAAATGTCCAAAAAACAGAGCTTAAAGCGCATGCCGTATTTGGTGATTATAATCGACGAGTTAAGCGATTTAATGCTTACGAGCCCTAAAGACGTGGAAACTTCCATAATAAGGCTTTCCCAGATGGCCCGTGCTTGCGGGATTCATCTTATAATCGCTACCCAAAGGCCTTCAGTCAACGTCGTAACCGGCGTTATTAAAGCAAATATGCCGTCCCGTATCGCTTTTTTAGTTTCTTCCAAAGTCGATTCGAGAACCATATTGGACGCTAACGGAGCGGAAGAATTGCTGGGCAACGGAGATATGCTTTTTATGCCCCCCGGTCAGGGAAGGCTCATTAGAATTCACGGTTCATACGTTTCTGAAAGCGAAACTAAAAAAGTATTGGAATTTATAACCGGAAAAAATTTTCCTTCCCAAAAAAACGATGCGTTAATAAATGAGTTTGACAATGCGGGTAATTTTGATAGAATAATTACGGAAGGCCCCGACGATGAAATATACGGCGAAGTTCTTAATTTAATCAGGTCGGAAGACGACGGAGAAAAAATTTCCATTTCGTTCATTCAGAGAAGGTTCAGAATAGGTTTTAATAGAGCGGCTAGAATTATTGAAAAATTGCAGAGCGACGGAATATTAACGAAAAAAAGGAGACAGGGAAAATGAAAATTAAAGCTGAATCAATCTTGCCCTATTTAATATTAAATTTGTTTCTAATAGCTTGTTTTATATCTAAATCTTACGCCGCATCATATAATAACAATCTAATCTATAAAATAGAAGCAAGATATAAAAGGGTGGATTCTATCAGCGCATATTTTTATCAGAAGGAAATATTTCCGGGATATTCGCAGAATATGAAGTTTAAAGGTTATTTTTATTTCGAACGCAATGCGGGCATGGCATGGGTTTACAAATATCCCTTTAATAAAAGGCAGGTTTTGAAAAACGGCAGGCTTTATATCGTAAACAATCAAGATAAAAAAGTTTCCGTCATAAATGTAGGAAAAGAAAGAGGCGGTTTCCCTCCTAACGTAGTGAAGGTTTTAGGCAATCTTACGAAATATTTTAAGATAATAAAAATTTCCGTAAATAGCGATTTAAACGTTATAACTGTTAGATTGCATCCGTTGTCTATGCAGAGAGCTAAAAGAATCTCCGTCGGTTTTAATAAAAAGAGCCTTAAGATAAAATCGCTTAAGATTATTACCCATCAAGGGCAGACAATAATATTCAGGTATAAAAACGTAAGATTTAACCGGCATATCGACGGAAGCATTTTTAATATAAATTTTTCTTCTGATTATAGGATAATAAAAGAAAACTAATTTTAAACCGGAGATTAAAATGCCTTCTTTCGACGTAGTTTCAAAAGCCGACCTTCAGGAAGTCGATAATGCCGTAAACCAGACCGTAAAAGAAATAACAGGCAGATACGATTTTAAAGGCACTAAAAGCGAAATCAAACGGCAGGATAATATTATTACCCTGCTTGGAGACGACGACTATAAACTTACCGCCTTAATAGATATATTAAAAGGGAAGCTTATTAAAAGGGGCGTTTCGATAAAATTTTTGGATTTTAAGAAAAAAGAAGAAGCGTCCAAAGGTATGGTCAGACAGGAAGTCGAGATTAAAGAGGGCATAGATAAAGATTCTTCAAAAAAAATAATTCAGGAAATAAAAAAAATAGCCCCTAAGGCGGGTGTAGAAAATCTTAAAGACCATTTAAGGGTTAATTCTAAATCCAAAGACGAGCTTCAAACGATAATTTCTCATTTAAAAGCGGTACCTTTGGATATAGAACTTTTATATATAAATTTTAGGGATTGAATGTTGCACATTTTTTATGCGTTTCGATATTTATTGCACAATTTTTAAGCAAAATATATAAATAATTTATATATTTTATTTGCTGATATTTAAAAATTTAATCCGTAATTGCGATGGCGGCTACTATATAATAACATAACCGATTATTTATATTTTAAATAATTTTGGCATATTTATTGCTTTTTAAAAATTTACGGGAGGAACGATGAAAAAGGTGGAAGCTGTATTTAAGCCGTTTAAACTAGACGACGTGAAAGAATCGTTAAATAAAATCGGCATTCAGGGCCTAACCGTTACGGAGGTCAAAGGCTACGGAAGGCAGAAAGGGCATACGGAATTGTATAGAGGCGCGGAATACGTTGTGGATTTTATTCCTAAAGTCAAAATAGAGGTTATCGTTCCTGACGACAGGCTTGCTTCGGTTATAGAAGCAATAACGGCAAGCGCAAGAACCGGAAGAATAGGGGACGGGAAAATTTTTATTCTGCCCGTGGAAGATGCCATAAGGATAAGGACGGGCGAAAGGGGAGACGAAGTTTTATAAGTTTTATAATAAATACTTTTCATTTATCATTTTTATAAATTATTTAAATCTTAATTTTAATTTTTTTTGGGAGGAGAAATGACGGAAAATGAAGTAATGCAATTTGTCAAAGAGCAGGAAGTTCAGTTCGTCGATGTTAAGTTTTGCGATCTGTTGGGAACATGGCAGCATTTTACCGTGCCTGTTTCCGAATTATCAAAAGATTCGTTTAAGGAAGGTTTTGGGTTCGACGGTTCGAGTATAAGGGGATGGCAGGCAATCGATGCTTCAGATATGCTAATTATACCGGATGCTTCGACCGCGGCTATAGATAATTTCATAGAGGCAAAAACGTTATCCTTAATATGCAATATTAAGGACCCTATTACGGGAAATTATTACGACAGGGACCCGCGTTATATAGCCCAGAAAGCCGAAAAATATTTAAAATCTACCGGCGTTGCGGATACGGCTTATTTTGGTCCGGAAGCCGAGTTTTTTATTTTTGACGATATAAGATATGACCAGAATGCTAACAGCGGTTATTATTACATAGATTCCGAAGAAGGCATATGGAATACCGGAAAAGACGAAATGCCGAATCTTGGACATAAACCCAGGCATAAGGAAGGTTATTTTCCTGCCGCCCCTATAGATACTCAGACCGATATAAGAAACGAAATGGCGCTTGAGCTTCAAAACGTCGGTATTAGGGTTGAAGCCGCCCATCACGAGGTCGCCACAGGCGGTCAGGCCGAAATCGATATGAGATTCGATTCTTTAACCGCTATGGGCGATAATTTTATGTGGTTTAAATACATAATTAAAAACGTAGCAAGAAGATACGACAAGACCGCCACTTTTATGCCAAAGCCTCTTTTCGGCGATAACGGAAGCGGTATGCATGTACATCAGTCTTTGTGGAAAAACGGGCAGCCGCTTTTTGCAGGCAAAGAATATGCCGGCATGTCCCAAATGGCGCTTTATTACATAGGCGGTATATTAAAACACGCAAAAGCGTTATGCGCTATTACAAATTCAACCACGAACTCCTATAAAAGATTAGTTCCGGGTTTCGAAGCCCCAGTTAATTTTGTTTATTCATCGCGAAACAGAAGCGCCGCGGTAAGAATTCCGATGTATTCCAATTCTCCTAAGGCAAAAAGAATAGAGTACAGAACCCCCGACCCGACTTCAAATTGTTATCTTGCTTTTTCCGCTCTGCTTTTAGCCGGTTTAGACGGCATTGCAAATAAGATTAATCCCGGCAAACCCGTCGATAAGGATTTATTTACATTGTCCAGCAAAGAGCTTAAAAATATTCCCGTTGCTCCGGGTTCTCTCGAAGAAGCGTTAAAAGAACTCGAAAAAGACCATAAATTTCTGCTTCAGGGCGGAGTGTTCACCGAAGATTTAATACAGACGTGGATTGAACGCAAGATGGAAAACGACGTCAACCCCGTCCGCATGAGGCCAGTTCCTTATGAATTTGCGTTGTATTACGACGTTTAAATTAAAGACGCCGGTAAATAATAAAACAATATGAAAAGCGACCGCTTCATTTTCTATTTAACGAACGGCGCTTTTCATATTTTATCGGCAGACGCTACTCTTCTTCGGCAAGAAATTTGAATAATCGGAATTCCGCAATCAAAATTTCTTAGCAATATATAAGATATATAGGAAATAAAATCAACCCCATTTCCTAATCTATCGCAAGGCCGTACCGGGCTAATTTTTCTCTGGTAGTTATATAATCTTTATGTTGAAATGCGTTTATTCCAAGATTTGACGCGGTTTCAACGTTAAAATACCTGTCGTCGATAAAAATACACTGCGCTGGTTTTGAAAACGACATGTTAATTGCCAGTTTATAAATATTTTCATCCGGCTTTCTCATGTTAACGAAACATGACGTCACAAAAAAATCAAATAATTCGTCTAATTTAAAAGTAGTTACCCGGTAATTGGACAATTCCAAGCCTTCGTTATTGAGCGCCGCTAGTTTGAATTCATATTTTGATTTTAAATTTTTGAATAGTTCTATCATTTCGGTAATAGGCTTAGAACGGCTAAAAATAAAATTTTTAAACTCAGTTTTTGAAAAATCACGTTCCTCGTAAAAAATTACTTTATCCAGATAATCGTTTAAAGTGATTTTTCCTTCTTCATATAAAGCCGAAAGATAGCCGTGCCTGTCGGCAAACTCTTCATAGTCTAAATTAAATATTTGAGAGGCGAGTTTTCTAGATGCGGTATCCCAGCCGTTGCTGAGCAAAACATTGCCTATATCGAGCAAAACGGTCTTTATCATATTTATATTATATAATGAAGATTATTTATTTAAATTATTAAACTTATAATATGCAATATTTTAATATTATATACGGCTATTTTTTAAAACGGGATGTCGTCGTCTTCCTGCTGTCCGGCGGAACCGTAGCTGCTTTCCTGATTTCCGCCCTGAACCGTGTAACCGCCCTCAGTTCTAATGTTTTCGTCAGCCGTCTCCGCGACGTTTCCTCCGCCTCCGCCTTTAGCGCCGAGCAGGACGATATTGGTCGCAACGACTTCCGTAATATATTTTTTGTTCCCTTCTTTGTCGTCGTAAGAACGGTTGTTAATTTTTCCTTCTATAAATACCTGCTTGCCTTTGGATAAATAATTAGCGATATTCTGGCCTGTTTTTCCAAATACGACGATATTGTGCCACGTCGTTCTTTCATTTTTGGCGCCCGATTTGTCGTTAAAGTACTCGGTCGTTGCCATAGAAAATCTTAAAATCGCAAGACCGTCCGGCGTGTAGCGCAGTTCCGGGTCTTTGCCCAAATTGCCGATCAATAAAATCTTGTTAAGACTGCCCATAATAATACCTCCAAATTTTAATTAAATTTCTTAACGGTAAAATTATAATAATTTAAGAAGATTATTTTATCAAGTTATATTTGCGTTAATTTTATGTTTCGTTCGTGTTACGTTTTTATTAAATTTTGGTTACGCCGAGCCGAGAGTTGCAAGTAATTTAACGCAAAGAACAATTAATCATTTTTATATCTTTATGTTAAATTTTTTAAATTTCTGATTTTATTTCCGGATTTTTGATTTTTTATACATACGATGATATAATTAAATATATAAATATAAAAGGAAAATAGGATTTTTAAAATAAAATTTTTTTATTAATTATGAAAATAAATTTTAAAAAAATCGGCGACGGAGGGGCTTCTCTTTTAGAAGTCGTGATTGCCATGATAATTCTTACCATCGGGTTTCTGGGGGTTATGGCTTTATCGGTCGCTTTAACTAACGATAACGCCACGGCAAGCAAAGTCAACACCGCCACCACTATTGCCCAAGCCGAGGTCAGCCAGTTAAACTGTCTTGGAATTAACGGAATTCAGCAGTATTTTCCGCAGATAACTCCGTGGACTTATACCTATACCGTTAATCCCACTATATTGACTCCGGACACAAGAAATCCTGTAAATTTATGTATAAATCCAGTTCTTGCAAAAAACGGCTCCGTTCCAAATGCGCAGTCCTCTGCGGGCTTAGGCATAACTCTGCCATATACCGTTACGATTAATTTTTCGGAAAATGTAAATCCGGCATGGACGACCGTTATTAACGCTCAGGTCGAGGTCAGCTGGCAAGATATGGGCCCGCATGTAATCGTAATGAACGATTTGATTTCATAATATCTTTGCATCAGAGGATTTTTCGCATCGCGGAAATAAAAAATTGCGTGATTGCGTAATATTAAAAAACTGTAGAATATATATAGAATATTTTAAGACCGTAAGATTATTATGGATATTAATAAAAAAGATATTAATAAAAAAACCGGAAAATTTAATTTGAACGATGGGGGCTTTACTTTGGTTGAGCTTGTCATATCCCTCGTCATTTCATTATTGGTCGTTGCCGCGGCATCGTTTATACTGCTTACCCAGTCCGGCGTTATACGCCTTAACAGGTCTGTATCGACTGAACAGCAAAGGCTTAATACCGCTTTTAACGCGGTAAGGTATTCGCTTAGAATGGCCGGATTCGATTATGCCCAGAGTTATTTTATCCAGACGGGTTCCGTTCCGCCGGTTCAAATAGTTCAGGCTAGCTATCCTGCAAATCCCTACGAAGTTTTAGTCAGCTACGACGTTACGGTTAACCCTTCGACCCCCTGTATGATTACCGCGGTCGCAAACGGCAATTCTGCATCGTCCGAATTTAATTTGGGACAATATTGCAACATCGGCAATTTTTACATAGGACAGGTTTTGAATGTTACCGGCATTACTTCCATAGGCAATAATCCCCTGCCGCCTCCGCCTGTAATTCTTTGCGTAACGAATGTAGAGCCTAACGCTAACCAGCCCTACGGCAGAATACAATTGCATCCGGGGAGCAACTCGTGCCCCGGTTCAAATCCCAACAATATTCCTCCAAAAAGCATATACGGAGGCCAGATAGCCGGCGTTTCTCCCGTAAATCAGGTATTGTTTTACTGGGGGAATACGAAATATAATTTCAATGCGCCCTTAGACGTGCCGGGCAACCTTTACGAATGTTTAGTAAATCCCGTGGCGTATGAACCGCCGGCGGCGGCTTCTTATACCGCTCCCGTGTGTGCGGCAAACACGACTATTATATTAAGCGACTACATAAATAATTTTACCGTAACCGCTTCCGCCCAGACGAATACTAACTTTAATCCCGCACAGCCCTACTTGTATTATCTGTCTATAACCGGCGAATCCAGTGCGGCCCTATCGGACTCGCCGGCTTACAGCATCGACTCCCCTTACAATAAAAACGCAAACGGGGTTAACGCAATTGGGAACGCGGGGCAAAATATAGGAAACAATGTATTAAAAACGCTTAATACCAACGTATTTTTAAGGAACGTCTATTACGGCTACTAACGCGGCCGTAAAATAAATTTTACTACGGCGATAATTATGAAAAAGGAAAATAAATTTTTTAAAAAAAATAAACGGGGCGCAATTATTGCGGAGGATAACAAAGGGGTCGCGCTTGTTACCGTGCTGCTGGTTATAGTAATTCTTGGAATATTGGCGGCGGTTGCCATAGAAACTACCGGCACGGATATTATTAACGCCGGAAATTATACGTCGTCGGAACAAACCTTAAATATATCCAATTCGGCTATGAATATGATAATATCGCAATTGAATACCAATCAGCAAACAAATGCGGGAATAGGCATGCCGTCGCCGAATATATATTATTACACGGTCGCTCCGGGGCTTCTTACTTGCAGCAACGCCGCCGTTTTTATCCAGCAAAGTCCAACTTATGTCGCATTGAATACATCTAATATCAATAATTGTTTTTCAGGAGTACTTGGCTTCACGACGGCATCCGGCAATTTCGGGTTCGAATACAGCGGAATTTACGGAAACGTTACCGGTTACAGCTTAAATTACCACTTTTATAACGGGCAGATTAACGCGATAACGCAAAATCAAAACGCTACTAAAACGGTTCAAACGGGTATGAATTTCAGTTTCGGACCAATTCAGGTAGGCTATAATCAATAATAAGGGCAATGACCGCATAATAAAAATTTATAGAGTTTGCTTTAAGGAAACGGGGGGCAAAATGAAAAATAAATTGCGTTTTTTTAAGATAATAATAGCGGCAGCCGTTTTTATATCTTTTTTTAGTTCGGTTTTTTTTATAAGGAGTAGCTTTGCGTCGGATACATCCCTGCTCTCAAACCTTAACAATCCAAACGTATTGATATTTCTGGATACGTCAGGCTCTATGATGTGGAACGAAGGCGTCGCGTGGAGCGGCGCAGGCGGCAGCGGATACGATAACCCGGAATCTTGGGCGGCCGCCGGAAATTCCAGCATATGGGCGCCGGAATCGGACAGCGTATTTTCAAAAATATATAACGCAAAGCTGGCTATAGCGCAGATAGTAGCAGACCCTTCTTTTTCAAATCTAAATTTTGCTTTCGCTACGTTTGACCAGCCGTCACCGTCGACGAACTATTGCGTTTACAGCTCAGACGCCAGTTTTACTAATCCTTCTAACGCGCCGTATTATCCGACGGCAAACGGCTCCGCCGGTGTTCCCGACGAAACCGGCAATTATTACGTGAATAATAATTATAATGACGGAGTTAATCCTAATTATCCGTTTATGGGCGATAATTACATCGGCAGCTACTGCACTAGCAACGCCAATCTATCCACGCAGGTGCAAAACCAAGCCGGAACCTGCAGCCTGAACGGAACGACTTGCTACAGCAATTACGATTGCACGCAGAATAATTGCACCAGAAGCCAAAGCCAAACCGGAACCTGCAGCAACAATAGCCATACTTCTTGCACCAGTAACAGCGATTGCGGATACAGACATACGTGCAACTTTACATATACATATTCATGCAGCCTGAGCGGAACGTGTTCCGCCGGTGAACAATATTGCACGCAGAATTCTTGCACTTTTACTTACAACACTACCACCACCGGTTACTTTGTTTCTTACGGTTATCCGTCTAATTCGAACAACGGTCCTTGGACACTATATATCCCCGATACCACCAACGGGAGCCTTTCCGCGACGGCTTCGACTACCGTGAGCTCTAATCCCAACAATTCTGCAGACCCTTATTTCGACCCGGCTTCTATTGCGGGTCCGGCCGTAAACTACGTTTTATGGACAGCGCAGGATTACGGAAGCGGCGCGACTGACCCGGCCGGAAACGCTATTATAGGACTTAAAGCGGACGGCGACACTCCGATGTACGAGGCCTCGGAAAACATGATAAGCTATTTTACCAATTCGTTAAGCGCCGACAGTTCTTCGACCTGCCGGAGAAACTTTAACGTTATTATTACGGACGGAGAAGCAAACGACCCGCAATCCGATATAAACAATAACGTTTCTTACGCCGCCGCAACCCCGTACGAACTTTATCGGCTGTATGCGAACGTGGACAGCACTTTTCCGATAGAAACCTTCGTCGTGGGTTTCGGATATGACGGTACGCCGGGATATATTCAACAAATGGCTAACGCCGGTGCGGGACTAACTACTACGGAATCTTCCAGCGTCGTTACTAACGGCAGGAATCAAACCACTGTATATACCGCAACAAACAGCCCTATAGAGTTTACTCCGACGGACGTAATTTCTACTACCGCCGTTACTGCTCCGCCAAGCGACATTTCCAATTCTCCTTCCGGAGTTTCTACAAACGTGGTTCTGGTCGGCGATACCGTTTCCGACAACGGCTGGCAGAGCTCAGACTGCGAAGAAAACAATAATAACAGCGGAACTTACGCCCCGGGTTTTGATTGCGCCCTCGTCACCGCGGTTTATCCCAATACCGATGAAATATTATTGTCTAATTCAATTAAAAATATCAACGGGCCTCTTTATGTTTCGGGTACCGTTTATCTTGCAAATAATTTAGCGCAGCTTGCAAGTTCCTTAAGCTCGATATTCGGGCAGATTGAATCCCAGTCGACTTCTTTTACTACTCCTGTAATACATGAGGTTTACGGCCAGAACAGCGACGTTTACTATGCCGATTTTAAATCTTTGAACCAGCCTTTATGGGGAGAAGGAAATATTTTTCTTTTTAAGCTGAACGGCTCCGAGCAGTTAATCGGCCCGAACGGCGTCGCCGTCGATGCATTAGGCAATATAATAACAAGCGATTCATACTGGGACGGCGGCGCCGGAGCCGGCGGACTGCTTCAAACCAAAAGTCCAGCCTCAAGATATGTAATTACAAGCAATATTAATGCTGCAAACGGTTCAATTTCAACGATTCCGTTCGATACCTCAAACGACTCAAATTTGGAATCTTATTTAGGGCTTACGGCTACAAATTATTCCGCCGTATGCCCCGGTTCGTCTTCCGAAAGCACATGCGCCGACGATATAATAAATTTTGTATTAAATCCCGACGGCGCGACGGATAGCTGGAAACTCGGAGCCATCTTCCATTCCCAGCCGGTTCTAATTAGTTCGCCGCCTTATCCGTATTCAAGTCAATCGTATCAGGAGTTTAAAACCCAGCCGGCCCAAAGCCAAAGGCCGCAGGTCTTAGTCGTAGGGGCTAACGACGGCATGCTTCACGGATTCGATGCGGGGACATGGAACAACACTACAAATTCTTACGGCGACGGCACCGGCACCGAACTTTTCGGCTATATTCCCCCGGACTTTTTAGATACCCTCGCGTCCGGCACAGCGCCTACTTCTTCGACTCCCGGCTTTTCGGCATGTATTCCATCCCAGAGTTCTTTGTATCTGCCTAAACTTACATGCTGGTACGAAAGTTCCGTTTCTACGCCGTCCATTTATCAATTCGTCGATTCTACGCCTTCTATAAGCGATGTATTTTTCGGTAATGTTTTTAACGGCACGGTAAACGGCGCCGCCGCCTCCTCATATCCGGTATCCACGGGAACGCCGGTTAGCAGCTGGCATACCGTCTTAATAGGCGGCGAACAGGACGGCGGAACAAGCTATTATGCTCTGGATTTAACGAATCCCGCAAATATCGGAAACACATATCCTTCTCCGTTATGGGATTTTTCCGACAACGCTTCCGGCACAACCGACCCAATGGGGGATACATGGTCGCAGCCTTTAATTTCTTTCGTGTGCCTTCCGTCGAATCCGTATTACAGTTCGAGTAACGGCGGAACGGGAATATGCGGAAATAATCCCAATCCGACGAGTCCGCTGGCGGCTCCACAGTATGTCGAAACATACGCCGCTTTTATCGGCGGCGGCTATTCTTCAAATAATTCCGCCGGACAGGCGGTTTACGCGCTTTATGCGGAGCCTAATCCCGTAAACACGGGAACGAGCAGTAATCCCGTATATGTCGACGAGCAGGAGTTATGGAAGTTCGACAGCGCAAACGATTCCAATATGAAATATTCCATACCGTCGGCGGTTTCGCCCGTTACAACAGGCGATTTTATGCTTCAGGCGTTTTACGTAGGCGATTTGGGCGGACAGATGTGGGCATTTTACATTCCGTTCGGAGAATCGCCTCTTCAGGGTGGTAGCGGAAAAAATTCCAACTGGACGGGATGCAGGATATTCGCCTCTAATCAGACCTCCTCACCTTTAAATATATTTTTTCAGCCTGCTATTTCTTACGATTCAGCCGGCAATTTATGGCTTTATTTCGGAACCGGCGACAGAGAAAACTTATCTGCGGTAAATGCTACAAGAGATAACGAATTTATAGGAATAAACACTGCGGGAACGGACGGAGTTGGAGAATGCGCGTCCAAAGGCCCGTACAGCGAGACAAACTTAACGGACGAAACCGGAACAAGCGGGATAGGTTCCGCGCCTTCTTCAACCGACGGCTGGTATATAACGTTAAGCTCTGGAGAAAAAATGGTCGGCGCGCCCTTGGTTTACGACGACATAGTATATTTCGATACGTATACGCCTTCTTCGGCAAGCGCCGCATGCGGATACGGAGCGGCAAAATTGTATGCCGTTTATTTCCTTAACGGCGGAGGAACCATTATTACGTCGGACGGCAAGACCGCTATTTCAAACACCGCAACAGGTTCAAGCGGAGGGGCGCAGTCGATGAGCATAGGAACCGGAGTTCCTTCGCCGCCTGTGATTTCTAACGGAAATTTGATAATAACCACGTCTTCCGGCATCGCTTTAACGCAAAAGATACCTTCCATGGCGTCAAAACTGCTGCCGACCTCATGGTTTCAGCTGCCGTAAATTTCGCATTGTTTTTATTTTATGATTTGATTTAAGATTATTGTATATATTTATATTATGGAGAGAAAACGATGAATTTAAAAAAGATATTATTCCTGTTTGGCGTTTTTGTAATATTTGCATTTTTGTCTAATCTTACTCAATCCGTTCCGGCGCGAGCCCAATTATCGCCCGGAACCTATGTTTACGGCGGCATGATTTCCAATATTACATCTTCTTCGATAACTTTATACGGCGGCGTAACCGTTTATATTACGAAAGATACAAAATGCACGGAACCTTCATCTTCCGGAAGCGCACCCGGCGTGGTTAATATTTCCTGTTCCGCGTTTAAAACAGGAGAAACCGTAAGGATAGAGGCCGTAAAAAATTCAAGCGGAGAACTTATAGCCGCCCTCATCCAGGAATATTTTGCTTGATGAACGGCATAAAAAAAATAGCAGATATTTTAATTAGCGTTAAGTCCTGGAGCATAATTATAATCGTTACGATATTTTTTTCAGCCGCCGCGATTTTTATTTCAATTTTCTCCGGAGACGAAAAAGCTCAAAAGACCGCAAAATTTTGGGGAAAAATTATAATAAAAATTTTGGAAATAAATGTCGGCGTAAGCGGTTTAGAAAATATAAACCCGTCAAAATCGTACCTGATTGCCGCAAACCACCAAAGTTATTTCGACATATTCGTCCTGCTTGCCTTTCTGAATTTAGATTTTAAATTTATCGCAAAAGCTTCACTCTTTAAAATCCCTTTTCTGGGCTGGTCGATGACAAGGCTCGGTTATATACCCATAGACAGGAAAAATCTGAAAAGCGCTCTTAAAAGCGTTAAAAAATCTACCGAATTAATTAAAAACAAAACCTCTATACTCATTTTTCCTGAAGGCACGAGGTCTTTGGACGGAAAACTTTTAAGTTTTAAAAAAGGCGGACTTAATATGTTTCTGAAACAGGGTGGCATAACCGTTCTACCGGCAGTCATAAAAGGCACGGTAAATATTTTAAGAAAAAACAGTCTTGCCGTTCATACAGGGCAAAAAGTCGAACTTCATATTTTAAAACCTATAGAAGTAACCGAAAAAAATAAAGGTTTAACGTCCGGCAAAGAAGACGGCATAATTAAAACGATAGAATGCGAAATGCGAGAGGTTTTAGAATTTAAGTAATTTTATGTCAGTTAAATTTTATTTAAAAAAGAATATTAAGATGATAAAATTAATTGTAGGAGAAATTTAAAAAATGTCTGAATTATTAAAAGTAGGGAAGAAAGCCCAAATAGTCATACCCAAAAAATTTAGAAACAAAATAAATATGAAGGAAGGAGACGATATTTTTATCGATACGATAGACAATTCAATAATTATAACTTTAGTTCCAAAAGACATTTCCAAATTTGTAGGTATCGCTAAAGGAATTTATCCAAAAAATTATATTGAGAAAATAAGAAAAGAATGTGATTAAATGTTTTCATAGATTCAGATATAATTATTTATTATCTTGAAAAAAATGAACGTTTTTTATTAGTTTCGCCTTATTTTGCAAAATGTCAAAAAAAGAGTTAATTTTATTTACATCTTCCTTATCGTTTACGGAAATTTTAGTTCCCGTAGCCATAATGAATAATCGAGGTTTAGAAGCTAAATACGGCTATCTATTTAAAAATTTTTTTAAAGTTATAAATATAAATCTAAACATAGCTAAAATTGGAGCATATATTGAAGGTAAATATGGCATAAAACTCCCGATGCACTCCAAATAGCATGCGCTAAAAAAGCCGGTTGCGATGAATTTTAACGGCTGATGAGAGAATTGAAAGAATAAAGGAAATTAAAGTAACAATAATTAATTAAATAGATTAAAATAATTTTTATGAATAATAATAAATGTCTACATTAAAAGCGATACCCCTTGGCGGGCTAGGAGAAATCGGCCTCAATATGATGGTTTACGAGACCGAAAAGGACATTATAATCGTCGATTCGGGGATTATGTTTCCCGAGGATTATATGCTTGGGATAGATATGGTTATTCCAGACATAAGATACTTATATAGTCCCGACAAAAAAGATAAAATAAGGGGGATAGTTTTAACGCACGGACACGAAGACCATATCGGCGCCATTCCTTATATCTTGAGAGAATTTAATATTCCCATATTCGGCACCCCTTTTACCCTCGGAATCCTCGAAGAAAAATTAAAAGAACACGATTTGCCGTTTAAGGTGTCGCTTTTTACAGTAAAGACGGGCGGCTATATAACCCTTGGAGATTTCGAGATAGAATTTATCAGGGCAGCCCACTCTATAATAGACGGCGCAAGCCTTGCCATTAAAACCCCCATAGGAACGATAATACATACCGGCGATTTTAAACTCGACCAGACTTTGGAAAAAGACGCCGCAACAGACATCAATAGGCTTGCCCATTACGGAGATAATGGGGTTTTAGCTCTGTTTTCCGATTCGACTAATATAGAAAAAGAAGGATTTACTATATCCGAAAATGATATAAAAAAGACTTTCAGGAATATTTTCAGAGATAACAACGCAAGAATAATAGTCGCGCTTTTTGCTTCAAATATCCACCGTATTTCGGAACTTCTTTCGCTCGCGCAGGAATTTAGCAAAAAGGTTATATTCAGCGGAAGAAGCCTTATGACATACACAAAGGTTGCAAGAAAATTGGGATATTTAAAAATTCCGGAAGATATTTTAATAGATGAAGAAACTATTAATTATTATAAGCCGGAGGAACTTTTAATTCTTACTACCGGAACGCAGGGCGAAGCAATGTCCGCGCTTTCCAGAATATCCGTCGACGACCACAAATATATAAAAATAAAGCAAAACGACCTTGTCCTTATGTCTTCCAAATTTATTCCGGGAAACGAAAAAGCTATTTCTAAAATCATAAACAATCTTTACAAAAGGGGAGCAGAGGTTTATTATGAAAATATTTCCGAAATCCACGTATCCGGGCATGCAAGCAAAGAAGAGCTTAAACTAATGATTAATATAGTAAAGCCGAAATATTTCATTCCGGTGCACGGCGAATTAAAGCATTTATATCAACATAAGAAACTTGCCGTAAATTCAGGGATTCCCGCCGCTAACGTTTTTGTTCTCGAAAACGGTAACAGCCTGATGTTTACGAAAGGCGAGGAATGTTTCGCCGGTGAAAGCTTTTATGCCGGCAGAATTTTTGTTGACGGCAAGGGAATAGGCGACGTTGGCACGCATACCCTTAAGGAACGCGCTCATCTTTCTGAAAACGGAATGATTATTATCATTCTTGTCGTCGATTCTAAAACATCCAGCATAATTTCCGGTCCGGATATAGTATCTAAGGGCTTTGTTTTTGAAAATTATTTTAAAGAGTTAAATGATACCCTTCATAAATTAGTTATGCACGTAATAGAAGAAAATCAAAAGTATGAAAGCGTAGATTGGGTTAAAGTGAAGGACGACATAAGGAGGGCGCTGAAAAAATATTTAAATAAAACAATCGACAGGCATCCATTTATTTTTCCAATGATAACCGAAATATAAATAATGCAAATAATAAAAATAATAAAAGTAATGAAAGCGGGAATTTTATTTTTATTATGGTATACTTTAAATATTATAAATAATTAAAGATATTTATAATTTGACCGTTTAATTTATAAAAGGTTACGGAGGTGATTAAAATGGCGTGTGCTTCTAAAAAATCGGCATCTAAAAGCAAACCGGCAAAAGAAAAAAGCAAATAACGAAAGGTTGCGGCTTTTAGGTTGTTTATCGGCAAGACGTCTTTAAACTCTTAAGGCATTATAAAAAGGCGTCATTTGTAAATCCTTAAGTATAAAGTCGTTTTGCCGATTTTTATTTAATGGATTTTTCTAAACTGTAAATTATCCGCAGAAAATTTTTTTTCCGTCCGCTTAAAACGATTAATTAGCGGGCTTTTAATTTTTATTCTTCGTCGTCCCCGTTTTTACCGTTGTTTGTCTCGTCGCCCGATTTAGAATGGCGCTCTTTTGTTTTTGCAATCCTATCGTCTATTTTTTTTATAAAACCGTTGAAAACCCCTTCTATTGCTAAAATGAATTCTTTATTGGCGTTGCCCAGATGTTCGACTACTTCGACGGGAATCTTATCGTATATCGAATCGACAATCCTGTGCCTGAATTCCGACCTTTTTTCCATAAATGATTTATCGTTTTTTAAAAACATTTTATTTACCTCCCGTAATATATTTAATTTTTAATATGTGAGTTAATTTTATATCGGTAACCTTATATTTTAATTATAAACCGATTATCGATAAAATTCAAATTATCCCAAAATATATATACTAAATTAAATGGAATAATTATATATAAGCATACGGAATATCAGCCTGAATATTTTTTTCCAATCTCGTATCCCAATTTTCCAGAAATAGCGTTGCTTGCCTCGATGGTAAGGGGGATGATAAGGCTTTTAAGCTTTTCCGGGGTCGTTCTTATCAACGGAGCGGAAATAGATATGCCGCCGATTATATGAGCGGTATAATCTTTTAATGGAGCTCCGACGCATATAATGCCTTCATCGAGTTCTTCGTTATCGATTGCGTAACCCTGTTTTTTGATATTTTCTAATTCTTTAAACAGTTTTTCTTTGTTAGTTATGGTATTCTTAGTAAAAGGGGAAAGTTTTTCCGGTAAAAGTTTTTCTACATTTTCTTTTGATTCAAAAGCGATTTGCGATTTGCCGATAGCCGTGGCGTATACGGGAAGCATATTGCCAACCCTAGAAGCAACCTTTAAAACCTGGTCGGCTTCTACTATATCGAGGTATATTACGTTTTTTTCCCTTATGACGCCTACGTAAGCCGACTCTTTCAATTTATCGACCAATTCCTTGAGAATTGGTTTTGCAATACTTAGAAGCCTTAAATGGTGAATAAAAGACTGTCCGAGTTCAAGGCTTTTTAATCCGAGCCGGTAGTTTTCGGTAAAAGGGTCCTGCTCGATATATCCCATATGCTCAAGAGTGGCGAGCAGCCTGAAAATTTTGTTTTTATGGAGTTTAAGGATTTTACTGAGTTCGCTTACTCCGAGTTCTGGTTTTTCACCTTTAAAAGCTTCTAAAAGGTCAAGCGAATTTAAAACGGTTTTAATCAGATAGTTTGTTTTATCCTTTTTTTTAGCAACGCCGTCTTTTTTATTTTTGGTCAGCATTTTAACACCTTTAATTTTAAAAATTAAATTTTAAACTTCAACTTCAAATTAATTTTACATAAATAAAAATTAAATTGCAATTTATTAGAAAAATAATTATAAACAGATGCTAAACTGCCGTACCGTATATAGTTTAATATTAATATTAATATTTATTTCAATATTTGAATTACGGATTAAAACTTACGGAAATATTTCTGTAAACTATTAAAATATAAAAAAGATAAAATCAGTTGTATAATTGTAATATATGGCAACTGATGACTGTCGGTTTTATTTAAAAACGGTTTACAGTCATAAATCAGGAATATAGATAGATAAAGTGGAGAGGAAAAGTGAAAGTAGCTGGAATAGCCGAAGAAGAAGCAGGAGGAGGAAGGATAGGCATATGTTTCCAATAAGGCTTTTCAAAAAAGAGGATGAATATACGCAATGCCTTATATGCGCGCATAAATGCAGGATTAAAGACGGTAAAACCGGGGTCTGCCAAACTATTTTAAATAAAGGCGGAGTTCTATACAGTATAAATTACGGAATTTTAGTGGCGGGGAACGCCGACCCAATAGAGAAAAAGCCCCTTTTCCATTTTATGCCGGGGTCTTTTTCGTATTCCATCGCATCGCCCGGCTGCAATTTCAGATGTATGGGATGCCAAAACGCTGATATTTCTCAAAGCTACAGGGACAAAGGTTACGAGGGACATCTTGAATATTTCAAGGGATTAAAGCAAACACATCCGGAAGAAGTCGTCGAAATCGCTTTGAAAGCAAATTGCGGGTCTATTTCATATACTTATACCGACCCTGCGGTTTTTTTCGATTACAGTTTAGACGTTATGGCTCTTGCCCACGAGAACGGATTAAAAAACGTGTTCGTTACAAATGGCTATTATACACGGGAATCCATTAACGCTACAAAAGGGCTTTTAGATGCCGCAAACGTCGATTTAAAATTTTTTAACGATGCAAGCTATAGAAGGATATGCGGCGGGAGGCTAGAGCCGGTGCTAGAGGCGGTAAAGCTGTTTTATGCAAACGAAGTCCACATAGAATTAACCACGCTTTTAATAGACGGGTATAATAATAACAATGCAGAAATAAAAAAAATAGCCGATTTTATAGCCTCGGTAAGTCCGAATATTCCATGGCATATATCGCGGTTTTTTCCATTATATAAGATGCGTGACGGAAATGTTACGGCAGAAAAGACTATTTTAAACGCTTATAATATAGGAAAGGCCGAAGGTCTTAAATATATATATGCGGGCAATATTAAGCTGGACGGATATGAAAATACCTATTGCCCTTCATGTAAAAGCCTGCTAATTAAGAGAGAAGGGTATAATATTCTTGAAGATAACGTGATTAAAGGGACAGACGGCTATGGCAGATGCAAGTTCTGCGGATATAGAATTTACGGAATTTTCTGATTTAAGCACTAAATCTTGGCTGTTAAAATGCGAGTTAAAATTTTCTTGAATTAAGATGCCGCAATATTATATAATCATAAATCAAGTTATCCATTTCATTTATTTGGGGGATCGTCTAGCGGCAGGACCTGGGACTCTGACTCCCATTACGGAGGTTCGAATCCTTCTCCCCCAGCCATTCAAAAACCGCAGTAAATAAGCAACCCTCCGGGTTTTTCATCACGCAGGTTTATGCACGAAAACGAACCAAAATGGTCGTTTATGCAATTTTTTCCTATACTATTCCTATACTTTTGATATAATGTCCCATAGTATTAAATTAATAGGTTAGTAGGGAGATGCTGCCATGGCAAGCATTTACAGGCTTAAAAACTCTAAGAACTGGTATTACTGTATTACCTATAACGGCAGGAAATACCAGGGAAGCACAAAGACGACGGATAAGCAGTCCGCTAAGCTTATCGCCGAGGCAAGGCAGACGGATTTAGCGAGGGAAGAAAATAAAATTCCCGCCTTAAAGAAAAAAAGTATAGGAAACTTTTCTATACTATGGGAAGAATATTTAAAGGCGCGGGTCGTTTCCGACGTCAGGAAAAGGACCGCCTCCAAACATTTCCTTCCGGTATTCGGCAATAAGCGCCTTAACGGTATAGCGATGCCGGACATAAGAAGCTACCAGCTAGAAAGGAAGCTCGAACTCATGTCCCTCGAAAAAAACGAGGGGAAAAGGGAAGCCGCCATCAATTTCCGTTCCGTCAATTACGAAATTGCAATCCTCAGGAATTTTTTCAATTACTGCATCGAAAAAAAGTATATAGACAAGAACCCCTGCGAAGGCATTAAGAAACTAAACGAACTCTCCAGGCTCAGGACATTATCCGACGACGAAATAGCAAAACTGGTTGCCGGGGCGACAAACAAACTCACCAGGGACATAATAATGTTTTTAATATTTACCGGCTGCCGGAAGGGAGAAGCCCTTAATTTAAAATGGAACGACGTGGATTTGGACAACGGCGTTATCGCTATTAAAGCCACCAAGACGAGGCATGACCGCTATATGCCCGTTTCCGCCCCTCTAAAGGGGCATTTGGAGGGCATAGAAAAGGTTGACGGCTGTTCGCACGTGTTTAATAGCGGAGGCAAGAAAATCGTGGATTTTAAGCACTCCTTCAAGACGGCCTGCCGAAACGCCGGATTAAAGGATTTGCGCATCCACGACCTTCGGCACGTGTTCGCGTCTAAAATGGTTATGAACGGCACGTCGTTATACATAACCGGCGAACTCCTCGGCCACCGGACGTCGAATATGACGAAACGGTATTCGCATCTCGTTCCGGATACGCTTAGGAAAGCGGTTAATGACGTGTGGGGCAAGAAAAAATAAATTTGTTTCAGATGTTATTGAGATACCAAAGTGGAATCTCAAAATTTAAAAAAAATATGTGGTCGCAATTTGCGGCCATAAACCGGAGGATTTTATGAGCCAGATTGTAAAGCTTGAAGCCGTCCCGGACAAGATTATAGACGTCCGGGGAGAAAAAGTAATCATAGACAGCGACGTGGCCGTGCTATACGGAGTTGAAACAAGGGAAATTAATCAGGCTGTTAAGAATAACCCTGATAAATTTCCGGAGGATTATATTATAAAACTTAAGGCCACGGAAAAAAACGAACTGATCAAAAATTTTGACCGGTTTAATAAAATCAAGCATTCGAGCGCAGACTTAAAAGCCTTTACCGAAAAAGGCCTCTATATGCTTGCCACTATAATCAAAAGCCCTAAAGCGGTCCAGACCACCCTGGATATCATTGAAACCTACGCCAGAATAAGGGACCTCTCAAGAAGCATGTCGAGGCTTCCTGTAGCGGACAAAGCCGAACAAAAAACCATAATGGAGAAGGCTGCCGAAGTTTTAGGCGGCATCCTCGACGACGCCCTGGAGACGACCGGCAGCGAAACCACCCTCGAACTTAACCTTGCCGTCATAAAGGTAAAACATACGGTTAAGAAAGGGAAGAAATAAAGGATAAAATTCAGGGATATCACAATTTGTGACATCTTCCGGAAGCTTGTTGAAATTTTCGAAAACCATAACGGCGTTTACGGGCAGGAGTGGGAGTCCGTGTCTTTCAATGGTTTTGGATTATAAACATTTTTTGCGTTATAATACCCATATGAAGAAAATTAATAAAATTAACGACCTTACGATTGAAGACCTTGACCATATTATAGAGGAAAAGATTATAGAACTGCTTGGCGATACTGATTCCGGTTTAGCTATTAAAGAAGAATTCAAAGCCGAACTGGAACGCAGGTTAAAAAATCTCTCCAAGAAAATATCCCATGCGGAGGCGCTGAAAAGGTTTGTATAATGCCCTGTGGACCGAGAACGCGTTGGAAGACATAGGCGGGCTCGACAAATCTGTCGCAAGGCGCATTATGAGTAAGATAGAGTGGTTCTTGGAACACTTCGAAAATATAATTTCTCATTTTTCGGTAGCGTTCAAAATTCTGTGTCAGGGTGAATCATTAATTAAATCCTAAACTATTTTCATTAAAATATATTACATTAATTATTTCAAGCATTTTTATTTTATAAAAAGTATGCGGAGGACGAAAACCCGCAGCAATACTCTTGAAGCATAGCGAAAAGAGTTTGCGAAGGGGTTAATTTTTCGTCCGCCATATACGGGAATTATAAACCGATATACTTATCGAGCCTTCCCGGAAAAAATATGGAAAGCTGCGAGAGCGTAAGACCCCAGTTCTGTATAGGCATTGTCCATTTCTTCGAGGCGTTCATAACGCCGAGATATAATAGTTTTAATAAAGAACTGTCGTTGGGGAACGCCTTTGGTCTTTGTCAGTTTGCGGAACTGCCGGTGGACGGATTCTATTATGTTGGTGGTGTAGATTATCTTTCTTATCTCCGGGGGGATACTTAAAATAGGCGGAAAGATTGTCCCATTTGTCCTTCCAGGATTTGATGACCATGGGATATTTCTTGCCCCATTTTTCTATAATGAACCAATAAATCAAGACAGTAATTTTAAAATCTTACTTCCCTAAATATGAAAATCTGTTAAAATTTTAATATCCGCTGTCGGTTATTAAAAAACTAAAACAATTTAATATTAAAAAGGG
>JAJYJI010000016.1 GCA_021789605.1 bacterium
TAAAATGCGGACGGCTCATAGAAGTCAACGACGAAAAAATTGAAAAACTGCAGGACAAGCTTGCAAGAGCTAACAATTTTATTCCGATAAAACATAAACTGGAAATATACGGGATTTGCGGCTCCTGCAAATCCAATAAACAATAAAAACGACTTTGTCGTTACGATATAATATAATAAAAAGGCTGAAACTATTATCCCATAGATTGAGCTTTATAAATTATAATATGCAACAATATAATAGCATAACAGAGGATAAATTAAACATTATGAATCAGGCAAAAAAACCAGCTTACGTTTTTACCGCTATATCGTTAATTTTATTTCTGGCGTTGGGCTGGGGCTTAAAATCCGCATATGCAAAAAATTCCAGATATATATATCCCCTAACCTTTTTTAAACATAAGCCTTTGAAGCTCGTGGAGCAATTAACGCAAGGCCCGAAAAGATGGCGCATAGCGCTGTTAAGCATAGCAAAAGCGGGACATATTCTCGCCAAAAACCATATAAAATACAGCATTATCATAGTCGCTTACGGGCCTGGATTAAAAGCATTCGTCACTAAGTATGATAAAAAATATGCGAGGGTTATAAAAACGCTTAATAAAGAACATATTAAAATAGTGGTATGCGGAGAATCGATGCAAGAATCGGGAGTAACGCCGGAAATGCTTTTTCCTTTCGTAAAAATCGCATATCCGGGAATACTCGCCTATATAGCCGAAAAAGAAGAACAGGGATACGCTTTTATAAAACCTTAAAACAACAAGCCGGTTCCGAAGCCAATGTAATGCCCCGAACTTCCCGAAGGCGGGTCGAGAAATAATCCATATTCCGCATCTATCTCTATATTATTTGTAATCAAATACTGAAATCCTCCGTCGAACCAGTAATTGCCAGACATCCCCGCCCCCTGTATAGAATTTCTAAAAAACTCGCCGTATAACTGAAACGACGGGATAAACTGGTAAGCCGCCACAAAATCGGGGTTAAAACTGAAAAATCTGTGCGGACTGCCGTTTTGCGAAAGCATAGTAAAAGAAGACATGCCCGGCGCGAATTCAACAGACAGGGCGTCAGTCAAAGAATAGGTGAACTGACCGTTTACGGTAATATCGGTTCCGTAGTTCTGAAACCCGTTCGTGCCGGATGGGAACGTTATTAAAATATCCGCCGCCGATACGGTATTTTCGTTATATCCGAACTCGTGCTTAAAACCTATGCCGGAATCGTTATAGCCGGAGACGGACGAGATATTTGAACCTGGATAACCTAAAAGATTATAATTTGGCGGAAAAATTTTAAATTCATTATTGTCGGGGAGCCCTATTCTTAATTCCGCCTCAGGGTAATTAACCTGCTCGGATTTAACTCCCAAATCGTTAAATATCGTGTCTTGCACGCCATCTTCAAGAACAGCCCTTCCGGGTTTTACGACGCAGGACGAATCCGATACCGTAGGCCTGTCTAATATGGATAATAGCGCCCCGTTTCCGGCGCAGGGGTCTGAAACTACTATAGGCTGTTTTCCGTCAGCCGATAAAACCGGGGATAAAAAACAGAAAATAACTGCAAGGAAAGCTGCCGTGAAAAATAATCTTGTTTTCATTTTAACATTTCTCCTATTATATTAGCATCATTAATATTTTACAGATGGATATAATCCAGCCAGCTTTGCGGAAGCGCGGTTATTATCCCCAGAATTACCATGACTAAGCCGAGTGCTCCGACGACCGCAATCGATTTTTTAGAATATACATATTCTCCGAGTACTCTTTTACTGCCTGCAAGAGCTATCAAAAATCCGAGGACTATAGGAAGAATAAACCCGTTAGCCGCCATCACGTCAACCATAAGAGTTACTAAAGGTATTCCGGGTATAAGCACTATCATCGCCGATATAAAAATTAAAGCTATATATATAAAATAAAAAAGCTTTGCTTCGCTGAAACGATGGTTTAAGCTGTGTTTATATCCCCAAGTTTCTCCCGCCGCCCAAGTAAAAGCCATAGAAACTACGAAAGCAGCCAGAAGGCCTGAACTGAAAAGACCGGCGGCAAACAAAGCCCCTGCGTATTTTCCAGCTAAAGGTATTAATGACCGGCCTATAGCTTTTGCGGTGGACGGAACTATATGCGCTTTATATAAAGTCGCCGCCGTCATTACTATAACCGCTATCATTAGAATCTGCGTCGCAATGCTTCCTATAAGCGTATCGGTTTGCGCCAGCTTAACGTCTTTTTTACATAAATTTTTATCGACCGTGGCGCTTTGCTGGTAATAAATCATCCAAGGCATTATTACCGCTCCTGCGTTTGCCGCTATAAGCCATATGTAGTCTTTGTTGCCGAGCGGCTGAGAACCGAACAGGCCTTTAAAAACAAGCTGATGATAATCCGGATGCGCTAAAATAGCCGCAGGTATGAATACGAACCCGATAAGAGAAAAAATAAGGGCTATATTTTCAGCCCTTCGGTAACTTCCGGTAAAAACTACGAACGTAAGGATTAAAAAGCTGACGCCTACGCTGAAAACCTTCGGTATTCCGAATATCTCCCCGCTTGCCGCAATACCGGAAAATTCCGTAAGAAGAGCGGAAAAAACGACAAGAAGAAGCGTGACCGTTGCGAACGCCGCCCATTTACTGCCGTAATATTCTTTTATAAGCTCGCCGTGGCCTTTCCTTGTAACGCACCCAAGCCTCGACGCCATAGACTGTACTATATATAAAATCGGTATCATAAGTATTTGCAGGAGGACGAGCTTATAACCCCACTGTGCGCCGGAAACGCCGGCTGTAGTAACGGAACCTGCATCCATATCGGCTATCATAACTACGAAGCCGGGTCCTAATACCTTTAAAAAATGAAATCCTTTATATAAAGAACGCTTGTTGAATAAAGCAAATCTTTCTATTGGCCGCTTTCTTTCTCGTCTTTTTCCTTTATGAGAGTTTTCTTTAACGTAACCCTCCTGACCCTCAACAGCTGAATTTTTCATAAATTTTGTCTCCTTTACTTTTTATTTTATTATAAATTATGTATGCTTTTAAAAAAATTATTCTAAATTTAATATCTATACTAATGATAATAAAAATCATTATCATTATAATATGAAAAAAATACTGCGATGTCAAGCGTTTTTTAATATCCCGGTGAAACCTGCGGATTAGTTTGATTGAAAGAAGGAGCGGTTGCTTAAGCGCAGCAGCTAAGTTTATTAATATCCTTGCTGAAACTCTGGGCGCATAGCTTAAGTCCTTCGGCCATAGTAGGGTAAACCCCTATTTCTGAACCGATATTTACGGTCGTGTATTTATTTTCCAGATAAACGGCCGCCTGCTGTATAGTTTCCGAAGAATTATGTGCGAGAATATGTATCCCCAGCACTCTTTTCGTATCTTTTTCGGCTATCATCTTAATAATTCCTTTAGTTTTAAATATAGACTGCGCTTTCGGTATATAACTGACGGGAAATATTACTTTTTCATACTCTATTCCCGCTTTTGCGGCCTGCTCTTCGGTAAGCCCTACGGAAGAAAGCTCCGGGTCGGTAAACGTAGTATGCGGAACGGAGCGGTAGTCCGTTTTTAAATGCGTGCCGTCGAGAAGGTTGCTGGCGGCAATCTTTCCTTCATAAGCGGCGGCGGTCACAAAAAACCATCTTCCCGTTACGTCGCCTGCGGCATAAATATTGCTTGCCGATGTTTTAAGCTCGTCGTCTGCCGCAATATATCCGTCTTTATCGGTTTTTACGCCTGCAGCTTCCAAATTAAGTTCCGCGGAATTTCCGACTATGCCTGCGGCCATTAAAAATTCATTAAATTCAATTATCTTCGGGCCGCCTTTCGTTTCCACCTCCGCATATTTTCTTCCGTTTTTTTTATATAATTTTTTAATTTTGGAATTTAATAATATTTCGACGCCTTCGCTTTTTAAAATATTTTCGAGTTCCGCCGAAATTTCCGGTTCCTCGTTAAACGCAATCCTGTCCGCCCTGCCTACTATTATAACTTTTGAACCGAACCTGACGAACATCTGGGCAAATTCAAGCGCAAGGGCTCTAGTTCCTTGAATTAGAAGAGTTTGCGGAATATAATCGATATCTAACAATTCCGCGTTGGTTATGTAGCCGGTATCGTTAATGCCCGGAATATCTAGTATCCTGTTCTTTGAACCCGTGGCTACGATAAACTTATCCGACGTAACGATATAAGACTGCTCAGATTTTTCGGCGGGCATAATTTCGACGGAATTTTTGGATAAAAACCTGCCGGCGCCTTCTATGAATTCAATCTGGGGATAGCCTTCAAGAACGTTATAATACTTAACCTGCCTCAATGCTTTCAAAAGCGCGTCCTTTTCGCTAACAAGCGTTTTAATATTTATAGATTTTTGTTCCAAAGCAACGCCTTTATATTTATTGCTTAAAGGTTCGTAATATATGCGGGCGGCTTCTATGAAGTGCTTGGAGGGAACGCAGCCTCTGTTAAGGCATGTTCCTCCTATAAGCCGGTTTTCTATGACGCATACCTTTTTATCTTTCTCGGCTGCGTATATTGCTGCCGAGAAAGCGGCAGAACCGCCCCCTATAATAATAAGGTCGTAATCGTAACCGTTTCCGGCGTTATCCGTCTGTCCGCCGGTATTTTGAAACGGCTTCCCGCCGAGCTTCGCAGGCTCATCCTTAGTGACGGAATGTGCGCCTTCCCCATCTTCGACTTCTTCGACTTCATACTTCCCCGGCTTATATCCGGCTTCTTCGATAGCAGACCTTACCGATTCCACAGTTGTGCCGTCTTTTGCGACAATATAGGACGTATTTTCCTTAAGAATGGTATTTATCCCAGTTACTCCGCTTACCGATTTTACAAATTTATCGACTCTTGCGACGCAGTGTTCGCAGGTCATGCCGCCAACCTCTATTTTTATCTTTTTCATTAATGCTCTCCTTTATATAATATTATATAATATTTGCCGTAAATATCGCGTGCGTACCGGCGGGTTAGAGTGAACTACCCCGCCATAACGTAAGGGGGCTTCCCGGCAATTGTAGTTAATTTTATTAAAATATTGAAAATTTGATTAAAATTGAATCTAATTAACTTGTATTTTTCTATACGTTCTATTTTTTATTTAAGGCTAATTGGCGCTTTTTTCTAAAATTTTTTGACGGCTGTTAATTAATTATATTTTAATTAATATTCGTCTAAGATGTCCAGGATAGGGCAATTATCGTTCTGCTCTTTATTTTCGCATAATCTTTTTAAATTCGTTAATTTTCGTTTCAGCTTATTTAAAGAGGAAATCCTTCTATCCATATCCTTAATTTTAATCTCAGCCATAGTTTTTACCTTTTCGCATGAATTTTTTTCATTGAGCTTTAAGGAAAGTAATTCCGCAATCTCTTTTAACGAAAAACCCAATTCTTTTGCATGAACGATAAATCTTGCGATTTTTAGCGCTTTTTCATCATATTGCCTGTATCCGGAGCCGTTTAAAAGAGGTCTTGGAAAAATTCCTATCTTTTCATAGTATCTTATAGCGGTGCTTTTTATTCCCGCTTCTTTTGCAAGTTCGCTTATCTTAAGATAACGCATAGGATTATTTTACTTCATTAAATTTTATTAGCGGCCGCCGCTCTATATAGTCTATTTTCTTATTATTATAAAGCCTAAACTTTAACGCAATATTATTTTTGCAAATTTTATTATAAAATTATAATCCCAAATTTTATTATAAACCTTAAAGTTAAGTATAATGTCAAGAATTTTTTTTATAAATTTTTATAAATTATATTTCATTATTATAATTTTAATTTTATTTCTTGCATA
Organism: bacterium; assembly: GCA_021789605.1. Classification (GTDB taxonomy): domain Bacteria; phylum SZUA-79; class SZUA-79; order Acidulodesulfobacterales; family Acidulodesulfobacteraceae; genus Acidulodesulfobacterium_A. The sequence continues at coordinate 5,833 of JAJYJI010000016.1, forward strand.
CTGCGGTGAAGCTTGCGGGGCGGAGAATGAATCTTGAAGGGGCGATTGAATTAAGCATATTTTGCGGGTAATTCCTTAAAGGAAACAAATATCGCCGCCTTTTTATTATTGCCGTCAGGAAAAATATGGACGGCGAACAAAATAAAATAGGCGGCGAAAAGGGTTTAAAAGTTTAAAATATCGAATCTTTTTTATTCTTCTACGGGTTTTTTGACCTGTAAAAGTTTTTTTGTTATATCTACGAAAAGAACCAAAACGCCTATGCTGAAAATTATATCTCCGGGAACCCTTAACCATAGCCACAGGTCGGTCTTGTCGTAAAAATAGATGCTCCTCGAATACCAGTAGCCGTGTTTAATCGAAGCCGCGAACTGCAAAAAGCCTTCCGGCAGGAAATTAAGGATAACCCATAGAATCATGCCTGCGTTAAAGCACCACAGGGCAACTCTTCCCCCTCCTTCCGACCATTTGGAAGGCTCGACTACCATCCTTAAGACGTAATAGGACAATGCTATGCCAAGAAGACCGAAAACTCCGAATAAAGCGGTGTGTCCATGGTTTATCGTTAAATACTGCCCGTGTTCGTAATAGTTCATTAACGGAGTATTTATTAATGCGCCGAAAACGCCGGCTCCGATAAAGTTCCAGAACGTGGAAGCCTCTAAATATTTAAACGATAAATCCTGCGGAAATGCCTTGCCGGCTTTTACAAGGATATTTTTCTCGTAAACAGCCTGCATAGTTAAAAGCAGCAGGGGAATAACTTCGAGAAACGAGAACATGGAACCTAGCGCAATCCAGATAGACGCGTCGCCGATAAAGTAAAAGTGATGTCCCGTTCCGAGAATACCGCCCAAGAATATAAGTATAATCTCAAGGAGCAGGGTATTTTCGATAGTCGTTCTTTTAACGAGGCCCTGCGAAAGGAAGAAATAGCCTATAACCGCAACGGCAAAGAATTCAAAGGTTCCCTCGACCCATAAATGAACGACCCACCATCTCCAGAAATCCGTTATAGTCCAGTTTTTTAGAATCCATGCAAGCGGAAACATTCCAAATATATACATTATGCCGATAGCAGCCGCACTGATTAAAAACAACCTTTCGACGCTCCATTTATCGGTATTTTTTATAAAATGGGGCTTCAACGCCCTGTAAAGTATTACTACCCACAGCAGCAGTCCTACGAATACGATAATCTGATTGAGCCTCCCCAGCTGTAAATATTCAAGGCCCTGGTTGCCGAGAAAAAACCATAAACCTTTATGAAAATAACCTTTTGCTCCCAGATACATTCCCGCAAGGGCGGCAACGCCGTCAACCAGCAACGCCCACCAAAGAAAATCGATAAAAAAGGACTGCCATTTTGCTTCTTTCCCCCCGCCTATATATTTGGAAACAAATATGCCTGCGCCAAGCCATGTCGAAGCGATAAATAGAATCGCAAGCTGAATATGCCACGACTTAACGATATTAAAGGGCAATGCGGTAAGAGTATGAATTCCAAAGAACGACGCCCTTTCCGCATAATAATGGGCAAGCATCATGCCGGCTATAATCTGTAAACCGAGCAGAAAAACGCCTAAGAAAAAGAATTTGGCGGATTTTTTCATAGAACGGGTAATTTTAAAATCATTCAAATTTACCATCGGCTTCCAGTTTTCGAGCAGTGCGGGAGCTTCCTGCCATCCTGGAGAAATGTAGTTAAGGAAAAACCATATCACAAGACCCGCCAAAGCGATAAAAGTGGCAAGCGAAGCGAATGTCCATGTGTAGAGATAAGTCGGCGGGGTATTGCCCGCCCCCCTGCTGTACGGCCAGTTATTTGTATAAGTGTGGCTTGAGCCGGGCCTTAACGTCTCGGCGCTCCACGCCGCCCACGAATAAAACTCGGCTATCCTTTTTATGTCCTGTTTTGAAGGAACGATTTTCCTTCCTATGCCAAGATTTCTGTTCCCTTTCGTATAAAGATTTTCGATTCTTTTTTTAATCTTACTCAGCGCATATATCTCACCGGGCGTGTAAGTCAAAAGTCTGCCGGATTTAGAAAATCTATTTTTTTTTATTTTAGATATTACGAGGGATTTTATGTAATCTTTATCCCTCGGCGAGATTTGAGCGTAAGGTTTTTTGTAAAGTTTTTGTGCTTCATAATCCCTATAATATTTAACTTCCCTGTGGATATACTGGTCGGTAAAATCCGGACCGAAATAAGCGCCGTTTCCATAAATACTTCCATAGTCCATAAGGTCGAATTCCTGAAATCCCGCCTTGCCGGCAACGATGTCTTTCCCCGTAAAAACTGTCCTGCCTTTTTGGGTTATTATCCGGGCAGGAATAGGCGGGGCGCCGTAATATACCTTGAACGTTCCGTAAACTAATATGGCGACAAGAACTATCACCGTAAGCGATAGCGTAATTTTTAAAAATTTGTTTACTGCTTTTTCGTCATAATAAATGCTTTTACTCATAAACACTCCTCTTTTAACACATTAACTCCATTAATCTTTGATTGCGCAACTAATACAAATAAATCCTTGACGCTAAAAATTAAATAATTTATGCACCTCCTTTTTTATTTTTAGCCGATTTATATTTTTTTACTTTCATTTGCGCCTTTTTTAATTCCGCCGCTATAATTTTTCTATCCTCTTTATTTAAATGATTGAACATTAAAACAAAACGCATCATACCGGAAGGATTTTTCAGAAAATCATTTATATTTTCTCCGTAAATTTTCTTGACGTTATAATAAGCATTCGAGAGGTCCTGCCCCATGCCGCCTCCCTTAATATGCAAAGCTCTTATATTATGGCATCTGACGCACCCCAAATTATAAAATATTAATTTCCCGCTTTCTATTCCAGATTTTTTAAAATCATTTTTGCCTGATATTTTCATAAAATAATGCAAAGATGAAAAAGACGACAAAAAGATGAAAAATATCGCCGTTAAAACGGAAATCCATATTTTCATAAATTTTTTATTGATTTTCGGCATAATCATGAATCTTAATAATAAAAAATAATAAAAAATAATGTTATGACATTTGTCACATTTTTATTTTTTATAAAATTATTTTATTTTATTAATATGTATGTGATAAAAATCATATATTTACGGTTAAAATTTTACGATAATGATATTAGGTTAAGAACAAAAGATTAACCGAGGTATGCGAATTAGAAACAAAGGAGGAAAAAAATGAATACTTTACTTTTAAAAAGCGTAGGAGAAATTGCATCCGAAAGTCCGGAAAAAATAGAGATTTTTAAAAAATACAATATAGATTTTTGCTGCGGAGGCAATAAAACGTTAAAAGAGGCATGCGAGGAATCCGGCATAGACGCAACATTGATAGCCGGAGAATTTAACGCGGTTTCGGAATATGGCGGCGGGAAAAACAAAAATTATATTTTCAGCCGCAAAGCTAACGATTGGAATGTAGATTTTTTAATCGATTACATAGTTAACATACATCACACATTTTTAAGGGTTCGCCTCCCGGAAGCTGAGGAATACACGGAAAAAATAAACAGGGTTCACGGGGAGCGCCATCCTGAAATTATTAAAATAAGAGGGCTTTTTTTGAAAATGTATCAAGCTCTAACGGTTCATTTAGATAAAGAGGAAAAAGAATTTTTTCCTCTTATAAAAAATATGAAAGCCTCGGAAATTCAAAAAGAAATAAACGACGCGGAACGCGACCACGAATATGTCGGGCATATTCTTAAGGAGATGCACGCTTTAAGTTCGGGCTATTCCGTTCCTAAAGACGCCTGCGCTTCTTACAGTCATACTTACGGGCTGCTGCGCGATATTGCTGACGATATAATGATTCACGTGCATCTGGAAAACAATATTCTTTTCAAAAAAATCTAAGGTAATGTTTTGACGATGTATCGGCATTATCTCCTGAAATCTGAATCAGCCGCGGAATAAAAAACCGACCCATTTTTCATATTCTTTGCGCCGGGTTTCTATTCCGGAAAAATCGGCAATCGTATAAGAGTTCAGGGCTTTTATGAGTATTTTTTGTATATTGAGCCACATAAAATGCACGTCGCAATTGACGATGTTATCGCATGACGACTTATCGGCGACGCACCTGTTTAAAACAACGCGTCCTTCTATGGCTTCTATTACCATTCTTATGGTAATATTTTCCGGCGGTATTTTAAAGGAAAACCCGCCTTTGATTCCCGTATAAGATTGCACTATGTCGTTTTTGGCAAGCGTCTGAAAAATCTTGGCCGTAAATGAGGCGGGCGAGCCGGTATTTTTAGCGATGTCTTTCACGAAACACACCGTTCCGACAGGTTTTTTTGCCATATAAACCAATCCTCTAATCGCATAATCGCTTGCCCTTGAGATATTCATATAAAATTATTGCTTAAATAAAATTATGGTTATCTAATTCTGCGTTTATTTAATTATAAATTATTAAACAAAAAAATGCCCTATAAAAATTAAGGGGGTTAATTTAATTATAGGGCACCGGAGAAAGGGTTAATGGGTAAAAAAACCGCTTATATCAATAACTGCTCTCGTCCATTTTTACCTTTAATCCAAACTTTTTATATGCGTAGAAAGCATAAGCAAGAACTAACGGAAGACCTATTATGGTAGCTATCAGCATAACTAAAAGCGTAAGATGATTAGAGGCGGCATTATAAATATTTAAGCTGTATTCCGGATTAATCGAAGAAGGAACTATATCGGGAAATATTCCTATTCCCAAGCTTGCGACCGCTCCGATAATTCCTACGACGGAATACCCAAAAGGCTTAATATCGCTTGTGGATTTAGCAGACAAGATAACGCCTAATCCTCCTATAAGCATAATAACGGGAACTATATCACCCATAATGCCGAAACTGTTGCTTAACAGCCTCGGCGCAAATATCGGGGAAATCGATAAAAATAATAAGGTAAATATTACGTAAGCCGAAGCGAATATTTTAGCAAAAACTCTTGCCCTTTTTTGGACTTCGCCCTCCGTTTTCATAATTAAATATGCCGAACCATGCATTAAGAACATCGAAAGGGATATGAGCCCGCCTGTTAATCCGAAAACATTCAGCAGGCTGAAAAGAGACTGATTGTCTATGTGGCCTTTATCTAAGGGGACCCCCATAAGTATGTTTGCTATCGCAACGCCAAGAAGAAGGGAAATCCCGAGACCGGTAACGGTAATATCGCCGTCCCAAAATTTTCTCCATCCGGCGCTTTCGACTTTGCTTCTGAATTCGAAAGATACCGCCCTGAATATTATGAGCCATACAACGAGCATCATGGCTAAATAGAACCCGCTGAAAATAGATGCGTAAACCAATGGAAAAGCGGCAAATACAGCGCCCCCTCCAAGTATCAGCCAAACCTGATTTCCTTCCCAAACCGGTCCGATTGTGTTCATTACATATCTTTTTTCGCCGTCGTTTTTAGCTATAAAATTTAGCAGGCCGCCTACGCCGTAATCGAAACCGTCCATAACAGACCAGCCTAGAATAAGAACCGCTACAAGAATAAACCACAATATATTCAAGTTCATGGCAATACCTCCTTTTCTTTGGAACCGTCTTTAACGGAAGAATCTCCTGCAAGTTTGTCTTTACCCTCCGTTCTTTCCCTTAATTCCTTTTTAAAAAGAAAAACCGCAAAAGAAGCCAGCGTAATATATATTAAAATAAACATTGCGGTTGACAGCCCTACGTCTAGCGCGCTGACGTTCGGCGATACGGATTTTACGGTGGTAAGCAGTCCGTAAACGGTGAAAGGCTGCCTTCCGATTTCCGTAGTAAACCATCCTAATTCAATAGCTATCAAAGGTATGAAAGTGGTAAACCAAAAAATTTTCAACATCTTCGGGCTGTCGTATAATCTGTTTTTTAATAGAAGATATAAAGCGATAAGCATAATCAACGCAAAGTAGAACCCTAAGTACATCATGATATGAAACGACCAGAATACTAACCACACCGGAGGAAACATTGCCGGCGTCAATTTTAAACCGTATTTATTATTAATATAGTTTATGGATTCATTGAATCCCATAACCTTTGCAGCCGGATTCATATATGCCAGCATGCTCAACATCCCGGGAATGGCGAGCTGCGGACCGTTCGATTCCGTTTCGTTATTCGGAAGCGCAAAAAGCATCTCGGGAGCATACGATTGGGAGTGCCACTGCGCTTCCATCATGGCAAGCTTAGTAGGCTGGGATGCGACCACTTCCCTTGCGCTGATATCTCCAAGGACAATCTGAAAGCACGCGACTATTACCCCGGATACGACGGCTATTTTTAAGGCTTTTCTCATAATAATATCTTTTGAATTTCTGATTAAAAAATAAGAAGCTATTCCCGCCATAAAAAAAGCCGAGTATTCCCAAGCCGCCGCAACTACGTGAATAAACTCGGAAGGAAAATAAGGATTAAAAACTACATGAAGGAAATTCGTCATCTTAGGTGTGCCGTTAGAGCCTATTTTGTATCCGGCCGGACTCTGCATCCATGAATTTGCGACAAGAATCCATACGCCGGACAGAGTCGAACCGAAAGCCACTAATATCGTAGATACCCAATGAGCTTTGGCAGAAAGCCTGTTCCAGCCCAACAGCATAACGCCTACGAAAATTGACTCCATAAAGAAAGCAAAAAGGCCTTCCACGGCAAGCGGCGCACCGAATATCGCTCCAACGTAAGACGAATACTGCGACCAGTTCGTTCCAAACTGGAATTCCATGACTATTCCCGTAGCAACGCCGACAACAAAATTAATAGCGAATAATTTTGCAAAAAAACGGGTAATTCTTAAATATTCCTGATTTTTAGAAAAAACGTAAACTCCTTCGGTGATAACTAAAAGCGTTCCAAGTCCTATGGTTAAAGGAGGGTATAGAAAATGAAAAAAGGCGGTCATCCCAAACTGGAACCGTGCCAGAAATAACGCCAAACTATTCATAAGCACCTCTGCTTAAAAATTAGATAAATTTAAATAGCGATAATTTACTTTTTACGACAAAAAACTATTTTTGAAACTTTAAGTTACATTTTAATTCTATCCTTAAATTTAAGATTGTCAATTTATTCAAAATTTAAAGAATGTTAAAATATAACCTTACTTTTAACCATTTTTCACCCCCGTTAATATTTTTAAAAATTAAAATTTAATTTAGGACTAATATAATCTTATTTATCTTATTTATATCACGAATAAAAATTTTGTCAAGAAAAAAATTATATCTAAATCGCGATTGAGGAAATTATTTTCCTCGGTTTAGATAACTTCACGCATGTTCAATTTTAAGCTATGTATAAAAATAGCGCGTCTCTTTTCTCCTCCATACTTTGGCTGCTTCACCCGCTTAAATCGATAAAAATAGCGCGCCGTTTCTTTCAATGACCGCAAAATTCTATCGCCTTTGGGTCTTTTACCTGAATTTCATAGGGGATTTGCAGAGGAAACGCCGCATTTTTTGCGGGGCGCAGTTGAAAATACGGCCGATAAATTAATTAATGGGCGTCCGCCCAATTTTTGCCGGTCCCTATATTTACGGTTAACGGAACGTCCGCCAGAAGATTTTTGTCGGTCATTAAAACGGTTACTATGTCTTTAAGCTCGTTCAGCGAAGATTCTTCGGCTTCGAATATAAGTTCGTCGTGAACCTGAAGCACCATCTTCGCCGCTTTTTCCAATTTAGGAAGGCTTTGCAGTTTTTTATAGATGCGCACCATGGCAATTTTTATTATATCCGCCGCTGTCCCCTGTATCGGCGCATTTATAGCGGCTCTTTCCGAAAATGGTATATTTTTGGCCTGCGCATCAATATTTTCGCGGCTTACTCCTGAACGCAAAAGCGTTCCTATGTAACATTTCCGTCCGAAAGCCGTCCTGACGAATCCCTTAGATTTAGCCTCCCTGACAGTCCGCCCCATATAATCTTTGATTAATGGATGATTCTTAAAATATAAATCTATGTATAGTTTCGCTTCTTCCGCGGATATGCCGAGCTCTTTTGAAAGCCCGAAATGGCTCATTCCGTAAATTATTCCGAAATTAATGACCTTTGCTTTTCTTCTCATGGCCTGGTCCACTTCTTCGGGCCTTACGTTAAATACTTCGGAAGCCGTTTTTGTATGTATATCCTCATTATTTTTAAAACTTTCGATAAGGGATTCGTCTTTAGAAATGGAAGCCATAACCCTTAAATCAATTTGGGAATAATCCGCCGACAATAAAAGACAGCCCTCTTTTGCTATAAACGATTGTCTTATTTTATTTCCTTCCGTGCCGGCAACCGGAATATTCTGAAGATTAGGGCTCTGGCTTGCAAGCCTTCCCGTGGAAGTAGTTACCTGCGAAAAAGACGTATGCACCCTGCCGTTTTTATCGATTTCCCTTAAAAGCACGTCCACGAACGACGTCTTGAGCTTAACCTTGTTCCTATATGATATAAGGCTGTCCAAAAATAAGAGATAATTCCTGAAGGGGATATCTGCGCTTCTTTCGGAAAGCATTTCAAATTTAGATTTTAAAGTTTGCAAAACCTCGATATCCGTACTGTTCTTTTTCACCCTGTTAAATTTCATTGCGTCAAACATAATTTCGCTAAGCTGTTTCGGCGAATTAATATTAAATTCCCTGCCCGCAATACCGTGGATAATTTTTGAAAGCTTTTTGGAATCCGATTCCAAAGAAGCCGATAAAGACATAAGCAAATCTACGTCAACTTTGAAGCCGGCTTCTTCCATATCCGACAAAACCAAAGAGAGAGGCATATCGACTTCATAGAATAAATACCTTAAGCCGGAATCGCCTTCTATTTCCTCTTTTAATAACAAATAAAGCCTGTAAATCAAAAAGGCTTTATTGCTAAAATCCCGGCGGTCTTCCGACGTTAAGCCGCTTTGAAATTCCGATTCTATATCGTCAAGTTCATGCGAATGCTTTATTGGATTTAAAAGATAAGAGGCTATTTTTATATCGAAACAAAGTCCGTTTAATTCTATTCCGTTATTTTTTAAAAATATTTTAACGGCGTTAAGGCCGTGCCCTATCTTGCATATCGAACTATTTTTAAGCAAATCCAATATTTTTACGTTAACGGCAATATCTTTAAAACTCAAAGAAACCGGCCCTGTTTCTTTGGAATATATATATATTAAATTTGGCGTTTCGTCAAACAATTCTTTGTCTTTAAAGCTAAAGCCGATATAGACTGAAAGAAAATGTACCCCGCCGCCATTATCGCCTTCACCGTTGTTTTTACGTTCGCCGTTCCCCGCGGCGGTTTCCAGATTCCTCAATAAAGAATTAAATTCAAGTTCCTTAAATACAGCGTAAAGCCCTTCGTTATCTTTTTCTTTTATAGCAAAATCTTCGACGGAATTAAAAATTTTACCGTTTAAGGGTCCTTTTTCAACCGAGGATTCTTTTCCCCTGAATTTATCCACGTTTGGGATAAAATATGCTTTAGACAGGTCTATATCTTTATAAAACGAAGCTAGTTCCAAGCTTTTATAGGCATCTTCCTTATAGTTTACAAGCAATTCCTTAAGTTTAGGCTTTTTAACGGAATCTATATTTTTATAAACGCCGTCCAAATTGTGATAATCTTTTATTAAACTAAAAGCGGTTTTTTCGCCTATTCCCTTAATTCCCGGAATATTATCCGACGAGTCGCCCATTAATGCCAGAACGTAGCGGTATTCGCCGGGCTTTATTCCATACTCGGTTTCAAATGCGGATTCAGTAATTATTTTATTTTTCATCGCATCGTATATAAAGACCCTCTCCGATAATAACTGCTTTAAATCTTTATCGCTGCTTACAATGCAAACGGTTATCGATGAATTATCCGCGAAATTTGCGACTATGCGCGCAATTAAATCGTCAGCTTCGTACCCGTTAAACTTAAATGTTTCAAATCCAAGAAGATAAGAAATATCGGTTAAATATTCGACCTGCGAAACCAAGTCTTCCGGCATCCCTTTTCGATTGGCTTTATAAGCTTCGTAAGACTGCTTTCTGAAACTTTCTTTAGAATCGAAAAGGCAGGCCCCGTATTTCATATCCGTCTCTTTAATCAGCTTCATAAGCATTCTGGTGTAGCCTAAAGAAGCTCCCGTCGGATTGCCTTTGGAATTTGTAAGCGGGGGAAGGGCATAATACGCCCTATAAAAATAGGAGCTGGAATCTATTAAGAAGATGTCCGCGTTAATACCTTTTGTTTCCATTATTTAGTCGTTGAGAGCATATCTTTGTCTGCGTTCATAAAACGGGCGGTTTTTGCATCCGAAGATGGAACGGAGTTCGGTTCGGCCGCCAATCCGCGACTATATTATAATTTATGTTGTTTATGTTTTTGAATATCTATAACGCGGGTAAAGGCAAATCTATCGCCGAGCCTTTCGCCTTCCGGACTTTTTATAATAAAATAACCTTCGGCGGCATATGCTATAATACCGACGGTAACAAGCAGGAAATATCCTATAAAAGGTATAAAAGCAAATAAAAGTGGGATGGCAAGAAAAGAATTTCTTATTATGGACTCCTTAAATTCCGGTTTCTTTTCGCCTAAGGTCATGACGACCCTTAAACCCGTAATCCTTTTTCCAAGGCTTTCTCCTTCAAAAAAACCGTCGGAAATTAAAATATACAGGACTCCGGCCAGAAAACCATAGGGATAAAACATTTCGCTTAAAAAACCGAATATTAATAAATCTATAGCTTTAGCTATAAATCTGTTAAGGATGTTTGCCTTTTTATCCATAAATAAATTTATACGGCATTATTATTTAGCGGATTGCTATGCATGCGCGCGGCCAAAAAAGTATGCCGGCGATGGCAAGCGGCATTAAAGCGGCAAAACAATCCGAACAGAAACGGGGTTAGATTTATTTGGCGGCGTTTCTTCCGCTGAGCGGCTCATAAATGCAATATGGCTCTTCTTCCATATAATCCCCTTTTTCGTAATACGCTCTTGCCCTGCACCCTTCGCAAACTTTTTTATATTCGCATTTCCCGCATTTGCCTTTTAACAAGCCGGTATCCCTTAAATTGAGAAAGACTTCGGAATTGCTCCATATTTCTCCGGCGGACTGTTTCGTGACGTCGCCCGCCTGAACCGGCAGATAACCGCACGGCTGAACCGCGCCTTTTCTCGAAATAAACATAACGCCGCTTCCGGCTAAACAGCCCTTGGTAACCGCGGCCATGCCGTGCGTTTCCGGACTTATGGTAATTCCTTCGTCTTTTGCCCTTTTATGCATTATTCTGAAAAAATGGGGCGCGCAAGTAGCCTTAAGCTCTATTTTGCCCCTTAATTCCATGGTTTTATCGTAAAACCAAGAAAGTATATCTTCGTATTTTTGCTTGTCCAGCATCTGCGAATCCGCAATCTGGACGCCGCATCCCACGGGCACCAGCATAAATATATGCAGCGCTTTTATATTGTTTTGCAGGGCTAAATTCAAAATATCTTTTACTTCGTCTTCGTTGTGTCTTGCAATAGTGGTGTTTATTTGAACTTCTACGCTTTCTTTCTGCAAATTTATAATTCCGTTAAACGCGCTATCAAAGGAACCGGGTATCATTCTGAACGAATCGTGAGTTTTTGCATTGGAGCCGTCAAGGCTTATGGAAACTCTTTTTATTCCGCTTTCCTTAACCCGTCTCGCAACTTTTTCGTCCACGAGCGTTCCGTTTGTTGCAAGAGCGACTCTTAGGCCTTTTTTCGTGGCATAACCGGCAATTTCGAAGATATCGTCCCTGTAAAGCGGTTCTCCTCCGGTTAATATAAGTATTGGACTGCTGAAACCGCAAAGTTCGTCTATTACTTTAAAACACTGTTCCGTCGAAAGTTCGTTTTCCTGCTTTTCCGTTTGGGCTTCTGCCCTGCAATGAATACATTTTAAATTACATCTAGCGGTAAGTTCCCAGAAAACCAGCCTGAGCTCGTTTTTTTTCGGCATCGAACCCGTCGTCATTGCGCCGTGAGGATGCCCTGCCATATGATTATTTTGCATCGTATATCTCCGCATCGGTCAGATAACACGCAGGGTCTGGAGCCCATAGGTCGTCTTCTTTAGCCTCCGACCTGACTCTGAAGTTGCCGTTACAGATATCTAACCATTTACAATCTTTACATCTTCCTTTTACGTATGCCTTTTTATTTTTAAGCTGCTTCATAAGCGGATTTGAAGTATCCGTCCATATCTCGCTGAACTTTCTTTCCTTAACGTTTCCGAAAGAATAGTGCCTCCAAAACTGGTCGGCATATACCTCGCCGTTCCAGCTGACGCAACCTATGCCCACTCCGGAACTGTTGCCCCCGTTCATTTTTAAAAGGCTCATGACGTTTGCGGCTTCTTCTTTTTTCCCTTCTTTTAAAAGCTTAAGATAAATGTAGGGGCCGTCGGCATGGTTATCCACCGTAAGAACCTCTTTCGAATTGTCCATAGAATATATTTCTTTGGTAAGTTCCAGTATGGAATCGAGGGTCTGCCTTGCTTCTTCGTGGGATAAATCTTCTTCCATAAGTTTTGTTCCTCTTCCGGCATAAACGAGATGATAGAAACAGACCCTCGGAATATCCTCTTCTTCCAAAAGTTTAAAAATACCGGGGACTTCCTGAGCGTTTCTTTTATTTATGGTAAATCTCAATCCGACCTTAATGCCGGCCTCTTTTGCATAATTGATGCCGCTCAGCGCTTCTTTGAACGCGCCCTTTTTGCCTCTGAACCTGTCGTGGACGGTTTCAAGTCCGTCAAGGCTTATTCCGACATAAGACAACCCGACTTTTTTTAATTCAAAGGCAAGCTCTCTGGTAATAAGGGTTCCGTTGGTGGAGATAACCGCTCTCATTCCTTTTGACTTTGCGTAAAAGCACAGGTCTAGAAAATGCGGATGCATTAAGGGTTCGCCTCCCGAAAAAAGCAATACGGGAGAACCGAAAGCGGAAATATCGTCTATGAAGGCTTTTCCTTCTTCAAGCGTAAGCTCGTTGTTATATTGAAGATTTTTGGACTGCGAATAGCAGTGGACGCAGTTTAAATTGCACGTTCTAGTCATATTCCAGACGATTACGGGCTTTTTATCTTCCGAAAACTGCAAAAGATGCGAAGGCAGTTTGCTCGAGAGCCGCCCGTAACGAAGGGCGTCTGAAGCATGCACTCCGCCGCAATAAAGTTTTGAAATTCCTATCATTTTATAATGTCTCCTTTAATTATAGTCATACAGGCCTAAAGCGAAAATAAATATTTTAGAATTCAGGCTCGCATATTTTTTTTATGAAAGCATGCTATTTCGTCAACTAACGAATCTATATTTACGTCTTTAGATATTATATCAGATTTTATGCCAAATCCCAACGCATATTCGGCGGTCTTTTTACCGATGCTTGCAAACTTGACGCCAGAATCGATAATCTTCTTTAAAAGACCTTTTTGAATGCTTTCGATAGCATCCGCAAAATTTTCTACCGTAGAATAGCTTGTAAAACTGACGATAACGGAGCTTAAATCAAAAATATCGGGAAGTCCGATATTTTTGCCTGTTTTTTTACCGGAGCCGAAAATTTCTCGCAAATTCTCTTTCGATTTTTCAGGCACGACGGTTTCGTAAACCGGTAAATTTTTCAAAATTGCCCCTTTGGATTTAAGAAAATCCGGCAGTTCCGGGTTTATCTTCAATGCCTGGGGAAAAAGAATTTTTTTTCCTCTAAGTCCCGTATCTTCTAAAATGCTTATTATTCCGGTCTGGGAAGATTCGTCGGGAACGGCGTCGGGAATTATTCCATATTTTTTTAATTCCGAGGACGAAACTTTTCCCACGGAAATTATTTTCTTTCCGGAAAGCGACCTTGCGTCGAGTCCGTTTGAAAAATAACGTTCGAAAAATGCCGAAACGGCGTTTGCGCTCGTAAAAAGAAGATAATCGTATTCTTTAATATTATTTATTGCTTTATCGATATTAGCTTTATCGATATTGCCGCCGTCTTTAAGAATTTTTATAAGTGGCAGGCTTATAACTAAAGCGCCTAGATTTTTAAGTTTTTGGGAAAGCGTGCCGGCCTGGCCTTCTCCCCTTGTAACTATTACTTTTAAACCGCTTAAAGGCCTTTTTTCGAACCAGCTTAATGTCTGCCTCAATTTTACTACATTCCCTATTATTAATATCAAGGGGCTCTTTAAGCCTTTTTTTTCGACTTCCGCCGCTATAGTGCTTAACGTTCCGACGGCAACCTTCTGGTTCAGAGTAGTTCCTTCCTGAATAACGGCACAGGGGGTATTTTCGTCTTTACCTGCATTAATTATATTTTTCGTATTGGAATCTAAATTTTTATATCCCATAAGAATGACTATAGTATCGGCTCCCGCCAGTCCGCTCCAGTTTATCGTGCTCTTTTCTTTATGTTCTCCTTCGTGGCCCGTCACTATGGCAACCGTTGAAGCGTAATCCCTGTGCGTCAAAGGTATGCCGGCATATGCCGGAACCGCGAAAGACGAAGAGATGCCCGGGATTACTTCAAATGGGATATTGTCTTTAAAAAGCCTCTCGGCTTCTTCTCCTCCTCTTCCGAACATATAAGGGTCCCCTCCTTTTAATCTTAAAATAACCTTATTTCCCATAGCTTTTTCCGCCAGAAGCTCGTTTATGGAATACTGCGGGAGAGTGTGGTTTGACGACCTTTTCCCGGCATAGATTATTTCGCAGCCCTCTTTCGCGAACGATAAAATCTCCTCGGAAATTAAACTGTCATACACTATAACGTCTGCCTCGCCCAAAATTCTTTTCGTCTTTAAAGTTAATAACTCCGGGTCGCCGGGTCCGGCGCCGGCAAGATATACTGTGCCCGGTTTTTTTTTATTGCTTGTTTTGATATCTTTCTTAATTTCTTTTGTTTTCATTGAATTTTAAGTTCCTTTTTAAGAAATTTATTTTATGGATTCACGTTTCCGCGGATATTCTAACCTGCGTTTTTTATCAAGACATTTATTTCCTCTAAAAAATCATCCCCGCGGAAACGGAAACCCAGTATTAATCATACGTTAAAAAATTTTATAAATTATTTTTGCTCAGTATTTCAAAAGCCCCTTTATTTATAAGTTTTAAAGCTAAACCTTTGCCGATGTTTTCGTAATCGTCTTTTTTGCCCTCGAACCCGTCTTCTATATATTCTCCCTGCATGTTCGAAACAAAACCTTTAATATGCAAAACGTTTCCCGTTAAATAGGCATAAGCTCCGACAGGAGAGGCGCACCCGCAATTTAATTCTTTTATGCACGCCCTTTCCGCAAAAACCGCGGCATAGGTATCGGCATCGTTTAGCGGCCGTATAATTTCTTTAACGTCTTCCCTGTCCGATTTATGCTCTATTACTATTGCGCCCTGCCCGCACTGCGGTATAAACTCAAGGGGTTCGAGATACATATCTATATACGCTCCCAAATTAAGCCTTATTAGTCCGCTTGAGGATAAAACTATCGCGTCGAAGACTCCTTTTTTGAGCTTTTCCAATCTCGTATCTATATTGCCCCTGAGCGGCTCGAATATGACGTCGTCTTTGAATCTGGAAATTAACGCCCTCCTTCTTAAGCTTGATGTCCCGATTACGGCGCGATTTTTCAGCAAAGAAGCGAAATTTTTAGGATAATCTTCCGGCGTTTCCGGTTTATCCTTAAGGATAAGGCAATCCCGCGGGTCGTCTCTTTTTAATGCCGCTCCCAGAGTTAGCCCGTCCGGAATTATCTGCGGAACGTCTTTTAAGCTATGCACCGCGATGTCTATTTCGCCGCCGAATAGCGCTTCTTCTATCTCTTTTACGAACAAGCCTTTCCCGCCGAAACTGCTTAAAGACGCATTTAAAATTTTATCGCCGGACGTTTTAATAGTCGCTATCTCTATTTCTATATTTTCTGCATTGCTTTCGTAATGGCGTACGAGCATTTTCTTTACGAGATTAGCCTGATATAATGCAAGTTTGCTGCCGCGCGTTCCTATTTTAATTTTCAAAATATATCCTTTGGTTTATTTTATAAGTTTTATTTTAGATTGATTTTCAGCCGTTCCCGAATGGCATTCTTTAACGTTTTCTTTATGATTATCGTTTTCGGTTAAATCTTTTGAATTAAGATTGAAAAGCGCTTTTATAGTTTCGAGCGAATTTACTCCGTCGGGATTTGCAGACGCTTTTTTAATGAGCACGGTCGGTTCGTGAAGTATTTTATTAGTCAGGGAATTTATTATTATATCTTTTTCTTCTTTATCGCCTATATACCGGGATAATTCTATTTCCAATATGTCTTTTACCTTATTCCTCAGAGAAATTATAACGGGGACGGCATTCAGGGACTCTTTCCAGTTCATAAATTCTTTAGTGCCGGCTTCTATAAGTTCTTTGGCGGCGTCTGCCTCCTGCTTTCTAATTTCCAAATTGTTTTCTATCATTTTCCCTATGTCGTCTATATCGAACAGATATACGTTAGGTATTTTATTAATTTCTGGGTCGATATTCCTCGGCATGGAAATATCTATTAGAAATAAGGGCCTTTGTTTGCGGATTTTTATAACGGGCAATATATCGTCGTATTTTATGATATATTCGTCCGAACCGGTAGAACATAAAACTATATCCGCTTGGGGCAGAAATTTGTAATATTCCGAAAAATCTATAACGCTTAGATATTCTTTTTCGTTTAAAGCAAATGCTTTCTCGACAAATTGATGCGCTTTTTCTTTAGTCCTGTTTGCTATATAAATATTGCGCACGCCGTATTTAATAAAGTGTTTAACGGTAAGCTTCCCCATTTCGCCGGCGCCGAGAAGCAGCACCTTTTTTTCTCCCAGACTGTTAAAAATCTTTTTTGAAAGTTCGACCGCGGCGTAACTGACGGATACGGGAGACGCCGCTATTCTCGTTTCGGTTCGAACCGCTTTGGCGCAGTTAAAAGCCTTGTGAAACAATTTATTTAGAAACTGGCCGCTTGTTTTAATATTGCAGGCTTCGTTGTACGCTTCTTTAAGCTGTCCTAATATTTGCGGTTCCCCTATTATCATCGAATCTAAACTTGAAGCCACGCTGAATAAGTGCCTGACGGCGTCTTCGTTCAGATACATATAAAAAAGATTTTCCTTGCCGGTTTCCCCGAAAAAATGTCTGGAAATATAATCTTTAATCGCATGCGCGCCTTTTCCATGCGCAACCGAAGCTAAATCCATAATAAATTCAGACCTGTTGCATGTAGTGAGGACGACTATTTCATTAATTAAAGACTTGCCGTTTTCGTCTTTCAAATCAAGCAGTTTGTTTGTAAAATCCTGCCTTAGTTCCAGGCTTATAAGCTTTTTGGAAACCGTTTCCCTGTCGCTTATATCTGCAGATTTATGATTTAACCCGATTATTAAAATATCCATAACGTCAATCTATGGCATCCTTATTAAAATATTAAATTTTTATTCGAATCCGTGAAACGACGGAAATAAATAAAAAGAAAAACCTAAACTAAGAATTATGAGCAAAAAACCGATAACGCTAAAAACGGCGGCATTCTTTCCCCTCAAGCCTTTTGCTATCCTCTCATGCAATAAAACGGCGTAAATAAGCCATGTTATAAGCGAAACGATTTCAATCGGCTTTACTATCATGAAAGTTTTAAACAGCGTCCCCGACAAATAAATTCCTATTAAAATTCCTATGGTTATAAAAGGAAACCCTATTTTCAGGCATTTATAATTAATGTTGTCCAATAATTCTAAATTATAGCCCCTGCCCGGGTGCAGAACCTCCGGAATCTGAATATCTTTTTTATCGAACAGTTTAAGATTTTTCTTAATTTTAATCTTCCTTTCTTGAAAAATATATATTAAAGAAACTATAAAAGCAAGGGCAAAAAACGAATCGCCTATAAGTATAAGAATTATATGGGTGAAAAGAATGGTTTTATCGAAATTAAACATAACCGGTTTTATAAGAATATGAGGCGCAAAAAATCCTATCAATAAATTTATCGCTACTAAAGGAGTGATATAGAGCAAAATATATTCAATCTTGTAAAAAAGGCTGAATAATACTACGATAAACATTAAAATCCATGCGTTAAAAAAAACAAACCGGTCTATGCGGACCGGAACGGCAAATCCTTTAAAGCTCAAAATCGTAAAAAATATTATGCTTTGAAATATAAAACCCGTATAAATGAGATAAATAAAAAGCCTGTATAATTTCATCTCTTTAGGTAAAAAAAGCAGATAAGAAAAAATATATAAAAAAATCGGAATTAAATATAATTCTTCAAACATAATAGTTATGACCTCTTAAGAAAATTGCTTATAAAAAGGCTTGCATCGGAAAATTTTTTGTCTTTAATCAGTTCGAAAAGGTCTGAATTTATTAATTCGTCAAAAAGTTCCTGATTTTTGCTTTGCGGATATTTCTTTTTCTTTATTTCCCTTCTCATAAACCCTAAAATTTTAACATAGGCGTCATATTCCTCTCCGTAAACCTTTTCTAAATCTTCCCTGATTTTTCTCGCAAGTCTGGGGCTCGAACCGCTTGTAAAAACAGCTATATCGAATTCTCCCCTCGAAACGAGCGCCGGAAGGGTAAATGTGCAAAATTCAGGCTTATCGGCTACGTTTATTAAAATATTTTTCTTCACGCATCTTTTAAACAGCCCTTTTTCAATTTTTATGCTTTTTTCTCCCGCAGAAATTGCGCAAAATACTGCAAAAGCCCCTTTTTCGTCCCCAGCTTTATAGGCTCTGTCGACCCATGACGCCTTGGATTTTTTTACGAATTCCGCGATTTCGGGAGAAATTTCCGGGGATACAACGGTTATGTCCGCGCCTCTTTCCACAAGCCTTTCCGCCTTCCTGGACGCAACCGCGCCGCCGCCTACCACAAGAACCTTTTTATTGTAAATGTTGAGATTAACCGGATAATATTTCATTTTTATTCTCCAAAAACAATGGCCGAAAACGTGCAGATATCGGCATCGTTTTTATAAGCATCCGAAGAAAGGCCGGCCTTCATAGAAACGGCCTCTAAAAAACCCTTCCTATCCATATTGCATTCGGTGGCAACCTGCGGAAGCAAAACCCCGTGACACGGTCCTTTTATGAGATATAAACCGTGTTTCCCAATTTCTATGCTGTCTATGTCGTCTATCTTTTCAAGAGGGGTTAAAACCGATATTTCGATTTTTATATTTTGAAGTTCAGAGTTGCTTAACGGTCTGAATCTGGGGTCGCTAAAAGCCGCCTCCTTAGCCATATTATAAACATTTTGATAAATAGGAATACCGAAATTAAAATTGCCTATGCAACCCCTTAAATGTTCTCCGCCCGTCTTTAACGTAACAAAAACGCCTGCATTTATTTTAAGGCTGTCCGTAATCTCCGATAACAGCTCTTTTGAATTTATGAACAAATCTTTATTTCTATTTAAGCTTTCCTCGATAGATTTTCTTGCTATTTTTATTAAAATAGATTTTTCATTTTCCGTTAAATCAAAATTTTTCATTTTAACCACCTTTTATGGGACGGCTTATACCCGCCGCGCCTTATTTAATAGTTTCGATTTTATAAGACCACTCTATATCGACCGAGTTTTTTAGCATTGCCCACACGCTGCAATATTTGTCTTTGGACAATTCTATGGCTCTAATCACAGCCTGCTCGTCTATATTCTTTCCTTTGATTTCATAAATAATGGAGATTTTGGTAAATACGCGGGGATGGGTTTCGGCTCTTTCTCCGGTAACATTCACTTTATAGCCTTCTATGTCCTGTTTTTTCTTTTTTAATATAGAAACTATATCCATAGAACTGCATCCCGCAAGACTTACGAGGATTAAATCCGTAGGCTTAACACCCTCGTCGTTTCCTCCGGACTCTTTAGACGTATCCAGCAGAACGGAATAACCGTTATCTTTATCCTGATATGCCCTGAACTGCAAACCGCCAAGATATTCTAATTTAATCCCCATAATAATTCTCCGATTATATAAACTCGTTTTTTATATCTCTCTCCAAAAGCTTAGTTATTGCATCTGCGGGCTTAAGCCCTTCATAAAGGACGGAATATACGACTCCTGTTATCGGCATATATATATTTTTTTCTTTGGCGATGGCGTGAACTGATTTCGCGGTTGCGACTCCTTCGGCAACCATCTTCGTGCCGCTTAAAATAAAATCTAAGCTTTCTCCTTTTCCGATTCTGACCCCGACCGACCTGTTTCTGCTTAAATCCGACGTGGACGTCAGCATCAGGTCGCCGAGACCCGATAATCCGGTAAAGGTTTGTCCGTCCGCTCCCAATGCTTCGCCGAATCTTGTAATCTCGGCTATTCCGCGGGTTAGAAGGGCAGCCCTTGCGTTATTGCCCAATCCAAGCCCGTCGGAAATACCCGCCGCGATAGAGATGATATTTTTAAGGCTTCCTCCCAGTTCCACCCCGATGACGTCGTTTAAAGTATATATCCTAAAGTTTATTATATTCTTAAAAAAAATTTTTAACTCATCTAAAATTTTGCCGTTAAAAGACGCGATGCATACCGCGGCAGGAAGATGTTTCGCGACCTCCGCCGCAAAACTTGGGCCGCTCAATACGGCATATCTTTCAAGCATAGAGCTGCCCAGCACGCTTTCAAAAACCTTATACGGCAGGTTCATAGACTTATCGCCCAGCCCTTTTGCCGTATTTACAAATATAAAGCCTTTGGAAATAAATTCATCCTCATATTTTTTTACGTCTATAAGGGTGTCTTTCAGGGCAATCGAAGGAACCGCGAGAAATATAATCCTGCAGTTTTCGAAAACGGCTTCATAATCGTCGGTTATTATAATATTGTCGTTTAAATATACTCCTTTTAAATAGTATTCGTTATATCTTTTGTTTTTTAACTCTAAGGCAAATTCTTTATTTCTGCATTTTAAATAAACTTCCGGCGCAAATTTTGAAAAATTGGCGGCCAGAGCCGTTCCAAAACTCCCCGAACCTATAATTCCTATCGGTTTTTTCATATAAATATAAATTTAAAAGCGCCTTTCTATTCGATTTCGTCGTTTACGGATATAACCGCGCTGACGACCCTTTCGTTTTCGTCGAGATTGACTAATTTTACGCCCATAGTGTTTCTGCCGATGCTTCTCAAGTTGGACGCGTTAATGCGAATTATTTTACCGTTTGACGTAATGAGTATAATGTCGTTATCTCCAGAGGCTTTAAGCACCGAAACTACAGAGCCGTTTCTTTCGCCGGTTTTAATGGCGATTATGCCTTTTCCGCCCCTGCTCTGTTTTCTGAATTCCGTCATCTTTGTTTTTTTGCCGTAGCCTTTCTCCGTAATGGCGATAAGATAATCGTTTTCGGATGAAAGCAGGTCCATAGAAACAACCGAATCGTTTTCAGAAAGGCTAATGCCTTTCACTCCCATTGCCCCCCGGCCGAGCGTCCTGAAACCGCCGGCTTCCGCGCAGATGGATTTGCCGGTTTTCGTAGCTATCGTTATAAGCTGATTCTTTATATTATTATCGGCAATCCGCGTGCTTATTACTTCGTCGCCATCCCTAAGTTTCATGGCTATCAGTCCGTTTTTCCTGATATTGGCAAATTTATCCAAAGAAATTTTTATAATCTGTCCGTTTTTCGTAGCAATAAAAATGGAATACTTTTTATCGAAATTTTCAATCGGAAGCACAGAAGAAATCGCTTCTTTGTCTTTTAAATCGATAAGGTTTACGATAGGTTTCCCCTTGGAAGTTTTAAGAGTTTCCGGAATATCGTAAACATTTAATTTATATGCGTTGCCTAAATTCGTTATAAATAAAATAACGTCGTGGGTATTTGCGCAAAAAGAGTTTGCCACAAAATCCTCTTCTTTGGATTTTATGCCCGTCTGCCCTTTGCCTCCCCTGTTTTGGGCTTTAAACGTGGACAGCTTCGTTCTTTTAATATATCCGTTTTCGGTCATCATGACTATCATCGCTTCGTTGGGTATGAGGTCGGTCAACGCGACTTCGTTTTCTTCGTTTACAATCTCGGTCTTCCTTTTATCTCCAAATTTTTCCCTGATAAGTTTAAGCTCTTCTTTTATTACGTCTTTTATAAGTTTTTCGCTTTCCAAAAGTTCTCTCAGGCTTTTTACCCTGCCTAATATTTCTTCGTATTCTTTAATAATGTGTTCCCGCTCTAAATTGGTAATCTTTTCCAATTTTAAATCGAGAACGGCGCGCGCCTGAATTTCCGAAAAGCCATACTTTTCCATCAAGCGGTCCTTGGCGGCGGAAGGAGACGCGGAAGTCTTTATAAGCTCTATAACTTCGTCGATATTCTGTGCTACTGTCCTGAATGCTTCCAATATATGAAGGCGCGCTTCCGCTTTTTTTAATTCAAATATTGTCCTTTTTATAACGACTTCTTTCCGGAAATCTACGAAAAGGGACAACATATCCTTTATGTTTAATATTTTGGGCTGGTTGTTCACGATTGCGAGGAAAATTACCCCAAACGTTTCTTCGAGCTGGGTATGTTTAAAGAGATTGTTTATTACGACCGTTTCTTTTGCGTCTCTTTTTAGTTCTATGACTATCCGCATGCCTTCCCTGTCGGATTCGTCCCTGAGGTCGGATATGCCTTCGAGCTTTTTTTCTTTGACGAGTTCGGCTATGCGTTCAAGTATCTTGGATTTGTTCACCTGATAAGGTATCTCGGTAATTATTATTTTCGCTTTCTCGAAGTGATATCTCGCTCTCACCTTAATAAGCCCTCTTCCGGTGTTAAAATAGTTATTTATTCCGGAATAGCCGTAAATTATTCCGCCAGTTGGAAAATCCGGCCCCTTTATTACCGACTTTAATTCGTCTATGCCGCAGTCGGGATTATCCATGAAATAAAGCGCGGCGTCAATGGATTCCGTAAGGTTATGCGGGGGTATGTTCGAAGACATTCCTACTGCGATGCCCGACGAACCGTTGACGAGGAGGTTAGGAAACTTGGCGGGCAAAACGGAAGGCTCTTTTAACGAACCGTCATAGTTTGGAGTAAAATCGACGGTTTCAAAATCTATGTCGTCCAATAAAAACGATGAAAGCTTAGTCATCCTTATTTCAGTATATCTCATGGCCGCAGGCGGGTCTCCGTCTATTGAACCGAAATTTCCCTGTCCGTCGACAAGCGGATATCTTAAAGAAAAATCCTGCGCCATCCTGACGGTCGCATCGTAAACAGCCACATCGCCGTGCGGATGATATTTACCTATAACATCGCCGACGATTCTTGCCGATTTTTTATATGATTTGTTATAATCGTTGCCTATTTCGTTCATAGCAAAAAGTATTCTTCTATGAACGGGCTTTAAACCGTCTTTGACCTCGGGAAGCGCGCGCCCTATGATTACGCTCATAGCATAATCGAGGTACGACTGTCTCATTTCGTCTTCGATGTTAATGTTGATAATGCTCTTCTGCTCCAAAATTCCTCCGCAAAACAATTAAAATTAACGCTTATTTTTCTGAAGACCGGGCTATCCGCCGATTTCATTCATAAAATCGTTAGCCCACAATAAAGACTCTTGTTTTTTAGCCTTTTCGTTAAAATTATGCTTATACTCTTTCAATTTAATGAACTCCGAAATCTTTTCGAAAATAATTTCATCGTCGGTTTCGTTTAAAATATCTTTTATATTATACTCCGTATCGTAAAAAAGGCACAGCCTTAAATTGCCCGACGCCGTAAGCCGGAGCCTGCTGCAATCCCCGCAAAAATGCCGGGACAACGGGCTTATGAAACCTATGACCGCACCGCAGTCTTTAAATCCAAATTCCTTGCTGACCGAATTTTCTAAAACGCCTGCGCCGTCCTTATCCTTTTTATTGCGGTTTATCAAGCTAAAGCCATCGTATGCAGAACTTATTTTTTCCTCTATTTCTTTGGATAACACCGCTTCGGCAATATTGCCGCCGATAGGCATATATTCTATAAATCTTAAATTCAGCTCTAATTTCCTCGCAAAATCTACGAAATCTATTATTTCGCCGTCGTTTATACCTTTTATCAATACGGTATTTATTTTTATCGGATTAAAACCCATATTTTTTGCAAGATTTATGCCGGTTATAACGTCTTTTAAGCTGCCCGTCCTAGTAATCTTGCGAAATATATCCTCTTTTAGGGAATCGAGGCTTATATTAATTCTTTTAAGCCCGGCATCGTAAAGCTCCCGCGCATATCTTTCCAGTAAAACCCCGTTTGTGGTTAATGAAACGTCTTTAATTCCGCTTATGCCGCTTATGCTTTCGATAAAGCCGGCCAAGCCTTTTCTTACCAAGGGTTCCCCTCCGGTGATTCTTATTTTATTTACTCCGTGTTTTGCCAAAACGCTAACCAACCTGAGAATAATTTCGTACGAAATTATTTCGTCGTGATTTAACAAAGAAATACCTTTTTCGGGCATGCAGTAAACGCATCTTAAGTTGCATCTATCGGTTACGCTTATTCTTAAATACGTTATACGCCTTCCGTAATTGTCGGTCAAAGGTTTAAATTTATCCAAAATATTTTATCCAGAATTTAAGTTGTACGCATATGCCTTAGTGCGCACGATATATAAAATATAACTAAAACATTCCGAAAAACGACTGCGGGTTTTTAATCTTTTCCCGCTTTTTTGTCAAAACCGGTTCGGTTCCCTCGACATAAGGCATAAGCACGGGGTCTTTATAGCTTGAATCCGCAATCATGCCCGTATGAGGATTAATTTCGGCAAAAACGATACCTTTCGGTATTACAAACGCCTCAGGCGGATAAATATCTAAGGCTTTTGACATATAAGCATCCCATATAGGCGCGGCAGTTATAGCTCCGACCATAAATCTGCCCATGGAATGAAAATCGTCCAGACCTGTCCATACGCCCGTCACCAAAGACGACGTATATCCCATAAATATGCCGTCCCTGTATTCGCTTGACGAACCAGTTTTGCCCGCTATATAAGGCGTAATATTTCTTATCTTTGAAACCGTGGCGCCAGTTCCATTGGTAATAACTCTTTCCAGCATATTTGTAAGCACGTAGGCAACCTGCGGCGACAAAACCTGTTTGCAGACGGGTTTATATTTATAAAGGCTTTTGCCCCCCGGAGTCGATATCTTGATAATAAAAACCGGCCTGCATTCTTTTCCGCCGTTTGCAAAAGACGTATAAGCATCCGTCAAATCAACAAGCCTTACGCTTGAGGACCCTAAAGCCATAGTCAAATTTTTTACTACATGATGAATTCCCATTTCGCCCGCTAAACGCGATACGTTATCCACCCCGACTTTTTGCAGAAGTTTTACGGCAACGACATCTATCGAGTGAGCTAAGCCCACCAATAAAGTCGTCGGTCCGGTAAATCTGCGGGAAAAATTGTGCGGCTTGTAATACTTGCCCGGAACTCCGGTGGGATATATTACGGGAGTATTGTTTATAATGGACGAAGGAGTATAGCCTAACGCCAGAGCTTCCGCATATACGATAGGTTTAAATGCCGAACCGGTCTGCCTTTTGGCGTAAAGCGCCCTGTTAAACTGGGTCTGGCTAAAGCTGGAGCCGCCGACCATAGCCCTAACGTATCCGTTTTTAGGGTCTATAGATATCAGCGCCCCTTCTATAACGTTTTTTTCTTCCAAAGAAAAAATGGGGGTTCTGCCGGCGCCGTAACCGTCAAATTTCACCAATATTTCATATCCGGGCTTTAAAACCTGATTTGCATCGTTAACCGTCCTGTATGCGAAATAAACATAACGCTGGAATTTCGACGCCCAGCTCATATTAGATACGGGCAGAATTCCGCTATATCTGCCCACGGACACATATGCCGTCCGGCCGTCTTTCGAAATGCCGGTAACGAATCCCTTATAAACGCCGCCTTCATATAAATAATTTATAATTTTTTTTTCATCGCCGATTTTTCTTTGCATTTCCCCGTAACTAAGTTTTTTAATCGGCCCCGTATAACCGTATTCGTGGGAGAGCTTTGTTAAGCCGGCTTTTACGGCTTTATCCGCAAATTTCTGGGCTCTAGCGCTCAAAGCCGCATAAATCCTAAGTCCGCCTTCTTTGTAAACAGCCTTGCCGTACTTATTTATAATGTCCTGTTTGATATAGGCGATATAATAAGGGGCGATGCCGTAATATTGAAAAAAATTACGAAAAGCAAGTTCCTCGGCGTACGCCGCTTCAGCCTGCTCTTTTGTTATAAAACCGTCGTCCGCCATCCTGTCTAAAACATATTTCTGCCTTCTTTTAGCGTCCTTAAAATTAATATAGGGGTCTAAAAAAGACGGGGCCTGAGGCAGGCCTCCGAGCATTGCCGACTGCGCAAGGTCGAGTTTCCAAACTGGAACGCCGAAATAAGTAAGAGAAGCCGCTTCAACGCCGTATGCGTTATTGCCCAGATATATCTGGTTTAGATAAATATCTAAGATATCGTTTTTCGATAAATTGCCGGCTATCCTGTAAGCCAAAATAGCCTCTCTGAGTTTCCAGATATACGACCTTTGGTAAGGAACGAGGAGTGTTTTTGCGACCTGCTGGGTTATCGTCGAACCCCCCTCGACGATGTGGCGAGACATGAGATTAACCGCAAAAGCTCTTGCAATAGCTTTATAATCTAAGGGGCCCTGATTGTAAAAATTTTTGTCCTCGGCCGCCAGAAATGCCTCCCTGACCTGCAAAGGAATATCGGAAAACGGGACGACCTCCCTGTTTACGGAACCTAAATATCCTATAAGTTTTCCGCTTGACGAATATACGTAATTAACTTCCTTGGGATGATAGTCTTTGAGGGAAATAATATTCGGAACCGAAGAAGCAAGCAGATAATATAATATGGCCAGAACTACCGGCGGCGTGAATATTATTATAAAAAGCAGGAATAAAATTATTTTAACTAATTTCTTCTTCTTTTTCTTTGGTTTATTTGTGCTGTTTTTATTATCGGTTCTGCTGTTTACGGGCATAAATTTCGATGATTAATTAAAAGTATAAATTAAAATTTTTACACATTTTTATATTATACAATATAAATTTTAAGTTTAAAAGTTTAAGGCGACTAAGCGGCTGTTTAATGGATTTTAAACCGGTGCAAAGATATTTGCCGGCATATTAAAATCTATTCGAGGGTTATCCGTGCGGATTCTTCTTTATTTTTAGCGCTCTTCGAGCCTTTCAGCAGGAAAATAACCGGTATAGAAACGACAAAACATACCGCCATAAATATAAAAGCTAAATTAAACGCAATCATGGTAGATTGCTGGGTAACCATTCCGTTAATTAAGGCAAGAACTTTTTTGACGGGAGGGTAAAATAAGGATGAATGCGCGATTTCGGCGGCTCTCCTTAAAGATAACATCGTCTGCGTATTGCCGCTTATGTTTTGTACGAGAACGGAGTGCGCCATCTGGGTATTGTTATCTATCATGGTCGCCAGCACGGCAATGCCTATAGAGCCGGCAACCTGCCTTATTAAATTAAACAAACCGGCGCCGTCTATTTTATTTTTATTTTCAAGCGTAATCAAAGAAGAGGTCATAAGGGAAACGATGATTAACCCGAAACCCAGACCCTGCGTAAACTGCGGCCAGAAAACCTCCCAAAATCCCATATTGAGACTCATAGAGCCTATTTGAATTGAAGATATAACCGATAAAATAAACCCTATAAAAACTAAAATTTTTGGACCTACTTTATTAAACAGCCTTCCTGCCAGAGGCATGCTTATAACCATCGCAAGACCCCTCGACATTATCGCAATGCCTGCATCATAGGCGGAATATCCCATTATTTTTTGCAAAAACATGGGCAGAAGGAACAAACTTCCGAATATGCCTAGACTGAAAACCATCGATAAAAAAGAATTTGCCGATAAATTTATATCTTTTAGCACTTTAATATTGACCGCGGGCTTTTCTATTATTAGTTCCGTTGCGATGAAAAGTATTGAAGCTATTACGGATATTATAGTCAAATTCACGATATAGCTCGAAGAAAACCAGTTTTTATACTGCCCGTCCGTTAAAACTATCTGCATAGCGCCAAGGCCTACGGTCAGAAAAATTATTCCGAGCCAGTCAACTTTTCCTTTGAGCCTTTGCATTAAAGGATGGTCTTCGATTATCAAATAAATAAGTACAAGATTTAAAAGCCCTATGGGGAGGTTAACGTAAAATACCCAAGGCCAGGAATAGTTCGTTACTATCCAGCCGCCGATATACGGGCCTACCGCAGGCCCTAAAACTATCGCAAGGCTGAATATCGCCATGGCCTTGCCCTGCTCTTTTTTTTCAAAATTTTCGGCAAGATAGGTCTGGGACAGAGGTATAAGAGCGCCCCCGCCGACGCCCTGCAGGAGGCGGAAAAGAACTATGGAATCTAAATTCCATGAAAGACCGCACAATACCGAACTTACGGTAAATAGAAAAACGGAAGATATGTAATAATTTTTTCTGCCGAAACGCGAACTAAAAAAACTGACGAGTGGCATTAAGATGACGCCGGAGAGCATATAACCCGTAACGACCCATGTAACCTGCTCTATCGAGGCGTCCATTGCGCCCTGTATATAGGGCAGGGCTACGTTTACTACGCTCATATCCATACTGTAAAGCGTCGTGCTAGGAATTACCGCCAAAACTATAAGCCATTTATTTTTTAAATCCATGATGAATCACTTTATGATTTTTACGTACGGTTCTGCCGATAATCCGGGATACAAAGGAGTTTTAGAATAAAATTCCCTTTTTAAATTAATTTTTACCGGAACCCTCTGCACTACTTTTATATAGTTCCCCGTCGCATTTTCCGGCGGGAGGAGGCTGAAAACGGAACCTGTCCCTGACTGAAAACTTGAAACGGTTCCATGAAAAACCGCATTCGGATAAGAATCGACCTTTATAATAACCGGAGCGCCTATTTTTATACTATCGATGTCCGATTCTTTAAAATTAGCCACTATCCAGACTTTACGAAGGTTTACTATATTTAAGTAAGGAATCCCGGGCGTAACGTAACTTCCGACGTTTACGTTCTTTTTTGCGACATACCCGTCGCAGGGCGCGTAAACCACGGTTCTGTGCAGATTAATTTGGGCTATTTTATAGGCGGCAAGGGCGGATTTCGCAAAAAACACTCTGGATTTCAATGCTGTATTTAATTCAGCTATGCTTGCGGCAATCTGGGTAAGGCCTGCTTCGTCCGCTCCTACTTTTGCCTGCGTCATTCTGTATTTGGTGTCCATTTCGTCGAACATAAGCTTTGAAGCGGCTTTCCCTTTAAAAAGATTATAATATCTTATATAATTCTGGCGGTCCAATTTTTCTAAAGCCTCGTCGGCTTTCAGCCGATATCTTGCTTTTGCAAGCGCGCTGTTCTGGACTAAAATAGACATCGATATCTGTTTTATCTGTTTTTTACTGGCTTTAAAACCGGCAAGCGACCTGTTTACGTCCTGAATATAATCGGAACGGTCTATTTTAAAAAGCGGCTGTCCTTTTTTGACATACTGGTTTTCATTTATATAAACTTTTACGACTTTCCCTTTAACCTGGGGAGCTATGGGAACTATCGCGCTACTCCCGTCCACAAAAGCGTCGCTTGTCGTAACATGAGTGAATGAAAATTCTATATTGTGGAGTTCGAAAATCGTTCCTATTATTAAAACGGCGATTATCGCGATTAAAACATATTTCTTTTTAATTCTGCTTTTTTTGCCGTTGCCGCCGGCTTTTTTAATTGCGCCGCTATCGCCTGCATTTACATTGTCTGCGTTATTCTCCATAATCATTCCTCCCTATGTCTCTTTGAAGCCTCGCTAAATATATATCGAATCCGTAAAGCGAATCGTAATAGTTTAATTCCGCATGTTTAAGATAAGTTTCGGCGTCTAACACCTCTGTTGACGTCGTGGTTTCCTGCATATACTGCAAATCGGTAATCTTAAGATTCTCTTCAGCCTGTTTAACGGATAATTTTGCGGCTTTAATATTTTTAAAAGCCGTCCGAAGATTTAATAAATCGCTTTTGACCTCCAGCCTGACGCTGTTTATGTAAGTTCTAAGGTCGTATTTTAAAGCCGTCTTTTCGTGCCGTTCTTTTTGATAATTATCCGAAGTTTTAAACCAGTTAAATAACGTCCATGTCGCGCTTAAGCCTATTATTTTATTTGCTTGATTTGAAAATTCATTGCTTGACGCAAGCCAGTTCTGCCCCGCCTGAGAATATGCTGCAAAAGCCGATACCTGCGGATAATACCTGCTGTTCGCAATTTTTTCCTTAAGGTTTGCCTGCCTAATTTTAAATCTGAATATCTTTAATCCCGGTCTGTGTCTTAAGGCATAAATAAAAAGAGAGGCTAACCCGTAACTTTTAAAATTAACGTAACGTATATTTTTAAATCTGTCCTTTGCGTTAATGTTTTGGTTGAGAACCGTATTGAAATTAGACACCGCGATATTTAATGCGGATTTAGACGACGTCTTATACTGCACGGCATCGGCAAGGGCAACTTCGGATTTCAGCAAATCATTATAAGGAATCACTCCCTGCTTATAAAGGAGTTTTGCCTGAATTTCATGGGATTTTAAAGATTTTAACTGTTCGCCGGCTACTTTTAACTGCTCCTGCGCCCTTAAAACGTTAAAATAAGCTGCCTTTACGCCTTCTATAACGTTTAAGGCGGCTTCCTGTTTTTGAACCCTCGATATATTTATGCCTATTTTTGCAAGTTCTCTGCCGTCCAAAAGGGCAAAGCCGGTAAAAATCGGCTGGGTTATTTCAAGGCTCCAGTTAAAATTTGCAACCGAATTCATAGGGATTCGCGGCGGAAAATACATATATCCGTTCGGCCCGCCAAGACTGCTAAAAACGGGTACTTGATTATGAGGGGTAGCAAGATACGGCTGGTATTCCATCCTCGTCGCATTGTAGTTAAACGAAAGTTTCGGCAGCATGCCTGCGGCAGCGGCGTTAAAATTCGCCTGCGAGGATTTTATCCTCTCGGCGGCGCTTTTTATTAAATCGTTGTTTTTCAGCGCCTGCCTGACCGCCCTGTTTACGGTATATACGCCGTTTTTAGTTATATGCGGGCGGATATTTTTATTGCGGACAACCGAGAACGTGCTTTGTTTTGCTTTAGCATTAACGGTCAACGGCAATATAAAATTTATTAAATTGAAAATAATAAATAAAAAAATGGATGCAATTATATATTTTTTCATTTTTATCGCCTTAAGTAAATTATACCGCTTATTCGACGTCAGATGCATTCTTAATAAGCGGAACTAAATCTTTTAACGCGGGGTTTTCGCCGTTAAGGCTGTAATTCATCCACGTGCCTTTTCTTCTGGTTTTGACGAGGCCCGCCTTTCTCAATATGCCGAGATGAAAAGAAAGGTTGGGCTGAGATATTTTAAAAATTTCCTGAAATTTACAGACGCACATTTCTCCGTTATCGATTAAAAGCCTGATAATTTCAAGCCTTATCTTATCCGATAAAGCGTAAAAAATATCCCTTAATTTATCGATTGACATACCGCCGGCCGTAAATTCGCCGGCGCTTTTTAAACTATTTAACTGTCCTTTCATAGCTTTCCTTTTTAAATAACGCGCCGTAAACTTAAAATATAAATTATACATATTAATAATTACGGCGTTAATTTAGCGGTTTATTTCGCCCGGATTATCAACAGCAGGAACCTTTTTTCTGGTTTTTTGCCGCTTTTTCCATGGCCTGTTTTATTTCTTCTTTGTCGATATCGCCTTCTATTTCGACGGAAAGGCTTCCGAAATCTCCTTCTTTCAAAGAAATTGATTTTATTCTGGCTTTCTGCGAATCGTTAAGGCAGTCGCATTTTCCGGTATTGCAATTTTCGATGCTTTTTTCCATATCGCTTTTTTTAACTTCCGCGGAATTCAATTCGACGAGCACCCCGTTTTCCAGATTTTTTATATCGACGACCGCCTCTTTCGGGGTCGTTTTTTTGGCACTTCCGGAACCGCATCTGCAAGAATTCATATTGTTTCCAGACATTTATATCTCCTTGTTTGATTAATTGAACTTTTTAAACGTGCACGATTTAGTTCAATTTATATTATAGTTTTATTATATAAAAATATTTTTATATAGTCAAGCTAAATATAAAAAAAATTTTATATAATAGACATTAAAACCATAAGCAACCCAAAAATTGTTATTATCCATCCCTGATATAATCTTAAGGTTCTGGTATTTAAAATACTTAGACTATAGAACCTATTATTACGCCCGGCGGCATAAAACCGGCAAGAACGGCGAACAATTTTTTGTTTACAGTTTTTTCTTGCAAATGCTTTATGGTGCCTCCCACGGAACTGACAATTATTGTAAAAAGACTTAAACCGCTTGATTCAACTGGAGATAAATGCATATAAAAAATAAAAAACGGCACTAGTAAAATGCTTCCCCCAAGACCGACTATATTTGCGATAAATCCGATAACTGCGGAAACCATAAACAATATAGTTAAAATAAACGGCAAATTCTGCATAATATTATTGTCTTACTGCGGCTTAATACTGCTATGTTTTCCCCTGTTCAACCCCATCCCAAGAACGTTATATATCTGTATCACGTCTTCCCTGAGCAATAAATTCTGATTGGTAAGATTATATTCGGCGTTAAGGAGATTGAGTTTATATCCGAGATAAGTTAAATAACTGTCCATCCCCGTTCTGTACCTGACTTTATAAATTTTATCGAGATTTTCGGCAGACCTGTAGTTTTTCTCATAAACGGACAGAGTTTCTCTGTCTTTACCGTAAGACCCGAGAGCATTGTCGGTTTCCTTAAAAGCATTTATAACCGTG
>JAJYJI010000017.1:0-17260 GCA_021789605.1 bacterium
GAGAGGTCTATCTTATAGAGGCGAACGGAAGGGTGGTATCGCACTCCCAAATGTCCTCTTTCTGGTCTTTTATAGGCATAGGGCACAGTTTTTACGATACGCCGGTAAAGGCCGGAAGCTCCATAGTAGCGCCCGCGGAATTCAACGCTCCTATTCTATGGATGCCTTTAATCAAAGACATAACGCAGATAATGTTCCAGTCGATTTCAACCGTGGCTTTAATAAGATATCTTTAAAATTTAATAGTTTTAGAAATATAATATTCATAATAACGATAACTAACGTATGGAAAATAAAGAATCGGCGGAAGACGAAATAGACCTTTTAGAATTATGGGCGGTTTTATGGAAGCGCAGAAAGTTTATAGGGATTTTTATCGCGGCGGCGGTATTTGCCGCCGCCGCGATAAGTTTTTTAATGCGGCCCGTTTATAAGTCTTCTGCTACGGTAATTCCCCTGACCCCGGCTTCCGGCGCTTCGTCGATTTTAAGCTCCGCCGCAAATTTTTTGCCTATATCTTTGCCACACAGCCGCGGCACGGACAAGATACTTGCGGTTCTCCACAGCAGGACGATAAGGGAGATGGTTATAAAACGCCTGCATCTTATACCCTTATTAATAAAAAATAAGAATGAAAAACGCAAGCTTTTAAAATCTGCTGCTATTTTAAAGAAATCGGTAATTATCGGATACGATAAAAAATTGGGCGTAATAAAGATATCCGCTTTAAATGAAGAGCCGAAACTCGCGCAGGAAATCGCCGCCGCATACGTTTCGGAACTCGGCAAGATACTTAACGGAAAAGCCCTTACGATGTCGGCGATGAATGCAAGATTTATTAAAAAACAGATGGCGAAGACAAAAACCGAAATTAAAAAAACAATGTCCGAAGCATCGGCAATTCAGAATAAATACGGCTTAACGCTCCCTTCCGGATTTAACGGCCCCGTCGGCAAAGATGCAGTATCTTTTTATTCCATTTTTCAGAAAGGAGGCGGCAAATTCAGCAATTTATTTATGAGGTTAAATTTTTTACGCGAAAAATACGCCTCTTTGGAAAAAATGTATCAGGAGGAGGAGTATAAGTCGATTAAAAACAATCTGTACGTGCAGGTCTTGGACGAGCCGGTAATCCCCTATAAGCCTTTTAAACCTCACAAAATACTGATAATTGCCGCCGCCGGCGTTTCTTCATTATTTTTGTCCGTATTTTTAGCCTTACTTTTAAACTATGCGGACAATCTCAGGAAAACAAGAGTAAAACCCGAATAATATCATGTTTAAAAAAAAAGCTCATAAGAGCGCGTTTAGCCGCCGTAAGGCCGCGGTTTTTGCCGCCGCCCTTTTCTTTTTACTTATTTGCATTCCGGCGGTAAATAATAATATATGCGAGGCTTTTGCCGGCAATATCCGGCATCATAATATTATATGCGTAAAAGTCGAAGGGCTTGTTTCGCGCCCCGGAACGTATAAATTGGCGCAGGGTTCGAGGCTGTCCGTTTTATTGGGGGAAATATGGCCGCCGTTGCCGCAGGCGTATCTTAAAGATACGGTGCTTTACAGGAAACGGCTTAAAATTGACGGAAAAATCGAACTTATTGGCATAAGAAGGGAAATATCGCGCCTTAAAGGATTAAGCCGGCGCGTAAAGGATAAGATAAGCCGTCAATTTAGCGGACTGCATTCCGACGGCGGAATTGTAATCCGCGTTAGAAATCCCGTACTGCTTCTTAACAAAAAAGACGACATAAGGCTGAAAAACGGCGACGCCGTTATTTTCATGCCCCGTCCAAAATATGTTTTTGTAGAAGGAGCGGTAAGAAATCCGGGTAAATTCGGTTTCGTAGGTAACCGGACTTGCGGCCGCTATCTTAAGGAAGCCGGCGGATTGCGGAGCGCAGCCGTCCGCGGATTTTTATACATATTAAGGGCCGGCGGAGGAATAGAAAAAATAAACTCCCGTTTTATCGCGTGGAATAATATTAAAAAGAGATGGGAATTGGCTTTTTTCAAAAAGCCGGAGATTATAAACGCCGGAGATATAATTTTTGTTCCGTTTAATTACGGAAACGCAACGCTTAAATTAACGGAATTAATACTTGCCGTATATAAGAGGACGGGAGTCCTGCTTGATTATTCTCCTTAAGCAAAATACAAAATAATATAAAATATATTGCGGAATAAAAAATTTATTCGCTTTTTAAATTTATTTTTCTTCCCGATATACCATACTGCTCTCCGCGCATACCCTCATGCCTTAATACCCATGCCGTACGGCGGGGTTCTCATGCCGTATGGCGCGCGCGGTTTAAAGTTTGTTTAACGCCGCCGTCCCGCAGCGGCATTAAGAATATTGGTTGAATTTAAAATATTTTACCGGCGGTATTTACGACATTTTTTAAAGCCTTTCTCGTCCAGAAAGATTCGATAAGGCCAAATTTCCATTCTTTGTTTTCTTTGAATACCTTAAGCAAGGCGGTCTGTTTAGAATATATGTAGTTTATTTGGATTTCGGCGCTGTCAGAACGTATAAACTTTATTTTCCACCTTGAATATTTAAGGGCGATTTTTGGATTAAAGCTTTTAAGATAGCCGTTCCAATAGGCTTTGGCGATGTAGCCGCCGGATTTCATATTGCCGCTTATTTCAGGCGGGGACATATTTATCTTATTTTTTTTGAACGAGCTTTCAATGCTTTGGACTATGTTTTTTTTAGACGCCTCCGTTAAACATGACCAGATTTTAGCATAATCATGGGCGTTAACGTCGGCAAAAAAAGAATAGACGGGCGAAATAACCCTGTCCTCCGAACCCTTTTTATAAGCATAGCAGGCGTTAGAATAATATAAGAAAAGCGATAAACAACCAGCAAATAAAACTAATACAACTGCCGCCGAACTCCGCCGCCGTCCGGAACTTATTTTACGGTCCATACCGGAATTAATGATGGGAAGGCGTCGTAACCGGCGAAGACGTCGAAGAGCTTCTTGTCGTAAGCGCAAGGACGATTCCTCCGATTAAAAGCGCCGCGCCGACGCTGCCTTCTATTATGACGTCCGTCGTTAACCAGCCGGCTTTGGTGCCGGCATCCCCCGCGGCGTTAGTTACGGCCGGTGAAACATTCGTTCCGGCGGCAAAAGAAACCCCGGGCGATAGCAACAGTCCTGCGGTTAGAACCGCCATTATAAATAAAAACTTAATTTTTTTCATTTCGATATCCTCTTTTTTATTATTTTATTACTCCCTATTACTTTAAAATATAATATTAAAATTAGTTTTTGTCAATAAAAATTTTATTCGTTAAAAAATTGGAAAGGTCGGTATATTGGCTGATGTCCTGAGCCACGTCCCTCGTCCACGGCGACAGGGAATATCCGAACTTGGTTTTCGATTCCGTTCCGTCCAAAATTCTTAAAGGAATGGAAATGCCGAGCCCTATATCGCGATAACCCCTGTTGTAAGGGTCAGAAGCGGGGAAAACGTTGGTGTCGGTCAGGCTTAACCAGGCAAATAATTTAATTCCGTTACTAAGATACTTTGAAAGAAAAAACTCCGCGCCTTTGTCTCCGGCTAAAAATCTGCCGGTTTTAATTTTTAAAGAACTGTTCAGACTTTTAAAATTAAAAACAGAGGTAAAAAAATAAGTATAGTAATGATTTAACGGAATTTCATCAGGCACGTCGCCGAAACCGAAGACGTCATCCACTGACCTTTTTTTAAGGTAACTGCCGCCAAGTTCCAATATTATGCGTCCAGAGTAAAATACCTTGGCCGCCTGAAAATTAATCCCGCCGTATTCGTTTTCGAGGAGTCCAGCCGCAAATTTAGCGTAAATATTGTCCGGAAATACGCCCATTTGCTGAAACATCAGACTGCTTAAATTAATCCGGTTTTTTTCGTAAAGATAAAAATCGCTTCTTACCGGTATGGAAAGAGGCGCCTGATTGGATGAAACGTTATCGGCTGGATAGGCTCCTACGCCCAGAATGGCGGAGCCCCCCGTCCATGGATGCGCTATGCCGTAGCCGACTATGCCGAGATTATACTGGAAAAAATTTGAAGGGTCGTTCAACAAAGTTTGAAACGAAGGAGCTATCCAGTAGTTAAAAATTTTATTATCGCGAGTTATCGCGTTTTCGGTTTTTATGCCGTTTTCGATATTAATTTTTATAAATCTTTTTAAATCATGGGAATATTTTATACTGGACGAGGCTATTTTTAGAATTTTCAAGTTTGCCGAGGCTTCTAGAACAGGAACGTAATCGTCTTCTATTATTACGCGGGCGGTATTTATTTTCCCGTTATTTATCTTTGCCAAAGTCTGAAGAGCCATATAGGCGGCTTTTTTATCGGAGAAAAACTTGTTGTTTTCCATCTGTACGTAAAGTTTGCCGTTATGAATATTTATTCCGATATTGCTGAAACCGTAAAAGAGCATAGCCCGCCTTATTTCGCCGCGAAATGTTTCTTTTCTGTAAATATAGGCGGTTCTTACATACGGCCTGTCGAAAACGTGAATAACGGATTTGTCCAGATTAAAATGGATATCCGCGTTAAGGGCGATGGTATTTCCCCTCTGATAGCTCGCTATCAGCTGGAGGTTTTTTGTCGGATTGTAAACTATGCCGTAGTCGAAATTGGAAGGAACGGGTTTATTCTGGAAGAAATCTATAGACCAGTTCGCGGGGTCTAAACTTTGATTCTGGTATTGCGTGGGGTCGTAAGCAACCTCTAATCCAAACGTTTTTGACGGAAAAAATTGAATACCGAAAAAAGGCATCGATTCCCTCAGCCACTTTTCGGTATTTGTGAACATTCCGACTTGAATTCCGTCGTTATTGGAGATTAATGGTTTAGAGCCGTATCTGCCGTCCCCGAATCCGACAGTAAAATCGAAAGGATATATTTCTTTGCTCGCGACCAAATATTCCGAAGGATATAAGGCGTTGCCGTAGGGGTCGTTTATACCCAGAGCTAAAGCGGGAAGATATTTGCTTTCGCGTAAAAACTGAAATTTAAAATCGAAAGCCTTGTCTTTATAATAGCCGTAACCTGAATCCTGAGGCGAAGAGAATCCCGGAGCTCCAAGAATTTCGGTTATTAAGCCGTTAAATTCTATATCGGGAAAAATGCCGTACGTTAAATAATATTTCCTGTAAGGGTCTTCCATGCTGAATCCGACCCGCGTTTCATCGTCGCCGACCGTATAGGCGTCCGGAATAGATAGGATTCCGGTAAAACCGGAGTTCGTGGGAGTTATAAACCTGTTGTCCGCCGCGTATAAGTTGTTTAAAAAAAACGCAAATATAAAAAACGCATAAATAAACGCTATAGCGCAGATATTTTTTTTAGGCTGAGATAAAAGGCGGCCGTTATCGCTTTGCACAAAATCCCCTAAGATTTTTTATTTCTTAAAAATCTGCATAATTTAAAATCTGCAATGCTTTTATAAAGCCAGATATAAACCGAAATAAATAATAATACGAAAATTATTAAAACGAAAGTGTTGTCGCGGAACAAAAGAGCGGGAATAATACTGAAGGATGCCACCAACAGCCACAAAAAAGGAGACGTTGAGTAATTGCGCGCCAATTGATTGCCTTTTATATTAGCCCCCAGTATGTGAGGGACTAATCTTTTGTAAATCAGCGTATGCAAATGAAAGGCATCGGCTTCCAAGGGGGAGTTTTTTTTAATCCTCCTTCTATTCATCGAGAATAAAGTTTCAAAAATAGGGTATATGCATAATAGGAGAGGAAACCAAGGGGAAATATTTTTATGCCTGTCAACCAATAAAACCGAAACGACCGCTATAACTAAGCCTATTAAATAAGCTCCGCCGTCGCCAAGAAAAATTTTCCCGAACGGGTAGTTCCATATTAGAAAGCCTAATATGGCAAAAGCCAGAATGAGACAGACGTTGACGAGAAATGCGTCGCCCAGCTCGAACGACACGTAGCCGAGGCTGAAAAGTATTAATATCGACACGACGGAAGAAAGGCCGTTATAGCCGTCTATAATATTGAACGAGTTAGAAACCCCGGTTAAGGCAAATACTGTAAAAATTACGGCGGCTATTTTTATCGAAAGCAGGCCGTCTATAAATCCTATATCTGTCCTTGTAATAATAGCGTTAAGGAAATAAACGGCCAAGAAAGCCGAAACCAATGCCGCGGCAAGCCGTATTCTGGGACTTACTTTTCTCGTTACGTCGTCGGCGATTCCCCCCATGAAAATAGGCAGGGTTGAAACGGCGAGATAAATATAGGCCGGTTTCTTTGTTATAACCCATTCGATTGCCATAACAATAAAGAAAGCAATAAATATTGCCGACCCGCCAATCCTTGCGGTAGGCTTGACATGAAACTTTTGCGGGCCGGATTTGCCGTCTGCCGAAGATTCGTCTAATCCGATTTTTCCGCCGTTCGAAAGGTAAAAAATTATGCCTCCGTTTAAAAAAAACGATATAAAAAAATCGATTATAATGTTGTCTATCAGCATGGCAGTCGCCGCCCTGTAAAATTGTAATTTCGGCCGTATATTTCCGTTTGTTCCGCTTTAATTTGGATGTTGGCCCTTAAAGGCTTAATTTGGATTTGGATTTTTTTATTGGATTTAAATTTAATGCCGTCCAGATTGTCCCCTTTTAATTTTTTATATTACATTAATCATTTTAAGTCAATTAATAATATTGCGCCATAAAATATGCCGCCACTCTTCTACGCATCGAGAATAAAGTTTTAATAATAGGATATATAAATGGAAGAAAACAAAAAAGATATACAAAAAATTATTTGAGTTATGAAGATAATTATAGCCTCATTATATTATTATGCATTTCCAAATTTTTGCATAAATTCCGCATTCATTTTTTTTCTTTCTTCGTCAAAAAACCATCCCCATTTATTGAAATATTTAATGACGCTTTGCAAATGATATTTTAACAGTTTAAAATCTTTATAAGAACCTTTAAAATAATCGTGGCATATAGCCACTTCTGGATAAAAAAAGGTTTTATATTCTTTATGAATCCTTCTGCTTAAATCCGTATCTTCCAAATACATAAAAAATCTTTCATCGAAAATGCCCACTTTTTTTAATGCCGCTATTCTTAAAAACATAAAACAGCCGGAAAGATAGGGCGGCTCCATTATCTTATCATATCTTACAAATCTTAGCTCATATATTTTTTTTCGTTTTTCCGTCCATTTTTTAAATGGCGCAAAATTTAAAAACCGTCTGCCAAAAAGGTCTAACGGCGATGGTAAAAGCTTGCAAAGATGTTGGATTGAACCATTAGGATATAAAACCTGCGGCATAACCAGTCCGGCATCCTGATTTCGTTCCATAAAATCGTAAAGTTCTTCCAAGACGCCTTCCTTGAAGAAGTAGATATCCGGATTTAAAACAAGATGATATTTTATGGGATTAATTACGCTTTGTCGTATGGCGATATTATGAGATGCACCATAACCCGGGTTAGAGGGATTGAAAATATAATCTATTTTAGCGCTGACGTTTTTAATCTTTTTTAAATAATCCTTAGGAGAATTATCGATAATAAATAATTTTTTAATTAACGAACTTTTGATAAAACTATTTATATTATTTTTAATAATATCGTAATTATTTTGATACGTAACTATTGAAATATTAAGCATTAATTAATACAATCCTTTTTGTATCGTCAACTTTTCCGTTGCCCATTTTTAATTTTAGTGATAGACTCAAATCTGTTGCATGGCCAAATATATTATGAGCCGTCTTTTTAGTTATTGCCTGAATTTGTTCAATGTCTATTTTACAATAGATTAAGGGTGGTTTTCAAGTTTCCGACGACGATTTAAGGCGTATATATAAATATAGAACATATATAATATACGGTATATGCCGAACTTGCAGCCCAGAGTTTCGCTCCCTGAATCTGCAAGGCAGCTATTCATCCCTGTTTATTTTAGAACAAAAATGTATTAAAATAATCTTAAAAATAATCAGAGCCTTTTTTAGGAAAATATCGCAATGAAGCTTTCGGTTGTAATACCCTGCTATAACGAAAAGGATACGATTAAAAAAATCGTGGACGCGGTAAAAAACTCCGGCATAGAAGAGCAGGAAATAATAATAGTCGACGATTTTTCCACCGACGGCACCCGCTTGATATTGGAAAACGAAATATCGCTTCTTGCCGATAAGATTATTTACCATGAAAAAAACATGGGCAAAGGCGCGGCACTAAGGACGGGCTTTAAGGAAGCTACAGGCGGCGCCGTAATCGTTCAGGATGCCGATTTGGAATACGACCCTAAGGAATACCGCCTGCTTATGGAGCCTATAATCAGCGGGGACGCCGATGCCGTTTACGGTTCGAGGTTCATAGGTTCGAGGCCCCACAGGGTCGTATATTTCTGGCATATGGTCGGAAACAGGTTTTTGACGGTGCTGTCGAACATGTTTACCAATATAAACCTTACGGATATGGAAACCTGCTATAAAATGTTTAAAAAAAACGTCATCGGGTCTATAGAAATAGAAGAAGACAGGTTCGGGTTCGAGCCGGAGATAACGGCCAAGATAGCAAAGAAAGGCTGTAAAATATACGAAGTGGGCATCTCATACTACGGAAGGAGTTATAAAGAAGGTAAAAAGATAGGCTGGAAAGACGGATTCAGGGCTATATACGCCATATTAAAATACAATATATGGAAAAGAGGGCAGAGGCGGGACTATAAATTATGAAACACATTATAGACGGTTGCATCGAGAAACCGACAAAACGACAGGCATATATACAGAAGACATTCAGCTATAGAAAAGTATCAAAT
Source organism: bacterium (assembly GCA_021789605.1). Lineage (GTDB taxonomy): Bacteria > SZUA-79 > SZUA-79 > Acidulodesulfobacterales > Acidulodesulfobacteraceae > Acidulodesulfobacterium_A. Next base: position 8,823 of record JAJYJI010000017.1, read on the forward strand.
GAATATCATTCGGAATTTGAAGTTATATCTGAAAACAAAAAGCATGCATTGCTATATTAATTAAATCGATTAAATTTTCTTCCATTTTATGCAGACAAAATAAAAAAGTGAAAAAAATGCTTAATAATACGCAGGCGCAAGTATCAATAACTATAAAGGTGCGGAGGCATGATTGATAAATGGACAATTCCTTAAACGAAAAACCAAATCGATATACGAATAGAACGGCTGTTTTGGTTTTAAACTGGAATAAACCCGAATTGACTATGGAGAGCGTCGAATCATTGGACGCAATGGAAGGGGAATACGATATATTCGTCATAGACAATGGCAGCGATGAAAACAAAAGAAAAAAATTAATAGAAGAAATGAAAAAGAAAAGCGCAACTATTTTATACGAAAAGGATATATACGGATTCAAATTGGATATAAAGGGAATTAACGATAAATTTTATTTATTGATTTTATTGGAAAAAAATTATGGTTACGGGAAGGGTAACAATTATGGATTAAAGTTGGCATGCAGTCTTGGCTACGGCTATTCGTTGATATCTAACAACGATATTAAAATAATTGACAAAAATGTTCTTGAAGAATTAATAAAAGGCATCAAAAGCAACAAAAGAAACGCATGGGCCGCACCTAAGATTATAAGCTATAACGGAAGACAGCATGGCCCTTACGAAAAATTTGATTTTATAAAGTATTCCTTTTTTGTTTACGGAATATTTTATCCGTTTTATTTTTTATTTAAAAAAAAAAAATACGAAAACAAAGCCGAAAGCATATTAAATATGTTTAATAATGAGCAACTTGAACCTTGGTGGACAATCGGCTGTTTTATTTTTTTTAGCAATGCAGCAATAGAAAAAATAAATTTTTTCGATGAAAATATATTTTTATATTTTGAAGAGCTGGTTATTGCCGAAAAATTTAAACAAAAAGCATTTATGCTTAAATATTTGCCGAATATAAGCGTTTTTCACGAGCATAACTACGGCGCCGACGGATATAATTTTAAAAAAAAATATATCGAAATAAATTCTTTATTGTATTTTTACAAAAATTATAGATATTATAATTTGTTTAAATTATATCTTGCTAAAATATCCATGGCTCTTTATTTGCTGATATATAGGCCTTTAATATTAATAGCGAAATGGAAAAAAGGAAACATTAAAAAAGCGAATTGAAATTTTTTATTTATATCCAGTTTTTCTAATTTAAACACTAATTGTGCCAATTTAGAAATTTTGTCGTTGAAACTTGCTACTTTCCTTTCTATGTATGGAAAAAATCAATAGAATATTAATAGACTGTTCAAAAACTTATTTTAATGGCTTAAACACGGGAATCGAGCGCGTAGTCCGGAATATAGTCTTGCGTTCAGAAATAATATCGCATAAACTTAATACCAAGGTATCGCCTGTAATTCTCGAATCGATAAATGGATATAAAACTATAGAACCCCTTTTAAATAAAAAAAAAGAAAACAATGATTTCAAAAATAATTTAAAATCATTTTTAACCGATAGACTTTATCTTAACAAAAAGGGAATAATTTATAATTTTTTTAAAACGACTTGGAGCTTTATCAAAAGGTTTCAATTCTTTTTTACAGGTTTATGGCAGATATCCAATTCATTTATTTATAAAATATTTGCCCTTGGATACGGCACGGTTCTGCCCGAGAAAAATGATTTATTGATTGTTATAGATAGTTTCATGGATTATCGTTATAATATTTATTTCAACTTTTTTTGCAAAAAACTCAGAAAAAATGGCGGAATGGTTGTTGTCCTGCTTTATGATATTATCCCCTTGACGAATCCCGATTTTTTTGAAAAAAGCTTAGTTTCCGGATTTAAAGAAAAAATTAAAAAATTCAACGGTTTGGTTGATGCTATTCTGACTATCTCAAGAAGCGAGGCGGAAATAATCAGAAAAGAAAACATATTTAATATAAAAAGTAGGCAAATAGCTTTCTTTTATCCGGGATACGATTTTCAAAATGAAGCTTTTTCATGCGAAAAAAGAGAGTCAAATGATAATCCAGAAGAAAATAATGTTAGAAAAGAACTGTCGGATATTATAAGTTTAATAAAGCGGGCTTACGACGCTGAATTGACAAACCGTATATATTTAATGGTAGGCACTATTGAGGCAAGAAAGGGGTATGATTACGTGGTGGATGTTTTTGAAGAATTATGGAAAAAAAGATTTGGCGGGATTTTATTCGTGGCTGGTAAAATTGGTTGGAATGTCAACAGTTTAATGGAAAAATTTAAAAATTCAGGACAATTCAATAAAAAATTATTTGTTTTCAATAACTTAAACGATAGAGAAATCGATTTTTTATATAAGGAAGCTTCCGCCGTTATATGCGCTTCTTTAAGAGAGGGCTTTGGATTGCCCTTGGTAGAAGCAATGCGCTATGAAATTCCGGTTTTTGCATCCGATATTGCAGTTTTCAGAGAGATAGGAGGAGATTTTCCCATATATTTCGAACCCTGCAAAACAGGCCTGGCCGAGGCATTGAAAACTGAGAAGAGCCGGTTTTCCAAAAAAATAGGCAACGGTGAGAATAAAGCAAGTGCAAGGAATATCAGTTGGAACGAATCAATAAATATGTTTTCGGACGAAATAAATAAATTAATCGGCAATAATATCGGTTTACGGAACTAAAATAAAGCTTAACGTCAATCCGCACGATAAAGTGGAACTTAGAGTTACCCCGAATGAACGAACCGGTCTTTCTATTGTTAGATTCTGGCATAACGATAAACTTGCAGATAAAAAAATATTAAAGAATACAGACTTAAGGATTGATTATTTTTAAGTTGCTCGTCACTAAATTCTTAACGGTTTATCAACAAACAGGCTAAAGCCCATTGATTAACCTTGACCAACTTATGCGGCGGCGGTTTTAAATCTTTAATTTTTTTTATTAATTCTGCAGATTATATAGTTTAATCAAAAATAAGAAAGAGTTCGGTTTTAAATTTAAATGACATGCCTTATTTTCTACTTGACAAATTTAGAAGCTCTTTTTCCATATCTAATATGATTTTTTCATTATCATAAATTTCATCGAATTTCTTCCATATCGGATTAAAATCTATTTTGCCTTCCAGGGTGTTTATACATTTTATCGCAAACTCCGTTGGAGTATCAGCCTTTGGTATTAATTCAGATAATCCTGAACCATACACACCTTCAGGCCGTGATACAACCATTTTTTTGTACTTCAATGCTTCTATAAGCTTAATTTTAACTCCCGCATTATTAAAAAGAGGAATTACGACTAAGTCGGCTATCTCATAAAAAGGAGTTAGAGAATCAACATTAGCAAATATAAAAATATCTTTGTATTTTTTTTTAAGATATAAAATTTCCCGTGTCGGATTTCTGCCGATTATCAAAAAACATGTTTTTATTTTTTGCCGTAAAATAGGCATTACTTTTTCAGAAAACCAGACAGCGGCTTTAATATTTGGATCATAAGACAAGCTTCCGGTAAATAAAATTTTATATTTATGCGAAGAAATATCGCATGCTTTATTTTTATTAGTAAAGAAATTAATTATCGCCGGAACAAAAACTATGCGCGCATCTTCATTAATATTTCGCAAAATTTTTATATCCATAGGAGATATCGAAAATATAAGGGTGAATTTTTTTATAAATTTATGTTCGATGAGCTTATCTTTAAACGATTCTATCGATAAAAAAATTTTTTTAACCAAATTTTTTGAATTTTTTGAATTGTTATATACATCTATATAATCTATATTATGCGCAAAATAAGCCACGGGAATATTCATTTCCCTCAATTCTTCTTTTATTAATTCATAAACAGGATATGAACGTATCGTTTCAAATAATACAATATCGTAACCGTTCTTTTTTATTAACGACGATAGTTTGAATCTTTCTTCTTTGTCTAAATCGTGTCTGAAATATATATATGGTTTTTTAGATAAAAAAGATTTAAATATCGACTTTATTTTATTTTTTAATTTTATGGTTAAAATTTTGTCTGCGAAACTTATTTCAAAATTACTGCAATTTTCGGCTGTTTCTTTAAAAATCAAAAAATCTATAACATGATTTTTTTCTGTCAATAGGTAATTCCTATTTAAAAAATTTATCGCTCCTCCATCTTTCGGTTCATAAGTCGGCAGAGGAACAACATTTAGAATCTTTAGTTTTTTTTCGTTCACTTGTTAGTTTTACAGCTGTTGTTTTACGGCTTGACAATAAATAAAATTAACGATACTATGAAATTTTTAAGATAAATTATAACAGATTTTATAATCTAAACCTTAACTCACCGTTAGAAACTTGAAAACCACCCTCAAGTTATTGTAAAATATAGGTATCAGACCAAAATAAACAATAACCCGAAAGATGGCTTATAATATATTGGACCATAAGTCTAATGATTTTATCACTAAAATTAAAAATGGGCAACGAAAGAATTACATTGTTCGGCGATATAATCTTCTGTGGCATTGAAAAAGCATGTCTTTTTCAGCAGAAGAATATATTGTCGGACACTTGAACTTAGTATTTTTAGATACTAACATTTAATTATCCAAACTATGCAATAATCATCCTTATTAAGTTTAATTTAACCTTTTGCCGATTATAATTTAAATAAGAAGCATTGCGATACTCTGTAGATGCGTTTATGCGCGGTCTGCAAAAACCGAATGGAAATAAAATATAACGATAAGCTAAATTTAACGGTAGCGTCAAGATTTTTGACTCAGGGAATAACTGGCGTTCAAAGATACGGCATAGAAATGAGCCGTGCTTTAAAAAAAATAAATAAAGACATAAATATGCAATTTATATCGCCGAAAAAGGTACTGCATGAGCAAATAGCGGAAGATTTGAACGTAGTTAAATACGGATTATTCAAAGGTCATTTATGGGACCAAGTAGGCCTTTTATTTTATTTAAAAAAAGCGGGCAATCCTCTTGTTATGAATTTTGCCAATACTTTGCCTATTTTATACAAAAATAAGATTTCAGCAATACATGATATTACCCATGTTAAATTTCCGCAATCTAGGTCGCTGTTTTATAATTTATACTATAAGTATTTATTTCCTTTAATGATAAAGACTTCTAAGCATATCATTACCGTAAGCGAATTTTCAAAGAAAGAACTCATCGAATTTTATAAAATTAACGAAGAAGATATTTCCGTAGTATATGACTGCGTAGGAAGCCAATTTAGGCCGGAGAGATGTTATCGCCGCGATAAATATAGCGATAACTATATATTGGCGGTTTCTTCAATCGCCTATCATAAAAATTTTCACGGCATTATAGAGGCTTTTTCTAAATTGCGTAATAAAAAAATAAAATTATATATAGTAGGAGGTCTAAATCAAAAAATATTCGGCAAAAAGTCATATGAGATATTGAGAAAAATAAAAACAAATTCAAACATAAGATTTTTAGGCGCGGTAAGCGATAAAGAATTAATAATTTTATATTCCAATGCGCAATGTTTTATCTATCCGTCATTTTACGAGGGCTTTGGACTGCCGCCTCTAGAAGCCCAGGCGTGCGGATGTCCGGCAGTCGTTTCCGACATTCCCGTGTTTAGAGAAGTTTATAAAGGCAGCGCTGTATTTTGCGACCCATACGATACATTTGATGTGGCTTCCAAAATAGATACGGTGTTACAATCCAAGTATTTAAGGCTTGAGTTGATAGATAAAGGTTTTATAAATGCCGAAAATTATGATTGCAATAAATCCGCAGCTAAACTATTAAATATTATAAAAAAATTTATTTGAGAATTATGGGGAGCGTTAGATATTTCGTGTCGGCAGGATTTTAATTTAACTTAGATGGTTATGCTTATATTCCCGTTGACATATTGGTGCACTAAAAAAGTAACAAGCGTTTGATAAGATAAGCCCATGGACAAGCTTTTGCTTTTAAGTTTTAACAAATCGTTTTCTGCAAGCCTTATATTGATATTCTTTTTCTTTTGCGCAAAAGACTTAGCCAATTTCTTATATCTTTCCTTTTCTTTTTCTACATCGGCTATATCAACCCATTCGCCGTCTTCCACCTCTTTTAGTAATTGTAATTCTTCTTTATCCAATTTATTTATTTTTTTCATATATTTTGCCTCCCTTATTTTTTTAAGTTTTTTAAATATAATTTTGTCATTTTTCTGCTTGGCATAATAGTTTTCAAGGTTATTTTTTCTTTGTTTTCCTCAAATGGCACCATGTAAACATAATCATTAAATTCTATTAAATATATTTTTTGATTAGGATATTTTAGTTTATTATGGTGTTCTTTGACTGCAATTAACTTGTTTGTCTGCAAGGCAATTATAATGTCTTCAAAGCAGATGCCCCTTTCTTGTTTCAATAGCGCATTTTTACCTTCGTCCCATTCAAAATTCATATATACATTGTATTATTTTTCATATTCATTGTCAATTAAGGGTTATACTCCTTATGCATGCATATATAAAATCGGTAATCCCGGGTCTTTTTATTTTGCCCCGGGTGTAATTTTCATATTGAAATGGAACGATATTTGTTGTATTGTTATTATTAATAATAATTCTCATCCTCATCCTCATAGTTTTTGTTTAACCTTTCGGTTGATGGGTTTTGCTGTAAAATATACGAAGTGGGCATTTCATACTACGGCAGGAGCTATAAAGAAGGTAAAAAGATAGGCTGGAAAGACGGATTCAGGGCTATATACGCCATATTAAAATACAACATATGGAAAAGAGGCAATCGTAAATTTCTCGACTAAGGGCGCTCTTACCTTTCGCGACATTAAACATATTAAATACGATATGCGGAAAAAGGCTAAGCCGCAGACGGGACCATAAATTATGAAGCACATTATCGACGGCTGTATCGAGGAACTGACCGGCAGCTGCGTAAAAGGATTCGCAAGGTCGATAAATGACCACGATTTAAGATGGACGGTGGAGGTTTACTCCGGGGACAGGCTGCTCGGCTCCGCCGTAGCGGACGAATTTAACGACGATTTGCTCGCGAGGGGAAAGGGGGACGGATATTACGCGTTCACGTTCAATTTTCCTCCAGAATTAAAAGAGCCTAAGGATATAAGCGCAAGGTTGAAAGGAACCGATGTCGTCCTGCCCCTCTCCCATAAAGCCAAGACGCTTTTTTACATAAGAAAAAACGGCGAAATTTTAAAAACGTTTTCGGACGAGGTCTGGAACGCCTCTTTAAATTTTATCTTCTGCATAGACGGAAATTATTCACGGCATTTTCTGGTCTCTCTGGTTTCCATACTGGAAAACCATAAGAACAGAAATATAATAATCCACCTTATTTACGAAAAGCTGGAAATAGAAGACATTCAGGTTATCGAAAAAATATCGGACAAATACAAGTTTTTTATTAATCTCATCGATTTGACGGGCAAAGTGCAAATCAACAATCTGCCGGTAAGCCGCTATTATTCCGCCGCAGTATATTTCAAGCTGCTCATTCCGGAACTTATGCCCCGCGGTTTAAAAAAAGTATTGTTTCTAGACGCCGACGTCGTACTTAACGGAAATATCGAACGGATTTTCGATATAGGCATAGACGGATATTATGTAGCCGCCGTGGAAGACGAGGAGATAATGCTGTCTATCGGAAACGTCAGAAAAAGGCTCTTGATGGCGGACGAAGCCAATTACTTTAACAGCGGTGTAATGATGATAAACATAAAAAAATGGCGGGAAGAGGGCTTAAAAGACAAGACGGTGGATTTTATTATCAAAAATCTTTACAGACTGTCTATCTTTGACCAGGACGCTTTAAACGCCGTCATAGGCGGAAACTGGCGTCCGCTCGAAGCGAAATATAACCTGCAGAAAACCGGCTATATGGAAAGAAACTATAAATCGGCTTATCCGGAAGAAGACTATAAAGAATCCAAATTGAACCCGTTGATAATCCATTATGTAAGCGTCAACAAACCGTGGCAGTTCTTAAACCGCCACCCTTACAAAGAGCTTTACTGGAAATATTTATACGAGATTAACGTAGATATCTGCAAATGAAAAAATAAAAAATGAGCATAAAGAGCATCGAAGCGCGTTGTTACCTGCGGCTGAAACGGCAAAAAAACCGCAGGGAAATAAAATGACCATAAACCATAAACGGGCTATTTAAATCGGTTTTAACAAAATAGTTTTAACAAAATAGTTGCAAAAACCGGTATAATATTTTAAAATTTATTTATGCCCAATACTTTTAAAATTTACGAAAATCTTAAAAAAACCTTTAACGACGATTCCGCCAAGAATCTTACCGACGTTATTACCCAAATTTACGAAGACGTCGCAAATACCGTTACGAAGGTGGAGTTTAAAGAGCTTAAAGACATAGTTTCCGAACTTGCCGAAGCGCAGAAAAGAACGGAAG
>JAJYJI010000017.1:17370-26361 GCA_021789605.1 bacterium
GTTTCCGAACTTGCCGAGGCGCAGAAGGAAACCGAAAAAGAAATCAGGAGCCTCGCCAAGCAGGTAGGCGGCTTGTCCATGGCCGTCGGATACGGCATAGAAGACAAATATATTCCCTATATGGACGATTTTGTTTTAAAGCGATACGGCGTTACAGCGCACTCCGTAGAAAGAAGATTTATAGAATACGAAAACGGAAAATACGACGAGGTCAATATTTTCATAGAAGGCGACATAGGCGATAAAAAAATATACGTCATAGGGGAATCTAAAGCCCAGCCTTCCAAAAAAGACTTCGACAGGTTCGACGCGATGCTTAAAAGGCTTGAAAAACATTTAAACTCCGGATTAAAAGCTTTCATCGTAGGCTACATATTTACTCCGGAAGTAGAAAGATACGCAATGGAAAACTATCCCCATATAGACCGCTATAAAACATATCATATAGACCGCATCGTTAAAAACAAGGCCGCGTAATAAAATAAAAAATACCATACAATACGGCGCCGCCGCCTTCTGCGTCGGAAATGAAATGCGCCGCAGAAGCATATCCCGTTTAATTTCCCCTCTTTAAAATTAACTTCCGGCTTCCCCGTCCGCGTTCTTGCCGCAAAATTTGAAACGGCAATTTAAAACCCGAAATTGTAGGTAGGAATCTATAAAACCGTTTCAATATATTATAAACGCCGGACGGGATTCGCCGCGCTTCGTTTCCTGCTTACGCAGGGACGGCGCCCGTTGTTTGAAAAGTTAAATTTCCGCAAAGTCATTCCCGCATAGGCAGGTATGTTTTAAGGCCGCCGGTATTCGTGCGGCTCATCAGGAAAATAAATTTCTAAATCGGGATTTGGGTGAAACAATACTGTTTATTTTGATTTAAAAATGTATTAAAATAATAAGAAAGATATAAACTTATTGTAATTGCTATTACGGCATAAAATATACATACACTATATACCTGCAAGGAGGATAAATATTTTGGCTAAAACCGCGCTTATAACGGGGGTAACCGGACAGGACGGCGCATACCTTTCAAAGTTCCTGCTCGAAAAAGGATATAACGTTTACGGCCTCGTCGCAAGAAGGGCGTCCGATTCGCTATGGAGGCTCAGATACCTTAACGTTCTGGACGACATTAAAATAATCAACGGCGATATTTTGGACCTGTCTTCTTTGACGAGGGTGCTTGAGGCGTCTAAAGCGGACGAGGTATATAACCTTGCCGCCCAAAGTTTCGTCGGAGCTTCGTGGCAGCAGCCGGTCCTTACGACTCAGGTAACCGGTTTTTCCGTCGTGAACGTTCTCGAAGCCGTAAGGCTCGTAAACGACAAAATTAAATTTTATCAGGCGTCGACGTCCGAAATGTTCGGCAAGACTTCAGAAACCATACAGTGCGAAAATACCGTGTTCCACCCCAGAAGCCCATACGGAGTAGCCAAGCTGTTCGGGCATTACATTACCATTAATTACAGGGAAAGCTTCGGCATATTCGCCTCCGCGGGAATACTGTTCAACCACGAATCGCCCTTAAGGGGAATAGAGTTCGTTACGAGAAAAGTAACCGACGCCGCCGCCAGAATTAAATACGGCAAACAGTCCAAGCTGTATCTCGGCAATATAGACGCCCAGAGGGACTGGGGCTACGCCAAAGATTACGTCGAGGCTATGTATCTTATGCTTCAGCAGGACAAGCCCGACGATTACGTAATAGCCACCGGAAAAACTTCGACCGTCCGCGAGATGTGCCGGATAGCATTTTCCTACGTAGGCCTCGACTATAACGATTACGTGGAAACGGACCCCAAGCTTTTCAGGCCGGCCGAGGTGGAAAGGCTCCTCGGCAATCCTAAAAAAGCAAAGGAAAAATTCGGATGGGAAGCCAAAACCCCGATGAAAGAGTTAATAGAGCTTATGGTAGAAGCCGACCTCGAAAGGGTAAAGAACAATAAGCGGGAGTTTTAAAGACAAGCGCGCGCGCAGGCCGGACGAAGCCTTTGCGGACGGGGCGCGATATAGATATAATTAAATATATGGGCGCTCCGAATATCTTAATAGACGCAAATACGCTGTATCAAAAAGACTGCGGTTCAAAAACCTACGCCTATAATCTTTTAAAGGAATTTTTAATTTTATCGGGGGATGCGGCGCGGACGGAAATAAACATCGATATCTGCGGCGCGGACGGAAAAATTTTTTCTTTGGAGAGCAGGGAACTGCTGGACGAAACCGCTTATAAAGGCGGGCAGAACGGGTTCGTAGCAAAACTTAAAAAGTCGCTTCCGCGGGACTCTTTATTTTACCCCTACGTCAAGTCCTTTTACAGGACGGTAAAAAGGGGGATAAACATTTTAAGCGCCGGCGCTTTAAAGAAAAAAGGAAGGGTTTACGATATTTTCTGGACGCCGTACCAGATGGAAATAAGCCCTTATATAGCAAAGAAAAAGTTTATAACCGTACACGACATATTTGCCTTAAGCCGCGCCGAAAACTATCTTACGAAAAGCTATTCTTCGTCCTTTAAAAAATATTTGGACGGGTATCTTCCTTTTTTCGACGGTATATTTACCGTTTCCGAATTTACGAAAACAGAGTTTTCAAATTATTTTAACTATCCCAAGGAAAATATTTATACTATATATAACGGGTTTGACTCGGAAGTCTATAAAAAGATAGAAAACCCCGGAATAATTGCGGGATTTAAAGAAAAATACGGAATTGGAAACCCCTTTTTGCTTTACGCCGGAGCAATAGAGCCGAGAAAAAACATATTAAACCTGCTTAAGGCGTATAAAGGGCTTTTAGGCTCGGTAGGTTTCTCTGGGGCTTCCGCCGCCGCTTCCGGTTTGGATTTAATATTGGTTTCCAATTCCTCGGCGCTTGCCGGCGAAACGTATAAACTGATAAAAGAGCTGGGGCGGAGGGTTAAAATATTTAAGGGCGTAAGCAACGAAGAGCTTGCCCTGTTTTATAACGCGGCGGAGATGTTCGTCTTTCCGTCGTTCTGCGAGGGCTTCGGCATTCCGCCCATAGAGGCGTTTGCGTGCGGAACTCCCGTAGCCGCGTCTAACTTTACGGCGATACCTGAAATATGCGGAGACGGCGCGTACTATTTCGACCCGCGCTCGGTCGAAGATATTAAAAACGCAATTCTGACCGTTTTGAATTCGCCGTCTTTAAAAGCCGCCTTAATAAAAAAAGGCGCAAAAAGGGCGGAAAAATATTCATATAAAAAATCCGCGGCGGAGATTTTAAGCATATTTCTTAAGCAGGCGCAAAGATAATTTAATACATATATATATGTATATATTTCCTTCGGAGTTTTTTATCTGCTTACCCATTTATTGCCTTTTATCTTAAACCGGCGCGGCAGGGAAGCATGTTCCTCCGCGTAAGCGACTCCTATCCTCGCGGTTCTGATTATATCTTTTTCGGGAATAACGACGTTTCTGTCCTCGAGCCATATTTCAAGTTTATCGGCCGCCCCGCCTGCGCCGGCGGATTTGCCTATGCCCGCCCCGCCTGCGCCGGCGGATTTGCCTATGCCCGCCCCGCTTTTTCCGCTTTCGCATAACGCAATGCCGTCGTGCCTTAAATCTATTCCCAACGCTATCGTTAAGAGCCCGGGGCCGGAAGCGAGCCTGTTTATTTTTGAGGAGGTATTTGGGGCGCCGCCGCCTGAGTAATTTGAGGGATTGCTTTTATTTTTTGCCGCCGCTTCCGCTTTTCTCATTTTTCTGCCGAGCATTATATCTATTCCAGTTTCCGGTTGTATCGCCCTTATAAGTACGGCGTCAGCCGTATTTTCCGCGCCGGTGACGGCGTTAAAGAGGCAATATATTCCGTAGCAAAGATAAACGTATGCGTTTCCGCCTTCATTATAAAGGTTTCTGTTTCTTTTCGTCCGGCGGTTGCCGTATCCGTGGGACGCTTTGTCCGCGGCTCCGAGATAGCCTTCCGTTTCGACAATCATGCCTCCGGTAATTCCTTCCGCGCCTATGTCGGTAAACAGATATTTTCCAAGCAGTTCTTCGGCGATTTTCAAGGTGTCTTCACGGATATAAAAGGATTTTTCAAGTTTTGGATAATCCATAACGGCTATTATGGTTTAAATTAAATAGACCCTGAATTATTTTTTCTATTTCCAACTAATTTTCCGCAGCCGGACGCATGCCGCCGCGCCGCGTATTTCCCTTTAAAATAAATATCTGTTTCTGTTTAAAAATACCTCGATAAGTTCGGCCAGCATAGGCACCGAATCCGCGATTATATTAACGTGTCCTCCGGGCTGATGCCGCCAGCCCACGCTTGCCTCTTTAACTTTTATGCCGTTTAAAAGCGCGATGTAAAGTATTTCTACGTCGAAAGAAAAGCCTTTTATCAGCGATTTAGCAAATACTTTTTTTGCCGTTTGCAGCCTGAAAGCTTTGAAGCCGCACTGCGAATCGTAAAAACTTATGCCCAAAAGTTTTGATTTTATATAGCTGAACGTTTTTCCTATAAGATTTCTGAACGGCGGCTGGACGATAACGGAACCTTCCGGCAGATAGCGCGAGCCGATTATAATATCGGTTTCCGGCTCTTTTTTAAATATATCGATAAAGGCTTCGATTTCTTCGACCTTTGTAGAAAGGTCGGCGTCCATAAAAAACGCGTATTCGCGGGTTGCCGACAGCATGCCTTCCTTTACGGCCTTTCCTTTTCCGCTCTTTGTAATCGTAATAATTCTCAGGTCGGACGAAAACATATCTTTCAGTACGCGCAAAGTGCCGTCCGTGCTTCCGTCGTCGACGGCGATAATTTCATAGTCATATTTTTTAGATTTCAGGTATGAGCGCAGGGCAAGAATGGTCTGGCCGATTCGTTTTTCTTCGTTATAGGCCGGTATTACGATAGATAGTGAAGTTTCCGCCGGCTTGTTTTTTTTCTTGGCGCAATCGGTATTTTCTGGCATTTAATTCAATTAATCCTTTGTTGTTTCGTATGAATTCATAATACCTTGAACCCGCGCCAGAAATTTTATTTGCGGATTTACGCCGCCGCCGGAACGACGATGCCCGATTTTAACTTTTAGCTTAAACGGCGCGCTATTACCGGGGAACCCGGAATCCGGTATTTGCATATATTTGCATATAATAGAAAGAGCAAAATATTTTCTAACGCAGGCTCAAGGCAATATATTTATATTACTATTATATTGTTATTATATTATAATGTTTTTAAAATATATGCAACAGGTATCGCCGGTATCGCCGGTATCGCCGGTTAAAAGTTATTGTTTTATAACTTTATTATAGTATAATATTAAATAGCGTATGGCTAAAATTCCAAAATTCATAATTCTTTTATATCATAAAATAGGCAAATATCCCCAAAATTCAAAGTTCCCCGGCCTTTACGTCGAGGAAAGGGATTTTGCCCGACAGATTAAATATTTATCGGATGCCGGTTACGCTTTTTTGACGCTTTCGGAATTAAAAATTTTATACGATTTTTATTATAAAGACGGCTATAAAGGCGGGGGCGGCGTTGGCGTCATAAACGATGAGAATAAGCGGCATAATAAATCCGCCTTAAATAATTTAACGGGTTTGATTAACGAAAGGAAAAGATACGCGGCGATTACTTTCGACGACGGCTCTAAGTCCGTTTATTCGGGCGGGTTAAAGATTCTTGAAGACGAAGGAGCAAAAGCTACGGTTTTTATGGTTTCCGGACTTATCGGCGGCATGAACGAGTGGGACATAAAAAACGGCGAAAACGGCGATGAGATGCTGAACGCGCTCGAACTAAAAGAAATGGCGAAGCTCGGCGTCGAGATAGGAGCGCATACCGTTACGCATCCTCATCTTACGCGGCTTTCCGCCGATGAGGCTTATGCCGAAATTTCTTCTTCAAAGAAAGCCCTCGAAGATTTGCTCGGCGCGGACGTAAATTTTTTTGCATACCCGTATGGAGATTATAACGAAACGGTTAAGGAACTTGTCGAAAAATGCGGCTTTTACGGGGCGTGTATTACGAAAACCGGAATAGTAAAAAAAGGGGCGGATTTTTTTGCTTTAAAAAGGGTCGCGATACGGCATAACACCGACTTATTTAAGTTCAAAAGGAAAATATGCAAGGTCGGTCTTTTTTATTAAAAAAATTAAAAAAACGATAATCTTAACGCCCGGTCGGAAAGGTTAGAAAGAGCGGGGCGGTTCGCGGGAGATAAAGAAAAAAAATGGACAAAGAAAGGCAAGGCTATAAAGAAAAAACGGAAAGGGAAAAGGAAATAGAAATAGGAAGGGATAAGGGAAATAGGAAGGGATAAGGGATTAAATATAATGGATAAAAAAATAAATAAAGATAAAAGAATAAGTAAAAGATAAAGATAAAGATAAAGAAAGGGCAACTTAAGGTAACGGAAATATGGCGGCAAATGAAAAATCGGCCAAAAATATTTTAATTATAAAATTAAGCTCGATAGGCGACTGCCTTCTTGCCACGCCCGCGGTAGAATCTATAAGGAAAGGATATCCGGGCAGTTTTATTACGTGGCTCGTGGAAGACAGAGCCAAAGACATTGCTCTGTTAAATCCTTACGTAGATGAAGTTTTGATTATCGATAAAAAAAAATTTAAAATCGGCGATTATCTGGCTTTAATTAAAGAATTGAGGAGCCGCCGTTACGATTTATCCGTCGATTTGCAGGGCGTTGACAGAACTTCAATTTTTGCTTTTTTAAGCGGGGCCGCATCCAGATACGCCGAAGAGTATGCCGACCTCGGGTTTTTAAGCAACAGGAAAATCGCGAGAAAAGGCAGGCCGCTAGAACATGCCGTTAAATTTTATCTTTTTTTGGCCGAAAACTCCGGCGGCGGAAAAATAAACGAGCCCGTTCTTACTCTGGTTTCGACGGAAGAAGACAGGAAATTCGCGTCCGATTTTTTAGAAAAAAATTTCGGGAAAACGGAAGGTTTATTTATCGGCATAAATCCTACCGGAACATGGAAGACCAAAAGATGGCCGCTTAAATATTTCACGGAGCTTTCCAAAAAGCTCTTGAAAACGTTTAACGCAAATATAGTAATATTCGGAGGCAAAGGGGAAGAATATCTGGCGGATGAAATTTTAGACTCTTTAAAAACCTTATGCGCCGCGGACGCCGACGAAGCCGCAGGCGCAGGCAAAACCGCAGATACCGTCGCAGACGCAGGCAAAACCGTTTTAACCGCCTTCGGGAAAAAAACGGAAGGGAAAGGAACGGAAGGGAAAAAAACGGAAGGGAAAGGAACGGAAGGGAAAAAAACGGAAGGGAAAGGAACGGAAGGGAAAATAGCTTCCGCGGTCGGGAAAACTACCCTTAAGCAGGCAAAAGAGCTTCTTGCCAGAATGAATTATTTTATAACTCCCGATTCCGGGCTTATGCATATAGCGTCGGCGATAGATGAGCTTAAGACCATATCTCTTTTCGGACCGACTGACCCCGAACTTACCGGTCCGGTCGGGAAAAACTTTACGGTGCTAAGAGACAGCCTTATATGTATTCCCTGTTTTAAAAAAGAGTGTCCGCTTAATAAAATAGAAAACAACAACCTTAAAGAATGCGTCCTCTGCATGAAAAGGATAACCCCCGGTCTGGTTTTTAACATAATAAAAACGGATTTAGAAAGCCGTTAGAAGCGAAGCCGGGCCATTCCGGGCCATGCCCGGAATATAATAATACCGGACTGGTCGGTTTTAACGCGATTAAGCGCGGCAGGAATAATTTTGCCGGAACAAAACGGCGGGGCGGCGGCCGCAAGCGGCGTATTAAATATTTTTTAAGAAATAACGGAGCGGGGAAATTTTCAGGCGAAATTCAGGCGAAATTCAGGCGAAAAATTTTTTAATATTCGGGCACAATTATATAGGCGACGTTCTTATGCTGACGCCCGCCATAAGGGCTTTAAAGCTGAGGTTTCCCGAAAGCAGGATTACGGTTACGGTATCTAAGGGCGCGGCCCCCGTTTTAAAAAGAAATCCCGACGTATGGAAAATAGTCGAAACGGAAGACGTGAGGGGTATAAGGGGAATAACCGGGAACTTTCGCCTTTTTAAGCGGCTGAAAAATATACGGGAAACGGCGGCGGAAATCGGAACGGCGGCGGAAACCGGAACGGCGGCGGCCGGAAACGTTAGCGGGCACCGGAACGTAAACGGAACCGAAAACGTAAACGGAACAAGAATAGGAATAGGAATAGGAGCGGCGGAAGTCAAAACCGAAACCATAAACGGAACGGAAACCGGAACGGCGGAAGTCAAAACCGAAACCATAAACGGAACGGAAACCGGAACGGCGGAAGTCAAAACCGAAACCGAAACCATAAACGGAACGGAAACCGGAACGGGGGCGGCCGCAAACGGAGCGGGTTTTCGGAAGTTCAACGCCTGCATCAATTTTTTAACGTCTTTTAAATTTTCGCTCATGGGGTTTTTGCTTTCGGAAAAACAGATAGGGCAGGAAAAGACGTTAAATAATTTTTTTCTGGATTATAAAATAAAGTTCGATAAAAGTTTGCATAATATAGATAAGGCTCTAAAATTTATCGAACCGTTTTACGCAGGCGAAAATGGCCTTAACGAGTCTAAAACAAAATTTAAAAAAAAATATGTTTACGAAGCGGAAGAATGCGATATTAAAAAAGCGCAGAACATTTTAAAAAATAGTTTCGGCGAGGGAAATTTTAAATTTGTATTATTTTCCGCCGGTTCTACCAGAAGGACTAAGGAAGCGAATCCCGGAATATTTTCTTCTTTCGCCGATTTTTTAAACGAAAAGGGCTTCCGAGCCGTCATTACGGGAAGCAAAAGCGACGAGGAGATTTCTAAAAAAATATACGATAAAATAGCCGATAAAAGTATGAGCGCGGATTTGACGGGCAAAACCGATATTTATACTCTCGGCGGACTTCTTAGCAAAGCCTGTCTTGCCGTAACCGTGGATAACGGAACCATGCATTTGGCGTCCGC
>JAJYJI010000017.1:26461-38614 GCA_021789605.1 bacterium
CCCGAAACCTTGCAGGGTGCGCATGTTCCGCGGCAAATCGCGGGGTATGAGGCGGCGCATGAGACTGCGCCGGCGCTTGAAAGCGCGTTATGCGTAATAGTAGATAAAAAAAGCGGATGCCGCCGCTGTTTTAGTAGAAATTGCCCCAAGGAAAGTTTTAGAAAGCTGGGCTATCCCGAATGCACCGGTTCTATAACCGCAAAAGATTTGGAGGAAGCCGCGGCGCATTTTTTGCCGTTCACATAACATTGCCTTTACGGACCGGAACGCGGTTTGCAATATATATATCGGGCTATGCGTTTATTTAGTTTATCGCTATAAGTTTTATCGCTAAAATTAAATTGCTAAGTTTCTAACGGCGGATTAAGGAATTTTTAATGAAAATTTCAGGTTTTACTTTTATAAGGAACGGGATTTTAATGGGATATCCTTTCAGGGAGTCCATTAAGTCCGCTCTTCCGCTCGTGGACGAGTTCGTCGTAGTGGCGTGCGAAAGTTCGGACGGCACGAGAAACGGCCTAGAAAGCCTGCGCGCGGAAAATCCGAAAATAAAAATTATCGATTCCGATTGGAACGTTACGAAAAAAAGCGGAGCCGTTTTATCCGAAAAAACGAACGTCGCCATTAAAAATATTACCGGCGATTACGGGCTTTACGTCCAGTGCGACGAAGGGATACACGAAAAGGATTACGAAAAGATATTAAAAGTTCTGGAGGAAAATCTCGGCGACGCGAACGTAAAGGGTTTTGTTTTCGATTATATACATTTTTTCGGAGGATATTTTTCTTACGCGAAAAAATCCGAAAAAAGATTTTTTTACGATAAAGAAGTGCGCATTATAAGAAACGACGGAACGGTTTTTTCGTGGGGGGACGCGATGGGTTTTAAGGATATAAACGGAACCAAGATAAACCTCGAAAATAAAAACGCGGTTCTTCTGAACGCGGATATGTTTCATTACGGCAGGGCTAAAAATCCCGCCGATATGTACAAAAAAGACAGGGAAATGGAAAAATTATATAATTTCAAAATAGTAAACAGGCTTAAAAACTGGGTTTCGAATTACGACCCGCGAATCGATAAATATATATATTCGGATTTCGATTGGCTCGAGCGCGTAGAAAGAAACAGTCTCGAATTTCATCCTCTTCCTTTCAGAGAGCTTGCGGCTAAGCAGGATTGGGATATAGACGGCTTTAAAACCTTTAAGAAAGAAAAAAAGGGCGTCCGGCAGTTTTTTAAAATGATTATTTACAGGGGGGTAAAAGACGCCGTGAATGAAACTTCCAACGCGCTGAAAAAGCTCAGGACTTTTTTCCGCGCAGGCAAACTTATTAAATGAAAATATGAAAATATGAAAATATTGGAATTTATAACCCCGTCCAACATAGGCGGCGCGGAAAATTACGCGGTTAATCTGTCGAAAAAATTAATAGAAAAGGGGCATGAGGTTTTTATTTTATCTGCGGCTGGAGAAAGCGCTAAAAATCCAGATTCGCCCGTTTTTAAATTTTTAGCTAAAAGCGGAGTTCCTTTTAAGATAATAAATGTAGGATTCAAATACAGCCCCGCCGCCATATTAAAAATCGCCTCTTTTATAAAAAAAAATAAATTCGATATAATACATACCCATCTTTCCAAGGCTAACGTCGCCGGAGCCTTGGCCGCAAAAATAGCCGGAATAAAATCAGTTTCCACCGCCCACGGACTAAATAAAAAGTCTCAGTATAAATACAGCGATTACGTGATATGCGTATCCGAGGCGGTAAAAGAAAACCTTTTATCGCAGGGAATGAGGGTGGGAAATTTGAAGGTAATATATAACGGTATAGATACGGAAAAATTTAATCCCCGCGCGGAAGGCCTTCAAAAAAAAGGAGCGGTAGCCGACTCGGCGCGCTCGGCGGACAGAACTTTTAATGTCGGAATTATAGCGAGGCTTTCGCGCGAAAAAGGAGTGGATTTATTTCTTGAAGCCGCGAAATTAGTATCGGAAAAAATACCGGACGCAAGATTTTTTATCGCCGGAACCGGCGCGTTAAAAAACGAGCTTATTAAAAAGGCAAACGAATCGGATATTTACGGTTTGACGTATTTCTTGGGATTCGTGGGAGACAATCTCGCCTCTTTTTTGAACGAGCTCGACGCCGTAGTTTTTCCTTCCTTTAAGGAGGGGCTTCCGCTCGCGCTTTTAGAATGTATGGCTATGGAAAAAATAGTAATAACTTCCGACGCCGGCGGCATGCCCGAAGCGGTTGAAGACGGCAAAAACGGCTTTATCGTAAAGAAAGGGGATACCCAAGCTATTTATAAAAAACTCATTTTTGTGTATAATGGTATTATGAGCAATGAAAGTTATATCCGGGAAACGGCCAAGAATGCAAGAAAAACTGTTGAAGAAAAATTTAATATAAACGATTGGGCGGATAAGACGCTCGATTTTTTTATTTTTATCGAAGCAGTTTAACCAACTTCCGGTAATTTATGCCGCAGTTTAATTTATGCCGCAGTTTAAGCAGAAAATCCAGTCCGTTATGGACAGGCGGTTCGCGGATAAAAATTTTATAAATAAAGTTCACATTTATGGCAAAAACAAAAGACGGCAAAGAAAAAGCCGGCGGCGGCGAAGAACTTTTAGGCATAATAAAAAATTTTAGCAAAGCAAGAATACTCGTCGTCGGAGATATTATGGTAGACCATTTCGTTTACGGAAACGTAAGCAGGATATCTCCGGAGGCTCCCGTTCCCGTGGTGGACGTAAAATACGAAAAACTTTTGCCGGGAGGGGCGGCAAACGTGGCGAACAATGCGGCAAAGCTGGGAGCCTCTGTTTATGCCGCCGGAGTGGTAGGAAACGACTACAACGGCGATTTATTAAAGCAGCTGGTCGGCGGCGGGCTTTCTGGCGTCAATAATGGCAAAAATAAGAATAGCGGCAAAGCTTGCGAAAGCAAAAACAAAAACGGAGGCGCCGGAAAAGGGGAAGGTAAAATAGATTCCTCGCGCATATTGACGCTCGACAATTTTAAAACTATCATAAAGACGAGGGTGATAGCGCATAATCAGCAAATCGTCAGATTCGACAGGGAAGATAAAGGAAAATTTACCGGTAAAGTTTATAAAACATTGCTGGAAGGGATTGAAGCGCTCGCGGACGAGATAGACGCGGTTATAATTTCCGACTACGGCAAAGGTCTTATAGAAAGAAAATTCTTTTCTTCGCTGGTAAGCTTCTTAAGGAAAAAGAACAAATTTATCGCGCTCGACCCCAAGGTTGAAAATTTTAAGTTTTATAAGAACGTTTCCGTTCTTACGCCTAATATTAACGAAGCCTCGGGCGGTTCCGGCATTAAGATAAAAGACGAAAAGACTCTCGAAAAGGCAAGCGCGGCAATCGTTAAAAAAGTCAAGTCAGACTATTTGCTTATAACGAGAGGGGAATCCGGCATGTCCCTTTTCGGCGGCGCGGAAGGACATCTGCATTTAAAGGCGCGGGCAAAAGAAGTTTACGACGTAACCGGCGCGGGAGACACCGTCATTTCTACCATCGCGGTCGCTATGAGCGCGGGCGCGGATATTTCCGACGCATGCCGCATCGCAAACGCCGCCGCGAGCATCGCCGTTTCCCAGCTCGGCACTTACGCGGTCGGCGTGGAAGAGTTGAAGGACGCTATATCTTTGGACGGCGCGGTTAAAGAATAATAAAACTGCGTAAAAGAGTAAAATGCGCCGCAACGCAATATAATGCAAAGCAACGCAATAAAATATAATAATATAAAGAAAAGAATAGAATAGAATAGAATAGAAAAGAAAAGCGACGCAATGAAATGAAATATAATATAATATAATGAGACGCAATAAAATTAAATGAAAAAAACGCAATAAAGTAAAATAAAGTAAAGCGGAATGAAGCAAATAAAGTTCGTTTATAAATAACCGGTAATTAATAAAAATTAACCGATAAATATTTATCGTTCTAAATGCAGAAACTTTTAAATATCGGATTCGGGAACGTGGTGCTGCAGAGCAGGGTCGTAGCAGTGGTATCTCCGTCGTCTTCTCCCATGAAAAGGCTAAGGGAAACCGCGAAAGACGGAAACAATTTAGTCGATGCGACGGAAGGCAGGAAAACGCGTTCTGTAATTATTACCGATTCGGGGCATATCATACTTTCGGCGTTAAACACTTCCACCATCATAGCGAGGCTTGAAGGCAAAGAGGTTAAGGAAGAC
Organism: bacterium; assembly: GCA_021789605.1. GTDB lineage: Bacteria > SZUA-79 > SZUA-79 > Acidulodesulfobacterales > Acidulodesulfobacteraceae > Acidulodesulfobacterium_A. The sequence goes on from JAJYJI010000017.1 coordinate 30,695, forward strand.
AAAGAAAGCAAAAAAGAGAAGACGAAGAAGGCAAAAATTAAAGATGCCGATGCCGATGCCGATGTCAAAAAACAAAAATAAATAAAAATAGGCGTTCAAAAAATATGCGCGAAAAAGACGAAAGGACGCCTTATATATTTTATCGTCCGCCGGCGAACCGCAAGGCGCGGCGAAGCATCGGGCTACGGGGAAGCTGAATTAACGGCGCAAGGAGGTTTCGTTATGGACGTAAAAGGCTTAGATTTTTTGGAATCGGGAGATAAAAACCTGCATGCCGACGGCAAATCCAGAGGTCTGATTTTTGCGGTATCCGCGCCCTCCGGAACCGGCAAGACTACCCTGTGCAATATGCTTGCGCGGGAGTTTGGCGATATAAAGCCCAGCGTTTCCTATACGACGAGGGCAAAAAGGCAGGGCGAAGAAGACGGCGTAAGTTATTATTTTATTAACGACGCGGAATTTGATAGAATGATAGAAAAAGAAGAATTTATAGAATGGGCTAACGTTTTTGGCAAAAGGTATGGAACGGCTTACAAATCTCTGTCGCAGGCGGAGCATAATCCGTTATCGGACATCTTATTGGAAATCGACGTGCAGGGAGTCGAAAAACTTATTAAAATATTCGGCGGCTGGGATGCAGGAGAAGAGGATAAATTAATCACTGTGTTTATTGCCCCTCCGTCCTTTAAGGAACTTGCGGACAGGCTTCAAAAAAGAGGAGACACGGCCCCTGCCGAATTTAAAAAAAGGCTTTCGGTCGCCAGAGACGAAATAGAGAAAAGCGCGATTTACGATTATATTATTACAAACGACGATTTAGCCGCCGCATATTTAAAGCTAAAATCCGTCTTAATAGCCGAAAGATGCAAAAATCCGCAAAGAATCAGGAAGCGGTAGGCTTTTGCAGGCGGGTTGAATATAAATAAATCGGCGCATTTTTAAATTTTTCTAAAATGAAAGATTAATTGAATTTAACCGCTAAATTAATAAATACGGAGGAATGATAAAAATGGCACGAGTTACTATCGAAGATTGCCTTATTAACGTGGAAAACAGGTTCGCGCTTGTAATAATTGCGGCAAAAAGGGCAAGGCAGATTATGGAAGGAAAAGAAGCGAAAATAGCTTCCAAAAATAAACCCATTGTCGTGGCGCTTAGAGAAATCGCCAGAGGCTACGTAAGGGTAAAGTAATAATAATTTAAAAAATATAAAAATATCCGATTTTTTGCCGATAAAAATCCAGATGCCGGAAATAAGCCGGATATTTTTTGACGCCTTTTCTTAATATCTCGAAATTACGAATCAACCGAACCGATTATGAGTCCTAACGAAAACCCCGTTACCGTGAATCCTTCCGGCGATTTTAATACGCTGAATAATCTTATAGAATTATTTAGAAGCAATATAAATAATCTGGACGACGTCAGTATGGAAGAGATACACGGCGAAAAGTTCAAATTATTTAAAAAAGCCTATAACTTTTCCAAAAAAGTCCACTACGGACAAAAAAGGGTTTCGGGAGAGCCTTACCTTACCCATCCCATCGAAGTCGCGGCTATCGTCGCAGGATTGAGAATGGATTGCGCTTCCGTCGTTGCCGCTCTCCTGCACGATACCGTCGAAGATACGCTGACCACCGTCGAAGACATAAAAAGGGAATTTGGGGAAGAGGTGGCGTTTATAGTCGAAGGCTTAACCAAAATCGGAAAACTTTCTTTTAAAAGTTCGGAAGAAATGGAAGCCGAAAATATAAGGAAAATGATTGTCGCAATGGCCAAAGACATAAGGGTCATAATCATAAAACTTGCCGACAGGCTGCATAATTTGAGGACGCTCGACGTTATGCCCCGGGAAAAACAGATTAAAATAGCTCAGGAAACGCTTGATATTTATGCCCCTCTCGCAAACAGGCTCGGAATATTTTTTATAAAAAGCGAGTTGGAAGACCTGTCTTTTAAATATTTAAATCAGGAATCATACAGGGATTTATCTTTTAAAATAAATAAAAAAAAGACGGAAAGGGAAAAATATATAGAAAAAGTAATAAATATTTTAAAGGAAAACCTTGAGAAGCACAATCTGAAAGCCGAGATTTACGGAAGGCCGAAGCATTTTTACAGCATATACACAAAAATGATAGAACAGCACGTAAGTTTTGAAGATATTTACGATTTGCTTGCATTAAGAGTCATAGTCGATTCGGAAACGGAATGCTACGAGGCGCTCGGCATAGTCCACTCTATATGGAAGCCTATTTCGGGAAGGATTAAAGATTATATCGCCATGCCCAAAGCCAATTTATACCGTTCTTTGCACACCACGGTGATAGGCCCCGAAGGCATGAGGGTGGAAATTCAGATTAGAACTAAGCAGATGCATTTTATAGACGAATTTGGAATTGCGGCTCACTGGAAATATAAAGAAAATATGTCCGTTGCGGCGGATGCCGCCGAGCAGTTCAACTGGCTAAGACAGCTTGTCGAATATCAAAGAGAGCTTAAGGACCCGCACGAATTTTTAGACAGCGTAAAAATCGACCTTTTTCAGGAAGAAGTCTACGTTTTTACTCCTAAGGGAAAGGTTATAGCCCTGCCGAAAGATTCCACGCCGATAGATTTTGCATATTACATACATACGGAAATCGGAGACAGCGTAGCCGGCGCGATAGTCAACGGAGTTATGGTCCCGTTAAGGCAGAAACTTTCTAACGGAGACATAGTCGAAATTATCGCCAAAGAAGGGCGCCGTCCTTCCAAAGACTGGTTAAAATACGCCAAATCTTCCAAGGCTATTTCTAAAATAAGAAGCTATATAAGGCAGACCGAAAGAGACGAAAGCATCGACGCCGGAAGAGAAAGTCTGGAAAAGGAATTTAAAAAAGCCGAAAACAAAACCGTCGATTTTAAAGAAGTGGTCAGCCTGTCCATGCAGAAGCTTTCGCTTAAATCGGAAGACGACCTTTTTGCGGAAATAGGCTACGGAAAATATTCGCCTTCATATATATTTTCGCTCGCATTGCCCAATTATAAAAAGACCGATAAGCTCTCTCTGATTACAAAAACGACGGGCAGCGTAATCAATAAAATTCTTCAGAAGATTAAACCGGGCGCCGGAAAAAGCGATGCGATAGTTTCTCCTTTCGGAGGCAATCTTCTTTATAAACTTGCGGGATGCTGTCATCCTATTCCCGGAGACGATATAGTAGGGTTCATCTCGAGAGGAAGGGGGGTCATAGTTCATAAAACGGATTGCAAGAATATAATAGGCATCGACGAAAACAGGCTCGTAAAAGTCGGCTGGAGGGAGGCGCTCGATAAGCAGGATTCGTCCAATAAGCAACAAAACAGGGAATTTTTTGAAACGAAGATTAGAATTATTACGGACGATAAAAAAGGCATTTTAGCAGATATAGCTTCATTGATTTCGTCCAAGGGAGCAAACATCTCCAAGGCCCAGGTCAGAACCCTTAAAGACGGCAGAGCCGTGCATCTTTTCGATATAGAAGTAAGAAACAACACGCAGGCGGATTCTATTACGGCGGGGATAAAGGCGGTCAAGGGCGTGATAAAAGTCAACAGGGTAGTCGAATAGCCCGCATAGCCCCGATAGAAAATGATAAATAAAAATTATCAAAAAATAGAAAAAATAGAAAGAGGAAAGACGAACCTTAAATGAACCCGCGTCAGAAAATATTTCGCTCTTTCTATCATATGCAAATACCGGATTACGGGTTCCCCGGGAATGGCGCCGCTTAAGCTAAAAGTTAAAATCGGGCGCCGTCGTTCCCGCTAAGCGAAGAGCGGGAAATAAAATTTCCGATGCGGGTTCAAAGAAGAAAGAAAGGGGGAAAAAGGGAGAAAAGAGAGGATAAAAAGAAAAGGAAAAATAAATTTATAAATTATAAATTGAATTCGGTTTCGTAAATTTCTAATTCGCCGGATATAGATACATCGTCCAGTTTATACGTTCCGTCGTTATATTCGCAATATCCTTCAAGCAATAAAGACATGGCAATATTTTTGTTTTTTGTCAGGAATATGTGGGCATATAACGAGCCATCCACATTTTTAACCGATATAACGGACGTGCTGCTTCCCGTCCCCGTTTCCCCGATAAAATATTGCCGCAATAATTGCCCCGTTTTCTTATCCTTTATGCCGTAATAGACCATAATTCAGATTTATTTTTATAAATCCGCTCCTTTTAAATCCGCTCTTTTTTCTACCCTTTTTCTTATTCCCCTTTCGCAATCAATCTTTTTTGCAGTCCTTGCAGGTAGATATGCCTAAAACCGTGTATAATAAACAAAATCCGGTTATCGCCGTTATTATAAGCACCACCCCCACGATTATTAATATTATACCCAGAACCGTCGCTGCCCCGACCTCGTAAATAGCGATAAGCACAAGTATTATGCCCACTATTGCCCTGACAATTCTGTCGGCCGCGCTTTCATTTCTTTTAAACATAAAAACCCCCTTTAAATTAATTTTAGTTAGTAAATGAAAAAATTAATATATATATGCGTTTAAATAAATAAATAAATTATTCGATAAATTATATATATAAATATTGCAATAATCTAATTATAATTTATATTCTAATTTTATCATATAATTTTTTTAAATCAATATATGAACAGGGGGGTGCATGAACAGGGGGCAACCCAAAATTGCCGATAGAAAATTATTTTTCTGGATTCCCGCCTACACAGGAATGACTTTGAGAGGATTTAACTTTTCACCCAACAGGTGTCATTCCCGCGTAGGCGGGAATCCAGCGTTCATATAACTTTGAGACCATTTTAACCATTTCTATCAGCAATTTTAAGGGGCAAAGGGGGTATTGACAATTTAGAAATTAAATAATATAATCATTAAGTTAATCGTAACGCGCATTAAATAAATTAAAGCGGATAAGCCGCTTTAAAAAGTTATAGCAGTTTTTCCGAAATGCTTTTAAAATATTAAATGATATTTATATTGATATATAATTTATTCTATTTAAGTTAGGTTAAGTTAAAAGGTCGAAAGGGGAAAATAATTATGTCAAGAGTTTGCAGTATTTGCGGAAAAGGCATCCAATACGGCAACAAGGTATCGCACGCCAACAATAAAACCAAAAAAGTATCTCTTCCTAATCTGCATACGGTAAAGGCCGTCGCCCCTGCAGGCGGGAACAGAAAGATAAAGGTTTGTGCAAAGTGCCTTAAGGCGGGGAAGGTCGTTAAAGCCGTCCGTTAAAAACTTACTTTGGAACTTACGTTAGAAACTTGCCGGTTATAAAAAAATGGGGGCGGGCAGATTTATGACTTAATTCTCAAATAAGACTTTGCTTTTAATATAATTCCGACTTTTCGGCCATATAGTGCCTTAAGAATAATACATTGCATTTGTCTATTAATAAAGAATCTACCGTATTTGAATTTAAAATAATGCCTTTATTTGGATTATACTTCTGGATAAAACTACGGAAAGATTTTGAAACAGAAGGCTTTGAAAGTTTAGACTTTACTTCGACGGGCAATTTGTCGTCTATTATAAAGTCTATTTCCGCACCGCTTTTACTTCTGTAATATTTTACGTCCTTGTCGTTCTCATAAAACGCCCTGAATATATAATTTTCGAATAACGCTCCCTTGTCCATTCTGTCGTCTATTAATTTAAAATCTCCAAGTATAGCATTTCTAATCCCTAAATCCATAAAAAAAACTTTAGGATTTTTGGAGATTTCTATTCGCTTATTGGAAAAATAAGGGATAACGAACTTTACCAGAAAAAGTTTTTCGAAGACGGAAAGTATCCGTTTTGTTTTATAATAATCCAGTCCGCCGACAGCCGCAAGTTCGTTATAGACCGTTATATTGCCTATCTGCAAAGCAAGCGCCTTAAGAAGTTTATAATACTGCGTTTCATCCGCTAAAGATATTAAATCCTTTATGTCCCGTAATAAATAGATATTGACGATATTTTTCAGCACTTCTTTTTTTTCCTCGTCGTCCTTTGCAAGCAAAATACGTGGATATCCGCCGTAAACCAGATAGCTTAATAGATATTTATAAATCTTTTTATTAATTTGCTCAGAAAATTTATCTTCCTCAATAAATATATTATGCAGGGGTTTGTCCGCAGCCGATAAAAACTCCGAAAAACTGAAGGAATAAAGATAAAAAACAAAAATGCGCCCCGCCAGATACTTAATTGCTTCTATACTCAAATTCATGGCGGAAGACCCGCTTATTAAAAGTTTTTTTCCGGCCGAAGTATCATATATATACTTTAATTTTTCCCCTCCCTCTTTTACGTATTGAAATTCATCGATGAATATCGTTTTATAAGGCTCGATATAAAGTTTTGCAAAACTTTTGATATCCTCTTCAAATAAAAGTTTTAATTCTATATCTTCAAAAGTTAAAAAAATCGCATCTTTTGATTCTTCATAAATTTTTTTTAGAAGGGTAGTTTTTCCGACTTGTCTCGGTCCAAGGACGGCAATGATTTCCGGTTTATCTATATATGCTTTTATCTTGTCTTCCAGCTCTCTTTTATAATACATATGAATATACAAACCGGATAAAATATTATTTATTTTTATTTTAGCAGGGGAAAAATTATATGTCAATGAATTTTTGACATGAATTTTTGGATAAAAATGGGGGCGGGCAGATTTATTTGCTTAAAAACGCTATATGTTCCATATGATAAGTTCTCGGGAACATATCTATCAGATTTATTTGATTTATCCGGTAGCCCATTTCCGCAAAAACTTTCAAGTCCCTCAGGAGCGTCATGGTATCGCACGAAACGTATATTACCGACGACGGCCCAAGTCCGGCTATTTTTGGCGCCAAACCTTTAACGCCTGCCCTCGGCGGGTCAAGAACGACGAGGTCGTAAAGCTCGTTCCGGCAGTTTGCGTTTTCTAAAAAATTCCCGGCGTCGGATTTTACGAACTTAACGTTTTCTATGCGGTTCAATCCGGCGTTTTTTTCTCCAAGCTCGACCGAGAAAGCGTCCGATTCGACCCCCGTAACCGCCTCGGCATAATGCGACAGGAAAAGGGTAATGTTTCCGAATCCGCAATATAAATCCAGCGCGTTATCGAATTTTATTTTTTTCGGATTTTTAGAGAATTTTTCTATATAGTCAGTAATTACGCTTATTATTTTTTCATTCTGTTCTTTATTTACCTGAATGAAAGAAGGCAGGTCGTACGAAAATTTTTTATCTTTTAAAATAAAATAGCCGCCCGCCCCGTTATTCCCGCCGTTATTTTCCCGCCGGCTAAATTCCTTTACTATGCCGCCTTTGCCGCCTGAAAATTTGACGGTTTTTTTATCGGGAAATTCAAAGAAAACATTATCCGCTCCGGTTTTATTTGCGGCGTCTTCGGCGAAAAATTTCGGGATGCCGCCCTTGCCAAAGTTTGCGCCGCTTTTGAACCCGAAAATTATATTTTTTAGTCCGGCGTCGGTTAGCGTTAAAGTCTCGAGCCTGTTTAATATCGCGTTTTCGTAATTTTTATCCAGCAGTAAATTTCTGGCGTTTTTTAATAATGCGTTCACGCTTTCTTTTGCAAGGCGACAATATTCGACGTCTATTACGCGGTGCGTCGATTTTTTATAAAATCCTATATGCGGGGGATATATTTTTAATCCTATTTTTTGCCTGTAATTCAGGCAATTTTTATTTTCAAAATCCGGTATCAGATTGACGCGTTTAATATCTATATCGTTTCCGAGGATTTTTATGAATCCGGTTTTAAAAATTTCCGTTTTCCAGTATATTTCTTTTTCATAAGGAAGATTCAGGTAATCGCAGCCCCCGCAAATGCCGAAATGCCGGCAGGCCGGAACGATTCTATCCGGCGAAGGAGCTATGATTTCGGCTATCCTGCCGAACGCGTAATGTTTGCGTTCG
>JAJYJI010000048.1 GCA_021789605.1 bacterium
ATTTTTGCCGCCGGATACGACATAAGAACGTCCGACGCTTACGATAATTTTATGAAATACTTTGATAAGATAATAGGATTTAATAAATTATACGCCTTTCACCTGAACGATTCCCTCAAACCTTTAGGATCAAAAATCGACCGTCACGCTCCTATAGGAAAAGGCTATATAGGACTTGAAGCATTCAGATTTATTTTAAACGATAAAAGGCTTGAAAACATTCCGCTCATAATAGAAACCCCGGGCGGCGACAAAGAACATAAGGCGGATTTGGATACTTTAAAAAATCTTATCGGTTAAGCCAGCCTAAATATTTTTTTACCCCTTCTTCGACCGGCGTAAAGTTTTCTTTATATCCGATGTTTCTTAATGCCGCTATATCCGCTTCGGTAAAGCTTTGATAGGCGCCTTTAAGGTGCTCCGGAAACTTAACGTATTCCAGAGAGCCTTTCCCGTGATATTTTATTACGGCGTTTGCAACGTCGTTAAACGACCTCGCATTACCCGTACCTATGTTAAATATTCCGGATTTTGAAGGATTGTCCATAAACCATAAGTTAATCTTTGCGCAGTCTTCGACGTAAACAAAATCGCGTCTCTGCTCTCCGTTGCCGTAACCGTCTGTCCCCTCAAAAAGCTTTGCTTTTCCTGTTGCAATTATCTGGTTGTTAAAATGATATGCGACGCTCGACATAGTGCCTTTATGAGATTCCCGCGGACCGTAAACGTTAAAATATCTAAACCCAGCTATTTGATACTTCGCACTTTTAATTACGCTCCTGACGAACTGGTCGAACTGAAACTTTGAATAAGCATACATATTTATCGGAAGCTCGCATTCTCTTTTTTCCGTAAACCCTTTTTTGCCGAGTCCATAAACCGAAGCCGAAGAGGCATAAATATATTGGGCTTCATTTTCCTGACACCATTTTAAAAGCTCTTTGGAATACTCGAAATTATTCCTCATTATAAATTTCCCGTCCCATTCGGTAGTCGAAGAACAAGCGCCTTCATGAAAAATTGCCGTTATCTTTCCAAAATCGTAATTTGATTTGATTCGTTCAATAAAATCTTCCCTGTCCATATAGTCTAAAATATCAAGATCGTGAAGATTATACATTTTTTTTCCGTTAGTTAAATTATCTACGACCAATATATTGGACTCGCCTCTTTTATTGAGTTCCTCTATAATGTTAGATCCTATAAATCCCGCACCGCCGGTAACTACTATCATGTAAATGCGCTCCTTTTATATACGATTTTAATACGATTATTTAAAAAAAATATGCGATTTTTATTTTTAATTGACGTCTATATTAGATTTTCTGTTCCACATATAATAAAAATTGCGCAGCGCAATTTTTATTTCGCTTTTGTTAGTAATATACGTAGCATTGTTGTCTTGATTTTCCGACGGACCGCAATTTCCTCCGTAGCATGATGCTCCCTCCGCCGAAGGCGACCAGTTAGCCGAACCCTCCCTAAATACGACGCCGGGTATGATAAATATTTTTTCATGCATTATATTCCAAAACCCTCTGTCTCTTTTTGCTTTTATAAAAATATTTTTTATGTTTTTAAGCATATAAGTTCTGTCTGTTTTGTCTTTCATCTGTAAATCGTCCCTATAAATATAAATCTTAACCCCTCTATGCGCAAGATATATTAAATCTTTTGCAATTTTATAATCGGTGAAAGAAAACATTGCGATATATAATCTCTTGGAAATCAAAGATTTATTTAACCAATGTATGTCTATATTTTGAAGATTATATCTCGGAGAAAAATAAGTTACGGTCTTGGCGTTAGCCGATAAAGGCATTACAAAACAGCTCAAAAAAATAAAAATTAACGCTGTCCGTACAACTGATTTCATAAAAGGCCTCAATCTTAATTAATATGACTACTTATAAATAAATTTATTAAAAATTTTTATTATTATAATATAGACGAAATTCGTATGCAACAGATATAAGTTTAGGTGCTGCCGACTAAATATTTATTTTTTCTATTTTTATTTCTTTTACGATATTATCGACAAGATCCATTGTAAACAGCTCTGTCCCCGGCATCTGCACCGTTGCCGTACCGCAAGCTATTCCAAGTTTTAGGGAATCTTCGGCGCTGCCTCCGTTTGCGATAACGCTCAAAATACCGGCAACCATAGAATCTCCTGCTCCTACTCTCGACACCACGGGAACTTCCGGAGACGCACCGTACATAACGCCTTCTTTTGAGGCTAATATCGCTCCTTTATGCCCTATAGATATGAATACGTATTCTATGCCGTAATTATGCAACTCTTTTGCCGCAGCGGCAATATCATTCACAGAATCAAGATTTCTTTTGACTAACCTTTCAAGTTCATGTATATTCGGCTTTATTATATAAGGCTTAGATTTTACCGCGCTGTTCAATAAGGCGCCGTCTGCATCTACTAAGCATTTTATGCCAGCGTTTTTCAAGCGCATACATAATATGCTGTATATGTCATGGGTTATATTTAAAGGAGGGGAGCCTGTAAGCACGGCAAAACCGTCTTTTGAATAAGCGTATAGTTCTTTTTCCAGTTTATCGAGAACCGACGCGCTCATAGCGGGACCCATGCCGTTTATCTCATATTGCGAAACAGGGTCGCTTTGCTGAATAACGCAATTTATCCTTGTTTCGCCTTCCTCCCATATAAAATGTGGGTCGTCTAACTCGTTTCTTAGAATATCCGCTATAAGAGTTCCTATTTTTCCGGCTAAAACACAGCAAGTCGTAGCCTTTGTTTTAAGTCTTTTAAATGCCCTGCCCACATTTATTCCGTTTCCGCCCGGATCAAACCTTGTTTCAAACGAATGAATTTTTTCGTCGTCGACTAACTTTTGAATTTTATATGTAACGTCTAATGCGGGATTTAGAGATAATACGGCTATATTAGCCAATTAATTCCTCCTATATAAAAGATTCACCGACTTATTATACCAATAAATTTAAGAATAAAAAATATAATTTCAAAAATATATTGACATTCATATATATTTATTTTAATATATAGTTATTGGCATATGCTAATAATAAAATTAAAAATGAAATAAATATGAGACCTTATAAGTGCCGAAGAATTGAGAAAGAGCCGGAAATAAAATTTTTTAAACCGAACGGAATTCCGGCAAAATTTTTGGAGAAAGTAGTTTTGACGGTCGATGAATTCGAAGCGGTAAGGCTAGCTGATTTAAACGGCCTGTATCAGGAAGAAGCGGCGGAGAAGATGAGCATATCAAGACAGACGTTCGGAAATATTATAGCTTCCGCTCGCCGAAAAATAGCGGATTGCTTAGTTAATGCTAAAGCTCTTAAAATAGAAGGAGGTGAGATAGAAATGAAACGAAACTTTTTTTGTTCAAACTGCAACGGTACTTGGAATGAGCCGTTTGGAACCGGCAGGCCTGAAAAGTGTCCGAAATGCGGAGATAAAAACTTTCGCAGGGTTAACGATAGAAACGAAAAATGCGGACATGGAAGAAAGGGACGCCGTTGCGCAAACGGAAATTAATAGATAATAAAAAATACTTTAATTTAATTTTTTAATTTTAACAAGGAGATAAACTATGAGATTATGTATCCCGACGGTAAATTTTGAAGCCCAAAAAATAAGCAAACATTTTGGAAGCGCCCCTTATTTTTTTATATACGATACTGAAACGGAAACTTCCGAAGTTATTGCAAATTCAAATAAAAATCACGAACACAATATGTGCAACCCTGTAGGCGCTTTAGCCGGCAAAAACGTAGATACGGTCGTTTGTTTCGGCATAGGGGAAGGAGCTATAAGAAATTTGGAAAGAAACGGAATAAAGGTTTATAAAACCGATAAAAGTTTAATTTCGGATATTCTTACGGACAGTAAGGTAAATAATTTTTCGACTTTCGAATCCGGACATACCTGCTCTTCGCACGAACATCACCATAATGCAGGCTGTTCTCATTAAAGAAAAATTTATTCCGTTATATATGTTTCACGTGAAACATATATAACGGAATATCGTAATTATGAAACTTTTAAAACTTTTGCGCCTTCAATTTTTTTATTTTTGACTTCGTATAAAGCGGTATTTGCATCATTTAAATCATAAATTTGAAATTCCGGTTTTATATTAAATCTTGCCGCAATTTCCAAAACCTCTTTAATATCCGCAAATGCAACGTTGGCAACCGATTTTATTTCCTTTTCCATCCATAAATCACGCGCATAATCGATATTTAATATATAATCTTTGTCTGAATCTTCTTTTCTTATATTATTTATAACAAGTCGACCGCCTGGTTTTATATTTTTCATAATTTCTATTACCGGCATCCAGACCGGAGTGGTATCTATAACCGCATGTAATTTTTCCGGCGGAATATCTTTAATATCTCCGCTCCAGTATGAGCCTAACCGTAAGGCAAGTTTTCTTTCGTTTTCGGATCTTGCAAAAACAAAAAATTTAGAATCCGGAAAAATGGCTTTGGCTATCTTAAGGACTAAATGATTGGAAGCTCCGAATCCGAGAAAACCTAAATTCATTCCGTTTTTAATTCCCGAAAGTTTTAAAGCCCTATACCCTACGGCGCCTGCGCATAAAAGCGGAGCAACCTCTTCATCCGTAAAACTTTCCGGTATAATTGCGGCATAGTTCTCGTTTATCTTAGTATATTCCGCATAACCGCCGTTCACGTCTTTACCTGTAGCGACAAAATTGACGCATAAGTTTTCAAACCCGCTTTTACAATATTCGCATTTTCCGCAAGCAGAATTAATCCAGCCTATCCCAACCCTGTCTCCTATCCTAAGTTTATTTACTTCGCTGCCGGTCTCAATTACTCTGCCGACTATCTGATGTCCGGGAATAACAGGAAGATTAATAGGTTGTATTCTTCCTTCTATTTCGTCTAATTCGGTATGGCAGACCGCGCAGGCATTAATCTTAACTAAAACTTCATTTTTATTAATTTTAGGAATTTCGGATTCCGCTGCAATTAGAGGCGTTTTATTTATTTTTAAATCCGATATTTTAGTTAACATCATCGATTTCATAGTAGTATTTACCTCATTTATCTATAAGCTTGAGTTAATCTTAAATCCATTACTTTTTTATCATCCTCTTTAATTTTTAAGACTAATTCATATTCTTTATCTTTAATATTAATTATTTTATAAAATTTTTTTGCGGCAGTAACGCTTTCCATAACTCCTCCTTTTCGCATATATTATGTGATATTCTATATATAATTAAATATCACATAATTTTAGTTTGTCAATTAACATACATAATTAATATGAGCCATATGGAATTTTGACATTTATTTTTATTTTTTGCTTTTTACGTTTGACTTTAATATTTATAGTCGTATACTTTAAGTAAAGGTTTATGTTTTTTTAAATTCGGTGAATATGCCATGAAAAATAATGATTCGCAACCGATAACAAAAGAGATTTTAATTCATATAAACGGTAAAAATATATACGGTAATTTAAAAATTCCCAAAAAAGCCGAGGGGTTGGTTATTTTTGCCCACGGGAGCGGGAGCGGCAGGTTCAGCACGAGGAATAATTATGTGGCAGGCATTTTAAACAAAAATAATCTCGGCACGCTCCTCTTTGACCTTCTTACCGCAGAAGAGGAAAAAATCGATAATTATACGGCGGAATACAGGTTCAATATAGAACTTCTTGCAAATAGGCTTATCGACGTTACGGATTGGCTGGTTAAAGAACCGTCCTTAAAGGGTCTAAAATTAGGTTATTTCGGGGCAAGCACCGGAGCCGCGGCGGCTCTAATCGCAGCTGCAAAAAGACCAAGCATTATTTATGCCGTCGTTTCAAGGGGCGGCCGTCCAGACCTTGCCATGGAGAGTTTACCTGAGGTTAAGGCGCCGACGCTGTTAATAGTCGGAGGGAACGACTTTGAGGTTATCGAATTAAATAGAACCGCTTATAAAAATATTCCGGCAAAAAAGAAACTTGAAATTATACCGGGAGCTACTCATCTTTTTGAAGAACCGGGGGCGCTGGAAGAAGTTGCCCGCCTTAGCGCAGAATGGTTCTTAAAATACTTATAATCTTAATATATAGGAATATAAATTTTTTTAATAATTTCGTCATATTCTTTTTTAATATCGCTGTAAACCGTAATGCCGCCGCCGCTTCTGTAAAAATATTCTCCCGCCGTTTTTTCTATAAATCTTATCATAACAGAACTTTTAAAGGTTTCCCCGTCGTATATGCCGAATACTCCTGTATAGTAGCCCCTTTCTTCCGGTTCGGTTTCCTTTATAATTTCCAAAGTTTTTCTTTTAGGCGCCCCGCAAATGGAACCTGCAGGAAGCATGCCGCAAAGAATGTCCCCGAACCGCCTATTTAATTCAGGTTTAATTTTGCCTTCAATCTCGGAGGTCATCTGCAATAATTCTCCAAAATTTGTTTTAACCGTTTCTATAAAACAAAACCTGTTGACTTTTACGTCTTTGCATACGATATTCAAATCGTTTCTTAAAAGGTCAACGACCGTTAAATGTTCTGCCCTTTCCTTTTTATCGTTTACAAGAATTTCTTTTGCGTTAGGAATACCGGCGTCTATCGTTCCTTTAATAGGATAAGTAAAAATCTTTCCGCCGGATATGTTGATAAAAGTTTCGGGGGAAAATAAAACAAATTCTTGAAACGCATTCTTAAAATACAGCTTATATTTAGACCTGCTCTTATGAAATATTTCCTGCAAACCAAGATTAATCTTTACTGGGCTTTTAAAGGTTAAATTTACGAGATACGAATTGCCGGCCTTCTCATGTTTAATAACATTATTGAAAGCTTTTTTATAAATTTCGAACGGGACCGGATTTTTTTTAATTCTGAATTCATTTTTATCAAATATATTATCTGCATATCCCGTATAATTGTCTGCGCCGTCTATAAAATATTTTATATCGGGGTCTTTCGTCTCCGCTAATTCCATAATAACGGGAAACTTCATCTCGAAATCTACGATAAAAAGAAACTTGATTCCGTTTCTCCCGTAATAATTCATTTTTTCTATGAAATTAGAATCTAAAATCATATTGCGTTAAGATTTGGCAAATCGCGTTTTATAGCGAACAAATTAAAATACTACGTTGCGAATATCGATAGTAATATCTTCCGGTTCGAGCATTGCGTTTATTAGGGATATTTTTTGAAAACGGCTCAGGTCGTAGGTAGAAACCTTTTTTTCTATTATCTCGCCATTTTCTAAAAGATGGCGCCTTTTCACTCCGTTTAAAAGGTAAGTATCCGGCGTAATCCATTTTTCTCCGTCAAACAAAATTATATTAGAAAAAGAGGTATCGGTTAACAGGCCGTTTTTTATAAAAAGAACGTCGGAGAAAGCGTCGATTCCCGTTAAGAATGAATTTATTAGCGTTCTGTCTTGATATTTGAACTCATAATTAAACGTCTTATACTCTGGAAGAAAAACCTTGTAATCTAAATCGACAACCTTTAATCCTTTGATCGTTCTTTTAATATAAGGGGTAATTTCGATATTTTCGATACGGTCGGAATAGGTCAGCCGGCATTTATAAATGCCGGGGTTATATTTGCCGGCTTCAGGCAAAGAAGAATTGAGGTCTATTGCGGGATTAAAACCGAAAAAATGATTTATAGTATCATTAATTCTCTTATTGTGTCCGCCTATAAGTTCATAATGCCCGTCGGCTAATTTAATCGTATCGATGAAACGAAGCATAATACAATACATTAATAAAATTTTACTAATACGGTTTCGAGTAAAAAATCCGGTAAAAAACTATTATACTATAAAAATTAATTTTTTACTTAGGCTTTCAGGCTGTTACCCGCCGCTTGAAAAAGCGTCAAATTATGGTAGTATTAAAATTAAGATAGAGAATATATAATTTTAATAAAGAACTCAAAATTGGAAAATCAAAAAAATATCGCAGGAGCCGGACCAGCCGGTTTAACGGCGGCAATAGTTCTGGCAAAACATGGATATAAGCCTACGGTTTATGAAATGTCGCCGGATGTCGGACATAGGATGAACGGCGATTTTCAAGGCTTGGAAAATTGGAGCGGAGATAAAGACATAGTTGCGCTTCTTAGGGAATTAGGAATAG